>NZ_CP114205.1:637234-1274468 GCF_027497495.1 Streptomyces tubercidicus
GCAGCATGAAGACCCACAGTGTCAGGGAATCGTCCGCCGTCTCGATGCCCACGATCAATTCGGCCTTACCGTCCCCGGTCAGATCCTGGTATTGCGGTTTCAGCACCGGACAGCGCGCCCGTTCGTCGGCACAGGCGTCGATCTTCCTCGTGGTGGCGCCGTCGAACTGCGGCGCGCCGTCGAAGACGTCGCCCGCGGCCACCTGTCCCTTGACGACGGTGAGCAGCGGCGCCTTGCGGATGTCCCCGGACGGCACCCGGGGCACCCCGGGAACGGCGGCGGGCAGGTTCTCGCCCGTCCCCGGCTCTTCGAGCGGTGCCGGCTTGCGATCCGGCCACAGCCGGACCGGGGCGGAGGCGGCCGGGGTGTGGCCCGCGCTCAGCGGCTCCCCGGCCCCCGCGCAGCCGCCCAACAGCGCCACGATGCCCGTCGCCGCAAGTGCGAACGACGTCATACGTACCGGCCCCGGGAAATACGGGGAACGGAGAAGGAGCACATCTCTTCCAGTCGTGGTGCGGACTGAGCCTGTCCGGATCTTAATGGTTGCGCTCAGCCGCACCACCCGAGGTGTCCGATATGCCCGAAAAGTGACAAGTGGGTGACTTGCCCGTGAAGCCCGCGATATCAGGCTCCGTCGACGCCCAGCTGCACGTAGTCGTACCCGCCGTAGGCATCCGAAACGTGAACATCGGTCAGCCGCGGACCGCGCCAGCTGACGTACTTTTCGTAAACGAACGGCAGGTAGTAGGCCCCGTCGGCGACCCGGTGAGTGATCTCCTCGCCGGCCTCAGCGGCCTTGCCCGGGTCGGGTTCGACGGCGGCCTTGTAGAGGAGTGTGTCGAGGGCCGGGGAGTCGATCTCGGCCACGTTGGAGTTGCCCCACGCAGGGCGCTGCCGGCTGTCGACGAGCCATTGCCAGAAATTCCGTCCGGACGGGAAGTCGGCCTTCCAGCTCGCGAGGACGATGCCGTAGCCCCGCTTCTTCACCTCGGACGGCGCCCCGGCAATGTCGGGCGAGCGTGCCCCGTCGAACTGCTCGACCTTCGCCTCGACGCCGATCTTGGCCAGCGCACTCCGCAGCGATTCGGCGGCGTTGACCTCCGTCGGCCGGTCGTTGCCCACTGCGATCTTGGTCGAGAAACCGGCGGGCCGCCCGCACTCCTCCAGCTCCTTCCTGGCCTGGGTCACGTTCGGCCGTCCACCGTTCTTGAGCACGCCATACGGATCGAAGGCGGGGTCGGCGCCCCTGATGCCGGGCGGGAGCAGATTCGGCGCGAGGTCACCACCCGCGAGGGTGCCGCCGAGCGCGGTCTGCAGACTCCGGTGATCGGCGGCGTAAACGACCGCCTTGCGGCAGTGCTCGTTCTCCATCGGCTTGACCGACTGCGGAAACCCCGCGTAGCGGACCAAGCCGGACCGCGGGGTGTCCAGGTTCTTATGGAGTTCGCTGTCCGCCAGCGCCCTGGCTCTGGCCTGCGGGCCCAGCCCCGTGGTGCTCAGCGCCAGGTCGAAATCTCCCTTGAGCAGGCGGGTGTCCACGGCGTCCCGATGGTCGACGGATACCGTAATCCTGTCCGGGCGGGCCTCACGGATCGGGTCGGATGACGGCTTCCAGCGGGAGTTGCGCACCAGCTCCAGCGATTTGCCGGGCTCGTACGAGCGGAACTTGTACGGGCCGCTGGAGAACGGCCGGAGACCGTATTCGGCCTTGGTGTCCTCGCTCTTCTTCACGGGCGAGGCGGCCACCATGGCCAGCATCTGCTCGAAGTCGCTGTCGGGCCGGGGCAGTTTGAAGACGATGGTCTGCGGATCGGGTGTGGTGATCGCCGACAGACCCTTCGCCGAGGTGTCCTTGTACGGGCCCCGATAGGTGCCGTCCGGGTCGAGAGCCTGCCGCAGGTAGCTCGGCCCACCGGTGATCACGCCCCGTGCCCAGAGCCGCTCGATGCCGTACTTGATGTCCTCGGAGGTGAGGGGCGACCCGTCCTCCCAGGTGAGCCCTTTGCGCAGGGTGTAGGTGTAGGTCCGGTGGTGATCGGTGACCTTGGCTCTGGTCGTTGCCAGATCCGGTGTGAGTTCGGCGCCCTTCGCTTTCGGGTCATAGGTCACCAGTTGACGTGTGTAGTAGCGGGCGAAGTTCGCTACGTGCGGCGAGTAAGTGCGCTGCGGGTCCCAGGAGTCGGCATCGTCGGCGCTGCCGAACTTCAGCGTGCCGCCCTTCCTGCCCCCTTGCTTGAGGACGTGACCGACGGCGGCGTTGTACGCGGCTTTGGTGACGCTGCCCTCGGCCTTGCCGTCGGATCCGCTCTGGGAACCGTTCAGCAGGGCGACGGTCGTGGAGACGCCCGCGACCAGGAGTGCCGCCGACACCACCGCGATGACCCTGGTCCGGACGGGGGCGTCCGGGGTGTGGTCCGGGGAGGGGGCGGGTTCGGAGGCCGGCCCCTGCGGTTCCGAGGCCGGTTCGGCGGCCGGCTGCTGCGGTTCCGGAGCGGGCTCGGGTACGGGCGCGGGTTCGGGCTCAGGTACAGGCTCAGGTACGGGCTCTGGAACGGCCCGGGTATCGGGCGCGGAAGCCGGCTCAGGAGCAGGTGGAGAATTCGGCGCGGGAACAGGCGGAGCAGGCGGCGGCGACGGCTCGGACGGCGGCTGCGGTCGGTTGTCGGGATGGGCCAGGTTCCGGGCCAGCGCGATCAGTCCGCCGGTGTTGCGGTTGCGCTGCTGGGGCAGCGGTCTGGCCTTGGCCGCGAGCGCGGTGTAGAGGTGCCGGTACAGGGTCTGCATGTCCAGCAGCGGCGGGCCGTCGGTGATCCCCTCGGTCAGCGCGGTGATCAATTCGCCGGTGAACGCGGTGTATTCCTCGCCCGGCGGGGACAGTGCCTTCCGTGTCTTCGCGGAGGCCGCCATCAGGGACGTGCCGTCGATCAGCGCGTGGTCGGCCACCTGGGCCTGGGGGCTGCCGCTCATACCGCCCACCAGGGCCCGCCCGCTGTAACAGCAGTCCAGAATCACCACCTTGTGCCGGGCGCCGATCCGCGGGTCCAGGACCGCCCGGCGCACCCAGTCGAAGGGCAACGCGCTGTAGAGCCGCTCCTGATCCGAGCCGGGCAGCGCCAGGTACAGCTCTTCGCTGTACGGGTCGATGAGCCCATGCCCGGCGTAGTAGACGACCAAGGTGTCGGTGGCGCGGAGGGCGACGCGGTTGAGGGTGTCCAGCACGTCCTGGGCGCTCGACGGCTGGGACAGTGCGGTGCAGTGCGAGGGCGGCAGTCCCCATAAGTCCCGGTCGGTGAACGCCCGGGTGAGCCCGGCCAGATTGCGCTCGACGGCAGGCAAGGCCGGCAGGCTCTCGTAGCCATGGACGCCGATGAGCAGAGCCTGCGAGGCAGCGGGGTCGGGGAGGATCGTCATCGTGACCGGTATTCCTCTCCCGGGCCTCTTCACCCGCCGCGCGCACTGATCCAGACTGCCGATCCTAAAGGGTGGCCGGCGCGGCAGGCTCAGCCGTCCTGCGGGGACGTGGCTGAGCCTGCCGTGCCGGCCCGCACCGGGGTGCGGGCGCGGCGTTGTGGCGTGGTTACGGGGCCATCTCGTACGCCCCGGACAGGGCCTCCACGCGCTGCCAGACACGCTTCGAGCGGTCGTCGTCGATGACCGGGCGGCGGACCGCGCCCAGTGCCCAGCTCTGCTGCTTCTCGGTGGCGGAGTCCTTGCCGTGCAGTTCGACGGCGTGCGCGGAGAAGTCGCGGACGAGGACGGCGAAGAGTTCGTCGAGCACGTCCGCGTCCAGGCCGGTCAGCTGCGCCTGCTCCAGGATCAGCTGGCCGTGGACGACCAGTGCGAAGAGCTGGCCGACGGCGAGCAGCAGATCGAGGTCACGGCTCTGCGCCTCGTCAGGGGCGGCGGTGGTGACGAACTCGCAGAGGGCGTCGGCCTGTTCGCGGAAGCGGGCGACGTTCGGCACCCCGGCGAAGGCGTCGTAGGCGGTACGCCAGTCGTGGAAGCGTACGGCGCCCAGACCGCGGGCCGGGCCCTGCTGGAAGAGGAACGCGTCATCGGCCGCGTCGAGGCGGGTCGGTACCGCCTCGTACTCGGCCGGGTTCAGGAGGTGGTTGCCCATGAACTTGAGGATCAGGGCGAGGTTGACGTGGACCGTGCCCTCCAGCTTCGGCAGGCCGCGGATCTCGGTGGCGGCCTGGGCGAAGTAGGTGTCCTTCTCGAAGCCCTTGGCGGCGATCACGTCCCACATGAGGTCGATGACCTTCTCACCCTCGGTGGTCACCTTCATCTTCGTCATCGGGTTGAAGAGCAGGTAGCGGCGGTCGTCGGGGCCCGCGGAGCGGAAGTAGTCGACCGCGCGGTCGCTGAACAGCTTCATGCCGACGAGGCGGACATAGGCGTCGGTCAGTTCGCGGCGCACGTGCGGGAAGGCGGTGACGGGGCGGCCGTAGAGAATGCGGTTCTGCGCATGGGTGACGGCCTCGTACATCGCGTGTTCGCAGATGCCGATCGCGCCGGTGCAGAGGTTGAACTTGCCGACGTTGACGGTGTTGAGGGCGGCGTCGAAGGCGGCGCGGCCGGTGTGCAGGATGTCGTCGGCGGAGACCGGGTAGTCCTCAAGCCGGAACTCGCTGACGTACTTCGAGGAGTCAACGACGTTCTTCACCAGGTGGTAGGCCGGGTGGCGGCTCTCGGCGGCGAAGAAGACATAGCCGTCCGGGCCCTCGATGTCGGTGCGGCGGCCGAAGACGGAGACGAGTCCGGCGGCGTTGCCGTTGCCGATGTAGTACTTGGAGCCGGTGGCGCGGAAGCCGCCGTCACCGTCGGGCTCCAGGAGCATGTCGGTGGAGTAGATGTCGGCGCCGTGGGCCTTCTCGGACAGGCCGAAGGCGAACACCTCGCCCTGGGAGAGGAGTTCGGCCGCGCGGCTGCGGACGGCGGCGTTGTCGCTCTGCCAGACCGGGCCGAGGCCGAGGATGGTGACCTGCCAGGCGTACCAGTAGTCGAGCCCGTAGAAGCCGAAGATCTCGTTGAGGGCGGCTATCCGGGCGGTGTCCCAGCGCTTGTCCTGCTGCCCGTCGGCGGCGGAGGCCGGGGTGAGGAAGGTCGCGAACAGCCCTTCCTTGGTGGAGAACTCCAGGAACTCCGACAGCCAGGCGCGGGAGCGGTAGTCCTCGATCAGCTTGCGCTTGCCGCGGTTCTCGAACCATTCGACGGTGGCGCGCAGCAGCCGGCGGGTCTCGGGGTCGAAGTGCGCCGGGTCGTAGGTACGGGGGTTGAACAGCAGCGGGTCGGCCATGGGTGGTCGCCTTTCCGGCTCAGTGGTTGGGGGTGGTGGGTGGTGGTCAGGAGGTGTGGATTGCGGGGTGTGGACTGCGGGTTGCGGGTTGCTCCCCCGGGCGTCCGCGCCCGGTTCAGTGCTCGGGGCGGAGTCGGTGGAGGGTGGCGAGTACGTCGTCCAGCCAGGCGAGAGTCATGCGCTCGAAGGCGATACCGCCACGCAGTACGACGTGCTGGAGTTCCTGGCCCGCATCGGGCGTCGCGGGGGCCTCGGGGCCGGTGAAGTCGCGCCGCTCCCCCGCCAGATAGTGCGCGAGGCGGTCGGTGTGGATCTGGTGGTGCCGCTCGACCTCGCGGATCAGCGCGGCGGGATCATCGAAGGCCGCACCGCGGATCTTCACGGCGAGGTCGTGCCGGACGCTCTCGGGTTCGATCGGCTCGTGCAGCCACTCGGCGAGCGCCGTGCGGCCGAGACCGGCGACGGAGTACTCCTTCTTGTCCGGCCGGGCCTGCTGCGGCACCTCGCGGACATCGATCCAGCCGTCGCTCTCCATGCGCTTGAGGACGCGGTAGATCTGCTGGTGGGTGGCGGTCCAGAAGTATCCGATGGACCGCTCGAACCGCCGGGCCAGCTCATAGCCGGAGCCCGGCTTCTCCAGCAGGGAGACGAGGATCGCGTGCTCAAGCGCCATACCCCGATCCTTCTATGCAACTCGTTGCATAAACAAGAGCGACCGCCCGGGTGAGACACGGCTCACCCGGGCGGGGTGGGGGCAGGGGCGGTGGGGCCTACTCGCCCACGGCCCCATCGGCCAGCTCGCGGGCGATGTCGAGTTGGCCGGCGTGGCGGGCGTACTCCTGGAGCAGGTGGAAGAGGATCCAGATCAGGGTGGGGCGGTCCTCGTCGGCCGGGACCGTTCCGCCGAGGCCGGCTGCCTGGTCGTCCAAGCGTGCCGCGGCGACGATCGCACGGGAGCGGGTGCACTGCTCCTCGAAGAACCGCCGCACGTCCTCGAAGGTTTCGCCGGGTTCCACGTGCCATACCCCGGGGCGGGTCTTGAACTCGGCCCACGGTTCGTCGATGGGTGCTCCGTCGAACCCCCATTGCAGCCACCGCAATTCGACACAGGCCAAGTGCTTGAGCAATCCCAGTGGCGACCAGCCGCTGGGCATCCGGCTGTTTCTCAGCTCCGCGTCGGACATCCCTTCCAACTTGCGCAGCACGGTCTGCCGGTAGAAATCGAGGTAACCGGTCAGCAGGTCGTAGGGGCTGGTGAGCGTCACCGGAGGTTCTTCGGCGGGTTCGATCTGAGGGACCATGCTGCGGACCTTATGGCAGCGCGGGGCCCGTCGGAGGGGACATCCGACGGGCCCTGGTCGGTTGCCTGAGCAGGTCGCCCAGATGTGTGGCCGCGCCCCGCGTTTGCCCACGCGTCCCGGCGCCGCGTGCAACCATGTCGCAACCTGGCCCGGAGTTAACTGGAACGCCGCCGCCGAGGCGGCTCGACGGGCACGGTCCGGGCGGGTCCCGGGCGGCCCGCCCCGTCCTGCGGAGCTATATCCGTTTCCGCTGGTCAGGAGCGGAATGGTGAGGAGAGGAGCGCCCTATGGATGGCACGGCGCGGATCGCGCTCAGTGCGGCGGCGACCGAACTGCTGCGGCTGCTGCGGGAGCAGCACGGCCCGCTGATGTTCCACCAGTCCGGCGGCTGCTGCGACGGCAGCGCCCCCATGTGCTACCCGGCGGGGGAATTCCGTACGGGATCGTCGGATGTGCTGCTGGCCCGGCTGGACGTGGAGGGCGTGCCGGAGCCGGTGGACTTCTGGATGTCGGCCGACCAGTTCGAGCGCTGGCAGCACACGCATCTGACGGTGGACGTCGTACCGGGGCGGGGCAGTGGGTTCTCGCTGGAGGCGCCGGAGGGCGTGCGCTTTCTGATCCGCTCGCGGTTGTTCACCGAGGAGGAACGGGCGGGCCTCGGCGGCTGAGGCGGCGCGAACAAAGGTGAGGCCCCACGCACGGGGGAGAGCGTGGGGCCTCACTTGTAGAAACGGGTGGATGGCGGTTCAGGTTCCCTCACGGTGAAGATTTCGCAAGAAACTTTTGCGCGGACCGGGCACGGACCGATGCCCGCACCGGGCACGGACCGGCGCCGGGTCGGCCACGGCCCCCTCCCGGTCCCGGGCCGCCCATCGCACCCACCGCTCAGGCCCCGCCCTGCACCAGCCGCTCCAGCATCCGCTGGAAGTCCGCGTCCGCCACCACCCGCAGCCCGTCACCATCCGGCTCGCTCAGCGGCGTCATCACGCCCCGGCGCCACCAG
Organism: Streptomyces tubercidicus; assembly: GCF_027497495.1. GTDB lineage: Bacteria > Actinomycetota > Actinomycetes > Streptomycetales > Streptomycetaceae > Streptomyces > Streptomyces tubercidicus. The sequence goes on from NZ_CP114205.1 coordinate 644,838, forward strand.
AACACCCTGGGGCTGATGGCGCCCGCCGCGTCCTCATGACCGGCCGCCGCGAACCCCGCCATGGCCTGCAACGCCGGGATGACCTGCGCATCGTGGATTCGGTGGAACGCCAGCTGGTGCCGGAAGGGCAGGGCGACCAGCGCACCGTCCGGCGTCAGCTCGGTGCCCATGAGCCGCTGCACCAGCTCGTCCAGGACCAGCACCCGGCTCGCGGTGAAGAACGAGTCGCCCAGCAGCACCTCGAACGCCGAGCCGTCACCGCGCCGCACCGTCTCATGCCCCTCGACCGGCAGCGCCCGCAGATTGTTCATCGCCCGGATCCGCAGCTCGGCCAGGTCCCCGAGGTCGGTCAGCGAGTCCTCGCTGAGCATCTGCACCGCCTCGGGCAGATCGAGCGCGAGCACCTCCCGCAACCCCGGCGCCGGCGCCCGCCCGTAACGGAAGGAGTCCGAGGCGGGCAGCGTCTCCTGGGCGACCACACGGGGGTACAGACAGGCCCGGATCTCGTCCTCGCTGAGGATCTCCAGCGGCTGCGGACCGTCCATCGTACGGAGCACCTTGCCGACGTGATCCCGGATCAGCACGGGCCAGCTGCGCTCACCGCGCCGGTCGCGGTGGCACACCGCGGCGAGGTTGCCGAGGCCGAACTGCCGGCCCGCGGAGTCGGTGACCACGCCCGCGTACGCGGTGACTTCGAGCCCCTGCTCCGCGAAGGCCTGCCGGACCTGTGATCTGAAGACCCCGCCCTCCCGCTCGGAGAAGAAGCTGAACTCCCCGTCACGTGCCAGCTCGCGGGAATCCCGCTTCGGTCCTCGGCGGAACAGGCCCATCTCTTCCTCCCGGCAGCGGCCACGCACAACGGCCATGAATGGGCCGATCGTAACCGGTGGCCCCGCCGGCCTCGTCGCCCTGCTTGCCGCCGTTCACGGAAGTGACCGGCACAGGGAGACAAGGCGGCGGGGCGGGAGGGGTGAGGGGGGTGAGGGAGGAGGCGGAAGGCTAGCCGCCGATGGTGACGTCGATACAGGCGTAGAAGGTATTCGCGGTGTCGGCGATGTTCCAGACCGCGAGGATCTTCTGCCTGCCGGTGATGTCGCCGAAGTTGACGGTGTGCGAGACCGTCTCCGGTGGCTGCGCGCCTCCGTCGTCGAACTCGGCGATCTTCTTCCCGCCGATGAAGTACTGCCAGGTGCTGGTGGAATGACGGGCGGTCAGCCGCCAGTTGAAGGTCTGGGAGGTACCGACCGGGGTGGCCTGCCAGCCCTTGCTGTCATCGTCGAGTTCGGCGAACTGGCTGTTGCCGCCGCTACAGCTGGTCAGCCCCTTGGGGCCCTCGACGCTCTGTGGCTCCCACTTGATCGCACCGCACTCGACGGTGCCCGCGGCGCACTGCGCCTGCCGGCTGGGCGGCGCGGACACATAGCCGTGTGCGCTCGCCGGGCTGACCGGCAGGGTGACGACGAGCAGCGGGGCGATGGCCGCACCGATGGCGAGGGCCAGCCTTCTCTTCCTGTGCATGTCAAGCCTTTCGCGAGGGGGGAATGACGCGAAGGTGCACACCAGTTGGTCTAGACTTTACTCCCTGACCGCGCACGGTCAAGAGATGCGGGGCCGCACCTTCGACCCCAACTATCCTCCCTCGCAGCACTACTGACGTTACGTCAGGCGGGTCAGGCACCAGGCGTCAAGCGTCAGAAGCAGTCAGCGACCCGCGGAACGCCAGCAGGCGCACTGGAAGCCCGGACCACCAACTGTGGCGCGAGCCGGACCGTGCGGCGCGGTCCGGGCTCTCCGGGAGACGGCCGGCGGCTCAGCAGGCGGGCCGCCTCCGCCGCCAGTTCGCCGACCGGCTGGCGGACGGTGGTCAGCGCCGGGTCGGCGAGTCCGGCGAGCGGGATGTCATCGAAGCCGGTGACGGCGACCTCGCCCGGTACGTCCGCACCGAGCTGCCGCAGACGTTGCAGGGCACCGGCGGCGATGAGGTCATTGGCGCAGATCAGGGCGTCCGGCCGGGAGGGCCAGACCCGGTCGACGGCGGCGCGCCCCCACTCCACGGAGAAGTCGCCGAGCTCGACGCGCCCGGGGGCCGCGGGGTCCAGCGCCGCGGCCCCCGCCTCGTATGCCGCGCGCCGCTCGACCGCCGCCGACGCGGTCCCGGCGGCGCCGATGAAGCAGGGACGGCGGCGGCCGGTGGCAGCCAGATGATCGAGCACGAGGGCCATACCGGCCGCGTTGTCGACGGCGACCGAGTCGGCGATACCCGGGCCGCAGCCGCGGTCGAGCAGCACCAGCGGCACCTGAGCGGCCGCGCTCGCCACCGCCTCCCGGCTGCGCCGCTCATCGACGGGTATCAGCAGCAGCGCATCGACCCGCCGCCCCAGGAGCACACCGATCCGGGCCGCCTCGGTCACCGGGTCGTCGTCGCAGTCGGCGAGCAGCACGGCCCGCCCCTCGGCGTGCAGCGCATGCTCCAGCTCCCGGACCAGGGAGGGGAAGAACGGGTTGGTGATCTGCGGCAGAACGAGACCGACGGTGCCGGTGGAGCGGCTGCGCAGGGCGCGGGCCACCTGGTTGGGCCGGTAGCCCAGCCGCTCGGCCGCCTCGCGTACGGTGCGGGCGGTCTCGGCACCGACCGGGCGGGTGCCGGCCAGCACGCGGGAGACCGTGGCGATGGAGCAGCCGGACGCCAGCGCGACATCCTTCAACGTGACTTCGGCCACCGTCTCCCGGATCCCTTCGCTCGGCCCGCCCGGATCGGAGGGAGCATACGCCTGCTGAAATGTCCGGCAAACGTTGTCCCATGAGAGCTGGATCTCCTTGCCACACCGGCCGCTCTTCGTCCCGAAAACGCCCGGTCGGGCCGGTATTGACCCGTTGACAACCGGCCAGTCCATGGGTCAAGTTTCCGGAGAACGTTTTCCCATGCTGCTCGCTCGTCGCTGACGTCCCGCGCGGGCTCGCCATGGGTGACCGCCGGGCGCGCTGTGCGCCGGAGCCCCCGCAGGCCCGTACACACCACCACGTCCGCACCACATTTCGAGCAGCAGAGCAAAGGGGCTCTTCCGTTGGCCAGAAAGATCATCCTCGACTGCGACCCGGGGCATGACGATGCGATCGCCATGCTCCTGGCACATGGCAATCCCGATGTCGAGCTGGTCGCGGTGACGACCGTGGTCGGGAACCAGACGCTGGAGAAGGTGACCCGTAACGCCCTGTCCGTGGCGCGGATCGCCGGGATCACGGGGGTGCCCTTTGCCGCCGGCTGCCCGCGCCCGCTGGTCCGGGCCATCGAGACGGCCCCGGACATCCACGGCGAGACCGGTCTCGACGGCCCGGAGCTGCCCGAACCGGCCATCGAGCTGGACCGTCGGCATGCGGTGGACCTGATCATCGACACGGTGATGTCCCACGAGCCCGGCGAGATCACCATCGTCCCGACCGCGGGTCTGACCAATATCGCGCTGGCCGTGCGCAAGGAGCCGCGGATCGCGGAGCGGGTCCGTGAGGTCGTCCTGATGGGCGGCGGCTACCACGAGGGCAACTGGAGCGCGGTCGCCGAGTTCAACATCATCATCGACCCCGAGGCCGCGCATATCGTCTTCAACGAGCGCTGGCCGGTCACCATGGTCGGCCTCGATCTGACGCACCAGGCGCTGGCGACCCCGGAGGTCGATGCGAAGATCGCCGCGGTCGGCACCCGCCCCGCCCGGTTCGTCGGTGAACTGCTGGACTTCTTCCGCGAGGCGTACCGCGAGAACCAGGGCTTCGACCACCCGCCGGTGCACGACCCGTGCGCGGTGGCGTATGTGATCGACCCGGACGTCATGACCGTACGGAAGGCCCCGGTCGACATCGAGCTGCGCGGTGCGCTGACGCTCGGGATGACCGTCACGGACTTCCGGGCGCCCGCACCGGACGACTGCACCACGCAGGTCGCGGTCTCCCTGGACCACGAGCGGTTCTGGAACCTGATCGTGGACGCACTTGAGCGGATCGGCGACATCGAGGCATGAACTCCCCCACCGAGATGAACAGCGCCACCGAGATGAGCACGGCCACCGACCGGCGCCCCGCCGAGGGGACGGGCGGCGGTTCCGGGGTCCGCATAGGGGTGCTGGTCACCGCACTGCTCGCGGCCTGTTTCGCCTTCCAGCTCAACGCCAGCATGCTCAGCCCCGCGCTGAAGAACATCGAGGACACCCTCGGCGCCAGCTCCGCGGAGATCGGCCTCACCCAGACCGCGTTCTTCACCTCCGCGGCGCTGTTCTCGCTCTTCCTCCCGCGGCTCGGCGATGTCATCGGGCGCCGCCGGGTGCTGGCCGGAATGCTCGCTCTGATGGTCGTCGGCTGCGTCGTCGCCGCGCTGGCGACCAGCGTGCCGATGCTGTTCGCGGGCCGTGTCATCCAGGGTGTCTGCGGTCCGGTCGTTCCGCTGTGTCTGATCATGCTGCGGGTGGAGGTGCGGGAGCCCAAGCGGTACGGCACTCTGCTGGGTGTGATCACCGCCGTCAACGGCGGTATCGCCGGTGTCGACTCCCTCGCGGGCGGCTACCTGGCCGACCGTCATGGCTTCGCGTCGGTGTTCTGGGCGATGGCGATCGTCGCCGCGCTGGCCGCCGTCCTGGTCGCCACCCTGACCCCCGAGTCGAAGGCGGCCGCCGCGACCCGGATGGACTGGCCCGGGGTCGCGCTGCTGGTGGTCTCGGTCGGCTCGCTGCTGACCGCGCTCAACGAGGCGGGCAAGCTGGCCGCCGCCAACTGGCCGCTGATCGCCGTCCTGCTCGTGACGGCGGCCGCCGCCTTCGCCCTGTTCTGGCGGACCGAGAACCGCAGCGGGCACCCGCTGGTCGCCACCCGGCATCTCAAGCAGCGGGCGACCTGGGCGACCCTGCTGACCACCGTGCTCACCATGACCGGTGTGTTCGCCGTCATGAACGGGCTGATCCCGGCCTTCGCACAGGACGCACAGGCCGGTCTCGGGATGAGCGCCGAGCAGTCCGCGTGGTGGACGCTGTCGCCGTACGCGCTCGCCGGACTGGCCATGGGCCCGCTGGCCGGCCGTCTCGCCGCGACCTTCGGCTACGGCCGCGTCCTGCGGTTCGGCCTGGTCGGGTCGGTGGCGACGGTCGCCCTGATGCTGTTCACGATGCACAGCCAGTCGCAGATCCTGCTGCTGGTGACGTCCATCCTGGTGGGCATCGCCTACGCGGGCGTGGCGAATATCGTCCTCAACGGGCTGGGCATCGTCCTCTCCCCCAGCGAGAACCCGGGCTTCCTGCCCGGTCTGAACGCGGGCGCCTTCAACCTCGGCGCGGGACTCAGCTTCGCGCTCCTGTACGCGGTCAAGACCGCTGCCGCACCGGCGGACCCGTCGTCGTCCGGTGGCTACACCGCCGGCATGATCGCGGGCGTGGTGATCCTGGCCGCGGCCATCGCCACGTCCTTCCTGATCCCGAAGCCGGTGGCGGCCGAAGCACAGGACTGAGGCGCGCGACGCACCGCAACGGGCCGCCCGCCGACCGGATTTCCCGGTCGGCGGGCGGCCCGTTGCGGTGTGCGCGGTCAGTGGTGTGCGCCGTCGGCGGTGTCCGCGTCCGTCCAGCGCAGGAGAGCGCCGAGCCCGCCGGAGGGCGCCCGCTCGGGGTCCCGGACCACCACGATGTCGGCGCCGCTCGCCGCCGCAGACCGCACCAGCGCGTCATCCGCCCGTGCGGCAGCCGGACGCGGCTCCCCGAGATACTGCAACTCCGTTCCCCGTACGCCGAGTTGATCGGCCTCGGAGCCCACCCAGAGCTGCCGGGCGATATCCGAGCCGTGCGGGCTGACCAGCAAGGTGTCGATTCGGTGTTCCCGGGCCGCCTCGACCAGGGCGGGGATACCGGCCGCGGCATGCGGGGCGCTCTTGCCTCCAGGCCCCGCACCGGTCCGGAAGCGGTCCGCCACCTGCGCGATGTGCTCCCGCTCCTGAACTGCCCTGACCTGGGCGATATCCCGGTCCACCAGCGCGCTCTCGGCACCGGGTGCCCGCCCGCCGTGTTCGCTCTCGTACGTGAGGGCGCGCAGCGGTTCGGGCAGCTTGTCGTGCACCAGATGGCGTTCGCGGGCATCGCCGATCAGGACGACGGCCTCGGCGCCGCACTCCTCGAACGCCTTGCGTACCGCGTCGGCGATCTCTCCCGCGTTGTGTTCCCAGGTGTTCTCCACCTTGGCGCGGAAGTGCCCTTCGGACCAGTCGCCCGAGGCGGTGCGGTGGAGGGGCCAGTCGGCGCCGCTGACCTGGCCGGCGTCCTCGGTGCCCCGTTCGCCGAGTACGGCGAAGTCGGCTCCCGCCCGGTCCAGACGGACCACGAGGCAGACCGGGTCGTCGCCGACCGCCGCCAGGAACGGGGTGACTCTGGGCACCGGCCCCCAGGCCGCGAACGGGGTGGCGGGCGGCCCGGGAAGCGGGGTGTCGAGCACGACCTCGCCATGGGCGGCGAACAGCACCCGCCCGGAGTGCTCCCCGGACTCGCCCTCGTGGCGCAGGAGCAGGGCTTCGTGCACCGCACCGCAGGTCGCCTCGTCCGCGCCGAGCGCGAACAACTGCGCCGTGGTGGCGCTCGCCGTCAACTCTTGCTGTTTTGCGGCGTCCTCGGTGCTGTGCGCGATATCGGCATAGACGGATGCCCAGGGGCCTGGCCGGTCGATGACCGGTTGCAGGAGCGAGATTCGCATGGCGCTTCCTCCTTGGCTTCCTCGGATTCCGTGGACTCTCCCGTGGTGCGGTGGGCCGTCTTCGTTGTGTGGTGGGCTGACTTACGAATTCCCGTTCCCGAAAGGCGTATGCATCGCGTCCCGAAAGGCGTAGGCAGCGAGGGCATATGCACGTGTCGTCACGTTCCGTGGCCGGCCGCATGATTTCCGTATGCAGGGTGGAAACTGCGCCGCCGGGTTGTTAGGGCTGGGGGAGCAGGGAAACTGGGAGTAACGCGACGGGTCTTTATGACTCGTGGAGCCGGAGGCACCCATGGTCATGGAACACGGAACGGACAAGACCGGCCCCGCTCGGGACGACATGATGAAGAAGCAACTACGGGGGCAATTGACGGCGGAGCGCTCGCTGCGGACGGATGAGGAGCATGAACTCCAGCCGGCCGGCGAGGACCAGCCGGTGGCGGCCTGGTCCCCCGAGAGCGAGTTCCGGGGCGGCACGCCGAGCGGGATGACCGAGCAGGACGTGGGCCTGCGCTCCGAACTCGCCCAGCACCTCGGCCGCAGCCTGTACCCGGCCGACAAGTACGCGATCATCGAGACGCTGCGGCGCAACAACGCACCGGACCGGCTGGTCAGCATGGCCGAGCGGCTGCCGGCACACGAGCGGTTCGGCAATGTGCAGAGCATCGCCGAGGCCGTCGGCATCGCGACGGAACACCGGCGCGCCTGAGGCCGCGACCGGTCCGCCCGTCCTGGCGCTGCCGGGAGCCGCCAGGAGGCGGACAATTGGCCGTATACGCACCTGCCGCACCCGGCGGCCGGGCGAAGGCAATGGGAAGAGGGAGGGCGGCTATGTCCGACAACACCATGGGCGACGAGGTCTACCAGCCGCCCAGCTCCGACCCCCAGGACAACCCCAATGACCTCGATATGGAGGACGCCCTGGACGAGCCGGGCCTCGACCAGACACTGGACACCGGCTATTCGCCGCCCGAGCGGCCCTTCGTGGTGAACCACGACGGGACCACCGCCCGGGAGCTGCACGACCGTGAATCGCTGGAGCACCGGCTGTCGGTGGAAGTACCGGAGGTCTGCGCACCCGACGGCGACGGGATCGGCGATCTGCCGGACGGCGTGGGCGAACCGACGGACCTCGAATGCGGCGAGGAGCGGGCCGGCCGGCTCGTGGGTTCCGACGAGGGATTCTGGCGCGGCGGCAGCAATGACATCTCGGCCCGGGATGTCGGCATCGACGGCGGCGCCGCGTCGGCGGAGGAGGCGGCGGTGCATATCGCCCGGGACGATGCGGGGGACGGGGGCGGGGAGGTCTAAGGGCTGCCCTTAGGCCGTAAAGCCTCGGCCCGCATTTCGCGCTCATAGTGCGCGTCGTGCATTCACCTATTGCGCGTCGTGCATTCACCACGAAATGCGACCCGAAAAGCAATCCCCACAGCGATTTCTCAGCGCCCCGTGCCCTCTTCGGCGGCCACCCGCTTCAGGGTGCGGCCGCTGCGTACGGAGCGGGCCCGCCGGGCGTCCGGTGTGCCGCGCCGTTCGGCCCGGTCGTCGTTCTCCTTGACCAGCAGCCAGGACTCCCGTTTCCCGGGGCCCTGGCCGGTGCGGAACCGGGTGAGCGCATAGCCGCCGTGGAGCTTGCTCCCGTCGAGCCAGAAGGAGATATGGCCGTCGTCGAGCGCCTGGCGGAAGGGCAGGGTGCGGCCCTTCTTTTTGCGGGGCAGTGGGCGGTAGCTGCCCTGGTCCCAGACGATCACGGTGCCCGCGCCGTACTCCCCCGCCGGGATGACGCCCTCGAATTCCCGGTACTCCAGTGGATGGTCCTCGGTGGGCATCGCCAGCCGCTTGTCGTGCGGGTCGGCGGACGGTCCCTTGGGCACGGACCAGGACTTCAGTACCCCGTCGACCTCCAGCCGGAAGTCGAAGTGCAGGGTGCTCGCGTCATGGATCTGGACGACGAAGGACGAGGTGTCCCCGGCGCCCGCCGGGGCGCCCGGTGGCTCGCGCGTCCGGTCGAAGTGCCGTTTGCCGCGGTATGCCGTCAGTCCGTCCTTGGCGCCCATGTGCCCCACCTGCCCTTCGTGCCGGTGGCCGCATCTCTCACTGTCGCGCGGGGCGGCCGGCGACGCATGTGCGGACGTCCCGACGTGCCGCCCGGGGGCCGCCACCGTCAGAATGACAGGGGACCCAGGTGTACCCGGCCCCGCACCGGTTAGCCGACAAGGCACCAGAAGGCACGACAAGGAGCCCAGTGCGCCCGCGCCGGCCGTCTGCCCACACCGGACGGTGATCACTGCTCGACCCGGCGCTCAGGCACCATCCTCGACCGCAGGAGTCCACGTGAAGCGACGTCGCCCTCGGATCGTGATCGTCGGAGCCGGTTTCGCCGGTTACGAATGCGCCCGCACGCTCTCCCGGCAGGCCAAGGGGGCCGCCGAGATCGTGCTCATCAACCCCAACGACTACTTTCTGTATGTGCCGCTGCTGCCGGAGGTGGCGGCCGGAATCCTGGAACCCCGCCGGATCTCGGTCTCGCTGACCGCGACCCTGCCGGGCGTCCGGCTCGTCCTCGGTGAGGTCCATGACGTGGACTTCGATGCCCGTCGGGTGGACTACACCGACCCCGAGGACCGGGGCGGCTCGCTGTCCTACGACCGGCTGGTGCTGACCGTCGGCAGCGTCAACAAACTGTTGCCCATCCCGGGCGTCGCCGAGCATGCCCATGGCTTCCGCGGGATGCCCGAGGCGCTGTACCTCCGCGACCACATCACCCGTCAGATCGAGATGGCCGGTGCGGCCGACGATCCGGCCGAGCGGGCCGCCAGGACCACGTTCGTCGTCGTGGGCGCCGGCTACACCGGTACCGAAGTCACCGCCCAGGGCGTGCGGTTCACCGACTCCCTCGTCCGGCAGAACACCGGGCTGCGGGACGGCCCGCGCCCCCGCTGGCTGCTGCTGGACCTCGCCGACCGGCTGCTGCCCGAGCTCGACGAGCGGCTGTCGGGCACCGCCGACCGGGTTCTGCGTGCCCGCGGCGTCGAGATCCGTACCCGCACCTCCGTCAAGGAGGCGACCGCGGACGGGGTCCTGCTCGACGACGGCGAGTTCATCGGCACCCGCTCGCTGATCTGGTGCGTGGGCGTCCGGCCCGACCCGCTGGTCGAGGCGGTGGGGCTGCCCACCGACAAGGGGCGGCTGTGCGTCGACGCGTACCTGGGAGTGCCCGGCCGGCCGGAGGTGTTCGCCTGCGGGGACGCCACGGCCGTTCCCGACCTGACCCGCCCCGGGGAGACGACGCCGATGACCGCCCAGCACGCCCAGCGGCAGGGCAAGGTCGCCGCGCACAATGTGGCGGCGTCCTGCGGACAGGGCACCCCGCGCGCCTACGAGCACCACGACCTGGGCTTCATGGTGGATCTCGGCGGAGTCCAGGCCGCCGCGAACCCGCTGCATGTCCCGCTGTCCGGCCCGCTCGCCGGAGCGATCACCCGCGGCTACCACCTCCTGGCGATGCCCGGCAACCGCATCCGGGTGGCCACCGACTGGTTCCTGGACGCGGTGCTGCCGCGCCAGGGCGTCCAACTGGGCCTGGTCCGCTCCTGGTCGGTGCCGCTGGACACCGAGACCCCCGAAGTGGCCCGGGTACCGAACGACACACCGGGACGGTCGTGAGCGGACGCCGGACGCGGAGGTTCTGCTTGGCTGACCGGTGAGTGATCCGTGGCCAGATCACGGGCGGTGTCCGCAAGCCGCCGGCCACGGCCACAGGATTCCGGAGGCGAGAGATGGAGCTGGACCGCAGCCCGGTGGCCCGTACACGTCGCAGGTCGGTGAACGGGCGGCTCACGGAGCGCATCGCACGGGGCGGGCCGCGGGCACTCCCGGCGCTCCGTATCGTCGCGCCCGAGATCGAGGGCCCCGAGGACGTGGTGGCCGATGCCGACGGCAGCCTCTTCGCGGGCGCCGCGGACGGTGCGATCTGGCGGCTGCGCCCCTCCGCGTCGGGCGCGGCCGACCGGGCGACGGCCGTGGCACACACCGGTGGCAGACCGCTCGGCCTGCAGCCCCTACCCGGCGGTGAGCTGCTGGTCTGTGATGCCCGGCGCGGTCTGCTGCGCCTCGACCCCCGCCATGGGACCGTACGGGTGCTCGCCGACGAGGTGTCCGGCGCGCCCCTGCGGTTCTGCAGCAATGTCACCAGCGCGGCGGACGGCACGGTCTACTTCACCGTCTCCAGCCGTCGCTACGGCCTCGACGAGTGGCTGGGCGACTTCCTGGAGCACACCGGAACCGGACAGCTGCTGCGGCTGCGGCCCGGCGGCACTCCCGAAGTCCTGCTGGAGGGGCTGCAGTTCGCCAATGGCGTGGCGCTGGCCCCGGATGAGTCCTTCCTGGTCGTGGCGGAGACCGGGGCCCGCCGCCTGCGCCGCTACCGGCTCACCGGCCCCCGGTCCGGCACCGCCGACACACTGGCCGCGGAGCTGCCCGGCTACCCCGACAACGTCTCCCTCGGTCCGGACGGAGCGTTCTGGGTCGCCCTGGCACGACCACGGGCGGCCGGTGTGGAGCTGCTGCACGGCATGCCGCGCGGCGTCCGGCGGGCGGCCTGGGAGGTGGCGAAGCGGCTGCGGCTCTCGCTGCCTCCGCACCCGACGGTTCGGGTCCTGGCGGTCCGCCCGGACGGCGGGCATGCCTGGGATCTGCGCGCCGTACGGTCTCCGTACCGGATGGTCACCAGCGTCTGCCGGACCGGGAATCTGCTGGCCATGGGCAGCGTCGCGGAACGCGGTATCGCCGTCTGCGCGGTCCCTGGCACGGACGGCGAGGACGGCGCGGGCCCCGTGTACTGACCCGCCGCGCGAAGGGTCCCCGCCGCCGCGATCCGCCCCGCTACACCACCCGTTCCGTTTCGGCTTCCTCCTCCTCGGGGAGCCGTACATCGCTGACCGCGATATTGACCTCCACGACTTCGAGGCCGGTCATCCGCTCCACCGCGGAAATCACGTTCTCCCGCACCGCCTTGCCCACTTGGGGGATGACCTCGCCGTATTCGACGATGATGTCCAGGTCCACCGCCGCCTGTTTCTCGCCGACTTCGACCTTGACACCGTGCGTGGTGGTGGTGCCTCCCCCGGGTACGCGTTTGCGCAGGGCTCCCACCGAACGCGCGAGCCCGCTGCCCAGGGCATGGACTCCTGCCACATCACCGGCGGCCAGATAGGCGATCTTCGCGACCACGCCGTCGGCGATGGTCGTGCGTCCCAGGTCCCCGGCGTTCCGTGAGCCGCGCTCTGCGAAATCGGTCATTGCGCATCACCCCAGTGCTCCATCGAGGGGAAGTCTTCGGCCCTCTCTTCACGCTATGGCCGTACGGGTGACGCTGCCTCCTGAAGCGGGGTGCGGACGGGCGCGGACGGCTGCGGGACCCTCGGCCCGGCGCCCCGCCCCCTTTGCCGATACGGCAAGGAAGCTTGTCGATTTCGTCGCACCGCACGGAACATCCCGGCACGGGCGGTACGGCACGGAAACGGCGTACCGCACCTGACCGAGGAGCACGGACCGAGGAGGACACTCATGGCCCATGACGTCACCGTCCCGGATGAGGAATTCTGGGACACCCGCTACGCGGCGAGCGACCGGATGTGGAGCGGCCGCCCCAACTCCGCCCTGGTCCGGGAGGCCGGCGACCTGGCCCCGGGCCGGGCGCTGGACCTGGGGTGCGGGGAGGGGGCGGACGCGATCTGGCTCGCCGAGCGGGGGTGGGAGGTCACCGCCGTCGATATCTCCCGGGTCGCGCTCGGCCGGGCGGCGGAGCATGCGGCGGCGGCCGCGGTCGCCGACCGCGTCAACTGGCAGCAGCACGACCTCGGAACCACCTTTCCCGGCGGCACCTTCGATCTCGTCACCGCCCAGTTCCTGCACTCCCCCACCAGCGCGATGCCGCGCGACAGCATCCTGCGGAAGGCCGCCGGTGCCGTCGCGCCCGGTGGCGTGTTGCTCATCGTCGGACATGCGGGACTGCCCGCTTGGGAGCCCGACTGCGAGGTGCACCTTCCCACTCCCGAGGAGGTCGTCGAGAACCTCGGCCTTCCGGACGAACAGTGGGAGCTGCTGCGCTGCGAGGAGCACCCGAGCTTCCGGACCGGCCATGACGGGAAGCCGGATCCCCGTACGGACAACACCGTGAAACTCCGCCGCCGGACCGCCTGACATCCGCCACGCCGGCCCCCCGGCGAGCGGGCCACCCCGCCGGCATGCACCAACTCCCGTGCGAGGGACGGGTGTTGCCCACCATCCGGGGGGCCGGGCTGCGCGCTATGGTCCTGCCCCGGTCCCGCCCCGAGCCTGCCGGGACCGGGGCGACGGGGGCGAACGACTGTCAAGGACATCTGTCAAAAGGGTGCCGCTCCCGGTGGCAGATCCGTATCGTCTGCTCGCGCCGGAGCCTTCTCGCCCCCGGGATCTCCTCGTGAGCCCTCTCCCCCGGGCGCCCGCGCCGTGGACGGCAGTGCAAGCAGCTAGGGAGCAATGGTGACACCCCTGATCGTACCCGTCATGATCACATTCGGGATATTCCTGCTCGCCATGGTGGCCGTGGGCATCTGGACGTATCAGGACACCGTGACGTTCTCTGATTTCGCCCTGGGCGGGCGGCGGTTGAGCGCACCGCTGGCGGCGCTGTCCGCGGGTGCGAGTGATATGTCCGGCTGGCTGTTCCTGGGACTGCCCGGCGCGGTGTACGCGGCCGGGATCGGTGCCTCGTGGATCGCCGTCGGCCTGGCCATCGGCACCTATCTCAACTGGCTGCTGGTCGCGCCGCGGCTGCGTACGTACACCGAGCTGGCGGGCGACGCGAAGACGCTCTCGGCGTATCTGGAGGAGCGGTTCGAGGACGGCAGCAGAATGCTGCGGCTGGTCTCGGCGACCGTCACCGTCGTATTCTTCACCGTCTACGTGGCGAGCGGACTCCTGGCCGGGGGCGTGCTGTTCGAGGGGATCTTCGGAGGCGGTTTCGAGTTCGCGCTCACCGTCTTCGCCGTGGTCATCGTCGTCTACACCGTCCTGGGCGGCTTCCGTGCGGTGAGTGTGACGCACTCGATCCAGGCCACGGTGATGTTCTGCGCGGCGGTGGCGCTCCCCGCGATCGGCATCGCGATGCTGGGCGGCTTCGGTGCGCTGCACGGAGAGCTCGCCCGCAAGAGCCCGGCCCTGCTGGACATGGGGGCGAAGGCCGGCTTCGACGGCAGCCGGTGGACGTCCGGCGGGCCGCTCGGCGCGGTGGCGGTGATCTCCCTGCTCGCCTGGGGACTGGGCTACTTCGGCCAACCCCACATCCTGGTCCGCTTCATGAGCATCCGCAGCACCCGCGAGATCCCCCGGGCCCGCCGGATCGGCGTCAGCTGGGTGGTCGTCTGTCTGGCGGGCGCTTCGCTCGTCGGACTGGTCGGGATCGCCGCGCTCGACACCGCGCCGGACAACCCGGAAACCGTCTTCATCGCGCTCTGCGCCCAGTTGGTCAATCCCTGGGTCGCCGGCATCCTGCTCGTCGGTGTGCTGGCCGCGATCAAGTCCACCGCGGACAGCCAGCTGCTGGTCTCGGCGATGGCCCTCACCGAGGACTTCTACCGGGCGTTCGTCAAACGGCGGGCCTCGGACGCGGCGATGGTGCTGGCGGCACGCGCGACGGTGGTCGCGGTCGCCGTGGTCGCCTACCTCATCGCGCTCAGCGGCGGCGCCGTGCTGGACATCGTCGCGTACGCCTGGGCGGGCTTCGGTGCCGCCTTCGGTCCGGTGATCCTGCTGTCGCTCTACTGGCCGCGGATGACACGGGCCGGGGCGATGGCCGGGATCGTGACCGGCGCGGCCACCGTCGTCCTGTGGAAGCACATCGACCCGCTCCTCGGGCCGCTGCGGTCCGGCATCTACGAGATGGTGCCGGGGGTCCTCGCGGCCACCGTGGCGGCGCTGCTCTTCGGCAAGTTCGTCGGCCGCCCGCCGCGCCGCACCTGGTCGGGCTCCATGGAGCACAAGCACGCCGCGGCGGTCCCGGTCGGCTGAGGTCAGGGGGCGCCTGACCTGCGCGGAAACACACCCACTTCACTGCGTGTCAACGATCTCACTACACGTGAGTGAACAGTCCGAATAGCGGGCGTTCACTTCGTACCTGCCTGCTCTCCCCGACACTCGTCAGGTTCACCAACGTCTCAACCAATGAACAGGCACGACCATGAGTCGGACAGTCCCCCGGTCGCCCCAGAACTCCCCGGAGGCCGGGCAGAACTCCGAGTCCGTGTTGTCACACGGCCTCAAGCAGCGCCATCTGTCGATGATCGCGCTCGGCGGGGTCATCGGCGCGGGGCTCTTCGTAGGCTCCGGGGTCGGTATCGCCGCGGCCGGACCGGCCATCGTCCTCCTCTTCATGGGCACCGGCGCACTGGTCATGCTGATCATGCGGATGCTCGGCGAGATGTCCGCGGCCCGGCCCTCCACCGGCTCGTTCTCGGTGCACGCGGAGGAGGAGATCGGCTCCTGGGCCGGTACCACCTCGGGCTGGATGTACTGGCTGATGCTCTGCGCCGGGGTGGCCGCCGAGGCCACCGCGGCCGGCACGATCATGCACACCTGGGTGTCGTTCATCCCCGCCTACGGCTGGGTGGCGATCTTCATGGTGTTCTTCTGCGCCAGCAATCTGACCGCGGTCAAGAACTTCGGTGAGTTCGAGTTCTGGTTCTCCGCGGTCAAGGTCACCACGATCGTCGCCTTCCTGGTGCTGGGTGTGCTCGGCATCCTCGGGGTGTTCGGCGACGCTCCCGGCACCAGCCATCTGACCGGCCACGGCGGCTTCTTCCCGACCGGCGCCGCCGGACTCGCCGCCGGGCTGCTGACCACCATTTCCGGGTTCGCCGGTCTGGAGACCGTCACCATCGCGGCGGCGGAGTCCGACAACCCGAGCCGGAACGTGGCCCGTGCCGTCCGGACCGCCGTCTGGCGCATCGCCGTCTTCTACATCGGCTCCATGGCCGTGGTCGTGACCCTGGTGCCGTGGAACGACCCGAAGGTCGCCAAGGACGGCCCGTATGTCACCGTGCTCGACACGCTGGGCATCCCGGCGGCCGGCACGATCATGCAGATCGTGGTGCTGGTGGCGCTGCTCTCCGCGATGAACGCCAACATCTACGGCTCCTCGCGGATGGCGTACTCGCTGGTCAGCCGGGGTCAGGGCCCGCGCTTCCTGGCCAAGGTCACCAAGGGTGTGCCGGCCGCGGCGGTGCTGGCGTCCTGTCTGTTCGGCTTCGCGGCCGTGATCGCCGGGATCGTCTGGCCGACCACGGTGTTCGCCTGGCTGCTGAACATCGCCGGCTGCGCGGTGCTGGTCGTCTGGTCCATCGTCTGCCTCACCCAGCTGAAGATGCGCCGCCGTCTGGAGCGCGAGGCACCCGAGCTGCTCTCCGTGCGGATGTGGGGCTTCCCCTATCTGACCTGGCTCACCTTCGCCGCCATCCTCGGCATCTTCGCCGTCATGGCCGCCGGCGCGGACGGCCGTCAGCAGCTGATCGGCACGGCCTTCGTGGTGGCGGCACTGGCCGGCGCCGGCCATCTCAAGCAGCGCCGCGACCGACAGGCCGCCACCGGCAGCTGACCGCGGCACCGCGCACCGCGGCGGTCAGCTGCCGCCGGGGCCGCGCCAGACGTTGTCAAAGGCGGCCTTCTCGATGGCGCGGCGCTGACGTTCGCCCTCCAGTTCCCTGACGGCGTCGTGGACGGCGTCGAGCACGGTGGACACCGCGTCGTCGGCCACGTCCTGCTCGTCGCCGGTGCCCGTGCCGTTGATCCCGGCGGCCGCCGCGAGGGCGGTGAGGACGGCCTCCCGTGAGGTCCAGCGGTCCATCGCCTGGCGGCGGGCGGGCGAATCGGCCAGCGCCGTCTGTCCGGCCCCGAAGGGGTGCCAGCGGCGGTGTTCCCGAGTGATCTGCCCGTCGTCCTCAAGGGCACTCAGATAGGTCGCCGCCAGGCCGTGACCCCGGCGCCACAGCCAGTCGTCGACCGACTCGTACGGCGACTGCTGGATCAGCGACGAGGCGGCCTGGTCCAAGAGGCGGTCCGGGAGCGTCGGCCGGTAACCCGGCACGATCCGGTCGTCGTCCAGCCGGACGGCCTGAGCGCCGAGGAGATCGATCAGTTCGGCTCCGGCGAGCGCCAGCGACAGGTCGCCCCGTTCCAGAGGGCGACTGGTCTCCGTATCCATGGCGACGATCAGCAGGTCCCGCGGTGTGGTCATGGAGGGCTCCATGTCAGGGGATCGGCAGTACCGGTCTGCGGTCTCCGGTCCCATGGTCGCGCGTCCGGCGGCTGCCTGCATGTCCCGGGAGCCACGGGCCGTACCGGAATCTGAGCGGCTCCGGCGCCACGGTGCTCCACGGCCTGTCCGGACCTGTCCGAAATCCCATGATGAATGACCAAAGCGACTGCTAATGTCCTCAGTTCATCTACATAGAGGACCGTGCATGACCGTGCCCACGCCGCCCGACGGCCAGCAGCCCGTTGACCGGACACCGGACGACCACAACCCGTGGAGACCGCCGCCGCCCGGAACACCCCCTGCGCCCTGGGCGACGTATCCGACCGCGCCCATACCGGCGCCGCAGTCCCGCAACGGCATGGGCATCACCGCCCTGGTGCTCGGCATCGTCGGCGTCGTCCTCGGCCTGCTCATCATCCTGTTCTGGCTGTCCTGGCTGCCGGCCCTGCTCGCCATGATCTTCGGCTTCGTCGGGCTGAGCCAGGCGCGCAACGGCCGGGCGACGAACAAGGGGATGGCGCTGGCCGGGGTGATCCTGGGCGGGGCAGGTCTGCTGGCCGCGGCCGGGGGCGCGGTGCTCACCATCACCGCGGTGAAAACGGTCGCCGACGGCGCCCGCGCCAAGGTCAAGGAGGTGAAGTCCTCCGCATCGGCGGCGGAAAAGGCCCGTCATCTCTCCTTCGGCGAGTCCTACACCTTCGAGAACGGGCTGAAGGTCACGGTCGCCGAGCCGAAGCCGTACACCCCGGACGATTTCGTCCTCGGGCACGCCAAGGGCAACAAGGCCGTCCAGGTAACGGTCAAGGTGGTCAACACCGGCACCGCCCGGGTCGAAGTGGAGACCGGACTGCCCGAAGTCAGTGACGCCGAGGGGGCGTCGGCGGAGCTGCTGATCGACGGCAGCGGACGGCAGAAGGTCATCACCGGCTACGTCCTCCCCGGCAAGGAAGCCGTCGGCAAGTACGCCTTCTCCCTGCCGCCCGACGCCGCCGACAGGATCGAGGTGGAGTTCAGCCCCGACGCCATGCGGTGGAAGGACGCCTACTGGAGCGGCCCCACCCACTGATACGGCGTGCGCGGGCATGGGGTGAACGCCCGTTGCAGAGCCGTCCGTTACTCCCCGGACACCGCCACCACCTGCTTGCCGACCGCCCCGCCGCGCTCGAACGCCCGGTGCGCCGAGGCGATGTCCGCCAGCGGATACACGCTGTCGACGACGGGCCGCAGTCCGCCGGAGGTCACATAGGCGGCCAGATCTCCCAGCAGTGCGGTGTCGGGGTTGGCGCTCAAGGTGCGGATGCGGCGGCCGCCGTGCACGCTCGATGCGGCGATCGCGGCCACGGAGGACACCGACAGCGCGATGGTGGCCATCCCGCCTTCGCGGCTCAACCGGCTTCGGTAGGCGTTCAGTTGTGAGCCGACCGTGTCCAGGATGACATCGAACGGGCCGAGCTGATCCGGGGTGGTGGCGCGGTAGTCGAAGACCTCGTCCGCTCCCAGGTCGCGCAGCGCCCCGGCGTGACTGTCACGGCACAGCGCGGTGACGTGCCCGCCCATGGCGTGGGCGAGTTGTACGGCGGCGGTGCCGACTCCTCCGGCGGCGCCGCGCACCAGGAGGCGTTCACCCCTCCTGAGGTGCAGGGTGTCGCGCAGTGCGGTCAGCGCGGTGGTTCCCGCGACGACCAGGGAGGCGGTCTCCGCCGGCGAGAGGTGTGCCGGTGCGGGCCCGAGGCGGTCCGCGGTGACCACGACGTATTCGGCGGCGCCGCTGACGGTGCGCCGCTTGAGCGGCTGCACCGTGCCCCAGACCCGGTCGCCGACCCGGTATTGCTGCACGCCGGTGCCGGTCGCGGAGACGACGCCGGCGAAGTCCAGTCCCACACCGAACGGGAACCGGAACCCGGTCACGACCCGCAGCCCTCCCCCGCGCACGATCGTGTCGAGCCCGTTCACGCTGGACGCCTCGACGGATACCAGGACTTCCCCCGCGCCGGGGGCGGGGCGGTCGACTTCGTTGATGTGCAGCACCTCGGGTGCGCCGTAGCCGGTGATCTGAGCGGCCTTCATGTCACGTTCCTATCGGAGGGGGAATCGACACCCACCATGAATCATCCAGTGCGTGTGATTTCTTCCTATCACACGCGACGTATGATTCATCGCGCACGAGTCCGGGCGGTGGCTCAAATCACACGATGCGTATGATTCACGGGTAGGATGGGTGTATGCAGCAACAGCCTCTCCACCGCCGCACGCCGACACCGGGCAATCCGCGCGTCCAGCGCACCCGCAGCCGCGTCCTGACCGTCGCCCGTGAACTGCTGCCCCAGGTCGGGCCGACCGGGCTGACGTACGCGCTGCTGGCCGAGCGCGCCGATGTCACCCGCCAGACCCTCTACCGCCACTGGCCCAACCGGGCCGCGCTGCTCTTCGACCTGATCCTGGAGGGCCCCGACCTCGGCAACTACCCCGAGCCGGGCAGCGACGTACGCACCGTGGCCACCGACTGGCTGAAGAGCCTGCGCGACGGCATCAGCCAACCGGCCATCCGCACCGCGGTGCTGGCCGTCACCGCCCAGGCCGACCACGACCCGGACAGCGCCCAAGCCCTGGCACGCATCGGCCAGGACCGCCGCGCCGCCCTGAACACCCTGCTGGAGCCCTCGGGCGTGCAGATCGACGCCGCCGAATACACCCTGCTCTACGGGCCGGTCCTGGCCCGG
This sequence comes from Streptomyces tubercidicus, assembly GCF_027497495.1. GTDB lineage: Bacteria > Actinomycetota > Actinomycetes > Streptomycetales > Streptomycetaceae > Streptomyces > Streptomyces tubercidicus. The sequence goes on from NZ_CP114205.1 coordinate 664,566, forward strand.
CTCTTCCTCGACCGCAGCGAGGTCACCGACGAGTTCATCGACACCACCGTCACCCAGTGGCTCACCACGCTCGACAGCGTGCGGCGGGCGGGCGCCCGACGAGGCGGGCCGACCCGCTGACCGGCGCGGCTCCGCGGGCGCGCGAGACAGGTCCTGGGCACCGGCGGAGCCCTCCCGTACCGCTCGGCGCTCCCGTGCCGACCGAGCGGAAACCCATGGTCAGCTCGCTGCCGCGGCTCCTATGATGGCCAGCCCTGACCACCGGCGGCCACGGCCGCACGATCCGCGCCGCAGGCAGTGAATGTCCGCCGACGCACCCCTACATGACTGCTGATCACATACCGCACACCTTCCAGGTCGACCTCCGAGGTCTGGTGGATCTCCTCTCCCACCACCTCTACTCCAGCCCCCGGGTGTACCTGCGCGAACTGCTGCAGAACGCCGTGGACGCGATCACCGCACGCCGCGCCGAGGAGCCCGACAGCCCCGCCCGAGTGCGCCTGCACGCAGACGGCGAGGGCCTGCGCGTCACGGACACCGGGATCGGTCTGACCGAGGCCGATGTGCACAACCTGCTGGCCACCATCGGCCGCAGCTCCAAGCGCGACGGCCTGGAGTCGGCCCGTGCCGGTTTCCTCGGCCAGTTCGGCATCGGCCTGCTGGCGTGTTTCGTCGTCGCGGAGGAGATCCGCGTCGTCAGCCGCTCGGCGCGCGACGCCGCCGCCCCACCCGTCGAGTGGACCGCCCGCGACGACGGCTCGTACACCGTGCGTACGCTGCCCGAGGACGCGCACCCCGAGCCCGGCACCACCGTCCGCCTCACCGCCCGGCCGGGCACCGGCGAATGGCTCGCCAAGGGTCAAGTACTCAGTCTGGCAAAGGAGTTCGGCTCGCTCCTGCCCTATGACGTACGGGTCGGCGAGGAGCCGGTCACCGATCGCCCAGCCGTCTGGGAACGCCGCTATCCGAACCCCGCCGCACGCCGGGTCGCCCTCGCCGGCCACTGCCACCAGCAGTTCGGCTTCACCCCGCTCGACTCCATCGACCTCGATGTGCCGGTCGCGGGCGTACGCGGGGTCGCCTACGTCCTGCCCGCCGCCGTCAGCCCCGCCCAGCGCGCCGGGCACCGGGTCCACCTCAAGGGCATGCTGCTGACCGAGCGGGCCGAAGACCTGCTGCCCGACTGGGCGTTCTTCGTCCGCTGTGTCATCGACACCGACAGCCTGCGCCCCACCGCCTCCCGCGAGAGCCTGTACGCCGACGAGACCCTCGCCGCGGTCCGGGAGGCCCTCGGCGCGCGTATCAAGGACTGGTTCACCGGACTCGCCGCCGGAGAGCCCGAGCGGCTGGCCCAGTTCCTGTCCGTGCACCACCTGGGCGTGAAGTCGCTGGCCCGGCACGACCGGGACGTGCTGGCCACCATGCTGCCGTGGCTGCCGTTCGAAACCACGGACGGGCAGCTGTCGTTGGCGGAGTTCGCCCGCCGGCACTCCGTCGTGCACTTCACCCGGACCGTCGAGGAGTACCGTCAGGTCGCCGCGATCGCCGCCGCCCAGGGCATCGGCGTCATCAACGGCGGCTACACCTACGACGCCGAGCTCGTCGAGCTGCTGCCGTCGGTACGGCCCGGCACCGAGGTCGCCGAACTCGACGCCGACACCGTCGCCGCGCACCTCGACCCGGTCGACCCCGCCGAGGAACTGGCCCTGTCCGGATTCCTCGCCGCCGCCCGGAGCAAGCTCGACCCGCTCGGCTGCGATGTGGTGCTGCGCACCTTCCATCCGGTGTCCGTGCCCGCCCTCCACCTGGACGACCGCTCGGCCAGGCAGGAACGGGCCCGCGCCGAGGAAGAGGCGCAGGCCGACGAGTTGTGGGCCGGCATCCTCGGCAGCCTGCGTGGCAGCGCACCGCGCGCCCGGCTCGTCCTCAACCACCACAACCCGCTGGTCCGCAGGATCGCCCGGATCGACACCCCGGAACTCGCCGGGACGGCCGCCGAGGCGCTGTACGGCCAGGCCCTGCTGATGGCCCCGCGCCCGCTGCGGCCCGCCGACTCGGCGCTGCTCAACCGTGCGTTCCTGGACCTGCTGCGCTGGGCCACGCACTCGGACGGCCAGGAGGAAAGCCGATGACACACGAGAACACCACGCCGCACTCCGTCGAATCGATCCGCCGCGCCCTCCGGGAGAACGATTCCGCGCCCTACGGACCGGCCCGCAACGCCCGCGCCGAGGAACTCGTCGCCCTCGCCGAGACCACCGGCGACCGGCAGCTGCTGCTCGCAGCGCTGCTGGAACTGATCGACTCGTACCAGTTCACCTCGGAGAGCGGCAAGACACTGGTGCCGTTCGCACGACTGCTGCGCCTGTGGGACGAGCGTCCGGCGGACTTCACCGAGTCGGCCCTGCACCAGCTCCACTGGCAGTTCAAATGGATCATCTACAGCCTCATCGGTAACCCCGATGTCCCGCTGGACGCCGTCCGCCGCTGGCTGCCGGACATGGAGCGGCACTACCGCATCGCCGGGCATTCCCTGCGCCCGGTCCGCGCGGCCGAGTTCTACCTCGCCCAGCACGTCGGGGACGACGCCCTGGCCGACCGGCTGCTCACGGAGTGGACCGCCGCCGACCGCGACGCGATGAGCGACTGCCTGGCCTGCGAACTCAACGAGCAGGGCGAATGGCAGGCGGAGCGCGGAGACGACGAGCGTGCCATCGCCACCTGGTCACCCGTACTGGACGGGGAAAAGTCCTGCGCGGAGCAGCCTCATCTCATCCTCGCCCTGTCCCTGGTGCCGCTGCTGCGCCTCGGCCGGCTCGACGAGGCCCGCCGCCACCATCTGCGGGGCTACCGCACGGCCCGGGGCAACGGCAGCCTCGTACCCGCCCTTGCCCGCCATATCGAATTCTGCGCGCTGACCGGTAACGAGGCCCGTGGCCTGGAGATCCTCGCCGAGCACGCGGCGTATCTGGACAGCGGCGAGGAGCCGCTCTCCCAGCTGGAGATCCTGAGCGCGGCCGCCCTGCTGCTGCGCCGCCTGGTGGAACTCGGCCATGCCGACCGCCCCGTTCCCCTCCCGGGCGGCGCCACGGTCACCACGGAGCAGCTCCTGGCCCGTACCCGGGAAGCGGCCCACGACCTGGCCCGCCGCTTCGACGCGCGCAACGGCACGGACCGGGTCAGCACACGGGTGTCCGCGCGGATGAGCGGTACGCCGTTCACCGACCGGCTCCCCCTCGGAGTGCGCGGCGCCCGGCTCGCCGACGGTTCCCCGGCCCGTCCGCGGCCCGTGCCGCAGTCCGCGCCGGTGGCGGAGGTCGCCCCGGTGGCGGCGGAGGCCGACTCCGACGACCTCGCCACCCTGCTGGCCGAGGCCCGGCGCCTCGCCCTGGCCCAGCACCCGGACGCCCGTGCCGCGTGGCGGACGGTCGCCGGAACCGCGGACCGGACCGGCGCCGAACTGGACCCGTCCGCCCGCGCCGAGGCGACCTACCACGCCGCCCTCGACGCGCTCGACGACCCGGAGGCGGCCATCGCGCTGTTCCGCCGGGCCGCCGAGCAGTTCGAGGCCGCCGGTGAGCCCGGTGAGGGCGCGGCCGGCCGGGCCGGTGCCGCCTACACCCTGGCGGCCTCCGGTCGTACGGAAGAGGGCCTGGCTGAACTCGACGCGATCTGCGGCCAGTTGGTCACTTTGCATGCCGACGGGAGGGCCACCGCCCGGCAACTGACCGGCGCGCTCCTGTCTTCCGCCCGCGTCCGCCTGGGCACCCTCCAGACGGCACCGGACCCCACCGACGCCGAGGAAGCCCTCACCGACGAACTCCGCGCCCTGCTCGCCCTCGCCGAGGAACACCGCACCGAGGGCTCTCGGATGCTCTCCCGTACCGCCGATATCTCCTGCGTGCTGGGCGGTCTGCTCGCCGGGGGCGGCGACGCGCCGCAGGCCGCGGAGCTGTTCGCCCGCGCGGTGGAGCTGTACCACGAGGCCGCCGTCCCGTGGTTCGCCGCGGAGGCCGAGGCCCGGCTGGCCGAACTCTCCCTCTCACTGCGCCAACCGCAACAGGCCGAGCAGGCCGCCCGTGCCGCCCTCGACCACGGCGCCGGACTCTTCGAACCGCTCGGCTGCGCTCATCTCCACCTCATCCGCGCCGAGGCCCTGGCCGCCACCGGCCAGGACGACAACGAGGTGGCCGAGCACGCACTCGAAGCCACCCACTGGGCCGACGAGGCGGATGGCGGCGCAGCGCTCGGCGCCTGGGCGCAGCTCGTTCTCGGCGGCGCGCTGCTCCGACTCCGGCGCTTCGACGAGGCCGCCTCCGTCCTGGAAAGCGCGCTGCCGGACCTCCAGGAGCACCACCACGAAGGCCAGGTCGTACAGGCCCGCTGGTGGCTCGGCGAATGCCTGGTCGCGCTCGGCGACCACCGGCAGGCCGGCGAACACTTCCTGCTCGCGGCCGATATCGCCAAGGGCTGGGACGCACAGCGCGACCACGCCGTCCTCGCCCACCTCGCCGGTGACGCCCTCAACGGCGCCGGTCTGAACGAACAGGCCGCCGCTGCCTACACCCGCGCCGAGGAACTCTGGGGCACGCTCGACCGCCCCCAGAACGCGGCCCGCGCCATCCGCGCCCGCGCCTGGCTCACCCTGCGTACCCCCGGAAGCGGCCTGCCGACCGCCCTCGACGTCATGACCACCGCCGAACGCCTCCTCACCGAGGCCGCCGCCGAGGCAACAGACGACGAAAGCCGCACCGCACTCCGAACCGACCTCGCCGGCACCCACCGCCAAACCGCCGAACTCCTCATCCGCGGCTGCGAATCCGAGCCCGACGACGATGACGACGACGGCACGGCCGAGCGCACCTACGAACAAGCCCTCACCTACGCGGAAAAGCCATCACCCTCTTCGCCTCCCTCGGCGACCCGGCCCGCCACGACCACACCGGCGCCCAACTGATGGCCGCATGGCTGGAGTCCGACCTCGGCCGCGGCTCCGCCGCCGGCATCCGCGCCCGCGCCGTCCTGGACGAATACGGCAGCGAGGGCGAGGACGAGAACGACACCGAGCCTGACAACATCCCGGCCCGCCGCAGGGCCGAGGCACGGGCGTTGCTCGACTACCTGGACTAAGGACTGGTGGCTGTCTCTCCAATCAGGAGGGTTCCAGCCCAACATCACTCCCCGGACTGACCGTTCGCGTTGTCCTCCAGGAGTTCCTGGGTGCGGCGTAGCAGGGCTTGCCGTACAGCCTCCGGTGACACGACCCTCAGGGGTGTGGCCAGGCTGAGGAGGTATGTGGCGAGCCCGTCCGCGTCGGGACCACCGATATCGACGATCGTGGCGTCGGGGCCTTCGGGACGGTGGGCACCGACTGTCGACGGAATCAGCCTCAGGGCTTGGTCCATGGGCATCGGGAGGCGGATCGTCGTACGGAGCGGGTAGGGGCCGGTCGAGACGGAGCGGGAGACGAGCAGCGCCGGGTCGGGCGGGTCGATGAGCTCCACCGGGTGCCCGGTGGGCTGAAGTCGCTCGACTCGGTCGGCCCGGAAGGTCCGCCATTCCTCCTGCGCCACGTCCCGGGCGACGAAGTACCACCGGCGTCCCGTGTGGACGAGGCGGTACGGGTCGACGTCTCGGGCCGTGGCCTTTCCTTCCCAGTCGCGGTACGACAGGCGGGCACGTTCGCCCCGGCGGCATGCGGCGGCCAGTTCCAGCAGTATGCCGGGCGTGATCTGTGGCTCGTCGGGTCTGGGGGTATGCACGAAGGCAGCGTCCATCTCGCCCAGCCGGTCCGCGATCCGCTGCGGCAGTACCTGTCGTAGTTTCAGCAGTGCCGACAGTGCGGCCTGGTCGCCGCCGAGAGCGCCACTCAGCGCCGCCTCGCGCAACCCGATCGCGACGGCGAGCGCTTCTTCGTCATCGAGGATCAGCGGCGGCGTCCGGGCTCCGGCCCGGAGGCGGTAACCGCCCCATGGTCCGGGGTCGGACTCGATGGTGTAGCCGAGTTCCCGGAGTTTGGCGATGTCCCGCCGCACTGTGCGGTCGGTGACCGCCATCCGGTCGGCCAGCTCACCGCAGGTCCACGACGGCCGGGCGGCCAGCAAGGAGACCAACCGCAGCAGGCGGGCGGATGCGCTGATCACATTCTGAAGTGTTCCACATGACCCGGACCGAACCTGTCCTGGTCCCGTCGTAGCGTCCTCGCCATGAGCACGGAAAACACCTCCGCACCTACGTTTCGCTACTCGGCGGTCACCTTCGACTGCCCGGACCCCGCGGAACTGGCCCGTTTCTACAGCGAGATCCTCGGCCTACCCGTGATCCTCTCCACGGACCACTTCGTCCTGCTCGGCCAGGAGGGAGCGGCCGGACTGGGCTTCAACTACCTGGCCGACTACCGCCGTCCCACCTGGCCGGACTCGTCCCAAGAGAAGCAGGCCCACATCGAGCTGGGCGTAGATGACCTGGATGCTGCCCAAACCCACCTGCTGTCCCTTGGAGCCGCCAAGCCCGAGTTCCAGCCGGACCCCGACCGGTGGCGGGTCCTACTGGACCCGGCAGGCCACCCGTTCTGCATCTCCACCCTGGTCTGAGCGCGACCTGCAAACCGGTGACTGCGACCTCGCACGCGGGGAGCGCCGGCGGCATCGGATGCCTCCCATGGCCGGATTCGCAGCGTCAGCACGGCGTGGCAACTCTTGCTCGCGACCCACCACAGCGGCACGGGAGGTCGCCTCGGGATCCTGCGGCGGTGGTCATTCTTCCCCCAGCTGTGCCCAGGTGTGGGTGTCCAGGGTGTCGTGGGGGCCGATGCGGGAGAGTTCGGTGCCGTCGCGCCCGAGAGCCACGATGACGGGACGAGCTCTGCGGGCGGTGGCTGGGCACATCCAAGCCGCGATGAGCTTGCGCTGCCCGGGAGCGTCGATCCGGCGATCGCCGACGAGGAGGTGAGCGACATCCGGCCCGAGGTGGACTACGGCATAGCCGATCCATGGGGCCGTGGCCAGCGGGTCCGGCGCGTCCATCCGGCGGGTAAGGCTGACCGTGCCCCCCTCACCCCCGATCTCCAGCACATCGACGTCGAACTCCTCATCGGCAGGGTCGTCCACCGGGCTACTACCACCGCCGCCCACGTACTGCCACTGCTCGTCGTGCCACTCCAGAACCGCGGTGTGCTCACTCGCCCACGCGCACTTCGGCCGCCACAGGAACCAGACCGCCGCAACGCCCGCGGCAGCGTCGACATCGGCCGACACCACCGTCAGCACCCACCGCGGTATCCACCGCGGCTGCGCCTCCGCACCCGCCAGTACGCGCCGCACCACACCCGGAAGAAAGAGTCCCTCCGCCCAATGCCCAACAGAAAAGGCTATGTTCGATAACCGCATACACCTTCCGTACCCACCGTCGTCTCGTATAGCTACGGCAAACGGACATATGGCGGGGTGAATTCCGGACCACCCCAGCTAATCCGTGGGACTGGCAACAGCGGCCGTCCCGCCGATTTGCGCAGCAGCTGCGGCTCTTGAGGCTCGTGGATGTGCACGAGGAATGGTTCTGGCGCACTCTCCGCAGAGGGCTGACTTACCGTCATGTCAGGCGCTCGCGACTCTGGCCGGATGACGGCGGGGAGGGGCTGCGTTGAGCCACGACTGCGACTGCATCACGGTTACGGTCGATGCCGGCGGTAGATGCTTTCAGATGGGGAGTCCGATCAGTCCCCATCGGCGTCGTTGGGCTTCGCGGACCACTTCGGCCCAGCCGGACAGCAGCTCGGTGAACTCCTCGAAGTCCGCGATCCACCGCCCTGGGCATGCGGCGCGGCTCGCGTACGGTTCGCGCAGGTGCGGCAGGGCGGGGGCAGCCTCCCCCCAGCAACGGTTCAGGCCGGACACGGTCCGAGGGCCGCGGGCGATAAGCGGCCCTGGCCGCCACAGGCCATCGACGGAAGGGAAGATGCCGGCATCTACGTGCTCGGCGTCGGAGTCGACCTCAGGCCCGCACCAGATCAAAGCCATCAGGAACTCGTCCAGAGCCGCCCGCAACGGTGTCCCCGCGGCGCCGCGGACGTCCTCCCACGCCTGTGCGGCCCAAAAGTGCGGCTTGTACGACCCGAGGGTGCCCCCGAACTCGTACCGGCCCAGCCAGGCCCTGTCCGGCTCGACAGGCCACACCCAACCCGCGTCGACCTCATCACCTTCATCGTCCGCGTATGCCGACTCCTGCAGCACCTCAAGCCGGTCGTCCGGTGCGATCTTCATGAGGTGCACCCAGTCGACGACCAGGACCGTGATGTCCATGCCCATGCGCCGAGGCTAGCCGGAGAGACGATCGCGGTGCCCACGCCGCCGTTGTCGAGCACGGCGAGGGCTTGATCCCCCTACGGGACCCAACCCTTGTTGCCGGCGAGCCCTTCGTCCGAGGCGATGGTCAGCAGCGGGCTCATCGCGGCGCCAAAGGCGACGCGGAGAACGGCATGTCCACGCGGCTCAGCGCGCAAGAGAACTCAGCGGCGGCGTTCGCCGTTGACGGTCGCGGCCGTCGTGATCAGGTAGTCGGCGAAGTGCTCGGTCAGCGGTTCGCCGGTGAGCGGTTCCAGGAAGAGGAACTGCCCCTGGGGGTTGACCTCCAGCCAGACGGGTTCACCTCCCGGTGTGAGCTTGAGATCGATCACGCCCATGGGCAGCCCCAACCGGTCGAGCACCGTACGGACCAGCCGGGCCAGGTCCGGGGGGACCGGCCACCGCGTGATCGGGACGTTGAGGTCGGGGCGCCAGTCCAGTTCCTCCGTCTCGATGAGCGCCGCGAACATGCGCTCGCCGAAGCAGTTGAGCCGGATGTGGTGCCGGCCCGGAACGTACTCCTGATACGTCGCCGGGCACACCGCGAAGGACTCCGCGGGCAGCGCCTGCGGGTCCTCGATCCACCGCGTGTACAGGGACGGGCCCCGCGCGCCCACGACGGGCTTGACGATGACCCGCCCGACCTCGCGGGTGAAGTCCACCACCTCGTCACGTGATTGCGTGATCAGCGTCCGCGGCACACGGAAGCCGGCCTGCCGGGCCACCCACAGCTGGTAGACCTTGTCCGACGCCCGGTCGGTCGCCTCCGGCGGTGAGATCCACTCGCCGTGGAAGGAGGCAGCGAGAATGCCCCCCAGCGCTCCACGGCAGTCGTTGTTGACCAGGCTGACCTGCTGCGCGCCGAGTCCCGCGCCGTCCGACCCGGCGGCGGACATGGTGAGCTGCTGGTCCGCCCGCGCGCGGCGCCACCACAGCAGCTCCGCCTGCGCGGGGGGCACCGTCCGGCCCTCCGACGTCGGCACCGCCGCCGGGACGCCGGAGCCGTCCGGCGTCCCGGACAGGTGCCAGGTCAGGCCGGTTTTGCCGCTCACCGCGTCGCACTCCAGAATGTGGAACTCGTCGCCGCGGGCGCGCACCGCGTGCTGCACCGCGATGGCGTGAAGGTCGTCGTGGAAAGACAGGGCCAGGATCATGCCGCGTCGCACATGTCGGAGCAGCAGTGGGGCCCGCATCCCGTCTCACAGGCGTGGCCTTCCAGGCTCGCGGCGGAGATCTCCAGACCAGTGGTGGTCCGAAGGGCTTCCTCCCAGGCCTTCAGGTCCTGGGGCGTCTTCAGCTCTACGAAGCCGGTCGCCTGGGTGCTGAACACCACCGGTGGCGAGGTGCTGGTGAAGTCTTCCTGCTTCTGATCCAAGGGCTCGCCAAACTTGATGCCGTCCATGGTCACGGCCTCCCTTGATTTTCTCTCGCCCCCGAGTCTCGTTTTCTGGATTCCTTCTCCTTCCACTGAACCACCGCTGTAGCGGGGCCGCATGTGGACGACGGGCTCCTGGTATTCCTTTCAACTAACGCTTCAGGCCGGTGTATTCGTGGCGCGAGAGGCGGCGGTCGAAGGTTTTTCGGTCAACCATGAGCATGCATCGGTCCACCCGCTCCGGCACCGGGTGGACCGCATGCCGGGGGCGGCCGTGATGGAGCAATGGGCTTCGCCCCCGGCCGGGCACAGCAGCGTCCTGGCCGCAGGGCTCGGCGAGACCGTCGGCGGCCCCGCCCGCCAGGGATTACGGGACAGCCCTTGGCCCTGGAGCGGCGTCGGAGACCATACCCTCAACTTCCAGGAGGCAAAGACACGTTCAGCCCGACTCAGCTCCTGGCCTGCCTGTAGTCGAGTCACCGAAGTGAGAGGAAGCCATGCGCATCGCTGTCACCACCCCGACCGGCAATGTCGGCCGCCATGTCGTTGCCACTCTGATCCGCGCCGGGGTCCGCCCGCGCGTCCTGCTGCGCGAGCCCGCCCGGCTGGCTCCGAACGTACGGGACGAGGTGGATGCCGTGCAGGTCGACCAATACGATGCCGACGCGGTAGTGGCCGCCACCGAAGACGTTGACGCACTGTTCTGGGTGGACCCGACCAGCGGCGGCGACGATCCCCTTGCCGAGTACGCCCGCGCCACCAGCAGTGTGGTCCGCGCCGTCACCGAAAACCGGATCGGCCGCGTCGTCTTCCAAAGCAGCGTCGGCGCCGAGAAACGTCACGGTGCCGGCGAGATCGACGGCTTGGCACACACCGAAACCGCCCTGGATGCCCTGGGCGTCGATGTCACCCACCTCCGCTGCGGCTACTTCTTCACCAATCTTGAGCTGCAACTCGACGCCCTACGAGCCGGCACCCTCCAGGTGATCCTCCCGCTCGACCAGCCCATGGCCTGGGTGGCGCCTCGCGATATCGCCGAGGTCGCCGCCACCCGTCTGCTCTCTCCCGACTGGTCCGGACGCTGTGTGCAGGCAGTGCACGGGCCCATGGACCTCACCTGGCGACGGGTCGCCGAAATCCTCACCGCCGCCACCGGCCGGCAGATCAGCGTCGAACGGATCACGGATGACGCCATGCGTACCCAGCTCCACCAGGCCGGGATGCCCGATGGATTGGTAGAGGCCGTGGTCGGAATGTCGACCGGCCTACGCGAAAACTTCGTGCCCGAACAGCGCCGCACCCTCCAGACCACCACCCCGACCACCCTCGCCGCCTGGGCCTATGACCATCTCCGGCACCAGATCGCCGTCGCGTCGTAAGAATCGTGGAGGGAGCGCTTTCCGGCGCATCGTCTCCGCGGAGTGCTCCTCCGGCGGCATTTCTGCGGAGGCGGTGCGGCGACGCGCCATTCCGCTGCGGACGTAACTCACCCGCCCATGCAGACGGCGTATATGGCGCCGATCAGAATAGGCAACAGGAACTCCATACGCGGCGACCTTTACAGAGTATGGGTGGTGGTATGTAGTTGGTAATGAGAAGGTGATTCTGTTCCGTCAGAGGGGAAGCAGTCTTGACGTTATGCGGACACCGTCCCGCCTCCCATGGGCATTGCCGCCACCTTGCAACGGCATAGCGTCAAGGGCCGTGAAGGGGCAACGGTCGACGGCCCCTGTCGGCTCATGGCCTTCGTGGTCGTAGGTAGGTTCATGCCATGACGACCGTTGACGGCATGGACTATGAATTCCGGACTGCCCGGCCTGAGGACGCCGAGGCGATTGAGGCGCTCGACGGGTCCTTCACCACCCGCACCATCTTTCACGTGGCCGTTGCCGAGGGCGGCTTCACCCTCCGGGAGATCCCGGTGGACCCGCCGATCCACAAGGTCTTCCCGGCGGAGGAGGCTGACGACGGTGACAGCGAGGGCGAGGGCGACGGCGACGGCCCCACGGACGCGGAAGATCCGAATAGCCGTACCTTCGTCGCCGTCGGGGCTGACGGTGACCTGGCGGGCTTTGCCGCGGTTTCCTATGTTCCGTGGAATCGGCGGCTGGTCATTGATGACATCGAGGTCGCTCCGGCCCATCGGGGCCAGGGCATCGGCCGCGCTCTGGTGGGGCACGCCGTCGAGTTCGCCCGTGAGCGCGGTGCCGGGCATATCTGGCTGGAAGTCACGAATATCAACGCCCCGGCGATCCATGCCTATCGGCACATGGGATTCGCCTTCTGCGGACTTGATACGACGCTCTACAACGGCACACCCTCATTGGGCGAACATGCCCTCTATATGAGCATGCCTTGCCCCTGAGCCTTGTCCCTGAGCGTTTTCCGCCCGCAGGCGAACGCCAAGGCCGCCGCAGGGATTTGAGAAAGGCTGACCGAAGAGGACCGGTATGCACACCTTGCGGCTCACCTACGCCGGCGTGCTCATCGCGCGCACGGCCGGCCCCAAGGTCGTGGCCACACGGCTCGCGGAGACCATCGAGTTGGCCGTGGCCAGCTACACGCACCGGCTCCCGGACGAAGTCGAGGGCACGCGCGGAGCCGTTGAAGCCTTCTTCGAGAGTGCGCCAGACATGTGCCCCACCTCGGCGGATGACCTTCAAGTGCAGGTCATCACGCCGAGGTTGCCCGATTCGGGCGATCCCCCGCGTCGCCCGAATCGGGCAGCTTGACCGGATCCGTTCCAGGGACGGGAATCCGGAGTCATACTGAGTGTGTTGGCCCCCAGCCAGTCAACACAGGAGTTACAGGATGTCCCCCCGCAACGCATCGGTCAATGAAGAATTGCGGCGGCGCTCCCGTGAGCGCCTTCTGCAGGCGACGGTCGAGCTGGTGGGCGAGCACGGCTATGAGGCGACGAGGCTCGCGGACATCGCCGGTCGGGCGGGGGTCGCGCGGGGGCTGGTCTCCTACTACTTCCCCGGCAAGCGGCAGTTGCTCCAGTCCGCTGTGCACCGGCTGATGCATCTCACACTGCAGGCGGCGCTGGAGCGGGATCCGCGGCCGAGCGGGCCGGACGCCGGGCGGGAGCTGATGGCGCGGGCCATCGACGCGGTCCTGGGGCTTGCAAACGATCATCCGCTGCTGATGCGGACGCATATGGCGGGGATTCTGTCGGCCGAGGGATTTATCCAGTGCCCCGAGCAGCAACGGCTGGCCCAGTTGCTGCGGGAGACGGTCGTGGCCTACGGATCGTCCGATCCCGATGCCGACTATCCCTTGCTGCGGGCGCTGTTGATGGGGTCGGTGGTGGCGATGCTGCTGCCGGGAGCGGCCATGCCACGGGCGCGGCTGCGGAGCGAGCTGCTCCAGCGGTACGGACTCGCTTGGGAGTTGGGGGTCCCGCCGAGCGAGGGGGCGCCCGACGGGACGCGGACACAGACACCGGGACCGGGAACGGCACCGGTGCAGGAGGGTCAGCGGTAGTCGGGCTGGGTCCGGACGTTGAGTTCCGGCAGCCGGACCCGCCCTAACGCTTGTTGTGGCGCGGCGTCAGCAGACCCTCGTCACGGGCCCCGGCGATCAGCCGCAGCGACCGTCGGCGGTTGCGGCCGGTGGCGCGCATGACGGCCTGCACCGGATCGCCGCCCTCCCGCTGCGCCTGGCGGTACGCATCCGCAGCGATCTTGCGACGCTCACCGGCCCGCGTCCGTGCGAGGACGACGGAGCGGGCACGGCCGGTCGGCGGGGTGGGGGTGGGTGTCGGGGCGGAGGAAGACGGCGGGGACGACGGGGATGGCGGCGATGGCGTCGAGGCGTCGGTGGGCGTCGATGATGCGTCAGTCGTGGAGGGCGCGGAGGGCGCCGACGACGCGGAGGGGACGGGCTGCCCGGAGTTCTGCTCACAGGGCCGCTCGGCCGGGGAGTCAACGGACGGGTCGGCAGACGACGCGGCAGGCGGATCGGCCGGCTGGCCGATGCCGGTCTCCGTCGCCGTGCGGTGCAGTACGCCCTCGCCATGGCCGAGCCCCGTCGGACCCATCGGCGCAGCTCCCGGCACCCCTGCCTCCACCGCCTCCACCGCCTCGGCCGTCGGATGCGTCGCGCCCTCCGCTGCCGCCGCCCCCGCTCCAGCGCCCGCCGGTTCCGAGGCCGACCCGCGCCCCGGGGCCGTTCCGGCGGCCTGCGCTCCCCCGCCGCCTCCCGGCACACCGGCCGCCGGGCCGGTCTGCCGCGGCCCGCCCCGGCTCTTCCGCGGCTGCCCGGTAGCCGCCCGGAAGGCATCGTCCAGGGGCCCGTCGATCCAGCGGGCGAGGTCGGCGAGGCCGTCGAGTGTCAGGGGCGGGTCGGCCCGTACGTCCTCGACGGTGATGTGGTCGTCGGAGACCGTCACGAGAACATCGACCCGGGCGCCGTCGGCGAAGGTCAGCCGGGCGCTGCACCAGGGGCCCAGCGGGTCGAGCCGGGGCAGCGGGCACCCGGGACCGCGGGCGCCGACCGGATCGTCGGGGGCGGCGAGGTCGGGGGCGGGCGCGGCGGAGCCGTGCGCCTGGAGCTCCCATGTGGGCCACTCCAAGGGCGCGCCCTGGGCTTCATATCGGTGATTAACGGTATAAAAGTCACTTTCCGACACATTGAAAACCTAGCCCCCAGCTCACCCGCCCCAGTAGCGCGGCACGCTCTTCCCACGGGGAGCAACCCCGATAGCGCATCTCCCGTCGCGCGCCCGCCGGTGCGATCCTGGGGGTATCCCGCGGAAGGGGCCACGCGTGCTTCGTGTCGCAGTGATCGGATCCGGGCCCAGCGGTGTCTACACCGCCCAGTCCCTGATCGAGCAGCAGACCGTACCGGACGTCGAGGTGTACGTCCTGGACCGCCTGCCCTGCCCGTACGGCCTGGTGCGCTACGGCGTCGCCCCGGACCACGAGAAGATCAAGTCGCTGCAGAACAATCTGCGCACGGTGCTGGAGCACCCCCGGGCGCACTTCCTGGGGAATGTCCAGGTGGGGGCACCGGGGCTGGGCGTCGAGGAGTTGCGGGAGATCTTCGATGCGGTGGTGTTCTGTGTGGGCGCCGCCACCGATCGGCATCTGGGCATCCCCGGCGAGGAGCTGCCCGGCAGCCATCCGGCGACCGAGTTCGTCGCCTGGTACAGCGCGCATCCGGATGCGGCCGCGCTCCGCTTCACCCTGGCGGCCCGGTCCGCCGTTGTGATCGGGGTGGGGAATGTGGCGGTGGACGTGGCGCGGATGCTGGCCCGTGGCGCGACCGAACTCGCCGCCACCGATATGCCGCAGGGCCCGCTCAGCGCGCTCGCGGACAGCCGCGTCGAGGACGTCTGGATGGTCGGCAGACGCGGCCCGTCCCAGGCCAAGTTCACCACCAAGGAGCTGCGGGAGCTGGGCTCTCTTCCGGATACGGAGGTACGGGTACGGCCCGAGGAGCTGGCGCTGGATCCGGCCTACCTGGAGCCGGGCGAGCTGCCCGCGGTGGCGCGGCGGAACGTCGAGGTGCTGCGCGGCTGGGCGGAGCGGCCGACGGCCGGCCCGGAGAGCCCGGACGCGCGGCCGGCGTCGTCTCCGGTACGCCGTCGGCGCCGTATTCATCTGCGATTCTTCCTGCGTCCCGTCGAGATCCTGGGGGATGGCGGCGGAGTGCGCGCGGTCCGGTTCGAGCGGACGGCACCCGACGGACACGGCGGGGTCGCGGGCACCGGTGAATTCGAGGAGATCGAGGGGCAGTTGGTGCTGCGCTCGGTCGGCTACCGGGGGACGCCGCAGCCCGGTCTGCCGTTCGACGAGAGGACGGGGACGGTGCCGCATCTGGCGGGGCGGGTGCTGCGGGACGGGGCGCCGCTTCCGGGGGTGTACGTAGCGGGCTGGATCAAGCGCGGCCCCACGGGGGTGATCGGCACGAACCGGCCGTGCGCGAAGGAGACCGCACTGTCGCTGCTGGCGGACGCCCCTGCCCTGGCGGAGCGCGGTTCGGCCGGCGATCCCGTGGAGGCGCTGACCCGGGCGGGGCAGCGGCCGGTCCCGTGGCCGGGCTGGCTGGCCATCGAGGCCGCCGAGGCGGAGTGGGGCCGCGGACTGGGGCGTGGCACCGTCAAGCTGCCGGACTGGACAGGGCTGTTGGAGGCGGCGGGCTCGGCGGGGCACATCAACTGAACGCGGACCAGTGAAGGCGGACCGGTCGGCCGGGCACGCGAGCAGAATGACCGGGCGCCGGGACCGGCCGGCCGAGCACGCGGGCCGGTTGACCCGGCCCCGGACCGGACGCCCCCACCGCGAAAGCGCCATACCGACCTCCGCGCCCTCACTCCTCCCCGAGGCGCCCCGCCTGGAGGTCCGCCCCCTGGAGGACGGCGTCGATCAGACCGGGGAACAGCTCCTGGAGGTCGGCCCGCCGCAGGGCGTTCATCTTGGCCGTGCCCCGGTAGAGCTGCTGGATGACGCCGTGCTCGCGCAGCACCCTGAAGTGGTGGGTGCAGGTCGACTTGCTGACCGGGAGTTCGATGTCCGCGCAGTTCAGCTCGCCCTCGGCGGCCGCCAGGGCGCGGACGATCCGCAGTCGCATCGGGTCGGCGAGCGCATGCAGCACATCGGCGAGCCGGATGTCGGCACGGGACGGGTGCTCCAGCGAGCGGGAGCCCGCCGGGGTGCGCGGGGAGGTCGTTTCGGTCGGCATGGCGGCTCCTGATTCCTTCTGCGGGGCGCGGTGTGGACTGGCGCCCCGGCCCGCTCGTTCATTGTACGAGAAGCGTCGTAGTTTGACATCTACCGTAGTACGACGACTATCGTATGAGGGCGGGTTCCGGTCGGTACCCGTTCATCCTCAGGTACAGGAGCCTGCCGTGAGCGCACTGTTCGAGCCCATCACCCTTCGCTCGCTGACCATCCCGAACCGCCTCTGGATGGCCCCGATGTGCCAGTACTCCGCGGCCCCCGAGGGCCCGGCAGAGGGGGTGCCCGGCGACTGGCACTTCCAGCACCTGGCCGCGCGGGCGACGGGCGGAACCGGCCTCATCCTCACGGAGGCGACCGCCGTGAGCCCCGAGGGACGCATCAGCCCGTACGACCTCGGGCTGTGGAACGACACCCAGACCGAGGCCTTCCGGCGCATCACCGACTTCCTCAAGGCACAGGGGACCGTTCCCGGCGTCCAGATCGCCCACGCAGGCCGGAAGGGATCCACCGAGCGCCCCTGGGTGAACCGCGGCGGCCCGATCCTCCCTGGTCAGCGGCATGGATGGGAGCCGGTCGGGCCGAGCGCGCTGCCGTTCGGCGACGGGTTCGCGACGCCGGCGGAGCTGTCCGTGGCGCAGATCCGTGAGCGCGTCGCGCAGTTCGCCGCGACGGCGCGGCGGGCGCTCGCGGCGGGCTTCCAGGTGGCCGAGATCCATGGTGCGCACGGCTATCTGATCAATGAGTTCCTCTCCCCGTTCACCAACCGGCGCACCGACGCGTACGGCGGCTCGTACGAGAACCGGACGCGGTTCGCGCTGGAGGTCGTCGA
Source organism: Streptomyces tubercidicus (assembly GCF_027497495.1). Classification (GTDB taxonomy): domain Bacteria; phylum Actinomycetota; class Actinomycetes; order Streptomycetales; family Streptomycetaceae; genus Streptomyces; species Streptomyces tubercidicus. The sequence continues at coordinate 681,798 of NZ_CP114205.1, forward strand.
CGCCGTGCGGGCGGTCTGGCCCGATGAACTGCCGGTCTTCTTCCGGATCTCGGCGACCGACTGGCTCAGCGAGGACGAGAGCGACACCCGCGAGGGCTGGACGGCCGACGACACCGTGCGCTTCGCCCACGACCTGCGGGAGCACGGCGTCGACCTGCTGGACACCTCCACGGGCGGTAACGCACCCGATGCCAAGATCAGCGCGGGGCCCGGTTACCAGGTGCCGTTCGCGGAGCGGGTCAAGAAGGAGAGCGGGCTGGCGGTGGGCGCGGTCGGTCTGATCACCGAGGCACGGCAGGCCGAGAAGATCATCGCGGACGGTCAGGCCGACGCCGTGCTGCTCGGCCGGGAGCTGCTGCGCTCCCCCAGCTTCGCGCAGCAGGCGGCGCGGGAACTGGGTGCGGAGATCACGATGCCGCGGCAGTACCTCCGGGCCGCCTGAGGCCGCGGAAGGACCTGCGGCAGCCGCGGCAGAAGCCCAGGCCGCACCGTCCGACCTGCGCGGATATCCGCCGGGACGCCATTGTCAGTGGTCGGGTGCAGACTTGCCACATCTGAGACAACGGCGTCCCGGAGGTGTTCCGGCATGACTGACGTACTACTCGCGGTGGGCACCCGCAAAGGGCTCTTCATCGGCCGTCGGCGGCACGGTGACTGGGAATTGAGCGGCCCCCATTTCCCCGCGCAGGCGGTGTACTCCCTCGGGATCGACACCCGCCGCGCCACGCCCCGGCTGCTGGCCGGTGCGGACAGCGCCCACTGGGGCCCGTCGGTATTCCACTCCGACGACCTGGGCGATACCTGGCACGAGCCCTCCCGCCCCGCGGTCAAATACCCGAAGGACACCGGGACTTCCCTGGCGCGGGTGTGGCAGCTGCATCCCGCCGGGCCCGCCGCCCCCGATGTCGTCTACGCGGGCACCGAGCCGGGCGGCCTGTTCCGCTCCGAGGACCGCGGCGAGACCTTCGAGCTCGTACGGGCGCTGTGGGATCACCCGAGCCGGGAGGAATGGGTGCCGGGCGGCGGTGGACTGGCCGTGCACACGGTGATCACCGACCCGCGGGACGCCGACGCGGTCACGGTCGCCGTCTCGGCGGCCGGGGTTTTCCGCACCCGTGACGGGGGCGCCAGCTGGGCCCCGTCGAACAAGGGCGTCAAGGCGGTCTTCCTGCCGGATCAGCATCCGGAGTTCGGCCAGTGCGTCCACAAGATCGCGCAGGACCCGGTCGACCGCGACCGGCTGTATCTGCAGAACCACTGGGGCGTCTACCGCAGTGATGACGCGGGCGTGCAGTGGACCGATATCGGCGGCGGGCTCCCCTCGGACTTCGGCTTCGCGGTGGCCGCGCATCCGCGCACAGGGGATGTCGCCTACCTCTTCCCGATCACCGCCGATATCGACCGGGTGCCGGCCGAGCACCGCTGCCGGGTCTACCGCACCACCGACGCCGGCCGGAGCTGGGAGCCGCTGAACGCGGGCCTGCCGGACGAGGACCATTACGGCACGGTGCTCAGGGACGCGCTGTCCGTCGACGACAGCGACCCCGCGGGGGTGTATTTCGGCAATCGCAACGGCGAGGTGTATGCGAGCGCGGACGACGGCGACAGCTGGCAGCAGCTCGCCTCCCATCTGCCGGATGTGCTGTGCGTCCGGGCGGCCGCCGTTGCCTGAGGAGGAAATGAGGGGGAAATTATGGCGGGCGGGGAGACTGCCGAAGTACCGGGTAACGGAGCGGCGGGGCAGGACAGTTGGGGCGTCCCGCCGCTCCGGGCGGCCGGGCGCGGGCCATCGGTTGAAGGGGAGGGGGCCGCGGCCAGTAGGGTGATCCCGTGGCTGCACAACCTCTCCAAGACATTGTCGAACCGGGCTGGGCCAAGGCACTTGAGCCCGTCGCCGGACGGATCGCCGCGATGGGTGACTTCCTGCGGGCGGAGATCGCCGCCGGGCGCACCTATCTTCCGGCCGGCAGCAATGTGCTGCGGGCCTTCCAACAGCCCTTCGACGAGGTGCGGGTCCTCATCGTCGGCCAGGACCCCTACCCCACCCCGGGGCATGCGGTCGGGCTCAGCTTCTCCGTGGCGCCGGATGTCCGCCCGCTGCCCGGCAGCCTGGAGAACATCTTCCGCGAGCTGCACTCCGACCTGGGACTCCCCCGCCCCTCGAACGGCGATCTGACGCCGTGGACCCGCCAGGGCGTACTGCTGCTGAACAGGGCACTGACGACGGCTCCGCGCAAGCCCGCCGCCCACCGCGGCAAGGGCTGGGAAGAGGTCACGGAGCAGGCCATCCGGGCGCTGGTGGCGCGCGGGCGCCCGCTGGTGTCGGTGCTGTGGGGGCGCGACGCACGCAATCTGCGGCCACTGCTCGGTGATCTGCCGGCCGTCGAGTCCTCCCACCCCTCCCCGATGTCCGCCGACCGGGGCTTCTTCGGCTCGCGTCCCTTCAGTCGGGTGAACGACCTCCTGGTGCGACAGGGCGCCCAGCCCGTCGACTGGAGGCTGCCCTGACACCGGGCGATAGTGTGCTCGGCATGACGAATGCGAACATCCCTGCGGGTTGGTACGCCGACCCGCAGGGCACCCCCCACCAACTTCGCTGGTGGGACGGGTCCCAGTGGACGGAGCACACCCACCCGGGACAACAGGCCGCGCCGCCGGCACAGGGGCAGGCACCGCAGCCCGGCCCCCAGCAGGCTCAGCAAGCGCCTGCACAGCAGGCCACCCAGCAGCCCCCGCAGCAGCAGATGCCGCAGCAGTTCGCTCCCCAGCAGCCCGCGCAGGCAGCAGGCCAGGCACCCGGCCAGGCGCCGGGCCAGACCCCGTACCCGGGCCCGCAGCAGGGCGGCGCGCCGCAGGGCCAGAGCTACGGCTACCCACAGCAGGCACCCGGTCAGCAGGCGCCGGGTCAGCCGATGCCCGGCGGGCACGCTCCCGGTCAGCCGATGCCCGGCCAGCACGCCCCCGGCCAGCCCATGCAGCAGCCGTACGGACAGCAGCCATACGGGCAGCAGCCGATGGCGGGGCAGCCAGGCGGGCACCCGGGCGCCGTACAGCAGCAGGTGCAGCAGCAGGCCGGGGTGACACCCGGCGGGCCGGGCGGTGGCACGCTGTTCACCGAACCGGTGCTGGTGGTCAACCAGAAGGCCAAGCTCATCGAGGTCACCAACGAGTACGGCGTCTTCGACCAGCACGGCAACACCCTGGGCGCGGTCGTCCAGGTCGGTCAGAGCACGGCCAAGAAGGTGCTCCGTGTCGTCTCCAGCCTCGATCAGTACATGACCCACAAGCTGGAGATCCGGGACGCGTACGGCCAGCCGCAGCTGGTACTGACCCGGCCCGCGAAGATCATCAAGTCCAAGGTGATCGTGCAGCGTCCGGACGGGTCGCCGGTCGGCGAGATCGTGCAGCAGAACGCCATCGGGAAAATCAACTTCGCGATGATGGTCAACGGCCAGCAGATCGGCGCCATCAAGGCCGAGAACTGGCGCGCCTGGAACTTCGCCATCGTGGACCACGCCGACACCGAGGTCGCCCGGATCACCAAGACCTGGGAAGGTCTCGCCAAGACGATGTTCACCTCCGCGGACAACTACGTCCTGCAGATTCACCAGCAGCTGCCCGACCCGCTGCTGAGCCTGGTGGTCGCCACAGCTCTGACGGTCGACACCGCGCTCAAGCAGGACGCCCGCGGCTTTGGGTGAGCCGGCGGGCCGCCCGGACGCCCCCGGGGCCGGCCATGTCCTCGGCGTCGACTCGGGCGGCTCGGGGCTGCGGATCGCCGTCGCCCGCGCCGACGATCCCGAGGCCCGGCCGCTGGCCCTCCGTACGTCGGACGAGCCGGTGCGCACCGGCCCCGCGGGGATCGACGCGGAGCATTTGCTGTCCCAACTACTGCCCGCCGCAGCGGAGTTGGCGCGGGAAGCAGGGGCGGACGGGTTCACCGCGGGGTGCGTGGGCGCGGCCGGGATGGCCACGCTGGGCGAGGAGCTTCGCACCCGGCTGCCAGGCGCACTGGCGACCGCCTTCGGGGTGCGGCGGCTCGCGCTCGCCGCTGACGCGGTCACCGCGTACGCCGGGGCGCTGGGGCAGCGGCCCGGTGCGGTGGTCGCCGCGGGCACCGGCATGATCGCCCTGGGCACCGACCTGACCCCGGAAGGCGGTTGGCGCCGCGCGGACGGCTGGGGCCATCTGCTGGGCGACTGCGGCGGCGGGGCCTGGATCGGCCGCGCCGGACTGGAGGCCGCACTGCGCGCGTACGACGGGCGGCCGGGCGGTTCGGCGGCCCTACTGGCGCGCGCGGAAGCGGTGTTCGGGCCGGTCACCGGCCTGCCCGGCGCGCTCTACCCGCGCCCCGACCGGCCTGCCGTACTGGCCTCGTTCGCCCCGGAGGTGGCCCGCTGCGCCACCGGGGACGACGCGGTGGCGCTGGGCATCCTGCGTGCCGCGGCGGGCCATGTCGCCGATGCCGCGGCCGCGGTCTGCCCGCCGGGCAGCGGCACCACGGTGGCGTGTACCGGCGGGCTGTTCGCGATGGGTGAGCCCCTGCTGACTCCCCTGCGCGCGGCGCTCGCCGAGCGGCTGCCGGAAGCCCGTGCAACGCTCCCCGCCGGGAGCCCGCTGGACGGGTCGCTGACCATCGCCGCGGCACTGTCCCGAGACCGTCTGACACTGCCCGTGGATCGGAAGTTGTTGCAGATCACACGGCCTGCGCCGGGGTGACGCGCGGGATAAATCGGGACGGATACCGCTCCACCGAACCCTCCCTCCGCGCGGGGGTGGTCCGAGGCGTTAGCATGCGACGCCATGAGTTCCCCCACTGGGCCCGCACCTGGCTCGCCCGATTTTGACGCCGCCTCCCCGAGCCCGGGAGCCGCACCCGGTCTGCCGGTTCGTATGCCGCGACGGCAGTCCGGCCGCCACCGCAAGCCGGAACCGCTCGCCGCACCCGAGGGCGCACCCGCCCTGGTGCTGGCCGTACCGGGCTCCCCCTCCACCGCCTCGCGCAGCCTGGCGGAGGAGGTCTCCAGCATCGCCCGCTCCGAGCTCCCGGGACTCGACGCCCGGATCGGCTATGTCGACGGCGGTGACGACGAGTTCCCGTCCCTGGAGGCCGTACTGGCGCGCGCCGCCGCCGAGCACAAGGACCGGGTGGGCGCCGACGGACAGCCCGACCCCGGCCCCGCCGCCGTGGTGGTCCCGCTGCTGGCCGGCCCGGACAGCGCCCTGCTGCGCCGGATACGCCAGGCGATGATGAACAGCGGCTCCGGCGCCGAGCTGACCGATGTCCTCGGCCCGCACCCGCTGCTCGCCGAGGCGCTGCACGTCCGGCTGTCCGAGGCCGGTCTGGCGCGGGCGGACCGCGCCCGGCTGTTCACGGTCGCCACCGCCGCGGACGGCATCATCCTCGCCACCGTGGGCGGCGAGGAGGCCGTACAGGCCGCCGGGATCACCGGCATGCTGCTCTCCGCCCGGCTCGCGGTGCCGGTGCTGGCCGCCGCCCTGGACGAGGAGGGCGCCATCTCCCGTACGGCCGAGCAGCTGCGGGAATCCGGTTCGCAGCAGCTGGCGCTGGCCCCGTACCTGATCGGCCCGGAGATCACCGACGGCCTTCTGGGGGCGGCCGCGGCGGAAGCGGGCTGCGCCTCTGCCGAGGCGCTGGGCGCCTATGGCACGGTGGGCCGGCTGGTGCTGTCGAACTACGCCGCGGCGGTGGGGATCACCCTGCCGACGCAGACGCAGGGGGTTCCGGTCCGATAGTTGCTCCCGGACCGGACACCGTTCTTCGAGGGGCCGTCTTCGCGCAGCGCGCGGGGCGGCCCTTCGCCTTGTCCAGGCGGCGGCGCTTCGCCTCGTCCGGGTGGAGGCGATACGTCCGTTTCCGCTCCGAGCGGCGCAGACGCCCGCCAGACGGCCCGGAATGGCGAAGGTTCGGGTGCCGTCGGGCGAACGGCCGTACGTCCGCGAGAGACGCCCACAGGGCGCCTGCCGTCCCCCTGACGCGCCGACCGATGAGTCCGGGCAGCCGCCGAGGTCTAACGTCCTGTAGAGACCATGCCCCGGCCGCTCTCCTCTCCCGGACGAGCGGGCCGCTCAGGAGGGAAGTTCATGTCGCACGTCGATGTCGTCCGCGCCGCCTTCGCGGCCTATCTCGTCCAGGACCGCACGGCCATGGACCGGTTGCTCGCCGAGGATTTCGTCTTCACCAGTCCGCAGGACGATCACCTCGACAAGGCCGCGTTCCTCGCCATCTGCTTCCCCACGGCGGACCGGCTGCGCCACCAGGAGATCCTCGAAGCCGTGGCCATCGATGACGAGCAGGTCTTCGTCCGGTACGCCTACGAGCTGAAGACGGGCGAGCGCCATCGCAATGTGGAGGTGATGACGGTGCGGGACGACCGGATCGCCGAGACCCAGGTGTACTTCGGCGGGAGCTTCCCGGAGGGGTGAGGCGGTCCCGGGCAGTCAGACGAAGACCACGCAGGAGGCGGCCGGTGCCGCGACGGAACCGGCCCGCTCCAGGAGGCCGGTCGCCGGGTCGATGGTGAACCAAGTGACGTCGCCGGAGCGCTCGTTGGCGGCGTAGAGATGCCGGCCGTCGGGGTGCAGTGCCAGGTCGCGGGGCCAATGGCCGCCGCAGGGGACGGTGGTGACGAGCGTCGCGGTGTCGCCGGACGCGGTGAGGGAGAGGACCGAGAGGCTGTCATGGCCCCGGTTGGCGGTCCAGGCGAACCGGCCGTCCCGGGAGATGACCAGTTCGGAGGGGTAGGTACCGCTCTCCTGTGTACCGCCCGCGCACTTCGAGGAGTCCGTGGAAGCGGAGTCCGTGGCAGCGGAGCCCGTGGCGGCGCCGTCCGGGAGGAGGCGGGTCTCCCCCAGCGGCGTCAGCACGCCCCGGTCGGCGTCCCAGCGGCAGACCGTCGCCGTCGGGTCGAGTTCATTGACGACATAGGCGCGGTCGCCGCGCGGGTGGAACGCGAGATGCCGTGGGCCGCTGCCGGGGCGCAGCGCGGCCTCGGCCCGTACGGTCAGCGCCCCGTCGTCGGCGCCCAGGACACAGCTGCGTACCGAGTCGGTGCCCAGGTCGACGCTGAGCAGCCAGCGGCCGCTGGGGTCGGGGAGGACGGCATGGGCGTGCGGGCCCTCCTGGCGGTCGGTCCGCGGGCCGCTGCCCCGGTGGGCGAGCACGGTGGCGGGTCCTGCGAGGGTGCCGTCGGCCCGTACGGGGAGCGTACTGACGCTGCCGGAGCTGTAGTTGGCGGTGAGGAGACGGCCGCCGGCCAGGGTGAGGTGGGTGGGGTCGGCGCCGCCCACGGGGACGGCGGGGCCGAGCAGCTCGGGGCCCCGTGGGGTGAGGGCGAAGGCGGCCGCAGCGCCGTCCGGGGTCTCGCTGACCGCGTAGAGGTACCGGCCGTCGGGGCTCGGCGCCAGGTAGGAGGGGTTGGGGACGACGTCGGTGGAGTGCAGCGGGGTGAGGGCGCCGGACTCCGGGTCGACGGCCGCGGTGGTGATGCCGAGGCCGCCGGCCGTGGTGAACGATCCGATGTACGCCCTTCGGCCGTTGACGCTCGTCCCCACTGGTCCGCCCTTCCTCCGCCTGCCCGTTGAGGTGCTGCGGCGACGCTAACAGGCACGGGCGGGGCGTCCCGGGCGATGGCCGGTCAGGCGTCGACCAGCGGGGAGCGCGGGGAGCCGCCCAGCGGCGCGGAGAGTTCGGCCAGCGCCCGCTCCAGGCCGTGCAGATGGACGAGCGCGGGTTCCGCCGCGGAAGGCTGCGGCACGGCGACGGCGGCGGCCGCCGGGCGGGGTGTGCTGCGCGGTGCGGTGAGGGCCTCGACGGCGGCCTCCACCCGCTGGCAGGCGGCGGTGAGCCGGGCATCGTGGGAGGCCTCCGGGTCGGCGGCGATGGAGGCGAGCCCACGGACCTCACAGGCGCAGTCGTCGAGCAGCGCGAGCACCTGCCGGGCCCGTTCCTTACGGGCGCGCAGGGGGCTGAGCGGGTGCACCAGCGGTGCGAGCGAGAGCCGCACCCGGCTCAGCAGCGGTGCGAGGTCGGCGACGTGCGGGGCGGGATCGGCGGTCGGGGAACCGGCGAGGCGGGCGGCGGCCTCGCCGGTGCAGCGGTGGACACAGCGCAGCGCCCGCTGGATCCAGGCGTCCGTGGTGGCGTGGGTGGTGACGGGGAGCACGATGAGCACGGCCAGCGCCGCGCCGAGCGCCCCCACGCCGGTCTCGGCGAGGCGCAGCGCGAGCAGCGCGGGGTCCAGCACGCCCAGCAGGCCGTACAGCAGCCCGGCCATCAGCGTCACCGCGAGCATCATCCAGGTGTACGAGACCGCGGCGGTGTAGAAGATCGCGAACACGCTGACCGCGACGAGGGCGACCGTGGGGGCCAGCGCGCCGTGCAGCGGGATGACGACGACGAGGCCGAGGGCGATGCCGAGCACCGTGCCGAGGGCCCGGCGGAAGCCCCGGACCAGGGTCTCGCCGCGCGAGGTGGTGTTCACGAAGATCCACCAGGTGGCGCCCACCGCCCAGTACCACCGCTGCTCGGAGAGCAGCTGGCCGATGAGAAGGGCGAAGGCGCTGCCGGCGGTCGCCTGGATCGCCTGGCGGGTGGTCGTCCGGGCCAGTCCCCTGGCACCCAGCAGGGCGGGCACGGCCACCGGGGGCAGCCGGAGCTCGTAGCACCACACGGCGAAGCGGACGGTGGCGGCGGCGAGCAGTGCGAGGGTGACCGCGGTGTACAGCTCGGGCAGCTGGGCCGGCACGGTGTGCAGGAACTGCGTCGCGAAGAAGGTCATGAACGCGAACACGCCCAGCGCATGGCCGCGCGGCCCCCAGCGGCGGGCGTAGACCCCGGCACCCACGACGGCGACGAAGGCCGCGTCCCGCCCCAGCGGGTGGTCGTGCAGGACCGCGGCGACGGCGAGGACCGGGAAGCCGACCGCGGGCAGCAGCGCGGTGGTGGTCAGCCGGCCGCGGACCGTGGCGTCGGTGACCGTGAAGAGGGCGAGCAGGGCGGCGAGCCCGCCAGTGATGGCCGCGACGAGCGAGTGGCCGGTGAGCGCACACACCGTGACCGCCAGGCCGATGCCGAGGACGGCCCGGGTGGCGCCGCGCAGCCGCAGCAGCCCCGGATCCGGAGCCACGAACGCCCTCTTCAGCACAGCTTTCGCCCCTTCGTAGGTCCGCCGATATGTCCGCATGAAAAAGGCGCCGCGGAATCCGCAGCGCCGTTGACGGGACCATCACAGCATTACGGCGGCAGCTTGCTCAACAGAGGCCGGGAGTGCTGTGCCATTGGTACAGTCACCTGGCCTCCCTGTGCGCCAGGGGGACACCAATGGGCGGGAGTGTGACCGAGGGTGACGACTCCTGTCAGTTACCGGTGAGGAGACCGCTGAGCATGGCCGTGGACGCCCTGGACGCCAAGATCCTTCGGCTGCTGCTGGAGCAGCCGCGCACCAGCGTCCGGGAGTACGCACGCCTGCTGAGCGTCGCCCGGGGCACCGTCCAAGCACGTCTCGACCGCCTCGAACGGGACGGTGTGATCACCGCCTACAGCCCCCGGCTGTCCCCCGCCGCACTCGGCCACCCCGTCCTCGCCTTCGTCCATATCGAGGTCACCCAGGGGCATCTGGAGGAGGTGGCCGAGGCGCTGGCGGAGGTGCCGCAGATCATCGAGGCGTTCTCGACGACCGGCGGCGGGGATCTGCTGACCCGGGTGGTGGCCCGGGACGCGGCGCATCTGGAGGATGTGATCCAGCGGCTGATCAGCCTGCCGGGCGTGGTCCGCACCCGTACGGAGATGGCGCTGCGGGAGCGGGTGCCGCACCGGATGCTGCCGCTGGTCGAGGCGGTCGGCGGCGCCGGACCGCAATGAGTCTCCGCTGGCATCCCGGCGGGCACAAAGCGCCTCCCCCGCCACCGGGGTGACGGGGGAGGCGAGCCGACTATGAATGACGGGGCGTCACTGCAGGCCGGCGGACTTGCACGCCGCGGCGATGCCCTGGCAGAGCAGGTCGGCCCGGACGGCGCCGTCGCTCACCACGGTCTTCTTCATGTTGTTCTTGGTGACGATCTGCGCCTTGAACAGCCGGGCGGGGATACCGGTCTTGCTCTTGCTGTCGGCGGTGGTCGGCGTCAGGGACTTGATGCTCTTGCCGCGCAGCAGACGGAAGGCGATTTCGGCGGTGGTTTCGGCCTCCGGCCGGACTTCCTTGTAAATGGTGAAGGACTGGGTTCCGGCCACCACCCGCTGCAGCGCGGGGAGTTCGGCGTCCTGACCGCCGACCGGCACATTCTTGATACCGGCTGACTGCAGTGCCGCGGCGATACCGCCCGCCATACCGTCATTGGCCGAGTAGACCGCGTCGAAGCCCTCCGCACCCTGGGCATCGATGAAGTCGGACATCTCCTTCTTGGCCTTCGCCTCGGACCAGTTGGGGATGTCCTTCTCGAAGACGATCTTCCGCACCTTGCCGTCGAGGGCCGCGTGGGCGCCCTTCTTGAAGGCCGGCGCATTGGGGTCGGTCGGCGAGCCGTTCATCATGACGACATCGGAAGCGGCCGCCTGGGAACCGAGGGCGGCAAGAATCCCCTGCCCCTGGAGCCGGCCGATCTTCTCGTTGTCGTAGGAGACATAGGCCGCGACATCGCCCTCGGCGAGCCGGTCGTAGGCGATGACCTTGACGCCCTTTTTGGCGGCCGAGTTCACCCAGCTCTTGGCCGCCGCGGCGTCGACCGCGTCCAGAATGATGACCTTGACGCCCTTCTTCACCAGCGCCTCGAACTGTCTCTTCTGATTACTGACCTGCTGCTCGGCATTGTGGTAGTCGACTTTGCATTCAAGGCAGAGAGATGCAATACGCGACGAAATGATACGACGGTCGAACTTGTCATAACGGGCTGCTTTGTTCTCCGGGAGCAGCAGCCCTATGGAATCCTTGCCGGCACCGGCATCCTTTTGATCGCTTCCGCAGGCCGCCAAGGGCGTCGCCAGCGAAAGTGCCAGTGCGCCGGTGAGGGCACGCCGCATTATTGCATTCATTTCCGGTACCTCCAAAAGGGCCTCCTGACCGGCCCAGAACGGCTGAAGTGAACGACACCCACAGCCCTACCGTCAAGAATCAAAGTCACAACGATATGAAAGTGAGTTGTGAGTTGAATCTCTGAACCACCGTCACCCGACGGTCGTTCCGGACAGTACCGAAAAGTTCAATTCGCTCCGTATCACTCCGGAAAGTTCCGTTTACGGTCGGCCGCCTGGAGGCGGAATCCCGAGGTGCAACGAGGGGTAACGAGGGGTAACACCAGCCCCTTCCCTGTCGGCCGACCCGACAATCAGGGCATATCTGAACGGAGTTGCATCGCCACGCCCCCTCGCGAGCTCACGCTCGGCACGGCCGCAGCCTTCCCTCTCACACATCGGGCAGCACGGAGAGAGGGGAAATAGATGCTGGGCGCATCCTTCCGGAGTGGCCATGGGGCCGTTGCCGCCCGGCTCGTCCGGCCGGGACACCTGAGCCGCCGACCACCGCCGCCCCGATGACGAGAACCCCCGCCGAATATTCTCCGCCCCGCGCCACAATCAAATGCGGCGACGGAGAAGGGAATTCCCCGGAGATTTCTTGAGCTCGATTTCCTGCCCACCCGGCCGTCCGGGCGGTTCGGTGAGATCCTGAGAGCAGGGCGACCCGCCGAGTCCCCCGCGGTCGCCGGGGGCGGCGGACGGAACCCGATGCAGGCGGACGGAGCCCGATTCACCTGGGTGCGGAGCAAGGTGACGGATATGAGCACGGCGTGGCAGTACACCCCCATCTCCGCCGATGGCCGGCTGGGGCTCGCGGACCAGCACCCCGGCCGCAGCGACCCGGCCTACCGGCGCCGTCGTGACGCACTGGCCGCGCGGGCCGAAGGGCATCGCGTGGGGGCGCCCTACCCGGCCGTCGACTACACCGAGGACGAGCACCGCACCTGGCGGGCGGTACACCGGGCGCTCGGCCCGGCACACCACGCCCATGCCTGCCGTGCGGTCCTGGACGCCGGTGAGGACGCGGGAATCCGCGCCGACCGGATCCCGCAGCACACGGAGGTCAGCGCCCTCCTCACCGCCCGTACGGGATTCGCCTTCACACTGGCGGGCGGAGTGGTGCCCAATGAGCGGTTCCTGGGGGCGATGGCACACGGCTACTTCCATGCCGTGCAGTTCGTCCGCCACCCCGCGGTTCCGCTGTACGCGCCCGAACCCGATGTCCTGCACGACGTCTTCGGGCATGGCGTCCACCTGTCGTGCGCGCGCCTCGCCCGGCTGTACCGGCTCATCGGACAGGCCGCCAACCGGACCGAAACCGATGAAGCCCTCGCCACCCTCAGCCGGGTCTACTGGTTCACCCTCGAATACGGGCTGATCACCGAAGCCGGCACCCCCAAGGCGTTCGGCGCCGCCCTCCTGTCGTCCTACGGCGAGATCGGCGCCCACGACCGGCGGACGATCCACCCCCTGGACCTCCGTGCGGCGGCCACCACCCCGTACCTCATCTCCGGGTACCAGCCCGTCCTCTACGCCGCCCGCTCCCTGGAACATCTCGAAGATGTCCTCGGCGCCTTCTGCACCGACTTCGACGACGACAGCGCGAGCCGGCTGTGCGTCCCGGCGCTCCCCCGCGACCGGCCCTAGCTCCGATCGCGGGACTCCCGCCCGCCCGTCAGCCGATCCAGCCGCTCGTGAGGCCCAGCACCGCCGAGCCGTCCAGGTCGGTGAGCTTGGTGCCGGTGAACTGCCGTGCCCAGTCCGAGGTCTGGAGGCGGAACGCGGGCCGGTCCGCGGTGAGCGCCTCCAGTACGGCGACGGCGGCCTCGTCGGGGGTCTGCGCGCTGCCGTGGAACTGCGCGACGGTGCGGTCCAGGTACGCCTGCAGCGCGTCCGCGTACGGGCCGGCCGCGGCCACCTCGTCCGCCAGATCGACCCCGATGTTGTTCACGAACTCGGTCGCCACCGCCCCGGGCTCGACCACGGACACGGTCACACCGAGCCGGGCCGCCACCGGCGCCAGGCTCTCCATATAGCCCTCGACGGCGAACTTGGCGGCGCAGTACGCCTCGTTGAAGGGCTGCCCGATGACCCCGCCGACGCTGGTGACGGTGATCAGACGGCCGCCGGTCGCGCGCAGATGCGGCAGTGCGGCCTTCGAGACATGGAGCACTCCGAAGAAGTTCACCTCCATCACCGTGCGCACCCCGGCGACGCTCTCGTTCTCCAGGGTGCCGAGGTGTCCGGCACCGGCGTTGTTGATCACGGCGTCGAGACGGCCGTAATCGGCGATCACACCGTCGACCGCGGTGGCGACGGAGCGCTCGTCGGTGACGTCCAGCTGCCGGACGTCGAGCTCCACTCCCGCCTCCTCGGCCGCCTTGCGCAGTGCACCGGCGCGGCCGGTGTCCCGCAGCGTCGCGACCACCTGCCAGCCGGCCCGCGCCGCGGCGACCGCGGCGGCCAGGCCGATACCGGAGGACGTACCGGTGATCAGAACGACCTTGGACGGGTGAGACGTGTGAGACGCCTGAGACGAGTGAGTCGGGTGGGAGGACATGGCGAACCTTTCGGCCGTACCGAGCTGATGACGTGCGTGCTGAAGCACCTGATGAAGCGCCGCGCAATTAAGTGCGTGTACACACACCATAGGCATTACGTGTGCGCACACGCAACCGGTAGCCTTGCCGCATGGCGAAAAGGAAGCTCACCCAGGCCGAGATGCCCGTGGCCGATCACGCCTTCTACGGGCTGGTCTGGGCCGGAACCGTCCTCACCGAACGCGTGGACCGCGCCCTGAGCAAGGCGCACGACCTGCCGGTCTCCTGGTTCGAGGTGATGCTCTGGCTCGCCTCCAGCCCGGATCCGGTCCCGGCCTCGGTGCTCGGCAACAGCACCATGCTCAGCCGCAGCCAGGTCTCCCGCGTCGTGGACGCCCTCCAGAGCCGCGGGCTGGCCACCCGCACCCCGTCGGCCCGCGACGCCCGCTCCGTCGAGGTGTCGCTCACCCCCGACGGCCACCGGCTCTTCGACGAGGCCGATGCCACCCGGCGCGCCTGTCTGGCCCCGGTCTTCACCGACCTCCTCGACCAGGAGGACCTGGAAGCGCTCAGCACCGTGTGGCGGAAGCTCAAGGCCAACAAGGAGGGCTGATACGGCGGCCCCGGCACGGCGGGCGACCGCGAGCGCAGCGCCTGTACTGCGCAGCGCGGTGGACGGGACCGGTCACGATCGCCAGGATCTGCGGGGACACGCAGTCTCAGCGACGAGAGGCGGACGTACGGATGGCGAAGCACTGGGCGGACTTCCAGTACGAGATCTATCTCCACGGCATGACCGGTACCGTGCCGCGGCTGCCGACCGATCTGACCCGGCTGGAACAGCTCGCCGAGCAGCGGCTGGGCCCCGGCCCGGTCGGCTATGTGGCGGGCAGCGCGGGCACCGGCAGCACCGCCGCCGCCAACCGGGCCGCACTGGACCGCCGGCGGATCGTCCCGCGGATGCTCCGCGATGTGCACGAACGCGACCTGTCCGTGGAGTTGTGGGGCCGCGCGCTGCCCGCACCGCTCGCGCTCGCGCCGGTCGGCGTGCTGTCGATCATGCACCCGGACGCCGAGTCGGCCGCCGCGCGGGCCGCCGCGGCGCACGGCGTGCCGTACATCCTGTCCTCCGCCTCCAGCACCCCCATGGAGCAGGTCGCCGAGACGATGGGCGACGGGGAGCGGTGGTTCCAGCTGTACTGGGCGAAGGACCGCGAGGTCACCAGGAGCTTTCTGAACCGGGCCAAGGCGGCCGGCTACACCGCGCTGTTCGTCACGCTCGACACCCCGCTCCTCGCCTGGCGGCCGCGCGATCTCGACCAGGCGTATCTGCCGTTCCTGCACGGTGTGGGCACCGCCAACTACTTCAGCGATCCCGCGTTCCGGGCGGGGCTCGCCAAGCCGGTTCACGAGGATCCGAACGCGGCGGTCAGGCACTTCGTGGGGATGTTCGCCGACCCCGCCAAGACCTGGCCGGACCTGGCCTTCCTGCGGGAGAACTGGGACGGGCCGATCGTCCTCAAGGGCGTGCTGCACCCGGATGACGCGCTGCGGGCCGCCGAGGCCGGCGTGGACGGTGTGGTCGTCTCCAACCACGGCGGACGCCAGGTGGCGGGCTCCGTCGCCGCGGCCGATGCGCTGCCCCGGGTCGCCGAGGCGGCCGCCGGCCGGCTCACCGTGCTCTTCGACAGCGGTATCCGCACCGGCGACGACATCGTCAAGGCGCTCGCCCTGGGCGCGGAGTCGGTGCTGGTGGGGCGGCCTTACGCGTACGGTCTCGGCCTCGACGGCCAGGCGGGCGTGGAGCATGTGCTGCGCTGTCTGCTCGCCGAGTTCGATCTCACCCTCGCGCTGTCCGGGCACTCCCGCCCCGCCGGCCTGACCGCCGACGACCTGATCGAGGAGTCCGTATGACCACCGCGCCGCACTCCGCCCCCACCCCTGAGCGGCACCCCGTGAAGAACGTGCTCGCCGTCGTCTCACCGCACGTCGGCGGCCGTTCCGCCGGAGCCGCGCTGGCCGGCCTCTTCCCCGCCCAGGCCCGGGTCACCGTCGTCGAATCGGCCGACGAGGACCCGGCGGCGCTGCGCGAAGCACACCTCCTGATCACCGGGCTGAGTCCGGTCACCGCCGCCCATCTCGCCGCCGCACCACATCTGGAACTCGTCCAGTGCGCCAGCCACGGCTTCGACTACGTCGACCTGGACGCGGCCCGCGAGCGGGGCATCCCGGTCTGCAACATCGGCTCCAGCGGGGCGGAGAAGCAGAATGTGGCGGAGCAGACCTTCGCCCTCATGCTCGCCCTCGCCAAGCAGCTGGTCCCGGCCCACACGGCCCTGGTCGAGGCCGACTGGGCGCTACCGCGCCTCCAGCAGTCGCTGACCGAACTGTCCGGCAAGACCCTTGGCATCATCGGCCTCGGCCATATCGGCAAGGAAGTGGCCCGCCGCGCCGTCGCGTTCGACATGACCGTCGTCTATACGGGACCGAGGCCCGCCGGACCCGAGACCGAGGCGCGACTGGGCGGCGCCCGCTATCTGAGCCTCAACGACCTGCTCCGCACCTCCGACTACCTCACCCTGCACGCCCCGCTCACCGACCGGACCCGCAACCTGCTCGACGCCGAGCGCCTCGCCCTCCTCAAGCCCACCGCCTTCGTCATCAACACCGCACGCGGCGCCCTCATCGACCAGGACGCCCTCGCGGACGCACTGGAGGCGGGCACCCTCGCCGGGGCCGGCCTGGACGTCTTCGACCCCGAACCGCCCACGCCGGCGCTGCGCCTGCTCAAGGCCCCGAATGTGGTGCTCTCGCCGCATGTCGCGGGCGTCACCCGCGAGACCCTGGTCCGTATCGCTCTGGCAGCGGTGCAGAACGTCATCGGCCATCTGGAGGGCAAGCCGCTGCGGGACATCGTGTCGTAACGGCGGCACGCGCCACGGCGGCACGTGCCGCGGCAGGTGGCCCCGGGGTGCGCGCTCCTTTCGCAATTTCAGCCATTGTTCGGCGCGTCGGTCAGCGGGCCCGAACACAGCGGCGAGGCACCGCGGTGGCGTGTCCCCGGCGCGCCACCGCCATTTCACGACACGCCCGACGGCTGCCCCCTCGGCAACTGGAGTAGCGTCCGCGCGGCATTGGCTCCGACGCTCCACCAGGAAAGGCTGGCGCACCTCGTGGCACCCCGTGGACGCACCCGTTGGGCGATTGGCGGACTGCTCGCCGGCGGTATCGTCGTCAACTTCCTTGACCGTACGGCGATATCGGTGGCGAGCTCCTCGATCGCCGACGAGTTCGGGCTGGACCTTCAGCAACTCGGTGTGGTGCTCTCGGCCTTCACCTGGTCGTACTGCCTGGTGCAGTTACCCGCCGGGATGCTCGTGGACGTCCTGGGCGTTTCGCGGCTGACCCGGATCGCCTCCGCGCTGTGGGCCGTCGCGGGCCTGCTGACCGCGGTGGCCGGCGGGGTCGGGCCCATCATCCTGGCGCGGCTGCTGCTCGGGGTGGCCGAAGGGCCGTCGATGGTCGGCGCCTCCAAGGCGACCGCATCGTGGTTCCCGGTCAGTGAGCGCGGGATGGCGACGGCCCTGTTCGACGGTGCCACCAAGCTCGCCAACATGGTGGCGTTCCCGGTGCTGGCGTTCGTGATGAGCGAGTGGGGCTGGCGGGCCGGGTTCCTGTTCTGCGCCGCGGTCAGTGTGCTGTTCACCGTGGTGTGGTGGTGGGGCTACCGGGAGCCGTCCGACTACCGCTCGCTACGGCCCGCGGAGCGGGAGTTCATCCTCCGGGGCGGGGCACGGGACACCGACCGGGGAGGACTGCGGCAGTTCCGCGCGGCCCTGCGCTCCGGCCGGGTCTGGGTCGTGGCCTGCGGCTTCGCCTGCTACGGCTACACAATCAATATCGTGCTGACCTGGATGCCCGAGTTCCTTCAACGGGAGTTCCATGTACGGCTGTTGCAGTCCGGCTTCTACTCGATGGTCCCGTGGGCGGTGGCGACGGTCGCCGAACTCGCTGTGGGCGGCTGGCTGGTGGACCGCCTGATCCGCCGGGGCCGCAACCCGTGGGCCGTCCGCAGGACCGTACTGACCGGTGGTCTGGCGCTCGGCGGCACGATCGGCGCCGCGGGCAGCGCCGGATCACCCGCCATCGCGGTCTGCTGGATGTCCGTCTCCCTGGCCGGCCTGGCCATCGCCGCCCCGGTCGCATGGGGACTGCCCGGACTGCTCGCACCGCCCGGCGCGGTGGGGGCGGTGAGCGGACTGATGAACTTCCTCAACACGGCGGCCACCGCGGGCGGCGTACTCCTCACCGGCTGGCTCGCCCAGGTGAGCGGCTCCTTCAACACCCCCTTCCTGTTCGCGGTCGGCGTGCTGGCGGTCGGGGTCGCGCTCTACTGGGGCGCACTCCGGCCGGGAACGGTGCGGGACTCGGGGGCCGGGCCGGTCCGGGAGCTGGACAGGGTCTGAGGGCTCGGGGTGGCCTTGCGTCCGAAGCCCAGCGGCTCGTGGAGGTCGGCGGGTTCGCGGTAGTGCATAGGCCACCTCCATGGTCGTGCCTGGCGCCAGCCCCGCGAGACGCTCCTGCACACCATGTGCAGCGGCTGTGTCCGTCCTCACAGGTTTGGTGTCACGCTCCAGGGCATCCCTACTATGGCTGGGCAGTTGTCGGCAGGGGGGCGTGGGAAGCGGCTATGCACACCGTCGGCCCGATGTCGCTGCGGTCCGGGATGACGGCGGGCCTGCGTTCGTCCTCGGAGGCGGACGGTCCTGCCCCGGGCGTCGCGCCCTCAGAGTTGAGCGCTCGCGCGGGTGAGGTTCTCCGGCGATGAATGAGACGTCTGTGTTAGCGAGCTGTCTGGCGCGATTAGCCTGGCCACCGGAGCGGTTGGCCCGTGAGATCAACAAGCGGTGCGGCAGCGGGACCATCAGCAGCAAGGCGCCGTACAACTGGCTGAAGGGCGCCTGCCCCCGGCGTCGGCTGCCGTACATCGTCGCGAAGATCCTGTCCGATCACCTCGGCGAGCCGATCGTGGTCGGGGCGTTGTGGCCCGCGCACTTCCCGTCCACGGCCCCGCCGCGGCGGCAGGTCACCGCTCGGCCGCACCTCGCGGCGCCCGTACGGCAGTCGTCCGCGCTCGATCCGCTCACCGCGTCGGTGGACTGGCTGGTGGCCGACGAAGCGCTGCCGCCGCCCTCGCGGGCGCGCGGCGAGGAGATTCCCGGGGTCGCGATCGAGATGCTGACCGCCCGGATCCAGCAGCTGCGGCAGCTGGACGACAGCGGCAGCAGCGGGCTCGTACTGGACTGGGCGCTACAGGATCTGCAGTGGGCGGAACGGCTGGCCGCCAAGTACGCCTACGACGCGTCGACCGGACGGCAGCTGCATCGGATTCTCGCCGAACTCGGCCAGCTCACCGCCTGGTTGACGGCCGATCAGGGGATGGATGAGCTGAGCAACTCGCGTTTTCTGGCGGCCCTGGATGCCGCACGGGCGGCCGGCGACCGGCCGCTCGCCGCGTACATCATCTCCTGTATGAGCTACCGGGCCGGCTGGGCCGGGCGGGCGGAGGAGGCGCTGCGGCTGATCCGGATCGCCCGTAAGGGGTCCGCGCAGGAGGACATGGGCATCGGCCAGGCGCTGCTGGCCACCCGCGAGGCCCGCGCCCATGCCGGCCTCGGCGATGAGGCGGCCTGTCAGCGGGCCCTGGACGAGGCGGCCGAGCTCAGCCGGGAGGGCAAGCCGTCGGCCGGGCCGCCCTGGGCATACTGGCTCACCCCCGCGGTCATGGTGGCCGACGCCGGCCGGGCCTGGCTGGAGTTGGGGCGCCCCGAGCGGGCGGAGCGGCATCTCACCCTCGGGATCGACATGCTCCGGGGCAGTCAGCCGCGCAATCTGCTGCTGCACAGCGCCTCGCTGGCCGAGGCGCGACTGTCGCGCCGCGAGCTCGACGGCGCGGCGGCGGCCGCCACGGACGCGCTGGCCCTGGCCGAGAATGTCAGCTCACAGCGCGCCCACGCGCGGCTGATGGCGCTGCGGCGGCGATTCGTGCGGTACGACAGCGCAGTGGCGCGCGACATCGTGCAACGGTCCGACGATCTGCTGGCCGCGGGCCAGACGCGGGCGGCGTGCTGAGGCGTGGCCACGAAGTCCGCTCGGCCATAGCACCGCCCCTCGACATGGGAACGGCATCCAGGAGAACAGGAACATATGCGAGTCACGCACGAGGTACTGCTTGCCCCGATGACGACGCTCGGCCTCGGAGGGCCGGCCGCGGTCCTCTTCGAGCTGTTCGACCCCGCGGACTTCCCCGAGTTCGTCGCGCTGGCCGACGCCTTCCCCGCCCCGCCGGTCTGTCTCGGCGAGGGCAGCAATGTGGTGGTCAGCGATGCCGGATGCGAGGGCGCCGTGCTGCGGATGAGCACCAAGGGCGTCCGGATGACCGGCCGCGCCGACGAGGAACGGGTGCTGGTCGAGGTGCAGGCCGGTCACCTGCTCGGCGACCTGGTGGGCATCACCGTCGCCGAGGGCCTCACGGGTATGGAGATGCTGGTGGGCATCCCGGGGACCACCGGCGCCACACCGGTCCAGAATGTCGGTGCCTACGGTCAGGAGACCGCCGACTGTCTGCTGGAGGTGACGGCCTGGGACTGGGAGTTGGGCCGTGTGGTCACCCTGGACGCGGCGGCCTGCGGGCTGGGGCACCGCACCAGCGTCTTCAAGCACTCCCGCCGGTGGACCCTGCTGACCCTGGTCTTCGCACTGCGCCGGTCCGAGCTGAGCGCGCCGGTGACCTATCGGACGGTCGCCGCCGCGCTGGACGTCCCGGTCGGGAGCCGGGTGCCCCTGGACGAGGTGACCCAGGCGGTGCTGGCGGTACGGCGGAGCAAGGGCATGGTGCTGGGATGCAGCGGCACCGATGACAGATCGGTCGGCAGTGTGTTTCTCAGCCCCGAGATCACGCCCGTACAGGCCGACGGTCTGCGGGCGCGCAACGCACCGGTGAACCGCTTCCCCGACGGCTCGACGCGGGTCAGTGCGAGCTGGCTCATCCGGCAGGCCGGTTTCGCGCTGAGTACCCCGATTGTCGAGGGCGTTCGCATGTCGTCACTGCACTACACACTGGTCGCCGACGAGGGGGCGACGGCAGCCGGATTCACCCGGGCGATCGAGCTCGTTCAACAGGAGGTTTTGCGCCGCACCGGGGTTCGGCTCACCTCCGAACTCGACTTTCTCTGAGTGGGGCTCCGACGGCCCTATAGAGGCGTTCAAGCGGTGCGCGGTGTGGCTGAACAGGGCCCCGGAGACGGGGAGTTGAGCCCGGGATACGTCTTGAAAGCGCTTGACGCGGATCTTGACCTCGGATGGACTATCTCGGTCGTTGCGGCATTGCGCCGCAACGACGGAAATACTCCGGAATTGAATTAACTTTCTTTGGAGGGGCACCATGGAGAACGTCACCATCAACGTGGACGAATTCGACCTCGACCTGGACATGGAAATCCTGGAGTCGGCCACGACCGCCGTGAAGGCGCAGGACTCGAAGCTCATGACGCAGGTCTGCCCGCCCACCTCCTGGCACTGCTGAGACACGGGTGCGGGGTGCTGCAGGACGTCGTCCGCGGCACCCCGCACCGTCGTCGGGTGAAGCGGAGTGCGGAGTCAGGAGAGCGACGAGGCGGGGATGAGCGTGCGCGGTACGGGTGAGGTGGCCTTCGAGTGCGGGGAGGTGGCGCTGGTACGGGCCGCGGCTCTCCCGCTGCCCTCGGATGCGCCCACGGCAGCCCGGCAGTCCCGGCCGTCTGGCGAGGCCCCGCACGAACCCGAGGAGAGCCGACTGCGTCGGCAGATTACGGAACTCGCCGCCGAGCCACGGTTCATGGAGGCGGTGAGCCTGGCCAGCGCGAGCCTGGCGGCGGAGGTCGACCGGGTCCTCGCCGGGGAACGGCTCCGGCTCAAGTCGCTTCGCCGTATCGCCATGGCGCTGGCGAAATACCGCTCACGGATGTCCCACCGCCCCACCCCGTTCGGCCTGTTCGCCGGAGTCGGGCTCGCCGGATTCGGGACGGCGCCCGTACGGGAGCCCATCGGCGGCAGGCGCGGTGTGACCCGGCCGGACGCGGCCTGGCTGGACGGCGTACTGGAGACGCTGCGCACCGTCCCCGCCGTACTGGAGCGTTCACGGCTCACGGCCAACAACCTGCACACCGTGCGGGACGGCCGGCTGGTGCTCGTCGATCACCATGACCCCACCGGGGAGCGGCAGTTGGCGGGATCCGTGCGCCACACCCGGGTGGTCCGGCACCTCCTGGCGGCCGCGGCGCGCCCCACGCCCTTTCCCCGGCTGGTGGAGGAGGCGAAGCGACAGTTCCCGCAGGCGCCCGGCGGGGCGGTCGAAGGCAGCATCGCGCAGCTCGTCCGCGGCCACTTCCTGCTGACCGACCTGACGCCGCCACCCGACTGCACCACTCCCCTCGATCACTTACGCGACCGGGTGCACGGGGTCGACCACCCCACCGCTCATGAACTGCGCGCAATACACGGGGAGTTGGGGTCACTGGACGCCACGCCGCCCGGCGACCGGCGGGCCCGGCTGACCGCGGTCTCCGCGCGGATGCGGGCGCTGCGACCGGCCGCCGATGTCCTCCAGACCGACCTGTCCCTGGACGTACGGCTGACCCTGCCGCATGAGGTGGCCCGCGAGGCGGCGCGTGCCGCGACGGTGCTGTGGCGGACCTCCCCCGTCCACCGCGGCAATCCGCAGCTGCGCGACTACCACCTGGCGTTCCTCGAACGGTATGGCACCGAGCGGGCGGTGCCGGTCCTGGAACTGCTCGACGACGCCCGTGGGCTGGGGCTGCCCCGCGCCTACCGGCAGCCCGGAGCCATGCCCTCCCCCGAGGCCGGGGCGGCGCGCGACCGGGTCCTCGGTGAGCTGCTGCTGGACGCGGCCCGTCGTGGCGCGCGGGAAGTGGTGCTCGACGAGGAGACCGTACGCGCCCTGGAACCGGAGGGGCGCGGGCCGGCTCCCCTGAGCATGGAGGTGGTGGCCGAGCTGGTGGCGCCCGGCTGGGACGCCCTGTGTACGGGGGACTTCGATCTGGTGCTCGCGCCGCAGGCGGTGTCGCCGCTGGCCGGGGCGATGTTCAGCCGGTTCGCGCCGGTGCTCGGCGGGGCGGGCGCGCGGATTCAGGAGCTTGCGCGGCATGCGGAGCGGAGCGCACCGGACGGCGAGATCCCTGCCTGTGTCGCCTACCGGCCCAGGGTGGCGCGTTCCGCCAATGTCTCCGCCGTCCCGCAGTGGCTCTCCCATCGCCTCCCCCTGGGCGTCGGCCCTGCCACGACGGAGACGGCGCACGATCTGCGCCTGGAGACCCTCGCGGTCCACGCGGATCCGGACGGCCTCCGGCTCATCGACGGACCGACCGGCCGCAGAGTGCGCCCGCTGTCGTACTCGATGCTCAACCCGGGCAACGGCCATCTTCCGTACGTGGCACGGTTCCTGCTGGAACTCGGGCAGGAGGGGCGGTCCTTCTGCGCGGGGTGGAGCTGGGGACGCTGGGCGTCGGCTCCCGCGCTGCCACGGGTGCGCCACGGCCGGACCGTGCTCTCCCCGGCGCGCTGGCTGCCGGACCGGGCCCTGCGCGCCGCGGCCGTTCAAGGGGACGCGGAGTGGGGCGAGCGGGTCGGGCAGTGGCGGCGGCGCTGGGACGTCCCCCGGCGGGTGCTGCTCACCAAGGCCGATCACCGCGTCGCGGTCGACCTCGACGATCCGCTGGATCTGCTGGTGCTCCGCGACGAGGTGCGGCGGGCGGGCGACTTGACGCTGATGGAGCGGTTCGGGGGCCGGGCGGAGCGGCAGTGGTTCCGGGGCCCCGAGGGTCCCCATGCCGCCGAGTTCGTCTTTCCCGTCTTCGCCCGGCCCCCCGGCCGGAGCACCGCCCACGCCACCGGGCGGGCCCGCCCGGTGGCGGCGGCGCCGGTCCCGCTCCTGACGGACGGCCCGGACAGCGGCCGCGACGCGCGCACGCACCTGCCCGGCGGCGATTGGCTCTACGCCAAGCTCTATGTGCCCCCGGCACGCCAGCCGGAGGTACTGGCCCGTCACCTGGGCGCCCTGACCGATCCCGAGCTGCTCCGTCGAGCGGGCGCCGACCTCTGGTTCTTCCTCCGTTACGAGGACCCGGCACCGCACATCCGGTTGCGCTTCCACGGCAAGCCGGACTCCCTGTGGCCGGTGCTGCTTCCCGAGCTCCACTCCTGGGCGCGGGCACGGTCGGCGGCCGGGCTCCTCGGGCAGCTGGTCCTGGACAGCTACGAGCCCGAGATCGAGCGATACGGCGGACCGGCCGCCCTCGGCCACGCCGAACGCGTCTTCCACGCCGACAGCGAATCCGTGGTCACGCTGCTGGCCATGGCCCCCGACCAGCTCGGCGATCCGTCACTGCCCGCCGCCCTGGGCATCCTCGACATCCTCACCCGCCTCGGCACCCCGGACGAGGCACTCGGCTGGCTCAGCAGCCCGTCGGTACTGGAGCACCGGGGAGAGGTCCCACGGGCCCGGAAGCAGGAGGTCGCCGCGCTGCTCGACGCGCACGCCCGGCCCCGGCCGCCGGCCGCCGCGGACGGCTGGGGCGTGGGGTGGAGCACCCGTGGCCCGGCGCTGGCCGGACTGCACGAGGTGCTGTCCGCCGGTGGCGCGGACCGTGACCGGACGGGCCGGATCGCCCTGAGCCTGGCCCATATGCACTGCAACCGGCTGCTCGGCCCGCGGCCCGAACAGGAACGGGCGGCGCGGGTGACGGCCCGTGAGGCGCTGGCGCTATGGCTCGGCCGGAGGCGGAACAACCAATGACCGCACCGCTCGCACTGTGCGACGCGGCGTCGGACCTCGCCTACCGCGTCGCCGATCTGCTCAGCTCACCGGAGCGGGTGGCCGCCACCGCCCGGCAGGCGTTGGCCGCACTGCCGCCGGAACTGCTGCAACCCGCCTGGCAGCCCGCATCGCTGCTGATGGGGCACCCCGGCATCGCGCTGCTGCACATCCGGTGCGCCCGGAACGACGCCCGCTATGCGGCGGTCGGGCACGCCCATCTCACCGCGGCCGTCGCGGCAACCGCCGCCGCCGGCCCGTCCATGGTCGGCGATCTACTCCTGCCCGCCCAACTGCACGCCGACGCGCACGGCGGCTATACCCGGCTGCTGGCACGCAGCGCCGAGGTGCACGCCGGATACGTCCGGGCCCATGTCGCCCGGCTGGTGGCACGGCGGCAGGACCATGGCCCGGGGCTGGCGGCCGACGACTACGACGTGACCTCCGGCCTGGCGGGTGAAGGCCGCGGCCTCCTGCAGGCGGCCGACCGGGGCGACGAGCGGTGCGCAGAGGCGCTCCGCGAGGTCCTGGACTTCCTGGTCGGCATGGCACACCCCGTCCGGTCCCCCACGGCAGAAGGAGTCCAGGTGCCGGGGTGGTGGTGCGCCCCCGACCGGTACCTCGTCCCCCGCGACCGCGATACGTACCCGAACGGCGACCTCAACGTCGGTGCCGCCCACGGGATTTGCGGCCCCCTCGCCCTGCTGTCGCTGGCGCACCGCTCCGGACACCGGGTGCCGGGGATGACGGATGCCCTCCGCCGCATGGCCGACTGGGTGGTGAGCGTGGGGTACTCCGACGGCACGGGGATGCGGTGGCCCGGCCGGGTCGCCGCGTCGGAGGCGGCCGGGGCGCCGTCCCGGCCGTCCGCCCGGGGAGCGGGGGCGAGGTCCCGGCCGGGATGGTGTTACGGGACGTCCGGGATCGCCTGGGCCCTGTATCTGGCCGGGCGGGCGCTCGGTGACCACCGGCTGACGTCCCTGGCCGAGGACGCGATCGGCGGCCTGCTGCGCCGCCCACTCGATGCCGCCGTATCCACCGACCCGGGCTTCTGCCATGGCCGTGCGGGCATCCTGCACACCATCAACCGCATGGCCGCCGCCACGGGGCGCACCGATTGGTGGACGGCGGCGGACGCTCTCGCCCGGGAACTGGTGGCGGAGTACGACGCCGGAACTCCCTTTGGCTACCGGCAAGTTGTGCCACCCTCACCGCTGTCGGGACCCGCACCTCACCGGGTGCACAACCCCGGCCTCCTGGACGGCGCCGCCGGGATCGCACTCGTACTGGCTGACTACGCCGATGCCCGCCGGGGAGCCGCCGTCGATGAGGTGAGCGGGTGGGACGCGGCGGTCTTGATGGGCTGAGGCGGGGCGTCCGGCGGCTCAGATCCTTTGCCTCGCGGGGCTGCTGCGGGCGTTCACCGGACGGCTGACGCGGCCGTTCCTCGCGCGGGGCGCACCGACTCGGGTCTGGTGCGAGAGTGGCCCAGGAGTAGCGGTGGTTTTCAGGGGCTGATGGCGTGTTCGATGAACTGGCCGCAGTCATGGAAGCCCAAGCGTCGGTAGACGGGTAGGCCGTCCGCAGAGGCTTGCAGGACGGCGGTCCGATGGCCGTGGTCACGTGCGGTGCCCAAAGCAGCGAGGGTGATGGCGCCGCCATAGCCGCGTCGGCGATGGGTGGCCAGCGTGGCGATGTTGTAGATCCCGGCGAGTCCCGCATGAAGGAAGATCTCCGCCGAGCAGACCGGCTGGTTGTTCACGTAGCCGACCAGGTAGCGGGCCGGGCAGTCGTCGGCGAGCGCCCGCTCTGCGGCCAGGGCGAAGAAGTGCTGGACGGTTGCGGCGGGCGGATCCCAGTTCGCGGCCAGGACCGTGGCGTAGTCGGCGAGGCCCTCGCGAGTCGTCACGGGGCGGATATCGAGCCCGGCGGGGTTCTCCGGCGGTGTGGCCTCGTCCAGGGGCGCCCACATGGCCACCTCCCGTTCGGACGTCTCAAGGCCGACGGTGGTCAGGCGGGCGGAGAGATCCCACGGGGTCGAGGCAGGGCCGACCCACCACGAGAACGGGCGATGCCTGGCGGCCAGCGTCCGGACAGTGTCGGCGATGCGCGCGTCGGCAGTGTCCGAGCTGAAGCGGGCCATGGCGACGATGTTGAAGGTGTCGTCGTCGATACCGCTGTCAGCGACCAGAAGGTCATCCGCGTCGGCAACGGTCATACCCGCAATGTGCCGATGCAGGTGACAGGCGTGCTCGGCCAGGTTCCGCTCCATCCGGGTCAGCAGATCCGCATGGTCCGAAGCCGGATGTCTTATCTCACCCATGGTGGTTGATTCCACCACGTGGGAGTCGGGGCGGTCTCTTGATTTGGCGCTCGGCCCGGCACCCGTGATGGCGGTTACCACCACTCGTTGAGCGCGGCGACCAGTACCGTCGCCTCGTAGCGGACGGCAAACCTGTCGTACCGGGTCGCGACTGCCCGGTGCCTCTTACGCGGGGCGCCCCCCTCAGGGTTGCGCCTCGCGCCGGGGCGCCTCGCGCCGGGCACCCCCAGGGCGCCGGTCCATGCCGCGCCCAGCCCGGCCCAGCCCGGCCCGGCCCGGTCAGACCCCTCCGGCTGTCGGCCGGATCTCGAAGCCCGTCAGCCCCTCCGGCTCCTCCTCCCGTACGGACACGGCGTCGACGGTGGCCAGAGGCGGGCCCTGGTGCGCCCAGTCCACCAACTCCCGCACGCTCTCGGGCTCTCCCTCGCACACCGCCTCCACCGTGCCGTCCGCAAGGTTGCGCACCCAGCCGGACACCCCCAGCTCGTCGGCCGTGCGGCGGCAGGTGTCGCGGAAGAACACGCCGTGCACGTCGCCGGAGACCACCATCCGTCTGCGGATCATCCGTGTCTCACCTCGTCAGCTCGTTCGCCCGGCCCGGCGGTACGAGCGCAGATATATCCCGGCGCCATGGTCACCGGGTGGCGCCACGCCCGGATGGGGCACGGCTCACGGAGCGGCCCGTGGCCGCCGCGGCACGGGCGAAGTGGGTGGCGTCGCGGACGGCCGCGCCGCCCGGGTCGTTGTTGAAGTAGGTGTAGACGTCGGCCCCGGCCGGCCAGGTGTCGGCGATCCGGCGTGCCCAGGTGGTGAGCGCCTGTCTGCCGTAGCGCGGCCAGGGTTCCGCGCGGCCCTCGTGGAAGCGCAGATACCCCCAGTCGGCGGTCCGCCACAGGGGCGTCACGGGTCGGGAACCGCGGTCCGCCCAGCACAGCGCGGCGCCCCGCCGCTCCAGCACCGTACGGATCTCCGCGGTCCACCACGAGGTGTGGCGGGGCTCGACGGCCACCCGGGTGCCGGTGGGAAAGCAGCGGAGGCAGTCGTCCAGCAGCTCGGCGTCCGCCCGTAGCGTGGGCGGTAGTTGGAGCAGGACGGGACCGAGACGGGGGCCGAGGGCGGCGGCCCGCGCCATCAGCCGGCCGACCGGCTCCTGCGGCTCGCGCAGCCGCTTGATGTGGGTCAGATAGCGGCTTGCCTTTACGGCCATCACGAACCCGTCGGGGGTCCGGTCCCGCCAGTCCGCGAAGGTCTTCTCCTCGGGCAGCCGGTAGAAGGCGGCATTGCTCTCGACGGTCGCGAAGTGCCGTGCGTACTCCTCCAGCCACAGTCGCTGCGGCCGGTCCTGTGGGTAGAGGACATCGCGCCAGTCCTTGTACTGCCAGCCGGAGGTTCCGACGAGGACGGTCATGACCGCATGCCTGCCCGCTCGGGGGCGGGGCGTATCAGCGGGACGTATCAGCGGGGCGTATCAGTCGCCTGCTCTGTAACCCGTCATCTCGCCCGCCCTCTCGCGGGCCGTCTCGCGGGCCACCTGGGTTCGGGCGGCCCGCGAGGCGGCCGCGTTATGCGGCCGCATGCGGTCCGGTCGCGCCCGGTATTCGTTCGTTCGCGTCGTGGTGAATGGGGGTTTGCGAGCCGGTCAGGGGTACGCCCGTGCCGCCCTGGCGTACGGCGACGATCTCGGCCGCGATCGACAGGGCGGTCTCCTCGGGCGTACGGGCCCCGAGGTCGAGGCCGATCGGGGAGTGCAGCCGGGCCAGTTCGCGCTCGGTGACGCCGGCCTCGCGCAGCCGGCGATTGCGGTCCTCGTGGGTGCGGCGGGAGCCCATCGCGCCGACGAACGCGACCGGCAGCCGCAGTGCCTCCGTCAGCAGCGGGATATCGAACTTGGCGTCGTGGGTGAGCACGCACAGGACCGTGCGGCCGTCGGTCCCGGTGCGCCGGAGGTAGCGGTGCGGCCAGTCGACCACCACGTCGTCGGCCTCCGGGAAGCGGTCGCGGGTGGCGAAGACGGGGCGGGCGTCGCACACCGTCACGTGGTAGCCGAGGAATTTCGCGGTACGCACCAGCGCCGCGGCGAAGTCGACGGCGCCGAAGACGATCATGCGGGGTGGCGGCACGCTCGACTCGACGAACAGGGTCAGCGCGCTTCCGCAGCGCGATCCGCGCTCCGAGAGGGCGAAGCTGCCGGTGCGGCCCGCGTCGAGCAGGGCGCGGGTCTCGTCGGCCACCGCGCGGTCCAGCTCCGGAGGCCCGTCGAGGCCGCCTTCGTACGAGCCGTCGGGGTGCACGAGCAGGGCCCTGCCGAGGAGCGCGGCGGGGCCACGGGCCACGAGGGCGAGTGCCGCCGCCGCTCCCCCGCCGACGGCCGTCAGCGCCGCCGCCCACACCTGCCGGTCCGGTGTGTCAGCGCGCACCGGCGTGACCAGGACCTCGATGGTTCCGCCGCAGGTCAGGCCCACCGCGAAGGCATCCTCGGGGTGGTCGCCGAACCGCGCCGGCACCGCCCGGCCGTCCCGGAGCGCCTGGACACACAGGTCGTGGACCGCCGCTTCCACACAGCCGCCGGAGACCGAGCCGATGACCGTGCCCCGGCTGTCGACGGCGAGGGCGGCGCCCGGGGTGCGTGGCGCACTGCCGTCGACGGCCACGACCGTGGCGACGGCGAACTCCCGCCCCTCCTCCAGCCAGCCGTGCAACGTCTCGGCGAGGTCAAGCATCCCGGTCTCCTCCTGGTGCGGTTGCGGCCGCCAGGACACGGTCGGGGCGGATCGGCAGGTGCCGGTGGCGGACGCCTGTCGCATGCCAGACCGCGTTGGCGATGGCCGCCGCGGCTCCCACGATCCCGACCTCGCCGATGCCCTTGATCCCGACCGGGTCGTCGGGGTCCGGGTCGTCCACCCAGTCCGCCTCTATGGGCGGGACATCGGCATGCGCGGCGAAGTGGTAGCCCGCGAGATCGGCGCCGACATGGCCGCCCGAGGCCTGGTCCCTGACCGCCTCCTCGTGCAGCGCCATGGACAGTCCCCAGGTCATGCCGCCAATGAACTGGCTGCGCGCGGTCAGCGGATTGACGATTCGGCCCGCGGCGAAGATGCCGAGCATCCGCCGCACCCGCACTTCGCCACTCGCGATGTCCACGGCGACCTCGGCGAACTGCGCCCCGAACGTATGCCGTTCCTTCTTCGCCAGCGCCATGACGGCCTCGCCGGTGTCCGAGCGGGCCGTGATCCCCTGTGGCGGGATGCCGCCGCCCAGGGCCAATTGCTCCCGCAGCTCGCTCACCGCGGCGGTGATCGCCCAGGCCCAGGAGCGGGTGCCCATCGAGCCGCCGGCGATCATCGCCGGGCCGAAGTCGCTGTCCGCGATCTTCATATGGATGCGTTCCGGGGCCACTTCCAGTGCGTCCGCGGCGACCAGGGCCAATGCGGTCCGGGCCCCGGTTCCGATGTCCGCCGCGGTGATCCGTACGGTGAAGGTGCCGTCCGCCTCCGCCGTCACAGCGGCCGTGGACGGAGCGACGCCCGAGGGGAACGTGGCCGCTGCGGTGCCGGTGCCGAGCAGCCAGCGCCCTTCGCGGCGGGTGCCGGGACGCGGATCGCGGTCCGCCCAGCCGAACCGGCGGGCGCCCTCCTCGAAGCAGGCGAGCATCCTGCGGCTGCTGAAGGGCAGACCGGAGACCGGCCCCACCTCCGGTTCGTTGCGGGCGCGCAGCGCGATCGGGTCCATGGCGCACTTCTCGGCGAGTTCGTCGAGCGCGGACTCCAGCGCGAACGAGCCCGGTGCCTCGCCCGGTGCGCGCATCCAGCTCGGTGTCGGTACATCGAGCGGGACGACGCGGTTGACGGTGTAGTGCGCCTCGGCGTCGTACATCGGCCGCCCGAAGTCGGCGCTGCGCTCGATGAATTCATGCACGGTCGAGGTGAGGGACTCCGCCTGGTGGTCGAATGCGCGCAGCCGCCCGTCGGGGTCGGCGCCGAGCCGGATCCTTTGCGCCGTGGGGCTGCGGTAGCCGACGACGGAGAACATCTGGCGGCGGGTCAGGACGACCCTGACCGGGCGGTGGAGGACGGTGGCGGCCATCGCGGCGAGCACCACATGCGGGCGGGTCGCCTTGGCGCCGAAGCCACCGCCGACGTGTTCGGACCGTACCCGCACCGAGTCCGGGTCGAGCGAGAACAGCTTCGCCAGTTCATCCGCCACGAACCTGCTGCCCTGATTGGAGTCGACGACCTCCAGCCGGCCGCTGTCCCAGCGCGCCATCGCCGCATGCGGCTCCAACGGGCTGTGATGCTCTTCCGGTGTGGTGTATTCGGCGTCCACGACCACCGCGGACGCGTCGAGTTCGGCCTCCAGGTCCCCCTTCGCCGTCTCCGCCGCCGACATGGGGGAATTCTCCGGTGTGTACATACCGGGGCGCCCCGGGGAGAAGGCGACGTCGTGCGGCTCCTCGTCATAGCGGACGATCAGAGTCTCGGCGGCTTCCCTGGCCTGCTCCGGGGTTTCCGCGACGACCAGCGCCACCGGCCAGCCGACATGCGGCACCCGGTCGTGCTGGAAGACCTGCAGGATCGGGTCCGGTGAGCCGAGCGGCCCGGTGTAGTCCCCGCTGACGCGCGGTGCGTTGCCGTGGTGCAGGACCGCGAGGACGCCGGGCATGGCCAGGACGGGCGCCGACTCCACGGAGCGGATACGGCCGCGGGCGATCGTGGACAACACCAGCCAGCCGTGGGTGAGTTCGGCGAACGGGATCTCGCTCGCATAGCGCGCCGCTCCGGTGACCTTGTCCCAGCCCTCCAGACGGGTGTGGGCGGCGCCGACGGCCCCGGTCACCGCGCGGGGTTCCGTGGTGGTGGTCATCGAGTGGCCTCCTCGGTGAGTTCGCTCAGCACGGACACGACGAGGTTGCGCATCAGGGTCACCTTGTATCCGTTGTGGGGCAGCGTCTCGGCGGCGGCGAGTTCGGCGTCCGCGGCGGCGGCGAACGCCTCGGCGTCCGCCGGGCCCCCGGTCAGCACCCGCTCGGCCTCCCGGGCCCGCCACGGCCGGGACGCGACCGCCCCGAAGGCGAGGCGCACGTCCTGGACGACGCCCTCCCGGACGTCGAGGGCGGCGGCGACCGAGCCGATCGCGAAGGCGTAGGACGCCCGCTCACGCACCTTCCGGTAGCGGGAGGTGGCGGCGACCGGCGCCGGCGGCAGGGTGAGGCCGGTGATCAGCGCCCCGGGCGGCAGCGCGGTCTCCCGGTGCGGGGTGTCGCCCACCGGCAGATAGAAGTCCGCGAGCGGCAACTCGCCCGGCCCGTCCACGGTTTCGTACGAGACCACGGCGTCGAAGGCGGTCAGTGCCACCCCCATGTCCGAGGGGTGGACGGCCACACAGTGGGCGGAGGCGCCCAGGATGGCGTGGTTGTGGTGCTCGCCCGCGACGGCGGGGCAGCCGCTGCCGGGGACGCGCTTGTTGCACGGCTTCGCCGGGTCGGTGAAGTAGCCGCAGCGGGTGCGCTGGAGCAGATTCCCGCCGACCGTGGCCATATTGCGCAACTGCCCCGAGGCACCGGCCAGCACGGCCTCCGCCAACGCCGGGTAGCGCCGCCGTACTTCGGGGTGGGCGGCGAGATCGCTGTTGGTGACCGTCGCGCCGATGTGCAGACCGCCGCCGTCCCGGGGCTCGATCCGGCCGAGCGGCAGGTCGCGTACGTCGATGAGCAGCGCGGGCCGTTCCACCCCGGACTTCATCAGGTCGACGAGGTTGGTGCCGCCGCCGAGACAGCGGGCGTCAGGATCGGCGCCGAGCAGTGCGACCGCCCCGGGGACGTCGAACGCCCGCTGATAGCCGAATTCCCTCATACCGCCATCTCCCCTTCCGCCGAACCGGTCGTCCGTCCGGCCGCCGTCTCCGCTGCCTGGGCCACCGCCTGCACGATCGACACATAGGCACCGCAGCGGCACAGATTGCCGCTCATCCGCTCCCGGATCTCCTCGGCGGTCAGCGCCGGTGGGCCCGCTTCGGGGCGTAGGTCGGCGGTCGCGGCACTCGGCCAGCCCGCCGCATGCTCCTCTATCACCGCGATGGCCGAGCAGATCTGCCCCGGTGTGCAGTAGCCGCACTGATAGCCATCGAGGTCGAGGAAGGCCTGCTGCACCGGATGGAGCCGCGCTCCGTCCGCCACACCCTCGATGGTGGTGATCTCGCAGCCCTCGGCGGCGACCGCGAGCTGCAGACAGGAGACGGCCCGGCGCCCGTCGAGCAGCACCGTGCACGCACCGCACTGGCCGTGGTCACAGCCCTTTTTGGTGCCGGTGAGATCGAGCTGCTCGCGCAGCGCGTCGAGCAGGGTGGTGCGGTGGTCGACGGGCAGCGTGCGCTTTTCGCCGTTGATGTTCAGGGTGATGACGCTGGACGTCGATGGGGCCATGATCAGCCTTCTTTCGCGTGGGTGAGGCGCGGCAGGTCGGCCCGGTGGCCAAACTGGCCGGCCAGGACGTCGAGCTGTCCTTGTCGCGAGAGAGCGGGGCGTCGAAAGGGACGGCCTCGCGTGCGGTTCGGGAGGATTGCGCTGTACGTGCGGGCGTCGACAGGGGTTCCTGCGGCGGGTGCGGTGGGACGAGGGGCCGGTCGCTGTGTCCCGGCCGTCCACGCCGGCCGCATCCGGCGGTATGGTGGACCTAAGCGGACAGCTGTCCGCTGGATTCTGAATCTACCGGACAGCTGTCCGCTTAGCAAGACCGATCCGTCCGTGATTTCGGGAGGAGGACGAGTGCAGCAGAGAAAGCCCGCGCCGGTGCGCTCGGACGCGCAGCGGAATCGCGACCGCATTCTGGAAGTCGCCCTGGAGGAGCTGACGCGGTCGGCCGACGCCCCGCTGAGCACGATCGCGAAGAAGGCGGGCGTCGGACAAGGGACCTTCTACCGCAACTTCCCCAACCGCGAGGCGCTGGTCCTTGAGGTCTACTGCCATGAAGTGCAGCAGGTCTCCGACACCGCGTCCCAGCTGCTGGAGACCCGCGCACCCGACCAGGCCCTGCGGGAGTGGATGGACCGCCTCGCCCAGTACGCCATGGCCAAGGCCGGTCTGGCCGAGGCGATGCGCAAGGCCACCTGCACACACGGCAGTCTGGCCGGACTCGGGCACGGCCCGGTGACCTCAGCCGTCACCCTCCTCCTGAGGGCGAACGAAGAGGCCGGCACCATCCGCCCGGGGGTGACCCCCGACGACTTCGTCCTCGCCATCTCCGGCCTCTGGCAGATCGATCCGCACAGCGACTGGCAACCACGCGCCGAACGGCTCCTGGACCTCGTCATGGACGGCCTGCGCGCCGGCGCGCCCGGGGCCTGAGCGACACCGCGCGTCCGGGCGGGCTGAGCGAGCGCCGTACCGGATCGCCGGACCGGCTGAGCGAGCGCCGTCCGGGATCGCCGGACGGGCCGGAAGTTACCGTTCCGGGCCCGCAGTCAGCGCTCCGAGCAGGGCGACACCGCCCCCGGCGGCACCCAGCTGTAGCACCCGCCCGCTTCCTCGCCGAGCCAGCCGTTGACGCTCTGCAGACCCCGCTCGTTGATCTGCGCGTCATGGATGCCGTAGGCGCGTTCCGGCCCGATCGCCCGGACGAAGTCGATGGCCTCGGACGTGCGCAGCCACGATGCCTGCACGGGCACGAGCAGGGTCTCCACCGGCTTGTCCGGCACATGGAGCGAGTCGCCGGGATGGTAGAGGCGCTCATCGATCAGATATCCGAGGTTGGCGCAGTCCGGGAGATCGCCGTAGATCCGCGCATGCCGACCGCCGTGCGCCGTGACAGGGAAGCCGGCCGCGCTGAACTCCTCGCCCGGCTCCACCTCGATGACATCCAGGAGGCCGCCGAAGTCCGCGCCCTTGGGTGCGTAGACGGGCGCGCCGAGTCCCTTGAGCCGCAGCACGTCGACGTGGTCGGCATGTTCGTGCGTCACCAGGATCGCGTCGGCACCGTGCAGCGCCCGTGCCTCGCTCCAGATGCCGGGGTCGATGACCAGTGTCCCGGCCCCCGGACGCTCCAGCCGGACACAGGAATGTGTGTACTTGGTAAGACGCATGGCCCCTCGCAAAGACAACTCCCTAAATCCTGTCCGTCACATCCACGCTCCGATAGGCCAGCTCGCGTGGTGTCAGCGTGAGCTTCAGCCGGTGCCTGGCCGTGGCGGCCGACGAGGTGCCGCCGGCGTCCGTGATCACCCAGGTGCGGACACCGGACCGTGCCCGGGGGTCGCGTTCCAGCTCGACGGTGAACTCCAGCTCGATCGGTCCCATCTCGAACTGCAGGTCACCGCCGTCGAACGTGCGGGTGGCCGCGCGCAGATCGTCGCGTACGGCCTGCACCGCTTCGGTGAGGTCAATCCGGTTCCGGTCCATGCTCCGCTGCTCTCTGTGTGGCTGTGCGACATCGTCGACGGGTTCAACACGATGGATCTCTACATGCGCCGGGATGCTGCCCAATCCCGAGGTGGCCGAGTACGCGTCGGCCTCGGCGGCCAGGTGGTAGGCGGACAGCGCCTCGCCCGCGACGTCCCCGCTCCCCTGCTCTCCTCCCGCCAGTACGGCGTGCAGCTGCTGGGCCCGGCTCCGCTCCGCCGCCAGAGCCGAGTTGCCCGTCGTGGAGAGCCGGTCGTACAGCGTGAGGGACTCTTCCAGGAGGGCCAGGGCCTGCTCCCACTCGGCGCGGGAGGCCAGCAGGGTGGCGAGATTGTGCAGACCACGCGCCAGTTCCGGTGCCACGCTCGGGTCCTCCTCGAACAGTGCCCGGTATCCCCTGATCGCCCGTTGCGAGGCAGCGACGGCCTCCGCCGTGCGTCCCGATGAGCCGAGGATCAGCGCGAGGCATTCGAGCGCGTTGCAGCGCAGCCGCTGCGCGGGCGGCCGGAGCTGTGCCGGCAGGGTGTGGGTGAGCGCGATGCATTCCTGCAGTACGTCCACCGCCTCTTCGGACGCCCCGACCTCGGCCAGACAGAGCCCCAGCTGTAGCAGTGCATGCGCCAGGCCGGTTCCGACGGAGCGGTATCGGTCGAGGAGTTGCCGGTGGATCCCCGCCGCTTCCTGCGCGAGGAGGAGGGCTTCCTCCCCCTCGCCCGCGGCACGAAGCCGCTGGCAGGCGTGCAGGAGGCGACCCGCGAGCTGCGGACCATGGGCCCGGAAGTCGCCCTCCGCCTGTACGCGCAGCCGGTCGATCTCCCCGCTCCGCTTCCTATCCAGCGCGCTCATCGTCACCCCCGATGGCCATGGCTTGTTGCAGCAGCCTCAGTGCCAGTGCGGAATCAAAGATGTCCGCGCTTCCCACCGGCGTGTGCCAGCTCATGAGTTTGGCCGGTCCGTCGTCGTTCGGTGGGGCGGCCACAGCGGTGTCGTCATCGTGTGCCGCCTCCGGGTTCCGGACGACAGCGGTTTCCGGCACCGCGACGGAAAGGGGTGCGTCCGGTGCCGTCAGACTCTTCACCAGCGCCAGCCGACGAGCCCCGCCCATCGAGGCGATCAACGGAGTGTGTCGAAGCTCCGCGGAGGTCATCGCAGCCTTTGTCCCGTCGAAGACCGCTGCCAGATCACGCACCTCACCGGCCTGGGTGGCGGCCTTCAGCGTGGCGAGGAAATGCCCCGTGAAAGCCGTGTGATCCGCGCCGTCCGAGTCCTGGGACGGCTGGTTGGGGCCGCTGGAGGCAATGACACAGACACCGTCGGCGTGTTCGTCGGGCAACTTCTCGTCGAGCGGGATCGCGACCTCGGGTTCGCTGAGGCACAGGTCCCCCGCGCCGCTCAGCAGCCCCGTGGCGACACCGCTGAAGCAGCAGTCCAGGACGATGATCCTGACCGCGGCCGGGGAACTCCGGACCAGCCGACGGACCGTTTTGTACGCCAGCCCCGTGGTTTCGATCGAATCGGGGCTCGACGACTGGGAGGCCAGATAGAGGTCGCCGTCGACTTTCCAGCCGTGCCCCACGTAATAGAGCAGCAGAACGTCGGTGGCGGACTCGGCGGCCCGTTTGATGGCGACCCGCATTCCTTCGCCCGTCCGCGGATTCGCGACCATACGGCACTTTTCGCGGGGAAAGCCTCCGCCGTCGGCCGGTGCGAGCAGACTGCGCAGCCCCGCGAGATTATGAATCGCGGCCGGCACCTCGGGGAATTCGTGATCCTGGTACTCCGAGACGCCGATCAACAGGGCATACGAAGCGTCGAACCGCGGCAATCGGGCCAATGCTTCACTCGTCGTCAAGCTGTCGGACGACGCGCTCGATTTCGTCGGCGTCCGTTCCGCTCACCGTCATGACCCTGCCGTCCCGCTCGAAACTCACGGAAATCTGCGGGGCGTTCATCTTCTTCCACTGGGCGACGGTGTAGCCCAAGGACGCCGCGCTGAAACCGGAGCCGACGACCAGCTGCACCAGATCGAGCACAAATCCCAGCTCGCCCTCGACCGGCTCGGCGCCGACCAGCCGCACCTCGGCATGTTTGCGGGCGTCCGGTTCATCGAGCAGCCATTGGTGGAGGCTTGCGGCCAACTCCCCTGCGGCGTCCGGCGCTTCACACCGGATCGTGATCTGCACAGCAAGCCTCCGGGCCCGAGAGAGGGAATGTGGACCGAGCATAGAGCCACGCGGTGTGCCCGGACGGCACTTTGCCCACACCGCGGCCGCCGCCGCTCCTCCGGGGCCTCAACACCTCACCCCAGCGGATGCGCCTCCACCGCGCCCACGGGTGGTTCGCCGCCCGCCTCGTTGAAGGCCGTGAGCGCCTTGATGAGCGAGGCCCGCTGCGCGGGGGCGAGGCGTTCGACGATGGCGCTGATCTCCGCGCGGCGGCGGGCGGTGACCTCCTCAACCGTGCGCCGCCCCTCGTCGGTGAGCTGGAGCAAGGTCTCGCGCCGGTTGCCGGGGTTGGCCTGACGGAGTGCCAGACCTGCCGTGATGAGCCGGTCCACCATGCGCATCGCGGTCGACGGGGCGACCTGGAGCAGTTCGGCGAGGACAACGAGCTTGGTGGCGCCGCGTGTCGAGAGCACCACCAGCATCCGCAGCTGCGGCAGCGTCACCCGCTCCTCCACCTCGCCGAGTGACCGCGCGGACACCGCGACCAGCAGTCTCGACGCCGTGAGCACCGCTCGGGTCACCGCATCCACATCGTCCATGCCCCGCGTGGGGGCCGCGCGCTCCGCCATCCCCCCTTTCTACCGCCATGGATCTCGCGGCGCCGCCGACGGACCGTCGGCCGGCAGGCGCTACGCGTACAGCGCCCTCTCGCGCGCACAGGCCGCGCATGGTAGCCCCTCGTCGCCACCCGTCACAGGGATTTGCGCATGGCCGCTGAATCAGCTTCTTTGCTCAATGCAAACGTTAGCGTGACCGTGCCCCAACAGCCCCATGGCGACAGCGCTCCGGCGACCCTCGCGCGCAATCAGGAGGCATGATGCAATCTCATGCGCGGAAAACC
This sequence comes from Streptomyces tubercidicus, assembly GCF_027497495.1. Lineage (GTDB taxonomy): Bacteria > Actinomycetota > Actinomycetes > Streptomycetales > Streptomycetaceae > Streptomyces > Streptomyces tubercidicus. The sequence continues at coordinate 720,018 of NZ_CP114205.1, forward strand.
CAGCCCACTTCGCACCGTGGCCGTCTGGTAGCCGCCACGGTCGCGCTCCTCGCGGTCATCGCGACGGTTTCCGTGTGGCTCGCACAACGGGACAGCTCCGCCAACGAGTCGGCCTCCGCCCATCTCCACGCCGCGGACGCGGCCCCGGCCGGACCGGAGGGAGGTAATGCGGGCGCCGTCTCCGCTCTGGACAAGACCTTCCTCACCAAGGTCCGGCAGGCAGGGCTGTGGGAGATGCCGGCGGGCCGGCTCGCCCAGACGCACGCATCGAGCGAGTCCATCAAGCGCGCCGGTATGCATCTGCTGGAAGGGCACAGCAAACTGGACCAGCTGGCCCGTGAGGACTCCGAGGCGCTGAGCGTGCCCATCCCCGACCAGGCCAGCGCCGAACAACAGGGCTGGGTGGCCCAGTTGAAGAAGGCCCGGGGCCGGGAGTTCGACCAGCTCTTCGTGGACCTGCTCCGCGCCTCCCACGGCAAGATCTTCATCACCATCGGCGAGGTCCGTGCCACCACCAAGAACACGCTGATCCGGCGGTTGGCCACGCAGACCAACAACACCGTCCAGGACCATATGGAGGTACTGGAGGACAGCGGTCTGGTCACCGATGACACCCTCGATGACGTGGCGTCGACCATCCCCAAGTGACCAGCGGCGTCAGGCGCCCCAGATCTTGCGATATGCCTGCCGGTAGCCCTCGGAGTCCCAGGACAGTGCGCCGCCACTGTTGGCGGCGGTGGCGATGTGGACGGGGGCGACGTACCCGCTGTCCGGGGCGTCGGAGAAGGCGCGGTTGAACTCGTCGATGATCTGCCAGCCCTGTTCGGAGAGCGGCTCGGGCACGGTCGCGGCCTGGAACTCCTTGCCGTTGACGCGCTGGAAGGCCGAGGGGTCGCCGTCGCCGGCACCGATGTTGAACGGGGCGCCCGCACCGTCCTTGCCCTCGGCACGCAGCGCGGCGGCGGCGTGCTGGAAGTACAGGTCGTTGATGGCCGCGGAGTAGGTCCACTTGCTGCCGAATCGGGAGAGCAGGGAGCGGACTTCCTTGATGGACCGGCGGTTGACCTCGGGAATCGGCATGTTGGTGTAGCTCAGCAGCTTGGTGTCCGGGCAGGTGGCGAGTTCCTTCTTGATCAGATCCGACTTGCGCTTGGCGAACGGCACCGTGGCGTCGGTGAACAGGACGACGCCCGCGCGTCCGTTGGACCGGGCGATGATCCAGTCGGCGCTGATCTTCGCGACGTCCTCGACCCGGGAGGTGATGTTGCTGAAGAGCTGCGGATCCTTGCTGGGGCCGGGAGTCGGGGCGGCGTGCCAGCCGATCAGCGGAATGCCTTCCGCATGGGCCCTCTTGACCTCCGCCGGTGCCGTCCCGGGGTCGAAACCGCTGATGACGATGCCGTCCGGCTTGAGGCGGAGGGCCCGCTTGAAGGCGGCCCGGAGACCTTCGGGCGTGCCCTCGCCGTTGAGGGTGCGGGCCTGCCATCCGACGATCTTGGCGGCTTCCTGGACACCCTGGGCGACTCCGGCGACTCCGGGGTTGGTCAGGGTCTGGGCTATGTAGACCACGGTCTTGTCACGGACGGCCTTGGGTCCGGTGGTGGGCCCCGTCCAGGGGGCGTTGACCGCTTCCGCCTTCTTCACGGCTTGCTTGGCCCTGGCCAGGGTGGTGGGGCAGCCAGGCTTGGCGGAGCCCCGGTGGGACGACGCGGTGGCGCCCGCGCCGGGTTCACAGCCGGCGGAGGCGGCCATGACCAGGAGGGCGGCGGCTGTCACGACGGCCTTGCGGGTGGGGTGCACGGGACTCCTCGCAGCGCAGGATGAGGATACGGGTCGGTGTGGGGGGAGACAGGTTACGGGTGCCGGTGCGCAGCGGGGCATCCGCCTTCGGGACGGTACGGCGCGAACCTCCGGCGCCGGGCCCCGGTCCGGAACAAGTCGGTCCGCGCGCCCCGCTTCCCACGGAATCCAGCCAATCTGCCCTTCAGTCGGCACCGCCTTCCGTAAGGAGACAACGCGCCAAACATGACAAAGAGTTGAATACCGAGCGGCCATTGGTAGTCATGTGTTGCCTGTGCATGCACAAGCGGTAGTGTTCACGGCCGGTTGGGTATGTGGCGCAAACCGTTCGCTCGCGTTTGGGGCGAAACGCCTAAACGTCGCTTTCCCCCGGTCGTCGGCGGTCGGCAACAACAACACCTCGGTCACCGCTCAAGAGCACGTCGTAAGGAGGCCTGGGTGTCTGTGGACACAGTGGACCCGTCACACGAGGCGGACCGGTCCCGGCGTTCACCGATGCGGCCGCGGTTCCGTGAGCAGGCGGTCGCCCTCCTGGACCGATGGCCGTTCCGGCGGAAGCTCAATGTGCTGGTGATCGCGCCGGTCGCGGTCGTCGGCGTGCTGCTGGCCCTCGGCGTCACCACCCAGGTGGGCAAGGCCCAGGACGCCGGCCGGACCGCGGAGCTGGTCCGCGACAGCGAGCAGGTCGCCAAGCTGATCAACGACGTCCAGGCCGAACACCGGCAGGCGCTGCTGCTGTCCGTGGAACAGGAGTCGGCCCGGCCCGGTGCCACGCTGCCCTCCACCGCCGTCTACCGCGAGGCGCAGCGCACGACCGACGACCAGGTCAGCGCCGTGCACTCGGCGTTCGGGCCGAACCTGCCGAAGGACGAGGCGCGGGCCCTCCAGTACATCCGGAGCCTCGCGGTGCTGCGCGACAAGGTCGAGCGGGGCTCGGTCCCGCCCGCCGGTATCGATCCCGCGTACGCCGCCGCGGTCGGGTATCTGATCGACGGCATCGGCCTGGACCGCTTCATCGGCACCTCGTCGTCCTCGGTCACCCATCTCCTCGACACGGTCCTGCGCGCCGACGCCGCCCATGCGGGCTTCGAGACCGGGGTGTTCTCCGCCCAGACCCGCGACGCCAACGCGCTCACCGAGTACACCCGGGCGGTCGGCGACCACAAGCTCTACGACGAACAGGCCGAACGCTTCGCCCGGATCGCCACCCCCGACCAGGTCCTGCGCCTGGGCGGGATCGAGCGGGCCGCGGAGGAGAACGGCATCGAGGCCCAGTTCGCGGAGCTCCAGATCGACCCCGCCTCCCTTCAGGGCCAGAGCCCGGAACAGCTGCGAAAGGCGATCGACGCCGGAACCCGGCAGGCCGGTGCCCGTCTCGACATCACCCAGTCGCTGACCGAGCAGATCGCCGCCCGCGCCGACGGACTCTCCAAGAGCGCCCTGGACTACGCGATGGCGATGCTCGGCCTGGCCCTGCTCGGCTTCGCGTCCTGGCTCACCTTCTCGGTGCTGGTCCGGCGCTCGGTCGTACGTCCCCTGACGGCCCTGACCGGCGCCGCCCAGCAGGTCGTCGATGTCGCCGGTGAGGAACTCGCCAGGGTCGAGGACGACGAGTCGCCGGAGCACACCCTGCTCCAAACGCGGCCGATCCCCGTCCCGGTCCGTGACGAGATCGGCCATCTCGCCGAGGCGTTCAACCAGGTGCAGGTCACCGCCGCGGCGCTGCTGGAGCGGCAGGTGCTCAGCCGGCGCAATGTCGCCGAGATGTTCGGCAACGTCGGACGCCGGGTCAGCAACCTCACCTCACGCCAGCTGGTACTGATCGACGCGGTGGAGCGCGAGGAGACCGACGCGGACGTGCTGGAGCGGATGTACCGCATCGACCACATCGCCGTACGTCTCCAGCGCAACGCCGACAGTCTGATGCTGCTGGCCGGCATCCGGGACCCCGAAGTGGAGGCCCGGCCGACCACCCTGGTCGACGTCATCCGGGCCGGACTCGGCCAGATCGAGGGCTATCAGCGGGTGTCCCTGCGGTCCGAGACCGAGGTCACCGTCGGCCCCGATATCGTCGACGACCTCACGCTGATGCTCGCCGAACTGTTGGAGAACGCGGTCTCGTTCTCCCCGTCCGACACCCGCGTCGAGGTGGTCGTCCGGCCCGGCACCGACATCACCTCGGACGGCGGTGCCTTGATCGAGGTCATCGACCACGGCCTCGGCATGAGCGCGGAACGTCTCGACGAGGAGAACGCCCGGCTGGTCCGCCGGGAGCGGCTCGACCTGGTACCGACCAAGGTCCTCGGCCTGTTCGTGGTCGGAAGCCTCGCCCGGCGCTCGGGCATCCGCGTCACCCTGAGCCGTACGCCCGGCGGCGGGGTCACCAGCACGGTCTGGCTCCCGTCCGCGCTGCTGCTGGCCGTGCAGCCCGCCGTCTCCCCGTCCGCGACAGCGGAGGTGACCGGGGACCGGGCCGCGTCGGCGCCGCCGGCGCTCCCCGAGCCCAAGGCCACCGCTCCCGCGCCCGAGGCGGCCCCCGCCACCTCTCTGCCCGTGCGGAGCACCGCGCAGCCGCCCGAACGGCGGCCCGCCGCCCCCGCGCGAGAAGGCGCGCTCCCCCGGCGCGTCCCCCAGCGCAGGGACGAGGAACCGGCCGACTCCGTGCCCGAGCCACGGTCGGCGGACTCCGCCCGCCCGCTGCGTCGGCGGGTACGGGGCGCGACGCTCAACAGGACCGCCCCGCCGGCCGACCGAGGAACCCAGGACATGCGCCAGCCGGTCGACGCCGACGCGGTCCGTTCGGAACTCGACGAATTCGAAGCCGCCGTACACCGGGCCGAGCAGGAGAGTGCTCCGGCCCCGAGGGACCCAGCTCCCGCGCACCATCAGCAACCCAGGAAGGAGTCGGGCAGTGACGACGCCGACAGGTAAGAGCGGTTCCGAACGTCCGGAACCCATGGATCTGACCGCCGCGGCGGCCGACTTCACCTGGCTGCTCGACCGGTTCGCCACCCAGACCGCCGGTGTCGTCGACGCCATCGCGGTGTCCTCCGACGGCCTGCTGATCGCCGTCTCCCAACTGCGGGAGCAGGCCGACTCGGAGCGGCTCGCGGCGATCGTGTCGGGCGTCACGAGCCTGGCCGCCGGCGCGTCCGGCAACTACGGGCTCGGCGGCCTCAACAAGGTCATCATCGACTTGGAGGGCGGCCATGTCCTGGTGTCGGCCATCGGCTGCGGTGCCGTCCTCGGCGTGGTGACCTCGAAGGAAGCCAAGCTCGGCAACATCGCCTATGAGATGACGCTGTTCGCCAACCGAGCCGGGAGCGCGCTCACCCCCCAGCTGGTGCTGGAACTCAAGAAGAACGCCGGCGCGGCACCGGCCCGCTGACCCGTCCCACAACCGCGGAGGCCGGGGTGCAGGTGTTGAGAAGAGGAACATGATGGCGGCCGGTGAACCAGAACCGAACGAGGCGGCGGGCAGCGCCCCGGAGCCCTCGGAGCCGTTCGGCCGCGCTCCCGCGATCCGGCCCTTCCTGCTGACCGCCGGCCGGGTGGCGGGGGGCGGGGCCGGCCCGCCGCTCCCGGTCGAGACACAGATCGTGGCGACCTCGTCCGGGCTCGCCGCCCTGGGGTCGCTCGCCTTCGAGCAGCACGACATCGTGGCCGGCTGCCGACAGCCGCAATCGGTGGCGGAACTGGCCGCGCGGCTGCGTCTCCACCTCAACGTGGTCCGGGTGCTGGCCGAGGACCTGCGCACCGCCGGACATCTGGCGGTCCATGTCCCGAACGCCGGTACAACCCAGGACATTTCCGTACTGCGAAGGGTTATTGATGGTCTCCGTGCCGTCCCCGACTCACGGGACAGACTCCGTGACAGCGGTTGAACAGCCGCCGCTTCCGGTCAAGCTGGTCATCGCCGGCGGCTTCGGCGTCGGCAAGACCACGGCCGTCGGCTCGATCTCCGAGATCCGGCCGCTGACCACGGAAGCCGCCATCACCGAGGTCGCGGCGGGCGTCGACGATCTCACCCACACCCCGGGCAAGACCACCACCACGGTCGCCATGGACTTCGGCTGCATCACCATCGACCCGACGCTGAAGCTCTATCTGTTCGGCACGCCGGGCCAGGACCGGTTCGGGTTCATGTGGGACGACGTGGTCGAAGGCGCGCTCGGCGGCCTGGTGATCGTGGACACCCGCCGCCTGGACGACTGTTACGCCGCGGTCGACTACTTCGAGCACAAGGGCATCCCCTTCGCCGTCGCCGTCAACGCGTTCGACGGCGAAGTCCACCACCAACTCGACGAGGTCCGCTGGGCGTTGGACGTCTCCGACCATGTACCGCTGGTCGTCTTCGACGCCCGCAACACGGGCTCGGTCCGGGATGCCCTGCTGGTCGTCCTCGAAGTCGCCCTGTCGCGGGCGGAAGGCGGGGCGAAGGACGGGGCGGGAGGCGGGGCGGCGGGCTGACGCCTGGCACCTCCCTCACCTGCCCACTCTCCGTTGCCTGCCCACCACCCGTAACTACCGGTAAGTGATCAGTTTCACTTGGTACGGGACCCCGCTCGCAGACTCCGTCACCTTCCCGGCTGTCATGATCCCTACCGATGCGGAATTCAGCTGATTCGGATTCCGTACGGAGCGAAATGACAGCGAAACCAGGGGTGTTGGCGTGAGATTAGCGTGGTCGCGGTGGGCGGTACGGCGGCGGACGGGCGGCGGTACGGGATCCGGTCCGGGAGCCGTTCCAGGCGGGCGGCCGGGGGTGGCCCACCGCTCCCGGACGCCGAGGCGCATCGCGGTGGTCGGCACCGTCGCCGTGCTCCTCGGCCAGCTCCTCGGCGGGCTCCCCGCCGCGGCACAGCCCAGCTCCTTGCCCGGATCGGCGTTCCCGCTCGTCCTCGATGTGGACATGACGCCGAACCCGGTGTGCAGCGGACCCGTACACGGCCGGGTAGAGGTCTATGACCCCGCCGCGGCGAAAGCCGGAGACACCGTGGAGTGGCGGGTACGCGCCGGAGCGAAGCAGCTGGCCGGCGGCCGCCTCGCCATGACCGACAGCGTCGGCACGGCGAAATTCCGTATCCCCTTCGACCGGGTACCCGCTACCGAGACCGCCGTGCAGATCGACGCCCGTATCGCCGCGTCATCCGGGGACGAGGCACCCGGCCGCTACGGCAAGGTCTGGCGGGACACGATACGGCGGGGGTGCAACCCGGTGCGGGTGGCATCCGTCGGTGACTCCGTGGTCTGGGGCCAGGGCCTGGACCACGACCAGAAGTTCCCCTATCTCACCGGTCAGGCGCTCGGCCGGGAGACCGGCCGGGGCGTTCAGCACATGGACTACTCGATCTCCGGAGCGGTCCTCGACGCGCCCGAGCTGCCCGCGCACAACGATGACGCGGCCTGTCTGCGCAGGACCGAGAAGCAGGACCCGGACGGCGACGGGGAGATGGAGTTCGGCGAGGTCACCCAGCAAATGCCGGATGTGTTCTGCCAGTTGGAAAAGGCGGGCGCGCAGGCACGGGCGGGCGGCTACGGCCTCGATCTGGTCGTGATCAACGGCTGCATCAACGATCTCGACCCGTTCTTCGGCATCGGTGTCGGCATCACCCCCGGCTCGGAGAGCCTGCCCGAGGCGGTGAAGCGCGAGTGCTCCGGTGTCGGCGCGGCAGCGGAGAACCCGGCGAAGGATGTGCCCTACTTCAGCGGCGCGAAGGTCGGATACGGCGGACGCGGGATGCGCGCGGCGATCGAGAAGGCCCACTCCCTGCCGGGGCACCCGAAGGTGCTTGTCGCCGACTTCTACTACGCGCTGAGCCGCAGCAGTTCTCCGCTCCCGGTGAAGCGCTGTTCCGTCCCGGGCGTCACCGGAAAGCGGCTGGCCTCCTGCAGGGGCGCCCTCGGCAAGGTGGCCGAGCGCTATGAGCAGTACACCCAACTGGCCAACGCCGCCTACCGTCAGGCAGCCACTGCCGCCAACCACGCATCCCCGGACGGCCCGTATGCGACGGCGGGCGACGGACTGTTCACCGTGGACAATGCCGTGCTGTCCCCGGACTCCAAGGTCTGGGCCACCCCGGTGACCGACCCGGCGTTCCCGCTGCGCACCCGGGCCTGCCCCGAGCTCAGCGCCACTCGACTGCAGTGTCTGAGCGCGGCCGTCGGCCACCCCGACATCGCGGGCGCCCGCCAGTACGCCGACTCCTTCCTCCTCAACCCGAGCCTGCGCGAGTGGTTCCGCCTCCCCCGGCAGGGCCCCCGGGCCGAGCTGAAGGCCCCGAAGCAGGCCCAGGTCGGCAGTGAGGCACCCCTGTCGGTGACGGTGGACGGAAAGGCACCCGCCGCCGGTTACCGCTACCACTGGTACTTCGGCGACGGCACACAGCAGGAGACGGACAAGGCAGCCGTCACTCATACCTACGACCATCAGGGGCCCTGGCTGCCACGGCTCGTGATGACCGGCCGGGACGGGAAAAAGGTTCTGGTCGAGACGCCGCGGGCGCTTATCGCGGACTGAGCAGCACGGGGTGCACGAGGTGGTCCACGGGGTGCACCCCTGACGAGCACCACACAAGGAAAGCACCCCCAAGGGGGCGGCTCGCAGACGCGGGCCGCCCCTCTTTGGCTGGCCGCCCCTCTTTGCTCGCCGCCCTTCTTTGCTCGCCGCCCCTTTTTGCCCGCGCCCCCTTTGCGCGCCGTCCCGGAACACACCCCCCGGCTCTGGCGCAAGCGCGCAGAGAACGATGAGGTGGGCTTCCACGCGTCGAACTGTCGGACAAGGGCCGCGCGCCCGGCACCGCCCCGCCGTGACACGGGACGGTCCGGACAGGGCAGCGCGGACGGGAGGAGTGCGGGCATGGAGTTGGAGCTTCGGCACCTGAGAGTGCTGTGTGCGATCGCCGACGCCGGGAGCGTGGGCCGGGCCGCCTCGGACCTGGGGTATTCGCAACCCGCCATGAGTACCCAACTCCGGCGGATTGAGCAGCACTTCGGCCATCCGTTGTTCGAGCGGAACACCTCGGGTGTGGAACTGACCCGGTACGGCACGGAGGTCCTGGCCCAGGCCCGCGACGTACTGGCCCGCGCCGCCGCGATCGGGCGCCGGCCGGCCGCAGACGGTACGAGAACCCGCCGTCCCCTGCGCCTGGCCGCGACCAACTCGCCGGTCCTGGCCGGCATGCTCATCCGGCTCCGCAGCCGACTGCCCGAACTCGCACTCACGGTGAGCAGCGTGTATCCGTCCTCGGAGATCGTCGAACTCCTGGAGCACGGCGAGGTGGACGCCGCGATCGCCGCGGACTACCCCGGGCGGGAACTGCGGCACTCGGCCGCCGTGACCCACCGCGGGATCGTCACCGAGCCGTGCTTCGTCGCCCTGCCCGCCGGGCACCGACTCCGGCACTGCCCTGAGGTGACGCTCGCCGACCTGGCCGACGACGCGTGGTTTCTGACCCCGGACGACGGGGCCGGCTGGCCGGGGGTGTTCTACGCGGCCTGCCGGGCGGCCGGATTCACCCCGGCGGCGGTCCATGAATTCCTGGGCGACCAGCAGCAGTTACAGAACATGATCGCCGAAGGCATCGGGGTCTCCGTCGTGCAGGCGACCCTCCGGCCGATCCCCGACGTCCTCGTCAAACCCCTGGCCGGCACCCCTCTGTGGTGCCGCTATGTGCTGGCCTGGCGACGCGAAGGCGTGGCCGACGAGGTGGCGGAAACCCTCTTCAGCTGCGCCGCCGCGGCCTACCGGGCTCTCATCGCCCAGTCACCACACTTCCGGACCTGGGCCTCCCGAACCTGGAGCGTGACGAGACCGTAGGTCCGTTCCCGGCACCCGGTACCGTCTTCGCCCAACTGGCTTAAGCAGACGACCACTTGGCCGCGACATCGCCCGTCAAGCCCTCCCTCCCCGGATGTTATGACGAACCCACCCCAGGTGCTATGTCACACCTTATTGTCGCGGCCCGTGTGCGCTGAGAAGGTGCCACTCACGCCTCAGCTCGATCCCGAGGCGCATCTGTCCACCAAGGAGCATGGATGCGCTACCCCCACCGCTTCCCCCTGCCCAGATGCCTGGCCGGCGGACTGGCCGTCTGCCTCGCCACGGCCGGTCTGCTGGTCTCACCAGCACTGGCGGCGCCCCACTCACCGGACGCCGACCGGGCCGTCACCACCTCCCGGACCACCGCCGCCTCCCGGACCGTCCCCGGCCCCGTACCACCACCGACCGGCTCGACAGTCGCCGCGCCGACCGGCTCGAAAATCGCCGCGAACGAAAGGCCCGCACTGCAGGGCCGACCGCGCGGCGTCGCCCAACTCCCCCCGCTCAGCGCGAAGAATCCCCCCACTTCTTCGACTGCGCCGACGCACCAGAACGGCGCGGAGCACGGTGCCGCGGCCGCCTGCAGCCCCTCCGACTTCGGCAGCCGGACCGGCCCCGAACTGGTCACCTTCGTCAAGGGCTCGACCACGGACTGCGTCAACACTCTCTTCAGCGTCACCGGCAAGGACGCGCACGACATCTTCCGCGAGGAGCAGATGGTCACCGTGGCCAACGCCTTCCAGGGCGGGGCCACCACGTACCCCGGCAACAACTCGGAACAGGTGTGGCAGCTGGTGCTGTTCCTGCGCGCCGGCTACTACGTGCAGTACAACCACCCGGACGACGTCGGCAGCTACGGCCCGAACCTGGCAGCGGCCACCCGAGGCGGCCTGGACGCCTTCTTCGCCAACTCGCATTCCAGGGAGGTCACTTCGGACAACGGCGGCATCCTGGGCGAGGTCCTCATCCTCTCGGACAGCGCCAACGACCAAGGCCACTACCTGAACACCTACAAGCAGGTGCTGAGCGCGTACAACAGCTCCTACGACGACATCCCGAGCATGCTGGCAGCCGTCAACAACGTCTACACCCCGCTCTGGCGCGGCAACTGGAACCCGGAATACGTCAAGGCGGTCACGGCCGATCCGAGCATCATCGACACCCTCAACACCTTCGCGCTCAACCACCTGGACATGCTGGGCACCGACAAGTCCTACCTCGACTCCAACGCCGGGATGAACGTCGCCCGGTACGTCGAGCATGCGGCCCTCCAGGAGAAGGTCCGGCCACTGATGAAGGGCCTGCTGGACGCCTCGAAGATCTCCGGTCCGACCGCGCCCCTGTGGGTCACCGTCGCGTCCCAGGCCGCCGCCTATGACCAGGCCAACTGCTCATACTTCGGCGTCTGCGACCTGCGCGACCAGCTGACCAAGGCCGCCCTGCCGGTCACCCACACCTGCGATGCGACCCACACCGTCAAGGCACAGTCGCTGACGCCCGCGGAACTCGACACCACCTGCGCCAGCGTTCTGGCCCAAGGCCCCTACGTCCAGAACCTGGTCAAGAACAACGGCCCGATCCCCAACCAGTACGAATCGACGATCGAGCTCGTCGTGTTCGGCAGCCGCGCCGACTACCAGACCTACGCCGGGGCCATCTTCGGCGTCGACACCAACAACGGCGGCATCACCCTGATCGGGGACCCCACCAAACCCGACAACAAGCCGATGTCCATCATGTACCAGCGGAGCGACGACAACGGCTTCCCGGCCCGGATCTGGAACCTCAACCACGAGTACACGCACTACGTCGACGCCCGTGACGACATGAAGGGCGACTTCAGCCAGCAGACATCGGTCCCGGACATCTGGTGGATCGAGGGCCTCGGCGAGTACGTCTCCTACAGCTACCGCAAGATCACCAACGACGAGGCGGTCACCGAGGCCGGCAAGCACACCTACAAGCTGAGCACGCTGTTCCAGAGCACCTACAACAACAGCGACGTGACCCGCACCTACCCCTGGGGCTACCTCGCCGTCCGCTACATGTTCGAGAAACACCCCCAGGACATCGCCACCATGCTCGAACACTTCCGAACCGGCGACTACCCCGGCGGCTACGCCGTCTACAACACCATCGGCACCCGCTACGACGCCGACTTCGACACCTGGCTCACCACCTGCGCCACCAACAACTGCACGACCAAGCCTGCCCGTTCACCACAACACCCTCGGACCTGACCGTCCCACCTGAACACAGCCGGCCTCGGCCCCGGTGCTCTTGGCGCCGGGGCCGAGGCGGCATCAGGCATGAGCGCCCTCAACCCCGTCCGTGTCAACTACCGCCGGAGAGGAGCGAAGCGGCTTGCTCAGATACCTCGTCCGCCTCCTGAGCCCGCCCAAGATGGCGGAGGTAACGGGCAGCGGTGTTCAGCGTCGCGGCCGCCTCCTCCCTGTCGCCCAATTCGCGCAGCAGGGCAGCACTTCGCATAAAGGCATCCACGGCCTCGTTTTCGCGCTCGCTCTCCTCGCTCTCCTCGCTCCCGCTGCCCTCGTCGGCCTCGTCGGCCTCGTCGCGGGCGTCTGCCAGAGCGAGACCAAGACCCGTCAGCGCCTCGCTCTGTGTGCGCTTGTCGCCACGTTCCTCACCTACCGTCAGACCCTCGCGGTGCGCCCGGATCGCTTCAACGGGCCGCCCCATGCTCCGGAGGGTCACGCCGAGAGAGTGCAAAGCCACAGCGCGGGCGGGCGGGTCACCCACTTCATGCCACAATTCGGCCGCGCCGGCGAACGCATCCACCATCTCCTCGCCCCGATTCAGCCGACCGAATGCGACTGCTAGTCGGTACTGGGCCGCGGCTGCTTCACGGCGGTCACCCAGCTCCTGCAGCAGGGAAAAACCCTCGCGACAGCACGAAAGCGATTCTTCGAGTTGCCCGATCCTGACGTACATATCACCCAGGGCGCAGAGTACTTTTGCCGTTCGTCGATGCTCACCGAGTTCCCGCCAAAGCTCCAAGCTCAGCTTCTCGGCTTCCACTGCTTCCCTCAGCCGGTCGGCGCTCGCCAGTGTCCCTGCGAAATAGTGCAGCGCGGCGGCTTCCGCATCCTGTTCCAAGCCCTGACGGGTCAACAGGGCTCTGCGATGAGCCTCGATGGCATCATCGTGTCGCCCCAGCGAGCTCAGCGCCGAGGCAAGTTGCTGCTCCGCCATGGACGCGCCCCGCCAGTCCTGTCGCTCATGGCAGATCACCCGCGTCCGAGTCGCAGCCGCAAGGGTCTCCTCATACCGTCCGGCGTTGAGGAGCGCGTGTCCCAGCGTGTGCTGTGCCCAGAATTCACTGAGTGAGTCGAGTCCCGTGCCCCCAAGAGCCGACTTCGCGAACTCGACCCAATCGCCATACAGGCGCCGGTGCTCAAGATAGTCCTCCAGCGCCACCAACAAGGCAAAGCTCAGCTGAGCTTGGGGAAGCGTGGGGGCGACGGGAGCAAGAGCCAAGAGGTTCGGGTACTCTGTATCGAGCCATTTCAATGCCTGTTTGAGCGTTTCGAAACGGGTGGCGGGAGCACGCTCCGACCGCAAGTGCGTGGTGGCGTCGTACGCCACACCGATCAAGTGGGTCAGCAGCGCCGTCATTCCCTCCATCCCGGAGTCATCCGGCTCCGCCAGCTCATGAGCGAAGAGGCGAACGAGGTCGTGGAGGCGCCATCGGCCGTACTCGGATCCCGTCTCGATCAGATGCGAACGGGCCAAGTCCTCCAGTATCCGCTCGACCCCGTCGTACGACCGGCCATCACTGTGTGCAGAGTCGTCGGAGTCGCCTTCCTGGTGAGCGCTGAGCAGAATGGCGGCACTTTCCGTGCAGATATCAGGGCCGGGATGCCGGGCCAGCAGCCGTAGTGCTCGGGCGTGTTCTTGGGACAGCTGCTGGTAGGAAAGCTCGAATGCCGCGCGTACGTGCATATCGCCATGCTTGAGCCTGTCGAGCCGCCGCTGTGTATCAGCGAGGCTGTGCGCGATGGACGCCAACGGCCGTTGGGGGAACTCCGCCAAAAGAGCCGACACAATCCGTAGGGCCAGGGGTAAGTGCCCGCAAAATCGTGCAATGTTCGTCGCTTCTCGGAGTTCTTCATCGACCCGTGTGTCACCAGGCCGGGCATGGCGAACGGCGTCTCGCAGGAGGCCGACGGAGTCCCGGCCGTCCAAGGCGCGCAGCTCGATCAGCCGGGCGTTGACGAGGTCGGCGAGGGTGCGACGGGAGGTGACCAGCGTCGCGACGTCCGGGTCGGACGGCAGCAGGGGACGGACCTGCTCGCTGGTTCCGGCGTTGTCCAGGACGACCAGGACACGTCCCCGGTGCTCCGCGTGCGAGGTCAGCACTGATCGATAGAGCTGAGACCGTTCTTCCAGCCCGCTAGGCGTCTGGTCATCGGACACGCCCAGCGCGCGCAGCAGCAACTCCAGCGCGCGGTCGGGCGCGAGGCGGTGCCGACGGTCGTCACCGTGGAGATCGACGAACAGCACCCCACCCGGAAACCAACCATGGCTGCGAAACGCCCGCTGCGCGGCCTGAACCACCAGCTCCGTCTTCCCCACCCCACCGAGACCGGCAACCACGGCGACGGGTACGACCCTTGTGGCCACCCCTTGCGGGTGCAGCACTTCATCCAGTCCGGCGAGAGCGGCCTCACGACCGGTGAATGTCGGCGACGGTGCGGGCAACCCACAGAGCGCCGGAATCGCCGGCCGCGACTGCTGCAGCGTCACATGCCGGGCCTGCACCACCGTATCGAGGAACACCCCACCGCTGATCACATTTCGCATCTCCGAGCCGGATACGCCCCCGTCCCCCGTACCGAAAGCGTCTGCGCCGGTCATCTCTCTCCCCCCACGCCCTCGTCAACTCAGGAAGCCAACCACCCCTGACGGGGCGCCGTGGCACATTCGCGCCCGATCCGCGATCGTATGCTCCATGAACTCCGATGAAACCGAGATGCGTGAAGCGGTCCGCGAGTTGGCTGAGGCATTAGAGACAATGCTCAACCTGATCAAAGCTGACGCGCTTCCCACGACTCCCGAGGCTCACAGGCTCATGCAGAAGGCCATGGCCTGCCTCGACGAGTCGACGGAGCGGATCGCCGACCCGGACCGGCCCGCTGAGATCCACCAGGCGGCCGCCGCGCTCAACAGGCTGGTCACCTCGGCCCGGGAGCAGATCCTCGACGACGCCGTCGCCGCCTCACCCGTACCCGACCATCCCGACATGTGACCACTCCGCGCCGCACCTTGCCGTCAATGCGCGGGCGGCCGTTCAGGATTCGTCGGCCGCGGCGGCGCGGTCGGTCGAGCCGGCCTTTCTCCGCCGATAGACCATCGCGCCGCACACCGTCATGAGGAGGAGAGCGGTGACCGCGGCCACACCCATCGCCGTCTGCTCGGCAAACAGCCGTGCCA
Source organism: Streptomyces tubercidicus (assembly GCF_027497495.1). Taxonomy (GTDB): domain Bacteria; phylum Actinomycetota; class Actinomycetes; order Streptomycetales; family Streptomycetaceae; genus Streptomyces; species Streptomyces tubercidicus. Next base: position 735,094 of record NZ_CP114205.1, read on the forward strand.
GCACTTCCAGTGCGCCGATCCCGGCCGTCGCGTAGACCAGCGCCCAGGCCGCTCCCCCTACGAACAGTGCCGGGAGGTAGCGCGTCAGGGGCATGTGCATACTGCCCGCGAGGAAGTTGGCAGCGGTCTGGAAACCGACGGTCAGGAAGGAGACGGCCACCACCGGTGCGCCCCACCGCTGGATCGCCCGCTCGACGCGACGGAACTTGGCCGTGGAGATCCGCTCCGCGAGCCTGCCACGCCTGGCACCGGCCCCCGCGAGCCACCCGACGGCGAAGGTCCCCCCGGCTCGCAGCAGGACGATGGCATAGAGACCGGCAGCCGTGAGCGCGACCTTGTCCACGATGCCTCGCCCTCGATGCCGTACCCCCGCCTCTTCTTAGGCTACCCTAATCGACATTTTCGAATCTTGACCGCCCCCGCTCGATTCCGGTGGACGCCGCGGTGAACCATCTGCGCGCGGACGGCTTCGATGTCCGCCACGAGGACCTGGCCCGCCTCTCCCCGTTCGTACGCCACCACGTCAACATGCTTGGCCGGTACTCGTTCCAGCTCCCCGAACTGCCGGGCGGCCTGCGCCCGCTGCGCGCCCCGGACTCGGCCGAAGAGGTGTGACCCCGGTGCGGGTGACCGTCACCGCTGGCCGTCCCGGCGGTGACGTTTGCACTGGTCACCGGCCCGTAGGGCGCCGGGAGTCGTAACATCGGCGGAGGGCGTGGCGGCGGGTGCGGTAGGCCGCCGGTGAGAGTTCCGGGCTGCCGCTGGGCCGGGGCTGGGGTGCGGGCGGCCGCCACACCGGGCTGGTGCGGCGGCCGTGGGTGGGATTGGCTCGTGGTTCGAGTCAGTCAGCAGAGCGAAGGATCAGCCCGGCGTCACCGCACCGCGCCCTCTGGCACTCCGAACCACTCCTCCAGCGCCTCCGCCAGCCCGGCCGTCGGCGTCAGCGCGTGCGCCCTCGCATCGGCTGCCCAGGCCGTGAAGCCGTCCGGACGGACGAGGACCGCCGCTAGTTCCGGGCGGGACGGACAGCCGGCCGTCAGGATGCCGACGCGGCCGGCATACCCCGCAGCGAGGGCCCGGAGCTCCGGGTCGTCGGTGAGGTCGAGCAGGAGCGCCTGGCCGCCGTGGAGGTGGTCCGCGAGGCGGCTGCCGTCGGTGAGTTCGAGGTCCGGGGCGCTGCGGCCGGTCAGCGGGTGCTCGCCCGGCAGCTCGTACCGCACCCCGCCACCGTTGAGCCGCGAGGTGAGGTACGTGGTGCCCACGACCGTCTCCGCCAGGTCGCTGACGATCTCGCGCAAGGCCCGGGACTGCGGGTCCGGGCGCATGGCCGCGACCTGGGACCGGGTCCAGTCCAGGACCCACGCACCGACCGGGTGCCGCTCGGAGTCGTACGTGTCCAGCAGCCCTTCCGGCGCCCGGCCGCCGATCACCGCGGCGAGCTTCCATCCGAGGTTCATCGCGTCCCCGATACCCAGGCTCAGCCCCTGGCTCCCGAACGCGGAGTGCACGTGCGCCGCGTCGCCCGCCAGCAGCACCCGGCCCTTGCGGTACTCGGTGACCTGACGGGCGTGGTCGGTGAAGCGGGTCGCGGTCCGCACCCCGGTGATCGTGACGTCCACGCCGGATACGCGGCGCAGCCGCGCCTGGAGGTCCTCGGTGGTGACCGGCGCGTCCCGGTCGGCTGGCGGCCCGTCGAACTCCACGGTGACGACGCGGCCCGGCATCGGCCCGTGGGCGTACACCCCGGTGTCCGTGGCGGTCCAGCCGACCTTCAGGTCCTCGACGCCGGTCATCTCCACGACCGCCTGGTGACAGGTGATCTCCGGTTCCGTACCGGGAAATTCGAACCCCGCGAGCTTGCGGACCGCGCTGCGGCCGCCGTCGCAGCCCACGAGCCAGCCGGCGCGTATGGCCCCGTGGCTGGTCCGCACCGTGACGGCCCCGTCGTCCGCGTCGAAGCCGGTCAGCTCCACTCCCCGACGCACGTCGACGCCGAGCTCGTCTGCCCGCCCGCCGAGCAGCCGCTCGATGTCCTGCTGCGCCACGAAAGCGATCTCGGCGGCGGGTCCGGCGTCGCCGAGGCCCGGCTCCGTACGGTCGACCAGGTCGGCGCGCAGCATGATTCCGGCGAAGTGCCCGACGATCCCGAGCCCTTGGCCCGCGGCAACGCCTCCGTCCCCGCCGTTCCGTTCACGCATGAATGCCTGGAAGCGGTCCATCGCCTGCCGCTGCACCTCGGCCAGCGCGGGCAGCATGCCTCGGCGGTAGAGCGCCTCGGCGCTGGGCCTGGTGATCGCCCCGCCCTTAATCGTCGGGTCCATTTCGGTGAGGCGCTCCAGGACGGCCACCCGCGCGCCCCCGAGCCGGAGCTCGCAGGCCAGCATCAGTCCGACCGGGCCGCCTCCGGCCACTACTACGTCATAGTCCATGGCGCCGACTATGACCGAGGGCCAAAAAGGCCAAAAAGCCGCCGCGGTGTCAAGGGACCGGCCCCGCGAGGAAGATGGGGCCGGCACAGTTAACGCTGAGAACGATCAAGGAACGAGGCTCATCGGCTGTTGTCGCCGGGAGCGAGCAGGCTCGTGAGCTCGGCGATCGCCTCTGGGGACGGCTTGAAGTAGCGGCGGACGTTCTCCGGCTTCTTGTGCCGGGACTTCGCCATGAGCATCAGGAGCGACGAGCCCTGCTCGCCGAGGTGGGTCAGAGAGGTGTGGCTTGTGTCCGCAGAGGCTGTGTGCAGATGGGTTCGTGTGTCATTGAGCTGGGTGGTGGAGGACGACGCGTTCGCGACGCTGACAACTGGCCGTGTTGCATTCCGATGGCCCGAATGTGAGGCAAGCCACTTCCTGGGTGACCGGATCGAGTGAACCGATGGGTGTGTGGCACGGGTCTCTGGGGCCATCGCTAGCTGTACTGACCGGGCACGTTGATTGAGAACAGGGGACCTGATCGGCAATCACGATGCGGGGGTTGAGTGACTGTCAGCCAGGTCCCTGGCGAGCTGACTGATGCGTGCGCGGGCCGTCTCAGGGGCGAGCACCTCGATGTGGTCGCCGAACTGAAGAAGCTGACGCACCGACTCGATGTCGGGGTAGCGCACGCCGACGACGCACGAGCCTTTTTCCGCGTCGGAGACATGGTGGATGCGGGTGCCGAGGATGCGCCGCGCCAGGTCGAGACCCTTTTCCGGCAGGCGGATGGTCACGCTCACGCGATCTTGCTCCTCAGTGCGTTTCTTCAACACGGCCCATCTGGTGCGGAGGGTTTCGCCTGGTTGGAGCACGGCTGGTGCGTCTAGCTGTTCGAAGGCCGACAGTCGTTCCAGAGCGAGCAGCCGGCTGTCGCCCTGGTCATCGGCGACGAGATACCAGCGACCTGATTTCGCCACGATCCCGTACGGGTCGACCACCCGTGTCGAGGCCTGGCTCTCGGCGCTGCGCCGGTACAGGATTCGAAGGCGTCGCCGGTGTCGCAGGGTCGAGGCCAGATCCGATACTTCGACCGCTGCCTCGGGGGCAGCAAACCACGCGGTGCTGTCGACAAGCACAAGGTCAGCCAGCCGCAGCGGGCTCGGCGACTCAGGTGCTGCAGCCTGGCGGGCGGCGATCTTGCGCTCGGCCGACTCCCACACCGCAGTTAGGCCCATTCGCTCACGTAGTGCGCTGTCCAAGCCGGCCACGGATAGGGCCTCCAGTTCTGGTGGTTCCAGATGGGATGCGCTGAGCCGTGCACTGGGGAGCAGGACGATCCCGCCGTTCCGCCCACGTTCGGCATAGACGGGCACGCCCGCTGTCGATAGCGCCTCGACGTCCCGCAGCACAGTCCGCCGGGACACCTCAAGACGCGCGGCGAGCTCCGTGGTAGTGAGCCGCTGACGGGTCTGCAGGAGCAGCAGGAGATGCAGGAGTCTTGAAGCCTTCATGCTTACCCATGTTCTCAGAAAAGGTGACAGGTTCCGTCGCGATTGGGTGATCCACTGGGTGCTGGACCGAGAAATCAATGAGTTGAGGAGCACTCCATGCCCGCACCGAACCTGTTCCTGATCGGCGTCCGCGACGCCGAGGCCGCCACCGCCTTCTACAGCGACCTGTTCGAGATCGAACCGACCTTCACCAGTCCCCACTACGTAGCCTTCGAAGCTGCCCCCGGTGTCCTGTTCGCACTGTGGACGGGCTACAGCGAGCACGCGGTCCCGAGCCTCCCTCGTACGACAGAGATCGGACTCATGGTGCCGGGGCCATCGCAGGCGATTGACGAGATCTTCACGAGGTGGGCCTCGAAGGGGGTCCACGTTGTGCAGGAGCCGCATGATGCTGTCTTCGGCCGCACGTTCGTGATTACGGACCCTGACGGCAACCTCATCCGAGTCTCCCCGGTCGACTGACCTGCACTATCCCTCCCCGCATATCTCCAAGCTGAAGGGCCGGCCACACACCATGGCCGGCCTTTCAGCCTGTCTAGGAGCTCAGAAATGTCGCATTCGAACGCGGCCCTCACCCCGCGCCACCGGCTGAAAGTCGCTCGACTCGTCGCTGACGACGGCTGGCCAATCAGCGAAGTCGCGGCCCGCTTCCAGGTGTCCTGGCCGACCGTGAAGCGCTGGGTCGATCGCTACCTCGCAGGCGAGTCCATGCAGGACCGATCCCCACGACCGCGGAGCTCTCCGGCCAAGACACCCAAGACCGTGACGAAGAGGTGCGTCAGCCTGCGACTACGTCTGCGGGAAGGGCCGGTCCAGCTCGCTGCGAGACTCAATATCGCCCCGTCGACAGTGCATCGAATCCTGCGATCGGCCCGCCTGAACCGACTCGCCTACGTCGACCGTGAGACCGGTGAGCCCGTCCGCCGGTATGAGCACGACCATCCGGGATCACTGGTGCACGTGGACGTGAAGAAGCTCGGGAACATCCCCGACGGTGGCGGCTGGCGCTACGTCGGCCGCCACCAAGGCGAGAAGCACCGCGCCGCGACGCAGAGCAAGTCACGCAACGCCTACGGCGGCCCGAAGGTCGGATACGCATTCGTGCACACCGTCATCGACGACCACTCCCGCGTCGCCTACACCGAGGTCCACGACGACGAAACAGCCGTCACCGCCGTCGGCTTCCTGCACCGGGCTGTCGACTGGTTCGCTGACCGTGGCGTCACCATTGAGAGGGTCCTGTCGGACAACGGCGGCGCGTACCGCTCGTACCTGTGGCGCGACAACTGCGAAGCGCTTTCGATCACCTCGAAGTTCACGCGCCCTTACTGCCCGCAGACGAACGGGAAGGTCGAGCGCTTCCACCGCACCATGGCCGATGGCTGGGCCTACGCCCGCTGCTACACCAGCGAGCAAGAACGACGCGACGCACTGGCCGGTTGGCTCCACCAGTACAACCACCACCGGCCCCACACCGCGTGCGGCAACCAGCCGCCATTCTCACGATTGATCAACGTGCCCGGTCAGTACAGCAGCGTCGCGGTATGACCAGTACGAATGACGACCTTGTGATCCGGCTCGTAGCGCGGGCCGAGTTTGAGAAGGTCTATCTCCGGGTTTCCCCGATGATCTCCAAGGAGGCCATGGAGGTCCTCCGTGACGTGGGTGCCGAGGCTGGTGAGATCCAGGAATTCGGGCTCGAACCGGTGCACGTTGTTATCGGCGTGACAGCCGGGCCGGGAGTCTGGCTCAACCTGCGCGTCGCGATCAACGCCCTGGGAGCCCGACGCAAGGAGAAGACCTTCCGACTGGAACTGTCCGGAGAGGAGTCCATCGAGGCGAACGGACATTCCGCCAAGGACACCGAACGGCTGCTGAAGGCCAGCATGGAGTTGTATGCCCAGCGTGCGGCCCTCGATGAAGCCTGGCGGCGCCGTGCGCGCGGAGAGGAATGAACCAGCAGCACGCATCAACTGCACGACCCGATGACCTTGCTTGCTGAGCGGGTTGTGGGGAGTCGGGTGACACGGTCGGCCCCGGCGGCGGCTTCGCGAAGGCGGCCGATCTCTTCGTGCTGTGCGGCGAGCTGGGCCAAGGACTGGGTGCGGAAGTCCGTTAGGTCGTCGATCGTCTGCTCCGACTGGGCCAGTCGCTCCTTGAGCTTGGTGTTCTCTGTCTTGAGGCGGGCGATCTGAGCCTCGCGAGGGTCGGGGATCTCGCCGGCGTCTTGCAGCGCCTGGACCCGTCGTTCGAACTCGATGCGGAGGTGAGCGTAAGGGCGGGTGCCGTAGAACGCGGTGCGGTCGACGCCGGCTTCGTTGGCGAGTGTCTTGATGTCGCATTTTCCGCCGGGCGGGATCTCGCCGCGCAGGAGCCGGTCCATAGTGGCCCGGATGCGGTTCTCGTTCTCGGTCCGTTGGGCTGCGGAGATTCTCATGCGGACTCCTCGTCCTTGATGGTGCTGGCGGCGTCGATCTCGGCGACGACGCGGAGGGCCCGGTCGTAGTCGGCTTGGAGCCGGGTGCGTTCGGTCTTGCGTGGTGCGCCGAGCTGGCCGAGGAAGGTCTTGGTGCGTTCGGCATGCTCGGCCCAGACGGGGCGGTGACAGGGATGGTGGGTGGCCTGCGGGCAGCGGGCCGAGTCACACATGCCGACAAGCGGGCGGTCGGCGGTGGGGGTGCCGGCGAGTTTGAGGCAGAGCGCGCGTGAAGGGTCGGTGAACCAGCAGTAGTTCGCCGGCCCGAGGTGGAGGGTCCTGGCCCGTTTGGCCAGCAGGTTGAGCACATCGCGGTCACTGCGCTGGGTCTTCGGCGTCGGCGCTGCCATCGGGTCGAGCTTGGCGTCGATGCTGGCGAAGAATTCGGTCAGGCTCCGGGCTCCCGGCCCGGACGGGAGGACGCTCTGCTGGTAGTTTCGGAACTCGGCCAGGACCAGTCGAGGTTGCGGTCGCCTTCCAGCTTGTTGACCTCGGCCAGCAGTTCGGCTTGGGCCCCGCCGGGGCGAGAACTGTAGCCCTCGGTTGTCGCGACAACGATGTGCTTCAGATGGATCTTGGTCGCGAGGACGCCGCCAGGCCGGTAGGCCATTTCCAGTGCAAGGGTCCTGCGTAGTCGCCGCAGGTTGACGAGGCCGTCCGGGATGGGGGCGAGGCCGAGCCGTACCCCGGCTTCGGAGTTGACCCAGTTCCGGAACCACCGGTAGCGGACATCGAAGGCGAACCGCCCCAGCAGTGTCGCTCCTTCGACAGGGGCGGGGTGCAGGCATTCGATGAGTTCCGCAGCGCGGTAAGCGGGTTCGATGACCACCCATTCGTCGACGACGCCGCCGAGTCCCTGGCCTTTGATTACCTTGCTGACCAGCCGGTAGCGGATCAGGCCGGGGGCGGGTTCCTCCGACCGGCGGCAGCCGACTTCCAGTTCCATCAGCTCGGATGAGCGCATCCCGGAGGCCGCTGCCAGGACGATGACTGCGGCGGTGCGGACGATGCCGACCAGCGCGACAGCCTGCTGTCGGTGCAGCGGCGACGTCCACGGCACGGTGGTGTCCCCGGTGGCCACCGTGACCGCGACCGCGTTCCTGCCGAATTCCCGCTCCGCGCCGACCGACGCAAGAGTCTCCTCCAACGGCCCTCGCAGCGCGGGCAGCCACCGAGGGCTGAAAAAGCTGAACCCGGCCCGCCGTGCGAGGAGGTCCAGAGAGATGCCCACCAGTGGATCATGCTTCGACCAGCCCTTGGCGATCCTCTCCGTAACGTGGTGGTCAGGCAGCGCCAGCGGATCGCTCGTCCGTCTGTGCTCGGCGAGCAATGCGGTGATCTTCGGTTCCGGATCCTGAGCCCGGGCCTTCTTCCGTCCCTGGACCCGTCTGACGTCGCGGGACTTGCGGGCTCCGAGGCGGTCGGCTTCCCGTATCTGCTCGGCGAGCGAGATGGCGTGCGGGCCGAATACTGTCAGCAGGTAAATGGCGGTATTCGTGCAGGTCCCAGCCCGTACCGGGACCGCGGAAGGCGGTGTGCTCGTCGAGCAGCGCTCGAGCCTGCCCGTACGACAGCCTGGCCAGCCCGGTTTCCGGGCAGACGTCGCGGGGGCTGACGACCTTGCCCGGCCCCGGACGGCGGTGGGTGACGAATACCGGTCCGCGGGTGCGGCCCTTGAGCAGCCTGGGCAGGAGCCGGGCGGTGCCGGCGTCCCAGTACACGGGCTCCAGCACATAGTCCTCGCGCGATTGGCCCCGGCGGCGGGCCTTGGTCCGGGCGCCCTTGGCCTTGACCAGGCAACGGCGCCCGGCGAGGTCCAGTTCCTCGATGTTGACGCCCAGGATCTCCTCGGACCGCCCGGCGGTCTCGTAGAGCATCCGCCACAGCGTCTTCTCCCGCAGGTGCACCTCGCGCCGCGCGATCAGCCGGTCGACCGCCACCTTCGAGCGGGCCGGGGTCTCGGAGTCCGGCACCGCCAGCCGCTTCGCCCAGGCTGGAACCATCGGCCCCTCGTAGCCGCGCTCACGGCACCAGCCGAGCCACGACAGCACCCCCGCCCGACGGGAATTCCAGGTGTTGACCACCGCGGCGGCCCCAGAGCAGTTCCAGGGCCTCGCCGATCTCGTCGTCCGCCACCGACGCCAGATACCGGGCCTCGCCAAGCCGTTCAGCGGTCTTGCCCACCCCGATCCCGTAGTTGCGGACCGTGTTCGGATTGCCGAGCGAGTCGAGAAACACGTCCGCTGCCGCCCGGACGGTCAACGCCTTCCCGGCCGGCAGCTGTACGACGGTGGGCACCACTTCCCCCTTGCCGCAGATAACAGGGCCGCTTCACGCAGCGGCCGAAGAACGTCACCGCAGGTGACGAATCAAGCTACCGCAGATATTGGGGTGTTATCCGTGGAACGACTTCAGGCTGGCCCTGCGGTCGATGCCCCGTTCACTACCGACCATGAGCGACGAGGGCTTAGCGCCGGTTTCCGTTCCGATGTTCGTCGACCCCCGGCCCTCGCTGGATGCCGCAGCGGCCCGGCAGCCTCATGAGGCTGCCGGGCCGTCGGAAGGGTTCAACTCAGCGCGGCCGCACCGAGAACCGAATCACCCAATATCGACGAGGAGATCCCCGCCCTCCACCTGCTGGATCTGGTTGATCGCCAGCCTGGCCACCCGCCCGGACTTCGTAGCGGTGATCGCGGCTTCCATCTTCATCGCCTCGATGGTGGCGACGGTGGTGCCTGCCTCCACCTCGTCGCCCTCGGCTACCGCGAGCGTGACCACTCCGGCGAACGGTGCGGCGACGTGGCCGGGGTTGCCCCGGTCGGCCTTCTCCGTCACCGGTACGTCGGAGGCCACGGCGGTGTCACGTACCTGGATCGGCCGCAGCTGGCCGTTCAGGGTGGACACCACGGTGCGCATTCCGCGTTCGTCGGCCTCTCCGACGGCCTCCAGCTCGATCAGGAGCCGTACGCCCGGTTCGAGGTCGACCGCGTACTCCGTTCCGGAACGCAGCCCGTAGAAGAAGTCCTTGCTGGCCAGCACGCTGGTGTCACCGTAGGCCTGACGGTGGGTTTCGAACTCACGCGTCGGCCCGGGGAAGAGCAGCCGGTTGAGCGTGGCGCGCCGGTCCTTCTCCAGTCCGGCACGGTCGTCCTCGGTCAGTTCCTGTACGGGCCTGGGTTCGGCGCGGCCCTCCAGCGCCTTGCCGCGGAACGGCTCCGGCCACCCGCCGGGCGGGTTGCCCAACTCACCGCGCAGGAAGCCGATGACGGAGTCGGGGATATCGAACTCGTTGGGTGTCGCCTCGAAGTCCTCCGGCGCCACCCCGGCGCCCACCAGATGTAGGGCCAGGTCGCCGACCACCTTGGACGACGGGGTCACCTTCACCAGGCGGCCCAGCATCCGGTCGGCCGCGGCGTACATCGCCTCGATGTCCTCGAAGCGGTCGCCGAGGCCGAGCGCGACGGCCTGTGCGCGCAGGTTGGAGAGCTGCCCGCCCGGGATCTCGTGGTGGTACACGCGGCCGGTCGGCGAGGCCAGGCCCGCCTCGAACGGCGCGTAGATCTTGCGGACGCTCTCCCAGTACGGCTCCAGATCCCCGACCGCCTTGAGATCCAGCCCGGTGGGCCGTTCGGAGTGGTCGGTCGCGGCCACGATCGCCGACAGCGAGGGCTGCGAGGTGGTGCCGGCCATGGAAGCCACCGCACCGTCCACCGCGTCCGCGCCGGCCCGGATCGCGGCGAGGTAGGTGGCCAGCTGGCCGCCCGCGGTGTCATGGGTGTGCAGGTGCACCGGCAGGTCGAACTCGCGGCGCAGGGCCGAGACGAGCGTCTCGGCGGCCGGCGCCCGGAGCAGCCCCGCCATGTCCTTGATGGCCAGGACCTGGGCTCCGGCGTCCACGATCTGCTCGGCCAGACGGAGGTAGTAGTCCAGGGTGTACAGCCGCTCGGACGGGTCGGACAGGTCCGAGGTGTAGCACAGGGCGACCTCGGCGACGGCCGTCCCGGTCTCCCGTACGGCGTCGATGGCGGGCCGCATCTGCCCGACATCGTTGAGCGCGTCGAAGATCCGGAAGATGTCGATGCCGGTGGCCGCGGCCTCCCGTACGAAGGCGTCGGTCATCTCGGTCGGGTACGGCGTGTAGCCGACGGTGTTGCGACCGCGGAGCAGCATCTGCAGGCAGATGTTCGGCACGGCTTCGCGGAGTGCGGCCAGGCGCTCCCAGGGGTCCTCGGCGAGGAAGCGGAGCGCGACGTCGTAGGTGGCGCCGCCCCAGCACTCCAGGGACAGCAGTTGCGGCATGGTCCGCGCCACCACCGGGGCGACGGCGAGCATGTCCTTGGTGCGGACCCGGGTGGCGAGCAGTGACTGGTGGGCGTCGCGGAAGGTGGTGTCGGTGACGCCGATGACCGGTGACTCGCGCAGCCACCGGGCGAACCCGTCCGGGCCGAGTTCGGCGAGCCGCTGCCGGGAGCCGGCGGGCGGTTCGGTGTCGGGCAGGAGCGGCAGCTTGCTGGTCGGATCGATCAGCTCGGGCCGTGGGCCGTGCGGCTTGTTGACCGTCACGTCCGCGAGGTAGGTGAGCAGCTTCGTGCCGCGGTCGGCGGAGTGCCGCGCGGTGAGCAGATGCGGGCGCTCCTCGATGAACGAGGTGGTGACCCGCCCGGCCCGGAAATCCGGGTCGTCGAGCACGGCCTGCAGGAACGGGATGTTCGTGGCCACGCCGCGGATCCGGAACTCGGCCACGGCGCGCCGGGCCCGGCCGACGGCGGTGTTGAAGTCCCGGCCCCGGCAGCTGAGCTTGACCAGCATCGAATCGAAGTGCGCGCTGATCTCCGTACCGGCGTGTGTGGTGCCACCGTCCAGACGGATCCCCGAGCCGCCCGGCGACCGGTAGGCGCTGATCCTGCCGGTGTCCGGGCGGAAGCCGTTGGCGGGGTCCTCGGTGGTGATACGGCATTGCAGCGCGGCGCCGTGCAGGGTGACCGTGTCCTGTGTGAGACCGAGGTCGGCCAGCTTCTCACCTGCGGCGATACGCAGCTGTGACTGCACGAGGTCGACGTCGGTGACCTCCTCGGTCACCGTGTGCTCGACCTGGATGCGCGGGTTCATCTCGATGAAGACGTGGTTGCCATCGCGGTCGAGCAGGAATTCCACGGTGCCCGCGTTGCGGTAGCCGATCTGCTGGGCGAACCGCACGGCGTCGGCGCAGATCCGCTCGCGCAGATCCGGGTCGAGGTTCGGCGCCGGGGCGAGTTCGATCACCTTCTGGTGCCGGCGTTGCACCGAGCAGTCGCGCTCGAAGAGGTGGATGACATTGCCGTCCCCGTCGGCGAGGATCTGCACCTCGATGTGACGGGGGTCGACGACGGCCTTCTCCAGGAAGACCGTGGGGTCACCGAACGCGGAAGCGGCCTCGCGGGCCGCCGCCTCGATGGAGTCACGCAGCGTCTCGGGGTCCTCGACGCGGCGCATACCGCGTCCTCCGCCGCCGGCGACCGCCTTGACGAACACGGGAAAGCCGATGTCCTCGGCGGCACGAACCAGCTCGTCCACGTCGGTGGAGGGCTCCGAGGAACCCAGCACCGGTACGCCCGCCGCACGCGCCGCAGCCACCGCGCGGGCCTTGTTCCCGGTCAGCTCCAGGATGTCGGTGCTCGGCCCGACGAACGTGATGCCCGCCTCCTCGCACGCACGCGCGAGCTCGGGGTTCTCGGACAGGAACCCATAGCCCGGGTACACCGCGTCCGCCCCCGCCCTGCGCGCGGCACGGATGATCTCCTCCACCGAGAGATAGGCCCGCACGGGGTGCCCCGGCTCACCGATCTCATGTGCCTCGTCGGCCTTCAACCGGTGCAGCGAATTGCGGTCCTCGTGCGGGAAGACGGCAACGGTCTTCGCACCCAGCTCATAGCTGGCGCGGAAAGCGCGAATCGCGATCTCACCACGATTGGCGACCAGTACCTTGCGGAACATTCTCGATACCTTTCAGCCTGCCGTTGCCGGACACCATGCTGTCCGCCACGGGCAGATCGCACGCCGGACCCGAGTGACTTATTACCGAACCTGGCCTCATCATTCAGCTCACTGACGCCAAGATCACGATTGCTCCCGGACCGGCGCTTGACCGACGGCCCTCGTAGGAAGCATTTCAGCAGGTCGGCGGCAGTTTGGGCTAGAGCAGCAGCGGCCGGAGGGGCTGGTGTGGTCCTTCGCACAGCATGGGCATCATCGAGGCTGGGAAAGAGGCCCTGACCAGCACATTTGCACCTTTCAGCGCAGTCGGACTCCATGCGCATCTGAACCCCCTGGTCACCGTCTGTGGTCCCCGTGCCCACGGGATGGTCCGCTGTGGAGGACGCTCGCGCGATTCCCCTGGGAAAGTTCAGGTACTTCCCCAGATGCTGCGGTGCACCGTCGCTGGGAGCGGCTTGCTTCAGTCCCACCAGAGCACAAGAAGTAGGTGCCGTTGGGATGCATCACGGTAGAACTCGCGGAGGGCGTCGAAGTGCTCCAGGAGATACTTCCTCGGGCCTCCGGCGATCCCCTCCGCCCCGTCGCCGATCAGGGAAACGGCCGCTGTTTCGTCGGTCGGCAGAGTGGCCAGGATGGCTCGCAAGGTCGGCGATCTTCACTACGGCCATGCGCCTGTGCTGCCACCCGCGCAGCTTGATGGCGATCGGGCGTCCGGCACAGCGCACACCTCACATCTCGGCGCTGCCATGAGCCGGTCGCCTACCGGTCGGTCGTGGCCTTCGCAAGAAGCGAAGTGAGGATCAACTCGGAATGTGTCCACAGCAGCGCGCCGCCGGTCCCCGGTACGACACGGTGATGAGCACCGGGCATACGGGTAGCGAGCAGTGCTCCGTTATCGGGCGAGTGGCTGGTGTCCTGTTCGCCGTACCAGATCTCGACCGGGACAGTGATCTTGTCGAGGGCGAACGGCCACCGCCCCATGGACAGGACCGTGTCGCGGGCGTAACCAGCAGCACCTTGAACAAAACCCTCGTCCAAGGCCCTGCGGTAAACAGCCGCGAAATCAGGATCCTGATACACGGCGAGGTCGCACCCTGGGCTCCCGTCCATGACCATGCCCCACATCGCATCCGCAGTGAAGCCCGCGAAAAACTCCTCGGCGCCGACCGGGTCGCACGCGGTCCGCTCAACCAGGCCACGCAGGTCCGCCGCCAGAGCGGAAGCGAACTCCGGCGCGGCGACCTCATCCGCGCCGGAGACGACAGCCAGTACCGAGGCCACACCCTCCTCAGCGCAGGCGAGAGCGAACGGCGCGCCTTGTGAGTTCCCGACCACGGCCGGATGCCCCAGCCCTCGCAGCGCGCAGAGTTGCCGAATATCGCCAGCGAAGTCGGAGAAGGTCCGGCCGGGCGCAGGTGTTGAGGCACCGAGTCCTGGCCGGTCCACAGAGACAAGACGCACTCCAAGCGCCTCAACGACCCCCGCGCCAAAGCCCAGCCACCGGCTCGTAGCCGCACCCGGACACAACAGAACGGGCACCCCGTCCAACGGCCCCCACTCGGCCCAACCAAGCAACCGTCCATCAGACAGACGACTCTCACCGAGCCGAGCAGGATTGTCGACGTACACAGTCATGATCCACATCATGGCCAAGGAGCGGGACGTCTCGCACTCGACTTTCACCGGAGGCCCGTGCAGGGCGAACGTTGCCTGATGCGGCACTAGCTAGTGGACCAGGTCGCCGCGGCGTGAGCGCCGTCAGGAACACCCATGACGATAGGGCCAGTTCAGCGCTGCACCCCGGCCCGCAAGGCGCCGGGGCGCTCTCCCCAGAAGCGATTCGGTGCGCTGCCGTGGGCAGCAGTGGTCGTACCGGCTGTCCACGGCCGCGCTGCCGGCCGGCTCAGCGGACGTGCACCGTCACCACGTCAGAGGCGTGCAGACGCACGGGATTCTGGTCGTGCGGGCTGGTCAGGCCGTACAGCACCGCGCGGAACTGCAGGTCGCCGCGGCGTGCGGACGTGCCGTGTGCGGTGACCTGCGCATCGCCCTTGACCGCGGCGCTGCAGTTCTCCTGGTGCCACCCTTGGCCGAAGCCCTTCTCCTCCAGGCACAGTTGGTGCAGGAAGCCGGCGCTGTCATCGCCGCCGTGCGCCTTGATCGTGATGGTCTTGCCGACCTGTGCCGTGTGCGGCGCCGTAATGTCCACGCTCCCCTTGGCGAACGCAGGCCCGGCCGCCAGAGCCACTGAGGCCAGACCCAGCGCACCGATCACGGCCACACGACCGCCCCGCGCCATTACCCCGGTCTTCTTCGTCCTGGTCATGGACTTCCCTCCCGCGGATCCCCCATATGGTGAGACCCGCCCCCTCGCGAAGGCGCCCGGTGCGCCTCGCCGACTATCCAGATGAGCCGGCCGCCCCACACGTTGCCCCACGCCCGACGCCTTTGCGAATTCATGACATAGCCCGCTAACCAGGGCTTGATCTCACTAACAGCCGCCAAGTCGCCCTTTGGGGACGGTAATCCGTCAGCCTGAGCGCTCCGATATCGCAGACAGCAAGTAGCAAGTAGCAAGTAGGGGGCGTCGTCCAGCGGTGGGACCGACGGGACCATCACACCCTTCGCGCCGACCCCGACCTGCGGCTGCTCCTTTTCCAACTGGGCGTCCACGTGCTGCTCTTCGGGGCCTCCTTGGCGTCCTTCCGCTTCTCATAGGCGTGTTAGCCGGGTGTTAGCGGAGCGGCAGCCGTGCGCTAGCGGCCCCGATCAGAGTGGGTGACGTACCGGGGGAACAACGACACTGACCAACTGTCCTGGGGGACCCGAAATGAGCTCCAGCACCACCGTCCGCACCGCTCGTCGCCGCACTCTGCGCATTGCCGCCGCGGCCCTGACCGCGGCCGCCGGCCTTACCCTGACCGCCTGCGCCGGCTCGGACGCCGCCGACGCGAAGTCCGCGAGCCACGCGAGCTCGGCCGCCGGCGAGGCCACCGCCTCGGGCTGGTCCGGACTGCAGAGCACCGACGCCAAGGCGGTCGTCGCGAACAAGCAGTCGGGCCAGCAGGCGGGCAGCGCGCGCACCGCCAACGGCGGCAAGGCGGCATCCCCGGTCCGCACCCAGCGCCTGGCGGACGGCATCAGCAAGGCCGAGATCTACAAGCTCGGCGACCAGCACTACCGCGCCAAGATCGTCGCCCGTGGTTCGGTTTTGGCGACGCTGGAGACGAAGGGGCACGACGACGGTCTCGACGCCAACGACATGTTCGTCACGCTCACCCTGGACGGCCAGGTCCATTCCTGGATGGGCGGCGGACACCAGGGACCGGGCACCTTCAAACTCGCGGGCGGCTGGACGGCCAAGGTCACAAAGATCGGCGAACTCCGGTACCGCGCACAGATCATCGGCCACGACGGCGTAGCCGCCACGCTGGAGACGAACCAGCACGACGTCGGCCTCAACGCCAACGGCATCTACATCGTGCTCAGCAACGGCGGCGTGATCAGCGCCCACGCGTAAGTGCCCGCCCGGCGGCGTTCGTCAGCCCCATCGGCTGACCACCTCGGTACAGCCCTGGGCATGAGACAAGACCCTCTCTGAGCGGGACCAGCTCGGAGACGCAATAACAAGCAAGGAGATCACCATGAAGTCGTGGCGTACCCGTATCGGTGTCGGTCTCACTGTCAGTGCCGCAGCGGTCGCCATTCCCCTGACCGCCACCACCGCTTCCGCCGCCCCTCCGCCCGGCGACGGCTGGGTCCCCGTCGGCGCCCTGAAGTACCCGTCGAAGGCGGCGTGCGAAGCGGCGGAACTCCCGCAGGCCCAGGCGAACGGATACCACGAGGTGTGGTGCGACGACAGCGAGACCATCATGCCCATCTACAGCCGCTGACCACTCTCCACCCGGCGAGGAGTCATCCCGCCGACGCTGCGTCAAGAAGTCCGCTGCCCCGGTGTGTCACACCGGGGCAGCGGACTGTCCGGCTTTTCCGCTTCACCGTTCGTCATGCCGATGTGAATCCGGCTTCGGATTCCCCGTCGTGATCGCTCGGTCGAACCGTTCAGGCGACTGCCCGTCCATTGGGTTCAGTCTGCAGGCGAGTGCGCGGTCAGCGCGTCCGTGAGGAGGGCGATGAGTCGACGGGCCTGCTCTCTGGTGCTGTGCTGCGCGGAATAGGCGACGCCGCCGGGGCGACGCCGGAGGCGATGACCGCGTTGAGTGCCGCGGACATACCGCTCTTGGTCGTGGCGTAGTCGAGGAAGTGTTCCATCCACACCTGGGTGGCCTCAGCGACCGGGATCCGGGTGAGGAGGCCGGATGCCTTCCCGCACACCAGGGTGAGCTGGTGCCGGTAGGCCGCGTCGATGAGGGCTTCTCGGGTCGGGAAGTGCCGGTAGAGCGTGCCGACACCGACACCCGCCTGCTTGGCGATAGCGGCCGGCGCGGTGTCCAGCCCCTGCTCGGCGAAGACTTGCGCGGCGACCGCGTCACAGCCGCGGTGCGCACCCGAGGGTGAGGAATGCCTTGGGGATGTCGTCGAGTATCTCCCAGCGGATCCGCAGGCGGCGAAGCGAAGTCCCGGAGCTAGCCATGCCGCAGCCTTCGCCGCACTGGAACAGGGCACTCCAGGCCGCACGCGGCTCCCGGCAGTGAACGGCCGCAGCGGCCTGGCAGGACATATGTCATCCCCAGGACATGACTCAAGGACCTGCTGGGGCGGCTGCCGATCCTCGTAAGCTCCCAAGCATGTACACATCTCGCAATATCGAACGAGACGACCACTGGGAAGGCATCGTCACCCATAAGTCCCGGGGCATGCTCGACGGTTCGAACATGTACCACTTCGTCGAAGTCCGCCTTGCCGATGGCGAATCCGGGAAGGTCCGGATCAGCCGCCGGCTCTGGAAGTCGATCGAGGTCGGCGATCGGATCGTCAAGCGGCCGGGCGCCGACCCGGTCAGGGAGTAGCGCTGCGTCGTACGGCCCCCGCTCGTCACGAAGGCACGGGCCGAGCTTGGGGCGGGAGACCGGGACCGTGGAGGCGGGTGGCGACCTCCGGCACGGCCCCGTCGCCTGCGGTGTGCGATGTGGGTAGGCCATTTCGCCGGGTTGAGCCCACGGTGCGCGTCGGCAGCCCCAGAGGCAGGGCCCCGGCCCCTGTCGTGCGAGCCGGCTGGTCAGCGACGCGAATCCGGAACCTCGCGCGGGGCGGACGGAGACTGGCCTCCGGGCCGAGAGACCCAGCCGGCGGTGGCGGCCAGAGTGCGCAGGACGGTAGCGCCGGCGAACACTACCGAGGAGACCGGCCATCCCATCCATCGCGTCAGATCACCTCGCAGGTCGGGATCGACCTCGACGGTCACCCGGAGGTATCTGCTCTGTAGCGTGGTGACTTTGGTGGGCCGGGGTGCGGCAACGTCCCGTCCGCGCTGCAATGCCGCACGGTAACTTTCCTTGCGCTGGCTCATGCCTCTTCCTGACGCTTGATCAGTTCCTCCGCGAAGTCCATGTACGCCGAGCCCTTGGCCTGGACCGGGTTCCCGAAAGACTGGGCGTACAGGTCGAGTCGCGCGATGTGGGTGTCCAGCACCTCGAACCCCCGCTCGGTGAGTGCCTCGCGAGCGTCCGCATCGGGCCCGGTGCGCGTGGCATCGGGACGGTTGGTGCGATTGAGCAGCACCGCCGAGCGGGCCGGCTCGGCACGCAGGGACTGCACGTCCGCCATCTCGCCGAGGATGGGTGCCATCCGGTCCAGTTCGATGGGGGCGGGGGTCACGGGCACGATCCACTCGCCGGCGTACCTCATGATGCTGCGGGTAATGCGGGGATGGTCCTCCAGCTGGGGCGCATCGAGCACGACGGCCTGCCGGTTGCCGAGGAAGTCGTTCACGCGACGGTGGACGTCCCCCACCGGCAGGGCGATCACCGGAAACGGAAAGCCACCGGCCAGCTCGCTCCAGCGCAGCGCGGAAGAGGCTGGGTCACCGTCCACCAGCAGCGGCGACAGTCCCGACTCGTGAAGCGCATGGGCCAGCCACACAGCACTCGTCGTCTTACCGACGCCGGGCTTGAGATTCACAAACGCACAGCTCAAAGGCACAAGAACGGACAGTAACGGACGAGATCGTCCAGTTTCGGTCGGCGCGAGGGTGTGGTCTCGTGGTTCACCCGCAAGCAGTGAGAAACGTCGGGCACCTGGCTGCGGTGGCGGCAGACCCTGTGCACCACCGGTTGCCTTTTCTCGCCCCTCGTTGGATGGCATTCAGCCCCCGCCCGTCCGTACCGACTACTCCGCTCGGCCCCGCCACGACCGACCACGAAGCCTCGACCCGGGAGTGGGGTCATTCCTCCAGTGCTGTCGCCATGCGGTCGAGGTCGGCGAGGAGCACTGCTAGGCGCTGCGCGGGGATCGCTTCGACCATGCGCTGTTCGATGGCGTAGACGGCGGCCTGGACGGCGGTCAGGCGCGCGTTGCCCTCCTCGGTGAGGTGGGCGGGCCGGGCGCGGCCGTGGTCGGCGGTGGCGGGGCGGGTGATCAGTCCCGCCTCCTGCAGGGCCCGCAGGACGACGTTTCCGGACTGCCGGGTGACGAAGGTCGCGCGGGCGAGGTCGGCGTTGGACATACCGGGGTGCAGGGCCAGGAGTTCGAGGGTGGCGTACTGCGGCACGGTCAGGCCGTGCTCGCGCAGGACCTTGTCCATGGCCCCACGGAGGGCGGCCTGGGTGCGTTTGAGCAGGTATCCCACGTGGTGAGTGACGTCTTTCGTGGGGTGGGGCGGTTCGGCCGACTCGTTCTCCAGCATGTCAGCATTTTGACATACGTGACTCGGCCGCCCTAGCCTCCGCTATGTCAAAACCCTGACATCGAGTTCGAGGAGACCCATGCCTGCCACCATCGACGGCCCCGACTTCGTCGCCCTGCAAGTGCGCGACCTGAACGCGGCAGCGGACTTCTGCGAGCAGCACCTCGGTCTGCGCCGGGCCGCGGTCTCGCCACCCCACGCGGTCGTCTTCGACACCAAGCCGACCCCCTTCGCCGTCCGCGAGCTCCTTCCGGGTGTCGACCTCGCCGACACCACACGGCCCGGACTCGGCACCGTGCTCTGGTTCCAGACCTCCGACGCCCACCAGCTCCACGACCAGCTCACCGCTGCCGGGATCACGATCCTCACCCCGATCAGGGACAGCCCCTTCGGGCCGATGTTCTCCTTCGAAGGCCCCGAGGGCTACACCCTCACCGCACACGGAGGCTGACCCTGCCCGCCGTCACCCTCACCCCGGCCGGGCCGGCCAGGCCGGGCTCACGCCCCAAGTGCGGGCGGACCCCCAAGTACGGGCGGACGGAGTCCCGTTGTCGCGGTCAGCGGTGACTGCGGTGGCGTGGCCGTGGCCGTGGCGTGAGTGCGGTGGGCCTTTCGGGGGCGTAGTGGTGAGTGATGCGGTTGTCGAACAGGACGCGGCCACCCGGCGCCCCGGGCCAAAGTCAGGACCACTGGTCTGTGTCGGTGTGCTCGACGCCAAGCCGCCGCAGCAGAGGGTGATCGAGGTCGTCGTTGCCGACCACGATGGTCGCGTGCGCGGCTGGGTCGACCTCGGCCAGGTAGCGCCGACAGGCGGCGTGGTAGCGATTGTCGAAGGCGTGCTCAGCCTGTGCGCAGCTGCCGAACAGCTGGGTGTCCCGGCGGGTGCCGCGTTGGCGTGCGACAGGGAAGCTGGTGTCGGCGAACACGACCTCGTCCCAGAGGCCGGCCAGTTCGTGACGCTGCAGGAAGCTGCCGTCCACCACCAGGATTGCGTCGGCGGGGGCGGTGACAGGCGGTTCGTCAATGGCCTGGTCGCTGGCCAGGTCAATGATGCGGCTGCGGTAGCGGCGATCGCCGCCGGGCCCCAGAGGGGCGAGGACGCATCGCGCGAACGCGGGAAAGTCGTAGGCGTCCTGGTAGTAGCCGATCGCGGAGTCGCGGCCTTGCCGGTGACGATGGGCACGCGGGTGATGGAAGCCGTCCATGGACAGGTGGACTGCCGGTCGGCCCCGGTCGGCTACCGCGGCGGCGAGGGCACGGGCGAGCGTCGTCTTTCCCGCGGCGGTGATGCCGTCCACCGCGACCCGCAGCGGATGGCCTGGTTGCCGGGCGGCAAGGTGGTCGGCGATGCGGTCGATGACCTGGTCCCGGGCGGGTCGGCTGCGGCGACCGTCATTTCGGGTCGGTTCATTGTTGATCGTTTCTGACATGTGGCGGATCCTACTGATATAGGTGCCCGGCCTGCGGTTGAGATTGTTTTTCCGGGTGCTCATGCAGGGGCATCCTGTGGGCGTCCCGCGTCAGCTCCTTCACCTCGGCGTTCAGCTTCCAACGGGGCTGCGCTGCGCCGCCCTTCGGTGTGGGCCGTCCGTCCCCCGCGGCCCACCTGGCCCACACCGACGGCGCTTCGTCTCTCAGCGGTGGACGAACTCCGGTGGCCGCCTGTCGACGAAGGCGCCATCCCCTCCTTCTGATCCAGCGTCGCGAACACCGCGTGAAACAGCCGCCGTTCGAAGCGCACCCCCTCCGTCAGGCTCGTTTCAAAGGAGCGGGCGACCGCCTCTTTCGCCGTCATGGCGACGGGGAGGGACATGCCCGCGACGGTTTCGGCGACTGTGAGGGCTTCGTCGTGAGCCGGTGAGGACGATGCAGCCGATGTCCGGGTCCCGTTCGAGGGCCTCGGTCGCCGCGACGACCTCGGTCATGCCCTAGAGGCTGAGGGCGTTGAGAGCCTTGGGGCGATTGAGGGTCAGCAGGGCGGTGCGGCCGTTGCGTTCGAGTCCGGCGCACCACGGGACCGCCCACCGAGGACGGCGTGCGGGCCAACATCGCCGTCGCACTGCGCTACTTCGACGCCTGGCTGCGCGGCAGCGGAGCCGTGGCGCTGGACGGGCTGATGGAGGACGCGGCGGCCGCCGAGATCGCCCGTGCGCAGATCTGGCAGTGGCTGCGGCACGGCGCCGTCGACCGGGACACGGTGCTCGGCCTCCTCGACGAGGAGATCGCCGCCCTGGGAGCCCGGTACCCCTGGGCGCGGATCGAGGAGGTGCGGGAAATCTTCGAACGGAACGTGCTCGCAAGGGAGTTGCCCGCCTTCTTCGCTCCGGACGCCTACTCCCGTCAGCTCGTGCAGCAGGCAGAGGTCACTACATACGACCAGGCCTGAGGGTCCCTGGATCGCCGCCGGGCTGAGGGGCCCGGCGGGTGTGCGGTACGGGGCGCGGAACGGACGACTGAGGCCGTTCCGCGCCCTGCCGCGTTCAGCCCCGTACCGGAAGACTCCGGCAGGCGAGTTGGCCCGGCCGCCGCCCCTCTTCGGTGGACGGTGAGTGGACGGTGATCAGTCCTGGCCCCGCCACCCGCCGCCCCGCATTCGCGGCACCCAGGAGAGGCCCGTCACCGGGCATCGCGTAGCTGAAGAAGGTACGTGGCAGTCAGCGCGACGGCACGGTCTTCGTCATGTGACAGCTCCATGAGGGCACGTGCGGCTGTTGTCCCCGGGATGCCCGCCAGTGCCTGGGTCAGCCGTCCGCGGGCAGGCGCTTCAGCGGTGTCGTGGGTGAGGCGGTCGACGAGGCCGGTCGCGATCTGGTCCGCCGTCGCGGTGTCGCTCGCCAGCACGCTCAGTGCATCGGCTGCGTCGGTGTCGTTCCTTCCCGCCACGATCATGTCGATGAGGGTCGGGATCGCATCGGCCGTTCCTTGTGCGCCGAGCGCCAGTGCCGCATAGCCGCGGACCACGGCGTCGGGGTGTGCGAGAGCGTCCCGCAGCCGCGCGGTGGCCTCGCCGTCGGGCATTTCGGCGAGGGACTGAACGGCGCGTTCCCGCACTGCGGCCTCCGGTGAGCCGAGGCCCTCCGCCAGCAGTGTCGCCGGGCCGCCGTCGCCGGATCGCGCCAGCGCCCATCGAAGGGCTCCGGCGACGTTCGGATCACTCTCGCTCAGTGCCGCCTCGACCAGGGCCTCCACCGGCACCGGAACCTCGTCGACCGAGGAAAGGGCCGCGCGCTGGCGCGCGTCGGCGCTCTTCGACCCCAGGGCCTGGAGGAGCGCGACGACTTGGAGGACGCCCTCCCAGCCGGTGGGGTCCGCGGCATCGATCCGGCGCAGCCGTGTGAGCAACTCGGTCTCCGCCGCGATGCGTTCGCGCGTCTGACGGATGAGGTCGTCGACGAGCGCCGAGGGCGTGAAGCCGGGATCGTCCAGCGCGCGCCCGATCTCGCGCAGCGACAACCCCAGCGACCGCAGGCTCTCGATATGGAAGATCCGCCGGATGTCCTCCGCGGAGTACTCCCGATAACCGGAGCCCGTACGACCCGAAGGGCGCACCAGGCCGCGCGACTCGTAGTGCCGGAGCATGCGGGCACTGACCCCGGACCGCCGCGCCACCTCACCGATCAACACGTCCTACCCTCCCGCCTGGCCGGACCCGCCGAGGGCCACGACGCGCTTCGCCTCGTCGATCGCGAACTCGAATCCGGTGTCCGGGTCGCGCAGCAGCCGTTGGGTGGCGAGCGCGTGCGCCCGCACGCGCTCGCCGGGGGCCGTCGTCGCCGCATGCAGTGCCGGCAGAATCACTTCCCCCAGCGCGACCAGCGCCCGGCTGAGACTCAGCTGGGTCTCCCGCTCACCGCGCCCGAGCTGCGTCGCCAGCACCGCGGCCAAGGCGGACTCCTCGCCTTCCGGCACGAGCACGACCGCGGCCCGCCAGGCGCTCCGCGCCACCTCGTCATCGGCGTCGGCCAACAGCGCCCGGGTAATCGCCGGCCACGCCTGCCGGTCCCCGATCTTGGACAGCGTGTGCAGCGCCTGGCTCCGTGCCTGCGCACGCTCCGAGCGGACTTCGCGGACCAGCGCGGGGAGCGTCATGGACACCGGGTGGCGGGTGAGCGCCCAGGTCAGCATGTCGCGGACCAAGAACTCGGGCTCGATCGCGCATCGTTCGATGAGCGTGTCGACGAAGCGCGGGTCAGGTGTCGTGCCGACCGCCAGAGCAGCCCGCAGGCGTACGGACGAACGGTCGTCCTCCAGCCCCTGAAGCGCTCGTATCCCATCCGTGTTCTCTCGCGTGATCGTCATCGAGACCACCTCCTCGGCAAGCAGTGAAGACCTTGTCATCGTGTCAAGGTCAAACAGGGCCCGCTGTGCGATCGGTCGCCCGGTCCCACGCACACTCAGGCGGCCTCACCTGGCTGTACGACGTCACCTGGCAAGGCCCCACCCTGGGCGCCGCTCACGGGGACGACGTCCCGTACGCCTTCGGCAACGCGACCAGCTGTAGAGGTGTGCGAGGCTGACGTGATGTCGCTCTCTCCTGCCCCTGCGGAGCCGATAACGCCCGATCCGGTGCGCGAGGTTCCGGACACCCTGCTCACCCAGTCCTGGCTCGACCTGTCGTTCCTGCACTGGGCCGCCGACCCTGCGGACGTGGCGCCGCTGCTGCCGGCCGGGACCGTGCCGGACACCTACGACGGGCTCACCTACATCGGCCTGGTGGCGTTCCAGATGCACCGGGTGGGCTGGTTCAGGGTGCCGGGTATCCCGTACCTCGGCACCTTTCCGGAGACCAACGTGCGGCTCTACTCGGTGGACCGGCACGGCCGACGCGGCGTGGTGTTCCGCTCGTTGGAGGCATCGCGACTGCTGCCGGTGGCCGTCGCCCGCAGTGCCTTCCGGATGCCCTACATGTGGGCCAAGATGGCGATCCACCGTGACGCGGACACCATCAGTTACACCAGCAGCCGACGCTGGCCGGGTCCGCGCGGGGCGCGCTGCCGGATCGCGGTGCGCATCGGCGAGCGGATCGAGGAGCCTACCGCCCTCGAACACTTCCTGACCGCCCGCTGGGGCATGCACAACGCCTTCTTCGGCCGACCGGTGTATCTGCCCAATATCCACCCGCGCTGGCCGCTGCACCGGGCCGAACTCCTTCACTGTGAGGATGAGTTGGTGACCGCCGCCGGGCTGCCGTCGCCGGTCGGCCCGCCGGTGAGCGTGCTGTACTCCCCCGGTGTGCCGGTTCGCTTCGGCCGCCCTGCCCGTCCGGGCGGTCTGCCCACCCCCTGAGCCCGCCGGGGCACGGCCCCCCCGGCAGGTCCCGTGCTCGCCCGTCCGTCCGGCATAACTCCGTGTCGTTTCAGGCGTGTTGGGCTTGCGTTACCGGCGGTTAGTAGCCATTCGCGCAAGGACATGCCGGACTATTGGGCCCCTATCAGAAGTCCATGTCTCAGATGGTGGTCGCGCGTTGACGTCGATCCCTCACGCGGACTTTCATGATCGGCATGCGGCAAACCGCACCTGAGAATGCCGTGAGGGGAAATGCTTCGTCACGTCGTATTATTCAAATTAAATCCCGGGGTGGACTGGGATGACCCACGTGTACAACGAGCGGAGGCCGCCACCAGGAACCACCCGCGGCACATAGCAGAAATTCTGTCGTGGGAGTGCGGGCGAAACACTGCCGACCGCCCGATCGCCTATGACTTCGCGCTCTGCGGCACCTTTTCCGACGCGGACGCCGTGAACAGGTATCTCCGGCATCCCGACCACGTCAGCGGGGTCGACCTGTGGCGTGCCATTGCGACCTGGGTCGTCGTCGACTACGAGGTCGCCGCATGAGCGCACAGAACGCGAAGCTCCTGCGCCGCCCGGTACGGGAGGCACCATGCCGGACGGAATGAACACGCAGCGGCCCCCCTGGGGTTCGATCCTTGCCATTCTTGGTGCGGCACTGATCTGGAGCACCTCCTTCGCCGTCACCAAAGTGCTGCTCGGCCAGCTTCCGCCCTTGACGATCGGCGCGATCCGGTTCACCGCCGCCGCTCTTGTCCTGAGCGTGCTCGTCCGCCTGCAGAGCGGCTGGCGGCCCCCGCCGCGCCGCACCGTGGTGAGGATGCTGTGCGCGGGCTTGCTCGGTATCACCGCGTACTTCGGCCTGGAGAACGTCGGGGTCGATTTCGCCACCGCGGCCGACGCCGCAGTGATCGTTGCGGCCTTTCCCGTCATCACCTTGATCACCGAGATTCTGCTGGGTCAGGGAAGAGCCACCGTCAGCCGGATCGCCGGAATGCTGCTGGCCATGGCGGGCGTCTGGCTGATCGTGCGGCAGAGCGCCGAATCCAGCGCCCCGCACCGACTGCTCGGCGATGTCATCCTGCTGGCGGCCGGCGTGGCCTGGGCCGCGTACAACATCGCGGCCAGCCGATCAGGCAAGGGCCACAGCCCCCTGACGAACACGTACTACCAAACCCTCGCCGGCGCCTTCGGCTTCCTGGTCCTCTGCCCCCTGGAATGGCGGTCGTGGCGGATGCCCGATGCGGCAGGAGTGGGGATGCTCGCCTTCCTGGCGATCATGTGCTCGGTCGTGGCGTTCTTCCTCTACAACCACGGCCTGCGCAAAGTCCCTTCCAGTACCGCAGTCAACCTGCTCAACCTCGTCCCCGTCTTCGGGCTGATCTCCGCCGCCGCCATCAGCCGGGAACCGGTCGGGTGGATCGAGGTCGTGGGCTGCGCCGTGGTCATCGCGGCCGTCGTCCTGGGCGCGGGGTACGGCCTCCCCACCCGCAGAGGAAGAAACCGCACCGCCGCCGCGTCCCCGGCCGAGCCACCACAGGCCGTCCCGGAACCCGCCGCCGCCTCCGCCCCCCGCGCCGCCCGCGAGTCCGCCTACGGGGAGAACTCGGACAGATAGGGCTTTGCCGGAAGGCTGCACCCACCCGGGGTGTGATGTGCAGGCGCGCCATCCCGCCCTACCGATATTCACGGAACGCGAGAAAAGCAAGGAACCGCATGAAACGAGATCTCACTTCCAGCAAGTGCGTCATTGTCGTCAACGGCGAACTGCCGACCGGCCTGATCCTCAATGCCGCCTCGGTCGCCTCTCTCACGCTGGGACAGCAGGTACCCGAATTGATCGGGACCGATGTCAAGGACGCCGACGGTGACGTACATCTGGGCATCACCTTCATTCCGGTGCCGATCCTCAAGTCCACTGCCGAGGACATCGCCCGGATCCGCCGCGAGGCCGCCGCTGATCCGGAGGCCGTCGTCGTCGGATTCAGTGACCTGGCTCAATCCTGTCGTACCTACGACGAATACGGCGAGCGCATGGCGACGACGTCGGCCGAGGAACTCACCTATGCCTCGGTGGGAATCTTCGGCACCAAGAAAATGGTCAACCGGCTCACCGGAAGCCTCCCCCTGATGCGCTGATCCTCCCCGTGTCGCGCGCTACGCCACACGAACCCTGATCGGTCTGCTTTCTGACCGGCGTTCCCCGGAAAACCTCCCCGGTGGTCTCCACGAACGCCCGCCGCTCCGGAGGCCGTCACGGTGTCCACCGCTCCGTGACGGCCGGCACGCGGGAAGGTGCCCCAGGCATTCCCCACCCGGACAATGGCGCCCGGGACTTCCCGCGGTCTTCGGCAGGGCAGCAGGCGAACCGGGAACGGCGGGACAGCGGTGTCCCCGCCGCCCTGGACGTCTGCCCCGCCGCCCCTCGCAGGAACGACATCAACGCACTCCCTTCTGCCGAGTGCGATAACCGCCCTGCCCGCGACTTCGCGGCATTCCTTTTCCCTCGCCCCACCTCTCCCCTCCCCTTTCCCCTGCAGCACGGCCGTGCCGTGTCGCACGAGCATGCCCTCACAGGAGTACCTGTCGTGTTCACCATTTTCGACGACGAGACCGATGCGTTCGCCCGCAAGACCCTCCGCGACCACCGTCGTTTCGACGCGGGCGAATGGACCCCCGAGGAACTGCGTGCCCATCAGCTGGAGCAGCTCCGCACCACCCTGCGCTACGTCACCAAGAACTCGCCCTTCTACGCCCAGCACTTGACCGGCCTGGACGAGTCCTCCCTTGAGGCTCTCTCGTGGGAGTCCGTCACCGATCTCCCGTTCACCACCAAGGACGACCTGCGCACCCAGCTGCACGCCATGCTGTCGCAGCCGCTCGACCGGGCCTGGGTGTTCTACGAGACCACCGGCACCACGGGCCGCTCCACCCCCTGCCCCCGGGACAACACCGACAGCATCGTCAACAACACGGCGCTGACGGTCTGCTACGACCACGTCTTCCGGGCCCACGGCAGCGGGCACATGGTGGGTGTCATGGGCCCCAACGAGCTTCATTCGACCGGTGACACCTTCGGGGACATCAGCCGCAACCTCGGACACGCCCACGCCAAGATGTGGCCCCACTCCCCGGTGGTCGGCTTCACCCGGGCCCTGGAGGTGCTGAGGGAAATCGAGGTCACCGCGGTCTTCTGCGCCCCCAACGTCGCGCTGTCCCTGGCCAAGCAGGCTGCCGCCGCCGGCCTTGACCCCCGTCGCGACTTCGGCATCCGCTTCTTCATGCTCACCGGCGAACTGGCCACCCCCGGCCTGCTGGACATGATCGGCCGCGCATGGGGAGCGACGGCCTACAACTGCTTGTACGCCTCCCAGGAGGCATCCATCCTCGGGGCCGTGCACGGCGACGGACGCCTCCGGACGGTGCCGCTGAACGTCCTGTACGAGGTCATCGACCCCGTCACCACCCAGCCGGCGCCCGCGGACGCGCACGGACGCCGTGAGGGCGAACTGGTCATCACCCACCTCTACCAGGGCAGCAAGCCACTGGTCCGCTACCGGACCGGCGATCTGGTCGCCCTGGAACCGGCCGCCGGAGCCGGCTACCCCTCGGAATACCTGCTGCCGCTGGGCCGCGTCCGCGATGTGATCGACCTCAACGGAAACCGGGTCACCGCCTACGACTTGGAGGACTCACTGCTGCCGCGCGCCGAGGGCGTCCTGGACTACCAGCTGGTGATCGACCGGACCGATGACGGCACCGACACCCTCGCCATCCAGTTGCACACGGCCGAGGGCATCACCCTCACCGACGACCGCACCGAGGCGCTGAAGCGGCTGGCCCAGGAACGCTGGGGCTGCCCCTTCACCGTCTCCTACGGAGAGCTGGGCGGCATCACGACCACCGGCGCCATGGTGAGCTGGAAGGCGGCCCGGGTTCACGACCGCCGCTCCTCGCTCGACTCCGAGCGGCAGATCGCCCTCGGCATGGCCGGCGGGAGGTCGGGCCAGTGACCACGGCGTCCCCCACTCCGCCGGACGGCGCCCGCACGCCCGCGGACGGCGGCACCGCGCCCGCACCGGAGGCCCCCGCCCCCACGCCCGCCCCGCCCAAGTCCCCCTGGATCTTCCATCAGGGCGAGTTCATCCGCGCCGGCGACCTGTACATGGGCCCCGGCCTCCAGGGCCTGCACTACGGCACCGGGGTGTTCGAGGGCATCCGTTCCTACGCCGTGCCCGACCCCGGCACGCCGTCCGCTCCGCGCTCCGGCGGCCCGGAAACCTCCGGACCGGACGACGACCGCGACGCACGAGCCGCTGCCGGCACCTACCTCTTCCAGGCCGCGGAACACTATGCGCGACTGCACCGTTCGTGCCGCCTCATGCGTCTGGACCTTCCCCACTCCGTATCGGAACTCGTCGACATCACCGCCGAGTTGCTGCGTCGAAACGAGCTGAACGGCCACGCCTACATCAGGCCCGTCGTGCACAAACTCGCGCTGCGGCCCGGCACGCCGTTCGGAGTGCGGCTCAGCGGTGTCTCGACGGCGCTGACCATCATGGCGATGCCGATGGGCGCCTATGTCTCCCGCGACGGGATCAGCTGCGGGGTGTCCTCGTGGCGGCGGATTCCGGACAGCTCGCTCCCCGTGAACGCCAAGGTGACCGGCGGCTACGCCAACAACGCACTGGCCGTGGACGAGGCTTCGGCCGCGGGCTACGACGACGCCATCATGCTGAACCAGCGTGGTGAGGTGGCCGAGGCGAGCACCGCGAACATTTTCGTGGTCCGCGACGGCCAGGTCGCCACCCCGCATCTCGGCGCCGACATCCTCCCCGGCCTCACCCGCGCCGCCGTCATCGACCTGCTGGCGTCCGAGGGCGGGCCGCGGACCGCCGAACGGACCGTGCTGCGCTCCGAACTGCACATGGCGGACGAGGTGTTCCTCACCGGGACGGGGTGCCAGGTCGTGCCGGTGGTCACCATCGACGGCCGCCCGGTCGGTGACGGCGTCCCCGGCCCGGTGACCCGGCTCGTCCAGGAGCTCCACCACCGAGCGACGTCGGGGCAGCTGCCGGCCTACCGCCACCTCAACCATCCGGTCGTCTTCCGCTCCGACCGGGCGGGCACCGGCACACGCCCGTGACCCGGCAGAGCCCACCCGCACCCCGCTTTCCGATGCCTGCATCCACACCCTTCACCTCACCGTTTCAGGGGGACCCATGTCTTCAACGATCGCCGAAGCACCTCACGGCATTACCGACACCGCTCTCTCCCGGCTCGCCCGCACCGGCGCCCTGACCATCGCCTCCCTGGGCCCGGCCGGCACCAGCAGCGAACAGGCCTCGCGGTACCTGGCGGGCCATCTGCTCTCCCACGGCCACGAATCGGCCCGGGTGCGGCTGTGCGGCCGCTATGAGGAGGCCGGTGACCTGCTGTCCTCGGGCAAGGCCGACCTCGCGGTGGTCGCCAACGCGTATGCGCACATCGACCGCTTCTATATGAACCCGCAGTTCCGGCTGGCGGCCGTCTTCGTCAAGGACACCCCGTTCTACGGCATAGCCCGCGCCGCGCGGACGCCCGACGCCGCGCCCGAACCCGTTGCCGGCCCGCCGGGGAAGACTCCGGTACGGATCGCCACCCACCCCGCCCCGCGCTTCCTGGTGGAGGAACTGCTGCCCGACTCCTACGAGGTGAGCGAGCTGATGCTGGTGGACTCCACCAGTGCCGCGGCGGCCGCGGTGGCTTCCGGGGAGGTCCCGCTCGCGCTGACCACCGCGCCCGCGGCCCGGCTGCACAACCTCGACTTCGTCTCGCCGACCCGCCCGATCCGGATGGTCTGGTCCGCCTTCACCCGCGCCGACCTGCTGACCGGCCCGGCCGCGACCATCGGCCGGCCTGTCGGCCGCGGGTGGTGAGCCCGATGCGCAGCGAAGTGCCCGAGCTGCTGTCCGAACAACAGGTCCGGGACCATCTCCCGCCGTCCACCGCGATCTCCGCCATGCGGGAGATCATGACCGCCGTCTCGGCGGGCGAGGTCATCCAGCCCGTACGGACCGTGCTGCGCGGGGCCCCCGCCCCGGGAGCCCCGACCGGCGCACCGGCTGCCCTCTTCGGCTCCATGCCCGCCCAGATCCCCGTCGCCGGGGAGCGCTGGTTCGGCATCAAGTCCGTCGTCGTGAACAAGGAGAACCCACGCCGCGGCCTGCCGTCGCACGTGGGCACGGTCACGGTGTTCTCCCCCGACACCGGGCTGCCCCTGGCCGTCCTTCCCGCGAGCGTCCTCACCGAACTGCGCACGGCAGCGGTCTCCGCCGTCGCCACCGACGCCCTGGCCGCCCCCGACGCCCGCGTCCTCGCCGTCCTCGGCGCGGGCGACCAGGCCTACGCGCACCTGGCCCCGCAGCTGGCGGTCCGGCCCTTCGAACGGATCACGGTGTGGAACCGCACCCCCGAGAAGGCCGCCGCGCTCGCACACTGGGCCCGGACCACCCTCGGGGTCGAGGCCGTCCCGTGCGCCTCGCTCCACGAAGCCACACGTGGGGCGCAGGTCATCTGCACCACCACCGCTTCCTCCAGGCCCTTCCTGGAACCGGCCGCGGTGGACGAAGGTACCCATATCAATGCGGTGGGCGCCTGTCAGCCGGGGGCGCGCGAGCTGGCATCCGAGCTGGTCGCCGCCTCTGCCGTCTTCCTGGACGAGCACGCGGCAGCCATGGCCGAGGCGTCCGAACTGCTCGAACCCGGCAAGGAGGGCCTGCTCGACCCCGCCCGCCATCCCCGCGGCGAACTC
Source organism: Streptomyces tubercidicus (assembly GCF_027497495.1). Taxonomy (GTDB): domain Bacteria; phylum Actinomycetota; class Actinomycetes; order Streptomycetales; family Streptomycetaceae; genus Streptomyces; species Streptomyces tubercidicus. The sequence goes on from NZ_CP114205.1 coordinate 766,355, forward strand.
GGTGCAGTACTGGGCGGCACGGTGCCCGGCCGCACCGGCGGCGACGAGATCACCGCCTACCTGTCGTTGGGCCTGGCCGCACAGGACGTGGCGGCAGCGGTGGCCGTCGTACGGAGCGCGCTGGCCGGGAGGTAGCACTCCCGGGCTCCGTGATCGCCCGCTGTGCATCCGGTGCGCTGCCCCTCTCTCACGAGGTGGGGCGGCGCACCGGTTGCGCGGGAGGCCGGAGGCGACGCGACGTACCCGACCCGGATCCCGCTGCGCTTCAGGCCGGTTTGAGCGCCTGGCGGTAAGCCCCCGGGGTGGTGTCGAACGCGCGGCGGAAGGCCAGGTGGAAGCCGACGTTGCTCTGGTAGCCGACCCGGGCCGGGATGTCGCACAGGGCCACCGATCCGTCCGAGAGCAACGCGCGGGCCTCCTGGAGTCGACGTGCCGTCAGATGACGGGCGGGCGAATCGCCGACGAGTGCCCGGAAGGTCTCGGAGAACACGGAGCGCGACATGCCCGCCTCGCGGGCCAGGGTCTCGACCGTCCAGGGGCGGGCGTAGTCCCGGTAGATCGCCACCAGGGACGCGCTGATGCCGGGGTGGCGCAGGGCCTGGAGAGCGGGGGAGAGTTCCGTGAGCCGTTCCAGGGCGGTGCGCAGGGCCAGGACGAAGACCATTTCGAAGGCGCGCAGGACGACCAGTCCTGAGCCGGGGGACGTGCGCGCGATCTCCGAGTCGAGGGACCGCAGGGTGCCGTGCAGCAGCGGTTCCTCGGTGAGCACGTCCCGGCGCAGCACGATCACCCGGGGCAGGGCCCGGTAGAGCGCCGGCTCGGCCGTTCCGTCGTAGTGCAGGCTCGCGCAGAGCATTTCGGTGTCGGACGGTTCGCCGCCGATCGTCACCACGTCCGAGGAACCGGGTGTGCGTTCCGGCAGTACGGATGTCAACGGCCGGGCCGACACCGCGTCCGGACGGTTGGCGAAGGTGTGCGCGGTGCCGTAGGGGAAGACCGCGAGATCGCCCGCACCCAGGCGGATGGGCGGCGAGCCGTCGCGGAAGTCGACAAAGCACTCGCTGCTCAGCATGTAGTGCAGCACCGCGCAGGAGTCGTCCTCCCCCTGGACGCCCCATTCGCCGCCGGCCTGCCACCGGCTGTAGAAGATGTCGCTGAGCCGCAGAGGCCGCAGCAGCTCACTCAGCACATCATCAGGCACGGACGATCCTTAAACCAGAACGGTCATTCGTTCATTGATCGTAGCCCCCAACGTATCGGACAGTTGTGCCGAGCTGTCCCAGGAGTTGCTGTACGGGACAGCTCAGAGGTCCAAACAGGGGGACTCGTCGATGGGACCACAGATGGGGCTCGCCTCCGGACTGGTCAACACCAGCCAGCAGTTCGGCTCCGTGGTCGGCCTGTCCCTGCTGTCCGGTGTGGCGGCCGCCCGTACCGAAGTGGCCTCCGGGTCGCGTGACGTCGCACTGACCGAGGGGTTCAGCGCCGCGTTCCTGGCCGGCGCCGCCCTCGCTCTGGTGGCGGCCCTGCTCACGCTGCGGCTGGCCGTACCGGCCGCGCCCGCCCCCGCGGAGGGGCCGGGTGACGCCCGATGCCGCGCGGATGAGTAAAGAACGCAGAGAGGCAGACGACACATGAGTGAGGACCAGCCGAAGCGGTACCTGGTCACCGGGGCCAACGGCTTCCAGGGCGGGGCCGTTGCCCGGCTGCTCTCCGGGCGCGGGCACGAGGTGCGTGGCCTGGTACGCGACACCGACCGGCCGGCCGACGACGAAGGGCGCGCCTGGACCCCGGTCCGGGGCGACCTCGGCAGCGCCGAGGACCTGCGCCGCGCCTTCGAGAGCGTCACGCACGCGGTGGTGACCCTGCCGCTCGTCTACGAAGCGGACAGCGTGCTCGCCTATGCACGCAACATCGCCGAGGCCGCCCGCGAGGCCGGGGTGAGCCGCCTGGTCTACAACGTCAACACACCGCTGCCGGAGGGGCGTACCGGCCGTGCGGGCTTCGAGACCCGGCGCCTCGCCGAGCAGGTGCTCTTCGACAGCGGGCTGCCCACGGTGTCGGTCCGGCCTCCCGTCTACCTCGACAACCTCTTCAGCCCGTGGAACGGCCCGGCGCTCGTCAACGACGGTGTTCTGGCCTACCCGTTGCCCGTCGGACAGCGGGTGGCCTGGATGTCGCACGCGGACCTGGCACAGGTGCTCGCCGCGGCGACGGAAGCCGAAGGGGTCGTGGGCCGGGCGGTGGACGTCGGCGGCGCCGACGTACTGACCGGCACCGAGCTGGCAGCGGCGTTCGCCAACGCGCTGGGACGCGAGGTCCGCTACCTCCCGCTCGGCGTCGAAGACTTCGAGGCCGGTCTCGGCCAGTTGCTCGGCGCGGAGTCGGCCGCGGGCGTGGCCGGTATCTACCATCACGTCGCGGCCGGCGACCAGGATCTGCTGGCAGCCGAACCCGCGACGACGGAGCGCGTCTTCGGCGTACAACTGACGTCCACGGTCGAATGGATCAAGACGCAGAACTGGGACATCTGGTCGGGCCGCACGGCCTGACACGCGTCCGGCGGGCAGGCAGGCACCGGGAGCGTCCTGAAGGTCTTGAATCGCGCCACGTTTACCCCTCTTCGAATCATGTGAATCACGGGGGATGAATCATGATGAACTTCGGTGGCTCCGCGCTGCCTTGGACAGGCGACTCACGACCGCGGGGCGCACCGGTAGCCGTGGTGCGCCCGCCGGGGATCACCGGACAGCCCTCAAGGAACAAGCTAAGGCCGCCCGGAAGGCTGAGGGGAGGTTGTGTCGGAGCTCTCCGCTCGGCTCACGGCCACCCGCAGCGTCAGGGCAGCCGCGGATCCTGCCACCAGGCCGCAGGTCAGGGCGGCAGGGACGCCGTTACCGATGTCAGCGGACAGATGAAGCAGGTCCCGGCGCAGGCCCGAGCCCGCCCCGTCCACCGCCATCCTCAGCAGCTGGCTCGCCAGCAACGCGAGGACGGTCGCGCAGACTGCGGCAGCCGCCATCGCGGGGACAGTGGCTCGGGTGAGCAGTCCGGGCAGTCGGCGCAGTGCCCACCACACCACGGCGAGCAGCAGCACGTCGGCGGCGCGATACAGGAGCCAGTCACCGAGGGGCGCAGCCCCGGGGCCCGCCCAGGCGCCGAGCAGCAGCCACTGGCGTAGGAGGTCGCCCGGTTCGGCGAATAGACCGATGCTCGGCGAGACCTGCTGGAGGGCGGCGGCGACCGGCTGGTACGAGAGGACGACCAGGGAGAATGCGATCACGGCGGTTCCGACGGAGGCGGCCAGGCGGGCGGCGCGAGCCGGGACGACCTCGTGCGGCAGCGGATCGGCCCCCTTGGCAGCGACTCGCGCTGCGAGCACCGTCACCACTGCCGCGACCAGCGCGGTCACTACCAATACCTGCCGCCCGGAGGAGATGACGCCCGCCAGGTGAGGCAGGAAACGGTAGCCCCCGCGCCCTCCCGAGGCGATCAGCCACGGTGCGGAGACGGTCACCGCCAGGGTCCCGGCTACCAGGCCCCAGGCCCATATGGCGAGCAGCGCGGCCGGCATCCGGCCGCGCACCGGCGGCAGCCTGCGGACCAGGAGCAGTGCACCAGGTAGGAAAAAGGCGAAGACCGCGCCGAACCGGATCTGCAGTGCGGTGGAATACAGCGCGCGGTAGCTGGTGCCGACGACCCCGGCCGCTCCCCCGATCCCGCCGGACACCTCGGTACCGAACTGGACCGAGGTCGGAGGGTCGTACGACCAGGGGGTGAGCCAGCGCTCCAGCTCGGCGGCGGTCTGGCTGTCGAGCATGCCGGTGGCGCCTGGCAGGTGCAGTGCGTGCGCGCTTGCCCCCGCCCACCACAGAAGGGCCGTGAGCAGCAGCCCGCCAGCCAGTGCCGGTAACACCGCGCGCCGGTATGTCATGACTTTCCCCCGCCTTGGTCGTCTATCCGCTCAATCCCAACGCAGGGCAGATTACGGGGCGTTCATCACATACGGATCACGGCTGAGCAGGGAAGCCGAGCTGGTTGTCCGTCAGATCCACTTTTCCCAAGGTGAGTTGACCTTCGGCGACAGCATGGTCGCCGCTCCGGGCGGCCAGTCGCAGTGGTCCGATCCGATGCTCACGTCGCAGACGGAGCACCTGTTCCTCCACCACGGCGGACGTGCGGCGAGGCTGGTGAGGTACCGCCAACTCCTGCGTCGGTGAACGGCAGTACCACGCCCAGGAGTTGGCGTGAAGACGACCTCAGCGAACTGTCTGAGATTCGATCACCTGTATGCACAACATCCCCCTCCCCTCATACAGTTAATCGAATGCAGATAGCGAGACTCCATGGAATAACGGATCTGCGAGTGGCTCATGAGCCCGAGCCAGAGGCGGGTGCCGGAGAAACCCTGGTACGGGTGACCGCGGTCGGGATCTGCGGATCGGACCTGCACTGGTACGAGGACGGCGCGATCGGCGATGCGAAACTGGAGCGGCCGCTGGTGCCAGGGCACGAGGGCGCCGGCGTGATCACGTCCGGGCCGCGGCGCGGGGAGCGGGTCGCCATCGACCCCGCGATCCCCTGCGAGACGTGCCGGACCTGTAGGGAGGGGCGCCAAAACCTGTGCTACAACATCCGGTTCTCCGGCCACGGCGTGACGGACGGGATGCTGCGCGAGGTCATGCCGTGGCCCTCGCACCGGCTACACCCACTGCCTGACACGGTGTCGGACGTGGCCGGCGCGATGCTGGAGCCGCTGGGCGTCGCGCTGTGGTCACTGGACCTGGGACGTGTACCGTTCGGCGGCACGGTGGCGGTTGTGGGCTGTGGCCCGGTCGGTCTGCTGCTGATCCAGCTGCTACGGGCGGCCGGAGTGTCCCACCTGATCGCCGTCGAACCGCTCATGCACCGCCGCGAGGCCGCCGCCAAGTGGGGCGCCGACGAGGTCCTCGACCCATATCCGTCAGCCGAAACCGCGACCGGTCCCGACTTCTCCGCGTGCGGCGTTGATGTCGCTTTCGAGATGGTCGGGAATGACGACGGAGTGCGGATCGCCATGGAGGCCGTTCGGCCCGGCGGGCGCGTGGTGCTCGGCGGCATCCCAGGCTCGGACAAGACGACGTTCCGCGCCTCGCTCGCGCGTGGCAAGGAGCTGGAGATCGCCATGGTGCGCCGAATGGGCGAGGTCTACCCACGCACCATCGACCTGGCCGCGCGCGGCGTGGTGGCGCTCGACCCCTTGGTAACGTCCCAAATGCCGCTGGCCGAGAGCGCTGCCGCGTTCACGGCCGCCCAGCGCCGCACCGGACTGAAGGTCGTCATCACACCCTGACCGCCTCGGCGGGCCGGGCACGTCACGACCACCGTGACGTGCCCGGCCCGAGTCCGCTTGGTGTTGCCTCAGTCCTCGGGATTCTCACGCAGTTAGGCCGGCACCAGCCGGGCATATACGTTCGGCGGGAAGATCAAGTGGAAGAGGCCCCACCGCCGGGGTGCTGGCCAGTTCGAAGCGCAGCGCCGACCGACCGACCGGGGAGGTGGTCGGTGGCGCCGTCGTCCGAGGACGATGTCCATCGCTCTTCGGAGTGTCTCCGGCTCTTCGTCAGCGGAACGCGCGGAACGCGGCCCGCACCTCGCTCAGCAGCTTGGCCGGCTGTTCCAGGGAGGGGAAGTGCCCGCCGGCGTCGAGCTCGTTCCAGTACCGCAGGCCGGCGTACTCGGCCTCGGCCAGGCGGCGGGACGGCCGGTAGTAATCCGCCGGGAAGACGGAGCAGCCGGTCGGCACCGGGATGGGCTCCGGCCGGCCACCAAGGGCGCCGAAGCTCTCCCAGTAGAGGCGGGCGGCCGACGCCCCGGTGCCGGGCAGCCAGTACATCAGGACGTTGTCGAGCAGCTCGTCGTTACTGAAGACGGCAGCGGGGTCACCGTCACAGTCGCTCCACTCCTCGAACTTCTCGGTGAGCCAGGCAGCCAGCGCGACAGGCGAGTCGGTAAGGCCGTAGCCGATGCTCTGCGGGCGGGTCGCTTGCACGGCGGCGTACGCCGATCCCTGAGCGCGGTGCCGGGCGAGCCGTTCCAGTGCTGAACGCTCCTGCTCGGTGAGGTCGGCGAGGATCTCGGGGCTCTCCGGCGGGGAGAACGGAACCATCGTCAGGTGGATGCCGATCAGGTTCTCCGGATGCCGCCGACCGAGCTCCATGGTGATCCGGGCGCCCCAGTCGCCGCCCTGGGCGCCGTAGCTCGGGTAGCCGAGCCTGCCCATCAGCCGGTCCCAGGCATCGGCGATCCGCTCGGTGCCCCAGCCGGCCCGGTCCGGCTTGCCGCTGAACCCGAACCCCGGCAGCGAGGGGCAGACGACGTGGAAAGCGTCGGCCGGATCGCCGCCGAATGCGACCGGATCGACCAGTGGGCCGATGACCTTATGGAACTCGACGACCGAACTGGGCCAGCCGTGCGTGATCAGCAGCGGCGTGGCGTCCGGGTACGGTGAACGGACGTGGACAAAGTGGATCCCGAGCCCATCGATCTCCGTGATGAACTGCGGGAACCGGTTCAGCCGCCCTTCGGCCGCCGACCAGTCGTACTCCTCCAGCCAGTAACGGCACAACTCACGGACGAAGGTCAGCCGGGTGCCCTGCGACCAGTCGCCGACGGTCTCGGGCTCGGGCCAGCGGGTCCGGCTCAGCCGCTCCCGCACGTCGGCCACGACGGCTTCCGGGATGCTGACCCGGAACGGGACCACGGACTCTGGCAACGCGGTCGTCGGGACGGTCGTGCATGCGATCATGGGCCGGCTGCTCCTTCGGGGGACTTGGTGGTGTCGCCCGCGGTAATCCCGCGGAACCAGGCGCTGATCACGGTCGAGGCCAGCGCGGCCCCACACATGGCCAGCCAGGCGACCCGGAAACCGTGCAGTGTCTGGTGTCCGAGGATCGCGGTGAGGACCGCGATGCCGAGGGCCGAGGCGATCTGCCGCGACATCATGAGCACCGCAGTGGCCAGCGACGTCTGACTCGGCGGCAGGGCTGCCGCCGAACCGAACAGCGGTGGCTGCAGCAGTGCGGTGCTGACACCGGCGAGGATCGCGCCGGGCACGAAGACGAAGAGGTACTGCGGCCGGTCCGTTACGGTCAGCGCCCACCAACCGCAGGCGGCCGCGAGAGTCAGCCCGCCGAGCATGGCCGAGGTCCGCGCACCGACACGCGCCACGATCCGACCGGAGAGGAGCGCCGTCGCCATGGTGCTGGCGGGCATCGGAGCGATACCCAGCGCCGCATCCACGACGGAGTAGTGCCAGTGGCCGGTGAAGAAGAGCGTGGCTGCCAGGATCATCGCGGCGAACGCCAGGTAGTAGAGGAACACCCCGCTGACGGCGACGCTGAACAGCCGGTTCCGGAAGAGGTCGAAGCTGATCACCGGGTCGGAGGCCCGGCGCAGATGTCGCACCGTCAGCATGCCGCACAGGGCGGTCGCCAGGGCGGCTCCGAGGATGGCCGCGGAACCGTACCCCCAGACGGGTGCCTGGGTGAAGACGGTGGTCAGGCCGGCCACGGTGGCCAGGACCAGCACCGCCCCCGGGAGGTCCAAGCGCGTGCGTTGGCCCCGCGCGGTCGCTGGGAGCTCACGCCGACCGACCAGCACGGCGAGCACCACGACGGGAACGTTGATCAGGAAGATCCAGCGCCACCCGGCATTCAGCAGGAGCCCGCCGGCTACCGGGCCGCTGCCGGCGCCGACCGCGGCGACCGCGGTCCAGATGCCCATCACGGCAGGGTGTTCGCGCGGGGGGAACGCCGGCAGCGCAAGGCCGAGCGAAGTGGGGATCAGGATGGCGCCCGCCACGGCCTGCACGACCCGCGCGGCCACCAATATGCTGAGCGCCGGGGAGAGGGCGCAGCCCACCGAAGCCGCTCCGAACAAGACCATCCCGAACAGAAACGCGGGCTTGCGGCCGATGTTGTCGGCCAGTCGCCCCGCCGGGACCAGCATGGCCGCGAGCACGATCGTGTAGGCGTTGAGGACCCAGGTGACCTCCGACAGGCTGGCGCCGTGGAAGGATCGCTCAAGCGCCGGAAACGCCGCATTGACCGCGAACAGGTCGAGAATGGCAAGGAATTGGGCGGCCGAGGCGACCGCCAGGATCCGCCACCGCCGGACGTCGGCCCGGGTGTCGGTAGGGGGTTGGGAGATGTGCGCTGTCACGTCAAGTCACCGTACCGAGCGGATTCGGCGATCACGAGTGGCATGTTTGCCACCGGACGCTAGTTTTGTGCCATGACCAGACTTCCGGGCACTCTGGCGGTGCTGCTGCTGGATCAGCAGGCCGCGATCGAGGTCGCGCTCGCCTGCCAGGCATTCGGCACCCCACCGCGCAACCACACCGCCGACTGGTACGACCTGCGGCTGTGCGCCGTCGGCGGCGCGGGCGAACCGGTGCCGCTGCGTGCCTGGTTCGACCACGCCGGACCGGCCGGCCCGTTCGAGTTGCGGGCCACCCACGGGCTCGACGACCTGGTGCCCGCGGACACGGTGATCGTTCCCGGAAGCGGGGACGTGCACGGCGACCCGTCGGCCCCGGTGCTGGCGGCACTGCGCGCCGCGCATGCGCGGGGCGCCAGGATGGTATCGCTCTGCTCGGGCTCCTTCGTACTCGCCGCAGCCGGGATCCTGGACGGACGCGCGGCCACCAGTCACTGGGAGCACGCGCCCCTTCTGGCCCGCCGGTTCCCGGCGGTGAAGGTGGACCCGAACATCCTCTACACCCACGATCCCGACGTGCTCACCAGCGCCGGCCTGATGGCCGGGATCGACCTGTGCCTGCACCTCATCCGGGAGGACCTCGGGTCCGAGACCGCCAATGCCGTGGCCCGCCGGATGATCGTCCCGCCGCACCGCTCCGGTGGCCAGGCTCAGTACATGGAGTCGCCGATGTCGGTGCCGCACAGCGGCTCCGCCCTGGGGGAGGTGCTGGAGTGGGCGATGGCCCAGCTGGACCAGCCGATCGGTGTCGGGGGCATCGCCGCCCGGGCCGGGGTGTCCGTGCGCACCCTGATCCGCCGGTTCCATGCGGAGTTGGGCACCACCCCCAGCCGCTGGCTGCTCACCCAACGGTTGGCTCGGGCCCGGGAGTTGCTGGAGAGCACCGATCTGCCGGTCGGACTGGTCGCCGAGCGCAGCGGCCTGGGCACCGCGCCCAACCTGCGCACTCACTTCGCTCGCGAATTCGGCCTCTCCCCCACCAGGTACCGCCATGAATACAACCCCTCCCCTGACGTCCGTTGACGGTGCGGAGGCCAACGCCGAGGTGCGCCTCCGCGGAGATCCTTCGGGACCCCCTAGCCGCACTCGCCGACTGCGAGGAGATCGATGAGCCGCTCCTGCACCGGCGTGGGACGGGCGAAGAGGTAGTTATGGCCGCCCGGCCAGGACTCCACCTCGCAGCTGCTCGATGTGAGCTTCGACCAGGCCATCAGCTCGCCCTCGGCCATCAAGTCGCGGTCCCCGAGCCATGCGGTGACCGGGCAGTCCAAGACCACTCCGGAAGGAACCGGCAGCTCCGCGGAGAGCGCTAGGTCCGCGAACCAGCGTCGGGTCAGCGGTTCCTGGATCTCCGCGGGCAGGCGCCGCCACTCCTCGACGTCCATCCCACTCAGGGGGGCGAGCTGCGCCAGGTCGATCCGGACGGGCCGTCCGCCCGGGAACACCCGGGAGAAGCGGCTCTCGCTCGGGTCCGGCCGATACGAGCTGACGATCAGTCGCCTCAGGTCCCTGGTCGCAGCCAGCCAGGTGGCGAGGTGCGTGCCCACCAGACCGCCCATGCTGTGGCCCAGTACGAAGTACGGCAGATCCGGCAGTCTGTCCCTCACCTGCGAGAAATTGTCGCGCAGCTGATCGAGCGTCCACTCGGGTGGCTCCGCGTAGCGGTCTTCCCGCCCTGGCGGCTGCACCAGGAGCAGGTCCACCTGAGAGGGCAGCCACTGCGTCCACGTCCAGTACGCGGCGGCGCCACCGCCGGCCGGGGGCACGCAGACCAGACATGCCTCGCCCGGCCCGGCTCCGGAGGACACGTACTGGAACCACGGCGACAACTTGTTGAGCGACCTCTGGCCCATTGCCCGCTACCTCAAATCCTGCGATCGGAAGGGAGCACGAACCGTCGGAAGACGAGTTCGCGCAGTACGTCGTCACCGGCCTCGACAATGGTGACGGCTCTGATATCCCGGAGGTATTTGGATATCGGCATGTCGTTCGTGTATCCCAGACCGCCGAACATCTCCGATCCCACCGTGGCGATCTGCCAACCGGTCTGACCGCAGAACATCTTGGCCGTCAGCGCCGAACGCAGCGCACCACGCTGGAGGAATTCACGCGCCGGGTCAGGCATCGCCATGACCTCGTCGTAGTCGCGCGCCGCCGCGAGGCACTGGTTGCGCATGACCTCGATCTGCATCTCCATCTGGCCGATCTTGCCTGCGAAAACCGCGTTCTCGATGAGCTTGTGGCCGGCCAGTGGTTTAGCGATCGCGTATTCCAGGCAGAGGTCGCGGATCCGCCGGGCGACGCCGAGTGCGATGGCCCCGATCAGGATCCGGCTGGAGTTGAGGCCGACCTCGATGATCTTCAAACCGGGGCCGTCCAGCACGTTCGCGCTCGGCACCGCGCAGTCGGTGAACTCCACCTGGTAAGTGCCTGCCGATCGCAGGCCGATCATGTCCCAGCGCTTGACCACCTCGACGCCCGGGGTGCCGCGCGGCACCAGCACCGCGTGGTAAGAGGCCACCCCCTTCGCCCCGGCCGACTTGGCGAACACCACGAGGTAGTCGGCAAAGCCGGAGTTGGTCGAGAACATCTTCTCGCCATTGAGCACCACGTCGTCGCCGCGCCTGGTCAGCGTAGTGGTCAGGTTGATCAACTCGCTCCCGGCCGCGCGCTCGCTGCCGAGCGCCGACGCGTAGCCGGGCTCACGGGTCATCGCCGTGAGGTAGCGCTCCTTCAGCTCCTGCGATCCGTACAGCTGGACCATCGAGCTACCGAGGATGGAGATCAGCAGCGTGAAGGCCGACCCGGCGTCGGCGTAGGCGAGTTCCGAGACAATGTCGACGCTGTCGGCCAGGCTCAGGCCGGCGCCGCCGTACTCGGTGGGGAGCCACCAGTTCATCAGTCCGAGCTTGTGCAGCGGCCGGTACAGCTCCAGTGGCGGCTCCGCTCCCGAATCGAACTCCGCGTCGTGTCCGAGAAGAGTGCTCTGTGCGAACTCGCGGAACGTCCGCAGCGCCTCGGCCGACGAAAGCGCGGGTGACTGGACATCAGGATGCATCGGTCGTTCCTCTCAGGACACCGGCGGCTGGAACATGCGCCGGAAGGTGAAGGCTTCCGGGGTCGGCCCCTTGGCGTTGAGCATCTCTAGCCGGGCCATGCTTTCGTTGACGTCAGGCAGGGTGCCGGCGGGCAGCCACCACAGCACCGACGGCGCGCTGCGCGGCGGCTTGAACCAAGTGCGGCGCATCCTCAGTGACTCGGCGTGATCGCCGCGGTAGGTGAAGTCCCGCAGCGACTCCATGGACTCCCACACCGAGATGTTCAGCATGTACGGGTCCTCGGGAAGGTCAAACAGGGACTCCAGCCGGAAGACGAAGCCCGGTGCCTTGCGCGCGAGGGCGTCGATCTCCAGGGCCAGCTCGTGGAAGCCGGCCAGGGTCTCCGACTTCAGCGAATCGACGGCGTACAAGATGTTCGCCTGGGCCAGATGGTATTGGTCGCTCATCGCCTGAAAACCTCCTGGGGGTTAGGCAGGTAGCCGGTCTCGACGAAGTAGTCGATGGTGGCAGCGAGCACCTCGGCGGTCACCGGGGGGCAGGAGACCTCGACGGTCGCGAGTGCCTCAAGGGTGGCTGCGGACTCGAAGGTCAAGTTGCCGAGGCCGTCAGAGTTCAGGAAATTCTCGGAGAAGGCAGGGAGCACCGGGTGAGCCGCGTTGTCCGGGGCACCGCGCACCATGTCGGCCCACAGCCCCGAAGGGAGCTCGGACAGCGAGTAGCCATGGGCGGTGAGGGCGGCGATGACAGCGGCGAACGGCACCCGATCCGGGTTGGACAGATGGAACGTCCCGCCGAGCGACTGCCCCTCGCAGGCCAGGCCCGCGATGGCCGCCGCCGCGTAGTCGATCGGGATGATGTCGCTGGTCAGCTCAGTCGCGGGCGCCACGCCCAGCTGGACGCAGCCCTTGACGACACGCCAGAGCACATCGTCCTCGTGGCACGCCCCCGTCCCGTGGTGGCCGAACAGTCGGGAGGGCCGATACGTCGAGACCGGCAGGCCGCGCTCGCGCGCGATCGCCACCAACCCCTCCGCGACCCACATGCCCCGGTCGTGATCGTCCGTCAGGGCGGCTCCCGGCCCGGTGCGCGAGTCCTCGGCCAGCGCCTGCCCGTCCGGGCTCCGCTCCCCGAAGACGGCGAGCGTCGAGACATGGTGCACCGGCACCGTCCGGTGGCGCGCGGCCATCCGCAGCACCTCCGCGGTTCCGCTGGAACTCGCGGACCCGGGCTCCTCGGAGAGATCCAGCGCGTCGGCGGCGCCGCAGTGGAATACGCCGTCCACCGTCTCGGCCAGCGCGTCGAACTGATCCGGCGTCAGGCCGAGCCGCGGCTGGGCGAGGTCGCCGGGCACTGGGACCAGCCGCTCGGTCAGGTCGTCGTCCCGGAGCCGGTAGCCGCGCAGCGTGTCCCGCAGCAGTGCCACGCCCTGCCCGGCGTCGGCCGCCTCGACCAGGCAGTGCACGGTGGCCGAGGTCCGATCGAGGAGTTCGCGCAGCAGGAAGGCGCCGAGGAAACCCGTGGCACCAGTGACGAACAGGTGCTCGGACTCCGCCAAGGCGGCGGGGGCGGTGGTTGCGGCGGGGACGATGTCCTTGGCCAGCAACAGCTGTGCCGAGCCCTCCTGCTCTGGCGGCGCCACGGTCGTCTCGTCCTCGTCGGCCAGGATGGCGGCGATGCGTGCGGCCAGCCCGTCGGGCGTCGGGGTCTGATACACGGCGTTGGCCGACAGGTGGCCGGTCAGGCCGAGCAGGTGCACGAGCCGATTGCGCAGTTCAAGCGAGGCCAGGGAGTCGAAGCCGAGCGCCATCAGCGGCAGGTCGGGGTCGACGTCGGCGGCCGAGGCCAGATTCGCGACCTCTGCGGCGTGCTGGGTGATGATCCGGATCAGCTCGGCGTGGCGTTGCGCGGCGGGCAGGCCGGTGAGGAACTCGCGCAGACTCTCGCGGTCCTCGGCGCCACTGTCCGCCTGCACCGCGCTCCTGGCCGTGCGCCACCGCGGCGTATCCCGGACCATGTCGCGCAGCATCGCCGGGATCAGCCGGGCGTCGAGGGCCCGGGTCACTTGGATGCGGCAAAGGATGGCGAGCGGGCTATCGGCGGCCCGGGCCGCGTCGAACAGCGCGCTGCCGTCCTGGGAGTCCAGCGGCAGCAGGCCCCAGCGGGCGAGCCGGGCGTGGTCCACCTCGGTCAGGCCTCCGGTCATGCCGGTGCCGAGCTCCCACGGTCCCCAGGCCAGCGAGCTGCCCGGCAGCCCCTGCGCCCGGCGGTGGTGCACCAGGGCGTCGAGGAAGGTGTTGCCCGCCGCGTAGTTGCCCTGCCCCGGCGTGCCGAGGACGCCCGCCACCGAGGAGTACATGATGAAGGCGGACAGTTCGCTGTCCCGGGTCAGCAGGTGCAGGTTGACCGCGCCGTCCACCTTGGCCCGCATGACGCGCTCGACCTGGTCTTCGGTGAGCGTGTCGATGGTGCCGTCGGCGAGCAGGCCGGCCGCGTGGACCACGGCCCCGAGCGGGCGGTCGGCGGGGATGGCGGCCAGCAACGCGGCGACCGCGTCATAGTCGGCGACGTCGCACGCCACGACCTCGGCGGAGGCCCCGAGTTCGGCCAGCTCCGCGACGAGTGCGCGGACCCCGGGGGCGCTCTCGCCGCGCCGGCCGGCCAGCAGCAGGTGCCGGATACCGTGCTGCTTCACCAGGTGCCGCGCGAGCAGACCGCCGAGTCCGCCGGTTCCGCCAGTGATCAGCACGGTCCGGTCCGGTCCGGCCAGCGGCGTGGCCGCCGCCTCGGTGCGCAGCGGGCCGATCCGCGGTGTGCTCAGGTGGCCGCCACGGATCGCGACCTGATCCTCCGCCGTCTGCAGGGCCAGTGGCAGCGCGGCGGCAGAGGCCGGGTCGTCGTCGAGGTCCACCAGGACGAACCGGCCCGGGTACTCGCCCTGGGCCGTTCGGACCAGGCCCCAGACCGAGGCGCCGGCCAGATCAGCCACGTCCTCTTCGGGGGCCGTGCCGATCGCTCGGTGGGTGATCACCGCGAGCCGGGTCGGGGAATCCCCGGTGGCGGCCAGCCACTCCCGCATACCGGCCAGCGTTCGCCGGACGGCATCCGTGGCCGAGCGGGCCAGGCCGGCCGCCACCGCGCGGTCGTCAGTGCCCGCGGGGTCGGCATCCGGGGAAACGTCGAGCAGCGTCAGAGCGGGCCGGTCGGCGGCCGCGGCGGCGTCCGCAGCGGCGGAGAATTCGACTCCGGCCTCGGTGAGCAGGCGGCACAGGGCGTCCCCGTCGGAGACGAGCACCCGCAGCCCCCCGTCCGGCAGGGCGGCGTCGGCCGGAGCAGCCAGAGAGGTCCAGCGGACCGCGGAGAGTGAGCGCGCCGTCCCCTGCAGCTCAGACCCGGCGGGCCGGAACGTCAGCGACTCGATCCGACCGACGGCGTTTCCGGTGTCGTCGGCGAGTTCGATGCTGAACTCGTCGTCGCCCGCCGGCCTGATCCGTGCGCGGATCGCAGTGGCTCCGACGGCGTACAGACCAACCCCGGTCCAGGCGAACGGCAGGACGGCTTCGTCCTTGAGCGCGTTCCGGTCGTCCATCGCGGCGAGGCAGCCGTGTAACACGGCGTCGGCAAGGGCGGGGTGCAGGCCGAACTGCTCGGCGCCCTGCGCGACGTCGGCGGGCAGGTGGACCTCTGCGAAGTACTCCTCGCCGCGCCTCCACAGCTGGCTCAGGCCGCGGAAGGCTGGGCCGTACGACAGCCCGGCGCGTTCCGCCCGGTCGTATACGGCCACCACATCCATCGGTTCGGCGCCGGCCGGCGGCCACTCGGCGGTCCCAGTACCCGGCGGCTCCCAGGTCGAGGACAACACACCGGTGGCGTGGCGGGTCCACTCGCCGATGCCTCCACGTCGGGAGTGCAGGCTAACGCGGCGTCGCCCTTCCTCGTCCACGGTGTCGACAGCAAGCTGGAGTTGGACGGTGTCGTCGTCGGACAGCAGCAGCGGGGCTTCGAGGACCAGCTCGTCCACCCATTCGGTGCCCACCTGCTCCCCGGCCCGCAGTGCGAGATCCAGCAGGGCGGTGCCCGGAAGGACCACCTCCTCGCCGACGGCGTGGTCCACCAGCCACGGGTGTTCGTCCAGCGCCAGCCGGGCGGTAAACAAGTGCCCGCCCGACTCCGCGAGTTGCACGCCGGCGCCGATGAACGGGTGCATGGGGCGCTCAAGTCCGGCCGCGGTCAGATCGGTCAGCGCGGTGCGCGGCGGCTCGGTGAGCCAGTAGTGCCGGCGTTGGAAGGCGTAGGTGGGCAAGGGGATGCGGCGGGGCCGGGTCGGGGCGAGGTAGGCGCCCCAGTCCACCGGGACACCGTGGACGTGGGCCTGAGCCAGCGAAGTCGCCAACCGCAGCGGACCACCGTCCTCACGCCACAAAGTGCCGATCACCGCAGCCCCGCCACCTGCGGCCTCAACCGTGCCCTCCAGACCGAAAGCCAGCACCGGATGCGGACTGACCTCGATGAAGACATGGTGACCGGCCTCCAGCAAATGACGCGAGGCCGCCTCGAACTCCACCGGCCGACGCAAGTTCTGCCACCAGTAATCCGCACCGAGTTCCTCATGCTCCACCGGCTTGCCGGTCACAGTGGAAACCATCGGCACCGAACCAGCCCTCGGCCGGATACCGTCCAACACCTCCAACAACTCATCCCTGACCGAATCGACCCGGCTGCTGTGCGAGGCATAGTCCACCTTGACCATCCGGGCACGGACCCCGGCCGCCTCACACTCGACCCGCAGCTCATCCACCGCTTGCCGCTCCCCCGAAACCGTCACCGACTCCGGGCTGTTGACCGCGGCCACCTCCACCCGCCCCTCCCAACGAGCCACCCACTCACGGGCCCGAGCCGCACTCAACGACACAGACATCATCGCCCCACCCCCCGCCAGCGGCACCAGCATCTGACTCCGCCGCGCCACCACCCGCGCACCGTCATCCAACGACAGCGCACCAGCCACCACAGCCGCCGCGATCTCCCCCTGCGAGTGACCAACCACAGCCGCCGGCTCAACACCACACTCCCGCCACACCCGCGCCAACGACACCATCACCGCCCACAACACCGGCTGCACCACATCCACCCGCTCCAGCCCCGGCGCCCCCACCACACCGGCCAACACCTCCCGCAGCGACCACGGCACAAACCGGCCCAAAGCCTCCTCACACTCCGCCAAAGACCGAGCAAACACCGGCGAAGACTCCGCAAGCTCCCTCGCCATCCCCACCCACTGACCACCCTGCCCAGGAAAGACAAACACCGGCCGCGCCTGCGCCCACGCCCTGCCCCGCACCACCAGCGCAGCCGACTCCCCACGCGAGAGCGACACCAACCCAGAAACCAGCTCCTCACGCCCCGAACCCAACACCACCGCCCGCTCCTCAAACTGCGAACGCGTCACCGCCAGCGAATACCCCACATCCTGCGGCCGCTCATCCCCCACCACCCCCAACAAAGCCTCCGCCTGCCCACGCACCGCCGCCTCACCACGCCCCGAAACCACCCACGGCACCACCGAAGGCACCACCAAAGGCACCGCCGAAGACCCATCAACCGCACTGGAAGAATCGACCATCTCCGAGACAGCGTCAGGACTCTCCTCAACAATCACATGCGCATTCGTCCCAGAGATCCCGAACGAGGACACACCACACCGCCGCACCCGCTCACCACCCGGCCACGGCACCGACTTCGCCAACGGCAGCACACCACTGCCATCCCAGTCCACATGACGCGACGGCGACGAAAAATGCACCAACCCCGGCAACACCCCATGCCGCAACGCCATCACCATCTTGATCACACCCGCCACACCAGCCGCCGCCTGCGCATGACCAATATTCGACTTCACACTCCCCACCCACAACGGCCGCTCAACCGGACGCTCACCCCCATAAGCAGCGATCAGGGCGCCCGCCTCGATGGGGTCACCGAGCGAGGTGCCGGTCCCGTGCGCTTCCACCGCGTCCACCTCGGCGGGCGACAGGCCGGAGGCCCGTAAGGCGTCGACGATGACCCGCTGCTGTGACGGCCCGTTAGGCGCCGTCAGGCCGTTGCTCGCGCCGTCGGAGTTGACCGCGGAGCCGCGGATCACAGCGAGCACCTGGTGGCCCTTCGCCCGTGCGTCCGACAGCCGCTCCAGGAGCAGGAGCCCGACGCCCTCGCCCCATCCGGCCCCGTCCGCGTCGTCGGAGAAGCACCTGGACCGGCCATCCGGCGACAGCACGCCCTGCCGTGACATCTCGGTGATCACCCGCGGGTGACCCATCACGGTCGCACCGCCCGCCAGCGCCATCGAGCACTCGCCGCGGCGCAGCGACTCGGCCGCCGTATGCATCGCGACGAGCGAGGAGGAGCAGGCCGTGTCGATCGTGATCGCCGGTCCCTGCAGGCCCATCGTGTAGGCGATCCGGCCAGAGGCGACACTGCCGAGCTCGCCGGTCAACAGGTAGCCCTCAGCGTCGCTCGGCGGGGACTGCAGCGGGTTGCTGTAGTCCTGGTAGATCACCCCGGTGAAGACGCCGGTGCGGCTGCCGCTGAGGGTGGCTGGGTCGATGGCGGCCCGCTCCATGCACTCCCAGGCGCATTCGAGCAGCAGCCGCTGCTGAGGGTTGATGGCAGCCGCCTCGCGCGGCGTGATCCCGAAGAAACCCGCGTCGAAGTAGGCGCCTTCGTGTAAGAATCCGCCCTCGCGCACATGGGTCGTGCCGGGGTGGTCCGGATCGGGGTGATGGAGGCTGTCGGTGTCCCAGCCGCGGTCGGTGGGGAACGGCCCAATGGCGTCGCCGCCAGCCGCCACCAGCTCCCAGAGGTCCTCCGGCGACATCACGCCGCCGGGGAACCTGCACGACATTCCGATGATCGCGATCGGCTCGGTCCTCTGCGCCTTGAGCCGTTCGTTCTCCCTCAACGACTCGCGTAGTGCCTCGACCAACTCGTCAACCGACGTATCCAATGTTCTCCCCTAAACATGAGCGATAACAGTGAGCAATCCCCGGAGGGGCAGCCGACCGCCGATGGGCCGGCGTCACGCACCGTTCTTCTTGCGCAGCGCCAGCCGGATGAGCTCGTCGCGGTCCATCTCATCGAGCGCGCGCTCGTCACGGACCGCAGGCGCCGGGGCGGCGGCCTCCCCGGCGTCACCGGGGTCGGGCGAGTCGAGTACCGAGACCAGGTAGTCGGTGAGTTCGCGCGGTGACGGGTAGTCATAGATGAGCGTGCTCGGCAGCCGGAGTCCCGTCGCGCGGATCAGCCGGTTGCGCAGTTCGACGCCGGTCATCGACTCGAAGCCCAGCGCCTTGAACGACAGATCGGCCGCCACCTGAGCCGACGATTCCAGACCGAGCACGGCGGCGACCTCGCCGGCCAGCAACTTCGGTACGTCGCACGGGGGGCTGGCCGGTCCGCAGGCCGTGGCCTGCGGCTCCGGTTCGGCCACCGCCGCCGCGACATCGTCGACTGCCGACAACCCGGGAGCGTCGAGCCAGTAGTGCCGGCGTTGGAAGGCGTAGGTGGGCAGGGGGATGCGGTGGGGCCGGGTCGGGGCGAGGTAGGCGCCCCAGTCCACCGGAACGCCGTGGACGTGGGCCTGAGCCAGCGAGGTCGCCAACCGCAGCGGACCACCGTCCTCACGCCACAAAGTGCCGATCACCGCAGCCCCGGCACCTGCGGCCTCAACCGTGCCCTCCAGACCGAAAGCCAGCACAGGGTGCGGACTGACCTCGATGAAGACATGGTGACCGGCCTCCAGCAAGTGACGCGAGGCCGCCTCGAACTCCACCGGCCGGCGCAAGTTCTGCCACCAGTAATCCGCACCGAGTTCCTCATGCTCCACCGGCTTGCCGGTCACGGTGGAAACCATCGGCACCGAACCAGCCCTCGGCCGGATACCGTCCAACGCCTCCAACAACTCATCCCTGACCGAATCGACCCGGCTGCTGTGCGAGGCATAGTCCACCTTGACCATCCGGGCACGGACCCCGGCCGCCTCACACTCGACCCGCAGCTCATCCACCGCTTGCCGCTCCCCCGAAACCGTCACCGACTCCGGGCTGTTGACCGCGGCCACCTCCACCCGCCCCTCCCAACGAGCCACCCACTCACGGGCCCGAGCCGCACTCAACGACAGAGACATCATCGCCCCGCCCCCCGCCAGCGGCACCAGCATCTGGCTCCGCCGCGCCACCACCCGCGCACCGTCATCCAACGACAGCGCACCAGCCACCACAGCCGCCGCGATCTCCCCCTGCGAGTGACCAACCACAGCCGCCGGCTCGACACCGCACTCCCGCCACACCCGCGCCAACGACACCATCACCGCCCACAACACCGGCTGCACCACATCCACCCGCTCCAGCCCCGGCGCCCCCACCACACCGGCCAACACCTCCCGCAGCGACCACGGCACAAACCGGCCCAAAGCCTCCTCACACTCCGCCAAAGACCGAGCAAACACCGGCGAAGACTCCGCAAGCTCCCTCGCCATCCCCACCCACTGACCACCCTGCCCAGGAAAGACAAACACCGGCCGCGCCTGCGCCCACGCCCTGCCCCGCACCACCAGCGCAGCCGACTCCCCACGCGAGAGCGACACCAACCCAGAAACCAGCTCCTCACGCCCCGAACCCAGCACCACCGCCCGCTCCTCAAACTGCGAACGCGTCACCGCCAGCGAATACCCCACATCCTGCGGCCGCTCATCCCCCACCACCCCCAACAAAGCCTCCGCCTGCCCACGCACCGCCGCCTCACCACGCCCCGAAACCACCCACGGCACCACCGAAGGCACCACCAAAGGCACCGCCGAAGACCCATCAACCGCACTGGAAGAATCGACCATCTCCGAGACAGCGTCAGGACTCTCCTCAACAATCACATGCGCATTCGTCCCAGAGATCCCGAAGGAAGACACACCACACCGCCGCACCCGCTCACCACCCGGCCACGGCACCGACTTCGCCAACGGCAGCACACCACTGCCATCCCAGTCCACATGACGCGACGGCGACGAAAAATGCACCAACCCCGGCAACACCCCATGCCGCAACGCCATCACCGTCTTGATCACACCCGCCACACCAGCCGCCGCCTGCGCATGACCAATATTCGACTTCACACTCCCCACCCACAACGGCCGCTCAACCGGACGCTCAGCCCCATAAGCAGCCGTGAGTGCCAGTGCTTCCGCCCGGTCACCGGCCCGAGTGCCCGATCCGTGCGCTTCCACCGCGTCCACCTCGGCGGGCGACAGGCCCGCGTTGGCGAGCGCCCGGACGATCAGTAGCTCCTGTGCGGAGGCGCTTGGCACGGCCAGGCCCTCGGTCGCGCCGTCGGAGTTGACCGCGGATCCGCGGATCACAGCGAGCACCTGGTGACCCTTCACCCGTGCGTCCGACAGCCGGGCGAGCATGACCATGCCCGCCCCCTCAGACCAGACGGTGCCGTCCGCGTCGGCGGAGAACGGCTTCGGCCGGCCATCCGGGGCGAGTCCCTGCTGTTTGGTGAACTCGGTGAAGTGCCCCGGCGCGGGCATGGTCGAAATGCCGCCGGCGAGCGCGAGGTCACACTCCCCGGCCCGGAGCGACTGCACCGCGAGGTGGATCGCGACCAGGGAGCCGGAGGAAGCCGTGTCGATGGTGATCGCCGGCCCGACGACGCCCAGCGTGTAGCCGATACGGCCGCTGAGCGCGCTTGGGGTGTTTCCAGTGAGCATCAGCCCGGAGGGGCCTTCAGGCGCCAGGTGCAGCGGCGGCCCGTACTCGGTGGACAGCCGCGCGGCGAACACGCCCGTGTTCGTCCCGCTCAGCGACAGCGGGTCCAGCATGGCGCGCTCACAGGTCTCCCAGGCCACTTCGAGCATGATCCGCTGCTCGGGGTGCATGGCGAGCGCCTCCCGTGGCGACACGCTGAAGAACTCGGCGTCGAACTCGGCGGCGTCCAGGAACCCGCCCCGATCGAGCAGGCTGGACCCGGCCCGCGCCGGATCCGAGCGGAGCCGGTCGAGGTCCCAGCCCCGGTCGGTGGGAAAGTCGGACACGGCACCGGAGTCGGCCGTGAGGAACTCCCACAGCCCTTCGGGGGATGCGACTCCCCCGGGGTACCGGCAGGCCATCCCGATGATCGCGATCGGTTCGGCCGCCGTACCGTTTGCAGCTAACTCGGACACGGTCATCTCCCCTCAGGAGCCAGCCCCAACCGGGCTGCCGGTGACAATTGGTGAGATATCGATCTCAGACCAAGCACGTGCGCTCCACAGGGGTTCGGCACTGGGGCGCAACCCGGGCTCGGCGTACACCCGTAAAGGCCAGGCCACTGGCCAGTGGCCCGGTCCTCGGCCGAGCGGCCATCTGCACGCGCGGCACGTCAGGGTCGGTCGCGATGCGGAAGTCAGGCAGTTGCGATCGAGCGTCAGACGTTCTCAGTGCACGCCGATCAGGTCCGCGACCGCGAAGCCCAACACCTCGCAGAACAGCGCCGATTTCCCAAGCTTGACGCTCATCAGGACCTCCGACCCTCAGAGCCTGGAGATCCTGCCGATCAAGATCTTCGTCCCTCTCTCGGCCGGCCACTCCTGGGACTGCTTCGCCCGCCAGGCGCCGCGGCTGGTGACGGCCAGACGGAGGTTCCCACGTGGCCGTCCAGACAGCGAATGGGCCACCGGCCACGAAGAGACCTGATCCAGCCGAGTCGGACTGCGGTGCAACGGTCGCTGGAATCGTCATTCCGAGGCCCCCCAATGGCTCGTATATGTGCCGTCCTGGTGAACACCGCAAGGCTAAACAAGCCACTCCCTGATATGGGTATGACAGAGATCACGGGAAATTAATCACGGTGGGGGATTCAGCCAACACTCACAATGCCCCATCTCGCGATTACGCTCCGCGCACCCGTACGTACCTGGTTCCGCCAGCGCGAGCCAACCTCAGCACTTCGCCCCCAGGTGGCTCAGGAGATTGCAGACTCAGCCACAGCCCGAGTCGGCCCTGCCGCCCATCTGCAGATATGGGACTGAGCCCCGATGATTCGATCGCCTAGGGGAGCCAGGTTGATCCAGAGTAGTGCCACCAACTCACGCCGATGGAGCCACGCGCCCTTTAATCAACGTTTAATGAGTGGTCTACCAGCTGTAATTGAACCCCGGCCCTGCCACTACGTCGCGCTCAGCGAGGACAGCCAGCCGAAGCATGAAAAACCGAACAAATATCAGCGATACCTCAAGGTCATCTGGCTGATACCTGAACACCCACCAGACGATTCCTGGACATCACAACCGGTCGGCAACATCTGGGACACATTGCCCCATCGGGCCTTCTTGTCAGCCCCGGGCGAATGGGGACAAGTTGTCGCGCGAAATAGCCGCAGAAGCACTTATTGAAAGCAAATGGCTCGCCTGGACGCACGGCATTGAGCATGCCGACCCAGCCGAGCAATTGAGTTCGTAGCACCGTCCATCGCAGAGAAGGGCCCACAGGACGTTGACGCGGCGACGCGCGAGAGCGAGGACGGCCTGGGTGTGGCGCTTGCCCTCCGTCAAGGACGGCAACGGCGGCGTTCCGCCCGGCTGCCGCCTACCGCCCGATGGGGCGAAACGGCCCGTCGGAGACCGACGGGCCGTCACGATGGATCCAGGCTGAACGCCAAGCTCAGTGGCTGGTCTCACTGAGTTGTTGGACGAGTTCGGTGAACTGTGCCGCGGTGGAGTGGCTGTAGAACTGCCTGGGTGAGACCTTGGGTAGGTTTTGTTCCCGCATTTCGGCGAGGACTCGGACGACGAGGAGTGAGTTTCCGCCGAGGGTGAAGAAGTTGTCCTCGGGGTTCACCAGAGTGTTGAGGTGCTTGCTCCAGATGTTCAGGATGGTGTCAGCGATTGTGTTGGTGGCCGGTTCGGGTTCGGGGGTGCCGGGTGGGTCGGTCGGTGCGGTGAGCGGGTCGGGCAGTTTGGTGGTGTCGGGCTTCCCATTGATGGTCAGCGGGATTTCGGTGACTTGGGTGAGCGTCGCGGGTGTCATGTAGTCGGGGAGTGTGGCTTTGGCGTGCGCGAGTACGGGTGCGCGGTCGCCTGCTGTCTCCAGGACTATGTAGGCGTCGATCCGGCTGCTGGCGGGGTCGTCGGGCTGGTCGCGGTTGACGACGACGGCCGCGGCGGTCACATGGGGTGCGCCCAGCAGCACGGTGCGGATCTCGTCGAGTTCGATGCGGTGTCCGCGAATCTTGACCTGGTTGTCGAGTCGGCCGAGGTGGTCCAGGCGGCCGTCGAGGTGCAGCCGGCCCTTGTCGCCGCTGCGGTAGATCCGTTCGCCGGTGGATTCGTCGAGGATGAACCGCTGCTGGGTCAGCTCGTCTTGGCCGAGGTAGTGGCTGGCCACTCCGGCGCCGCCGACGTAGATCTCGCCGGAGGCCCCGGGCGGCAGCACCCGTCCTTGTTCGTCGCGGATGGACACCGACCACCCCGGCAGTGGACGGCCGACCGATCGTGAGCCGACGACGACTTCGTGCGGGGTGACCGTCTGGGCGGTGACATGCACGGTGGTCTCGGTGATGCCGAACATGTTGACCACCCGGCAGTCGCTGGCCAGGTGACGGGCGAACCAGGGGGCCAGCATGCGCACGTCCAGTGGTTCGCCGCCGAAGATGACCAGCCGCAGGGCCAGGTCCCGGCAGACGCGTTGGTCGGTGCGGATGAGTTGCGCGAACGCGGACGGTGTCTGGTTGAGCACCGTGACGCGCTGCTCGGCCAGCAGGGTGTAGAACTCCTCGGTGTCGCGGGTGGTCCAGTAGGGCACGACGACCAGCCGGCCGCCGGTGAGCAGGCAGCCCCAGATCTCCCAGACGGAGAAGTCGAAGGCGCTGGAATGGAACAGCGTCCAGGTGTCGTCGGGGCCGAGAGCGAAATCCTCGGCGGTGGCCTGCAGCAGCGCCAGTACGTTGCGGTGCGGCACCACCACGCCCTTGGGCGTGCCGGTGGAACCGGATGTGTAGATCACGTAGGCGGGGTCCTCGCCCCCGTCGACGGGGCGTGTACCGTCCGCCGTCCGGCCTCCGGCCAGTTGGGTCAGTGCGCGCGGGGTCAGCAGCTGAGTCCCGGGAACCGGAGGGAAGTTCGGTGCGGAGGTGATGATGACGGGCATGGCCGCGTTGCGGGCGGTGAAGCTCAGGCGCTGCGCCGGATAGCGCGGGTCCATCGGCACGTACGCGCAGCCTGCCTTGAGCACGCCGAGCAGGGTGACCACCAGGTCGGCGTCCCGTTCCAGGCAGACACCGATCCGGCTGCCCGGTGCGATGTCCAGTGCGCGCAGTCCTGCGGCCACCGCGTCCGCTCGCTCATCCAGTTGCCGGTAGGTCAGCTCCTCCTCGCCGGCCAGCAGCGCCACGGCCTCCGGCTGCTTGGCGGCCACCTCCTCGAAGGCGCGGTCGATCCGCCCCCGCACGAGCGCGGCATCGCCTGCGTCGCCCGCCCGCAGGAGTGCCGCCCGTTCGGCGTGCGGCAGCAGTTCCAGCCCGGACAGCGGCCGCTGTGCCGCGCTGTTCGCCAGCTGCTCGCCCAGGTGGGCCACGTACGCGCAGAACTGCTGCGCGATGGAGGCGTCCACAATGCCCTGGTCGAACCGGCACTTCGCGCGCGCCGAGCCGCTGTCGAGCTGGATGGTGAGCGGGAAGACCGGCGCCAGGCAGGCCGTGTAACTGCCCTCCTCGAAGGCCGGGCTCAGGACAACCCCGACCGGCGGCGGCTCGTGGAGGGTGAGCGGTGCCTGGTCGAACCGGTGCAGGAAGTCCGCGACCGAGCCCTGCGGATGCTCGTCCACCGGATGGACGCGGATGTCCTCGCCTGTGCCGTTGTCCAGGTCCAGCACGCCCAGTTCCGTCCGGTTCCCGCCGCTGTACCGGCTCACGGCCAGTGCGATCGCGGGCAGCAGCAGCCGTCCGGCTTGTCCGCCGAGCGCCGTGAGGTCGATCTGCGCGCTGCCAGTGACCCCGCGCAGCTGGGGATCGCCCAGGCCCCACTCCAGGCGGCCGCGGTGCGCGAGGCCCGGCCGGTCGGCGGCGGGCCAGGGTGGCATGCTCTCACCGGGGCCGTCCAGCAGCAGCCGGGCGACCCGGCGCAGTGCGGCCGGGGGGATCACCGCGCGGACGGCCACCAGCACCAGGTCCGTGGTCCCGTCGGTGTAGTGCAGGGCCACGGCTCGCAAAGGGGGGCCGTCCTGGTGGATCGGCCGCAGGGACTCGGCACGCCTGCGGTCCCGGGCCATCGGCTCGTCGGCACCGGCCGGCACCGGGGTCTGCCAGACCTGGACCGGATCGGATACCGCCGCGGACAGCAGGCGCTGCGGATCGGCTGTGCCGGGCAGCCGCAGCACGAGGCTGTGGCATCCGGCGGCCAGTTCCTCGATCGTCGATCTCGTCATGGGTGGGACCTCCTGGTCATCGGGACGTGAAGCCGCCGTCCACGGTCAGCACGCTGCCAGTGACCTGGCGGGACTCGTCCGTCGCGAGCCACAGTGCCGCGTTCGCGATGTCGGACGGCTCGATCAGCGCGTTCATCGGCTGGTCCCGGACGAAGATCCGCTCGTGGTCGGCAACCGGCACCTCCAGCGATCGGGCGATCTCGGCGAGCATCCGGCCCTCCAGCACCGGGTCGTCGCGGATCGAGCCGGGGCACAACGCGTTCACCCGAACCCGCATCGGGGCGTAGTCCAGGGCTGCGGCCTTGGTCAGTCCGATCAGCCCGTGCTTGGCTGCGACGTAGCTCGCGAAATGCCGGTATCCGACCGTTCCCGCGGTCGAGGACACGTTGATGATGCTGCCGAACTTGCGCTGGACCATCACCGGTGCGACCGCCTTCATCATCCGCCAGGCGCCGGAGAGGTCGATGTCGAGCATGAGCGACCACTCCTGCTCGGTGATGTCGTGGGCGATCTTCCCCGAGGGCGAGGCGATTCCGGCGTTGTTGACCAGCACGTCCACCGTGCCGAACCGGTCCAGCGCCTGGTCGACCGCCTGCGCGCACTGCCGGGTGTCGCGCACGTCGACGGCGGCGGTCACGATCGCGGCGCCCGCGCGTCGGCACAGGTCCGCGGTGTGTTCCAACTGGCCCGACGATCCGAGCGGGTAGGGCACGTCGGCCAGGTCCTGGGTGATGTCCAGCAGCAGCAGGTCGGCTCCCTCGTCGGCGAACCTGAGCGCTAACGCCCGGCCCAGGCCGCGGGCCGCGCCGGTGACGATCACGGTCTTGCCGGTCAGCCGCATGCCGGACTCCCGGCTATCACACGCAGCAACCGCTCGGGCTCGTCGACCAGGTACATGTGGCCGTTGGGCAGTTCCCGGTAGGCGAACGGACCCCGCGTCACCTTGGCCCACTGTTCGGCCTGTTCCCGGGAGACGAGTTCGTCGTCTTCGCCGCGCAGCGCGGTGATCGGCACCGAGAGCGGCTCGGTGCTGGTCGCCCGGTAGTCCTCGTGCATCTGCACGTCGGCGCGCAGCGTCGGGAGCAGGACCTCGACCAGTTCGGGATCGTCGAAGGCCGCATGCCGGTAGCCGGCGAACCGCTGCACCCCGGCCAGGAACTCCTCGTCGGCCAGGCCGGTCGCCCGCTCGGTCCGTCCGTTGTGCGGCCCCGGTGATCCACTGACAAACAGGTGACGGAGCCCGAGGTGGCCGGTCCGTTCGAGTTCCCTGGCGATCTCGTAGGCGAGCACCGCGCCGAGGCTGTGCCCGAACAGCGCGATGTCCGCACCCTCGCCGGCACTGGACACGATCCTGGGCGTCAATTCGGCTACGGCGTCGCCGACCTCGGTGAACGGGTCGTCCAGGAATCGCTCCTCGCGCCCCGGCAACTGGACCGGAAGCACAGCGACTTCCGATACATCTAGCTTTTCCCATTCCCGGAAGAAACCGGCGCCACTGCCGGCGAAAGGCAGGCAGGCGAGAAGAAGCTGCTGTGCACCCATGGTCTCCCAACTTTCTTGATCATTAAAGACGTGGAGTGTAGCTCGGGACATCCCCCGGAGCAGTTGATCTATGTCCTGATTTGAGGGGGAGGAGTTCGATCGCACCGCGCCCCTTAGCGCAGAGCGGGACGGCACCACTGGGGAGAGAAGCGACCTGTTCTGACCCGAAGTTGACGAAAGGGCCGTGGCGGTCGACGTCGCAAAGGCCGGCGGCATGGCGTGTAACCGGGTTCCGCACGAGTCCCGGCCCGAGGAGGCGGATCCAGGAAGCGCAGGAACATCGCCCTCGACCGGGAGTTCCCGAACTCGACACTAGGCCCTACGACCTGAGGATCAGTCGGGTAGTGATGAAAGCCACAGGGGCGTACCGGAAGTCGTTCGCACGCATCAACTCGGTTGCGCACAGCGGGCGTTGGGCCCATCAGCAGGATTTGGCCGAAAGTCCGCCCCCCCCCGTACGCCGGCCAGGTCCTGCGAGCGACCGCACCAAACCCGGACATAGATCAACTTCTCCACGGCCCGACCCGCCTTCCTCGCCCTTGCCGCCGCCCCGATCCGCCACTCAGTCCCACTGAAACCAACTATGTGACACAGGGTCAAATGCCTTATGGGCAGGGGCTGTCGGGACCCAGAAGGTGTTTGTGCCGACGAGTCGGCGTGGTTATAGTCGCTGGCATGGTGGATCACCATGCTTGTCGATCCGGAGAGTTGCCGGGGTTATGAGACGGGGTGCTGTGATGACTTCTTTATGCCGGGCGATATTCACTGACCATGGAAACGGCCGACGCCGGGATGTGATGGGGTGAGCACCCTCCAGCCCCCAGTCACCCAAACCGAGCGGATACTCGCCGAAATCTGGTGTGACGTCCTCGAACTCGACGAGGTCGGCGTACTCGACAACTTCTTCGAAGTTGGCGGGTACTCGATGCTCATGCAACTGGTGCGAGAGCAGATCGCGCAGCGTATCGGCATTCGGCCGAAACTGCCGGAGCTGTTCATCTACTCCACGATCCGGTCCTGTGCCGCCTTCCTTGACGGCTCGACACAGGAGCATGAACCGGATCCACTTACGCAGGAGCGGGCCGGAGAATCGGACTCCGCTGACCCAGGAGCCGGCGGGCGTGATACGGATATCGCCGTCATCGGACTGGCCTGCCGTTTCCCGGACGCCGTGGATGCGGACCAGTTCTGGGGCAACCTCGTGTCCGGTGTTGACAGTGTCAGCCGTTTCCCCAAGAAAAGCTTCCCCAGTCCCGGCGGCATAACGCGGGAATACGTTCCGGCAGGTGGACTGCTGCAGGCGCCGGAATGGTTCGACGCGGGTTACTTCGGGTACACCCCGCGTGAGGCCCTGCTCACCGACCCCCAGCATCGGGTCCTGCTGGAGTGCTCGCTGGAGGCGATCGAGGGCGCCGGCTACGACCCCGACCGATTCCCGGGCCTGATCGGCATTTACGCCGGGTCCAGCCTGTCCACCTACACGGAGACCCTGCGGGCCAGGCAGCAGGAAGACGCCTCGATCACCAGCTGGGACATCCTGACCGGCACCACCAGCGACTACCTGGCCAGTCGCGTTGCCTACAAGCTGGGTCTGCGGGGACCGACCGCCAACGTGCAGGCGGCCTGCGCGACCTCGCTGTACGCCGTGCACTTCGCCGCTCGGGCAGTGCTGTCCGGTGAGTGCGATCTGGCACTGGCCGGCGGCACTTCGGTACGTCTGCCCGCCGCACTGGACAACTACCGGGTCGGCGGCATCACCTCGCCCACCGGCACCTGCCGCCCGTTCGACGCGGCCGCCGACGGGGTGATCGGTGGCCAGGGCTGCGGGATCATCGTGCTCAAGCGGCTGTCCGAGGCCATCGCCGACGGAGACCACATCCATGCCGTGCTGCGCGGCTCCGCGGTCAACAACGACGGCAGGGATCGTGCGGGGTTCACCGCGCCGGGAGTGCGCGGGCAGGTCGAGGTGATCAGGGCCGCCCAACGCGCCGCGGACGTGACTCCCTCGTCCATCACCTACCTTGAGGCACACGGCACCGGCACCCGAGTGGGAGACCCGATCGAGGTCGCCGGACTGAACCACGCGTTCGCCGACGGGGAACCGCGCGAGCAGCCGTGCCTGCTCGGCTCGGTCAAGGGCAACATCGGGCACACCGACGCCGCCGCCGGCATCGCCGGATTCATCAAGACCGTGCTCGCCGTGGAACGCGGAATCATCCCACCGAGCCTGCACTACAGCGAGCCGAACCCGGACATCGACTTCGCGGCGGGCCCGTTCACCGTGGTGACCGAACCCACGCCGTGGGAGCCCGCCGGACTGCCGCGCCGGGCCGGTGTCACCTCGCGCGGCCTGGGCGGCGGCAACGCACACGTCGTGCTGGAGCAGCCGCCGTCACCGCTGCCCAGGGAGCACAGCGCGCAGGACCAGGTACTGGTGCTGTCCGCGCACACCCCGGCGGCCCTCGACGAGCTGACCGCCCGCATCGCCGGCCGACTGACCGATCACCCCGAGCTCGATCTGCGGGATGTGGCGTGGACGCTGCAGGTCGGCAGACGACTGCACGGCCACCGCCGCTACGCGGTGGTGCGCGATCGGCAGGACGCACTGCGAGTGCTCAGCGGGGACGCGCCCGAGCGGCTGGTCACCGGCGACCACGCCCGGGACGGGCGAGCCGTGGCCCTGCTGGTGCCCGAGACGGACGCCGCGCAGGCGGTGCAGCACTGGACGGCGCTCGGCCTGAAGCCGGACCTCACTCTGACCCCGGACAGCAGCGACGCCCAGATCCGGGCCGCTCTGGACACCCCGGGTCGGCTGTTCCTGGAGATCGGCGACTCACAGCTGTCCGCACGGCTGCGGGAGCATCCGCAGTGGACGCCGGACCACATCGCCATCACGGTCACCGACCCACTGGCAGCACTGGGAGAGCTGTGGCTCGCCGGGCTGCCGATCAACTGGGCGGCAGCCCACGCAGAGCAGCCCCGAAGGGTGCCCCTGCCCAGCTACCCGTTCCAGCGGCAGCGCTACCTGCTGGAGGCGGGGCCCATCGCACAGCCGACGGCGCCCACCGCGGACGCCGAACCGGACACCGAACTGGACACCAAGCTGGACACCGAACAGACGGTGTCCAAGCTGTTCACTCAAATGCTCGGCCTGTCGGACGTCGACCCGCAGGACAACTTCTTCGACCTCGGCGGGGACTCGCTGGTCGCGACCGAGCTGGTGGGCCAACTCGAACAGCTGCTGCCGGTGCAACTGGAGGTGCGCTCGATGTACCTCGCGCCATCGGTGCGCGAACTCACCGCACTGCTCGAAGAGCAGATGCGCGACGACCCGGCGGTGCGCCGTGGCTGACATACGGGTGATCGAGCGTGCCCCGGCACCCTCTACCGTCGTCGCCACCTTGTACTGCTTTCCACACGCAGGTGGTGCGGCCGGGGAGTACGCGCGGTGGGTGGAGCACATCCCCGGCCTGCGCCTAGTGGCCGTCCAACCACCCGGCAGGGCACACAACATAGGGCAGTCGGCGTTGACCTCGATGCCGCAACTGGTGAGCGAGATCGTCGCGCAGGTGCGGTTCACCCCACCGTTCGCCCTGTTCGGCCACAGCCTGGGCGCGCTCGTCGCGTTCGAGGTGGCCAGGGCGCTGCAGCCGAAGCCACTGCGGCTCTTCGTCTCATCGTGCCCGCCTCCGCCACTTTCCGTATCGGACCAGCCGCTGCACCTGCTCGACGATGCCGAGCTGCACGCCGAGATCGAACGACGTTGGGGACCGCTGCCCGCGGCAACCACATCCGACAAGGACCTGCTCGCCGCCGCGCTGGCCTGCTACCGGGCCGACCTGCAGGTACTGGAAACCTATGAGCACGTGCCCGGCCCGCGGCTGCACAGCCCCATCACCGCCATCGCCGGCGCGACGGAGGCGAAAGGCGGTGCCTGGCAGGCCGGTTGGCGCGAGCACACCGACGGAGCCTTCGAGTCGTGTGTGCGGCCAGGAGGCCACTTCCACACCCGGCAGGACCCCGAAGGCCTGGGCAGGCTGCTCAGTGACACCGTGCGGTCCGATCTGATCCGAGCCGAGCGAGACGTGATCGGATGAAAGGCACCGGGGCTGCCGGGACGGCCCCGGGCCGCTGGAACAACCGCCGCTGAGCGGCCGTCGTTCCCGTAACGACCATTCCGGCCAAGGGCATTCATCGCGATCCGGCTCGGGCAGGCCGTCAGGTCTGCCCGAGCCGGCGCTCCGGGCAGGGATGTCGGCGGCCCATCCGCGGGGGCGGCCAATCCGACGCGGGATCAGAACAGACAGTGGAGGCCAGCCGTGCACCGCAGCATCACCAGGACCTACCTCAAGCACTACGCGAACGTCCACAACGGAGCCGACGAGCTGATGCCGCTGACCGGCGCGCAGCGAAGGTTCCACCACGCCAGGTCCACCGACCCACACGACCGGGCCCAGATCCTGCCGGTCTTCCTGGAATTCCCGCCTGGCCTGCTGTCGACCCAGCGCCTGGAACAGGCAGCGCGATCCGTCCTGCTGCGGCATCCGGCGTTGCGCGGGGCGGCGGACACCGCCGGCGGGGTGCCGGTACTGCGGATAGACCCACTTCCCGAAGGCCCGATCGTGCGGGAGATCACGGCCCCGGACACCGACCGCGCCCTGTGGGCCGCCCTGGATCACTGGCCCGCCGGGCCGGGTTCGTTCCGGGTGCTCCTGGCCAGGGACGAGCGGCGGGACCTGCTGGCCATCGGCTTCGACCACCTGGTCTGCGACGGCGAGTCCACCGGCCTGGTGCTGGACGAGCTGATGTCCGGCTACCACAGCGCGGGGCCCGAGCAGGACTCAGCGGAAGCCGCACTGCGCCGTTACCGTGAAGCGGTGGAACAGCAGTTGGCAAGGGAACACGAGGCCAGCGGACCGCAGGCGCTGGAGCACTGGACATCGCGGGTACGCGACGCGGGGCCCGGCCTGTGGGGCACGGAACCGCACGAACCCGGCCCCAGCGCCTCGGCCCGGCAACGCGTCGCGCTGCCGGGAACGGCCCCGCACCGGCCGTTCCCGGTGCTGCTGGAGGCCTGCCACACGGCGCTTGCCCGGATCCCGGGAACCGCACCGGTCGCCTATACCTGGGGAGGCCAGGACGGGGCGGGCGTGGTCGGCTGCTTCATCAACACGGTACTGGCCAACCCGCAGCATGACGGCGTCCGCGAGAGCTGGTGGGAGGACCTGGAATTCGTGGACACCCCGTTCGACGAAGTCGTCCGGGCCGCCAGGGCGTGCCAAGCACCGTGGACCGGCCACCTCGATCTCGTACTGACCCTCATCGACCGCACGCGCCGCCCGGCACCGGTACTGGACGGCGTGCCCGGCCGGTTCACGTATCCGCCGGGAAACAGGACCCAAGAGCCGGTGATCGTCACGGCCGTCCACGACCAGGGGGAGCTGTCGCTGCGCATCGACCACGATTCCGCGATCGTGCCCGGTGCCGCCGCGACCACGATCGCCGACGTACTGGCTGAGTCCTTTGCGGACACCGGCCAATTCGCGCGCTGAACCCGCGGACCGGCCCCTGCTGATCTGCCTTGCGGGCGGGCAGGGGCCGGGGTGCCGACTCCCTTGGAACTCAGCGCAGCCGCTCGGCGGTCAGCCACCACACCGAGGCCCGGACCCACCCGGCCTCCAGGACGTACCAACCGGCCATTCACAAGGACCACGCCGACCGGCCAGGTCCGCAACGCCCGAGGACGCGGCGCCGGGGGCTCACTCGTCCCAGGGCCATCATCAGCGCCGGTCAGCACCGGACGCCGCGGGTGCCGGCGGCACCGCCTAGGCCGAGGCGGCGATCTCCGTGACCGCCTTGGTGAACTCACCCAGCGTCGTCTTCTCGAACATGATCCGCACCGGCACGCGGTGGCCCAGCTCCTTACGGATCCGGCTGGCCGCTTGCACCGCGAGCACCGAATGCCCGCCGCGCTCGAAGAAGTCGTCGTCCTCCCGCAGTTCGATGCCGCCGAGAAGCTGGGACCACACCCGTACCACCACTTCCCGCACCGGGTCGACGGGGAGCGCCGGGTCCGCGGGGAGCGCCGGGTCCGCAGCGAGCGTGGCGGGCAAGGCGCGCAGGGCCGCGTGATCCACCTTGCCCCGGTCCGTCATGGGCAACCGGGGCACGAACGTGATCACGTTGGGCACCATGTGGCCCGGCAGTCTGTCCCGCAGGTAGTCGTGGATCCCATCGGCCGGCTGCCGGCCCGCCACGGTCACCACGTATCCGGCCAGTGCCTGCTCCTGGGCCAGGACCACGCAGTCCTCGACGTCCGGATGCGCACGCAGAGCGGACTGCACCTCTCCGATCTCCACCCGGTGGCCGTTGATCTGAACCTGCTCGTCATCCCGGCCCAGGAACTCCAGCACGCCCGCAGCGGTCCTCCGGACACGGTCACCGGAGCGGTACACCCGGCCCAGTTCCGGCTGGCTGACGAAGCGCTCCGCCGTCAGCGCGGCATCACCCAGGTAGCCGCGCGCCACACAGGCGCCGCCGATCAGCAACTCCCCGTCCGACGAGATATGCAGCGAGGCCCCGGTGACGCCCAGGCCCATCGGCACATCCGGCCCCAGGTCCGTACCGGCATCGAACTCGTGGTAGGTGACCGCCACGGCCGCTTCGGTCGGCCCGTACCGGTT
Organism: Streptomyces tubercidicus; assembly: GCF_027497495.1. GTDB lineage: Bacteria > Actinomycetota > Actinomycetes > Streptomycetales > Streptomycetaceae > Streptomyces > Streptomyces tubercidicus. The sequence continues at coordinate 800,345 of NZ_CP114205.1, forward strand.
GAACAGCCTTACTCCGGGCAGCAGTTCGCTGATCCGGCGCGCCACCGACACCGGCAGCCGGTCCCCACCGCTGATCAGGTACCGCAGGCCAGTGGCTTCGCGCAGTCGCGGCTCCTCTAGCAGCAACGGCAGTATCGCCGGGGGGAGCCGGACCGCGGTGATCTCCTGCTCGACCAGTGCGGTGGCGATGGCCAGCGGGTCCAGATGATCGCCCTCGGCGAGCGAGACCACCGTGGCACCCGCACGCAGCGGCCACAAGAAGTCGGTCAGCGAGGCGTCGAACGTGTAAGGCGCGACCTGCAACACCCGGTCGCCCGGCCCCAGCGGCAGCCGTTCGGCGAGCCAGTCCAGATGTGGCGACAGGTTGCGGTGCTCGACGACTACGCCCTTGGGCGTGCCGGACGATCCGGAGGTGTAGATGACGTACGCGGGATCCTCCGGGGCGCAGACAGCAGCCGTACCGCCCTCCCCGGCCCCGGCCCTGTCCACGTCCACGTCCACGTCCACGCTGAGCGTGCGGACACCGTCGTGCCCGAACCGGGCCGCCGTCGCGTCGTGCACCAGCACCACGGCCGGTGAGCAGTCCGCCAGGATCCGTGCCAGCCGAGGAGCGGGTTCCGCCAGACTCAGCGGCACGAACGCCGCACCAGTCCGCAACACACCCAGCATGGCGATCGCCATGTCGGCCCCGCGCTCCAGGAACAGCGCGACCCGCTCACCGGGACCGGCTCCCGCCTCGGCCAGACGTCTCGCCAGCCGTTCCGATCGCTCTACCAACTCCCGGTAGGCCAAGAGCCGTCCGTCACTGTCGAGCCAGGCCGTGGTCGCCCGCGTCCCATCGAGAATTTGGGTGTGCAACAAGCCGTATTCCGACATCCTCGCCCCCACGGATGGATCACTCACCGAGCCTCGATCGGATCACAGTCCACAGGGCTCGGTCAAACTGTCGAATCGTCAAAGTGCTTCCACACAGCGGGAGATGGACATCCGCTCCGTGCACACAACGATCTTCCGCCCGCGCCCTGGGCTGTAACATGACCGAGGATAGGGAAAGCCTCTGATGACCGCAGGGACGCAGCGGCGCCGAGAACTTCCGGCGGGCTGTGTGCACTTGCAGATCGGCCTGCGAACAGAACATCTGCGCAGGTCTCTCACGCCGCGCAATGAGGAGACGCCACGCTCATGGACCCCGTGTCGAGTACTGCCCCGCCCGCCGGCCCGGAGGCGTCGAGCGCCGCGCAGACCGAGCAGCTGCGCCAGATGGCCGCCGTGTGGGAACGGGTACTCAAGACGGACGGCATCAGGCCGGACGACTCGTTCTTCACCCTGGGCGGGCATTCCGTGATGGCCTCTGCCTTGGTACGTGCCGCAGGGGAGCGATTCGGGGTACGGATCCCGATCCGGGCGCTGTTCGAGCACTCCCGGTTGGACGACTTCACCGAGCATGTGCTGGGCCTGGCGGCGTCCACGGCGCCGCTGCCCGAATCCGTCTCCACGGATGTCCCTCTGGCGATGACGTCTTTCCAACGACGTATCTGGCTGGCCGAGTTGATCGATTCCGACGTGCGCAATCATGTGCCGCTCGCCTGGCAGGTAGCGGGCCGACTGGACCCCGACCGGCTGCGTGCGGCGCTGGGCCGACTGGTGGCCGAACACGAGATACTGCGCACCCGCTTCGTCGAGGACGACGATGCGCTGTCCGTGCGGCTCGGGCAACCGTGGCTGCCGCCGCTGGAACTGCTCGACCTGCGCGACACCCCCAACGGCATGACGGACTGGCTGGACGCCGCCGTGCGCCGGCCGTTCGACCTCGAATCCGGACAACTGCTGCGGGCCGCCCTCGGCGACCTCGGCGACGGTCGGCAGGTGCTGCTGCTGTGCCTGCACCATGTGGTCATCGACGGGGAGTCAATCCCCGTCCTGCTCGCGGAACTCGACCGCTACTACACGACCCCGGACGGGCCGCAACCGGTCGTCCAGTACCGGGAGTTCGCCGCCTTCCAGGAAGAGCAGCGCGATACCGACTCCTGGAACACCGATCTGCAGTACTGGGCGTCCACCCTGCAGGGAGCGGATCCGGACACACCGCTGCCCGCACCGGGGCAACCGGAGCCGAACGGGGCGTTCCGGATCCCGCTGCCCGACGGACTACTGGACTCACTGCACACGGTCCAGTCCGAGCACGGCGTCAGCTGGTTCATGGTGGCCGCCACCGCCCTGGCGGTGACCCTGCACCGGTGGACCGGCCTGGACGATGTCACCTTCGGATCCCCGACGGTGAACCGGAGCCGGCCCGAATTCGCCGAACTGCTCGGCCCGTGTCTGAACACCGCGGTGCTGCGCTCCACGGTGACCGCGGACAGCACACTGCTGGACGCCCTGCTGCAGATGCGCAGCCAGGCGCTGGGCGCGCTGGAGCACCAGAGCGTCCAGTTCGACGACGTGGTCACCCGGTTGAAACCGGCCCGGCGGTTCGGACGCACTCCCTACACGAACGTCACCTTGAACATGAACCTGCTGGACGACCACGCCGCCGTGCTGGACGGCACGCAGCTGACTCCAGTGCTGGACGACTCACTGCGCAGCAACTACGCCAAGTTCGGCCTGACAGTGACCATGGTGCAACGAGACGGCCAACTGATCGCACTGGTGGCGTATCGCGGAGACCAGCTCAGCGCCGAACACGCCCGGGAACTGGCCGACGAACTCGCCGACCTGCTGACCCGCTTCCCGAAGGCACTGAACGAACCGGCCCTGGGCCACACTCGGCCGACGCCGTGACGCGAGCGCCTCAGTGCTGGCCCGGCAACGAGGTGATCGGATGCCCGACCACGTTGTGCGGCTGGTACAGCTCTTCGAGGTAGTTGATCTCTTCCTCGTCGAGCACCACGTCCAACGCGTCGATGGCATCCTGGAGATGACTCATCTTGCTGGCGCCGACAATGGGGGAGGTCACCGTCGGCTTGGACAGCATCCATGCCAGCGCCAGCTGCGCCATCGGCAGCCCACGCTTGTTGGCCAGTTGTCCCAGCCGTTCGACGATCTCGCGATCGCTGTCGCAGTAGAGCATCTTGCCGAACTCGTCGGTCTCGCTGCGGGCACTGACGCTGTCCCATTCCCGCGCGAGCCGCCCCCTGGCCAGGGGGCTCCACGGGATGACACCGATGCCCTGGTCTGCGCAAAGCGGCAGCATCTCCCGCTCTTCCTCGCGGTAGATCAGGTTGTAGTGGTTCTGCATGGTGCTGAAACAGGTCCAGCCGTTCGCCTTGGCGACGTACTGGGCTTTGGCGAACTCCCAGGCCCACATCGACGACGCGCCGATGTGCAGTGCCTTGCCCGCCTTCACCACATCGTGCAGCGCCTCCATGGTGACCTCGATCGGTGTCGCCGGGTCCCACCGGTGGATCTGGTAGAGGTCGACATAGTCGGTGCCGAGCCTGCGCAGGCTCTTGTCGATTTCGGCCATGATCGCCTTGCGGGACAAGCCAACGCCGTTGGGTCCAGGACGCGTTCGGCCGTGAACCTTCGTCGCCAGCACGACCTCATCGCGGTGACCGTATTCCTGCAGGATCTGCCCGACGATCTTCTCGCTGGACCCGGCGGAGTACACGTTGGCGGTGTCCACGAAGTTCACCCCGGACTCCAGGGCGTGCAGCATCATCGGCCGTGCCTGGTCCAGGTCCAGAGTCCAACCGTGGACACCCTTGCCGGGCACACCGAAGCTCAGGGCACCCAGACATATGCGCGACACATCCATGCCGGTCGAGCCCAGCTTGACGTACTTCAAGATGTTCCCCTTGATCGATTCAGCATTGGAATGACGAAAACTCCGAGGGGTCAATGCGTGAACACGGCATCGTGCACATCACGCGTCCCTGTAGGCGGCGTTCGCGGCCGACCCGACTTCAGCGTACCCCCGTCGGAGATGTGGCTGGTGGCCGACGTGACTGAACTGGCCTTTTCTGAAAGGCAGTTACACCTGACGACCTGATGCCGGACCCGCCCTGCCTGAACGCGTCCCACGCACGCAGGGCATACCCACTCCGACTCTGCGGCACCATCGACCGCCTGTCCCGACACGGCTGCGAGTTCTTTTCAGGTCAGCCCAGCCCAACACCCGCTGGTGAAAGCCGTGTTGGGCCGTCATGGTAGGTTGCTGCGTGTCCCGATGACGGGTGGGTCGGTGGAAGTTTCCAGGCCCGGTGGGCGGATAGCGGCACGGTCATTGAGCTGGTGGAGTCCGGCGGACCGGCTGGGGTCGTGTTCTGGGAAAGTCGATCGGGCTCGGTGGGCGTGGGGTCGGAGGACACATGCTGTGAGCATGTTTCCGGTCCAGGCACGTTCCCGGGCCTGAGGGAGCGATTCTGTGTTGACCAAATCAGAGCCTGAGGTCGTCGAGCGCACTGCCAAGCGGTCCGTGCAGTATGCGCTGTTGATCTCACTGGCCGCTGGAATCGGTTATTTGCCGTTCGCTCTGACGATTCCGGTCCTGCCCGGATACGTGACGGGTCGGTTGCATGGCGGTCCGGCGGAGGTCGGCGCGGTCGTCAGCAGTTACGCGTTGACCTCGCTGCTGTCGCGGCCGGTATCGGGTGCGTTGATGAACCGTCTCGGTGCCCGGACTCTGACCATCGGCGGAGCGGTGCTGACCGCGTTGGTCACGGTGTGCTATCCGCTGGCCGGGTCGATTTCCGAGCTGGTGGGCCTGCGTCTGCTGGTGGGCGTCGGTATGGGTGTGATGCTGGCCGCGACCGGGGTCTGGCCGGTGCAGTTGGTTGCCAAGGATCGGCAGACTTGGGCGTTGGGGCTGGGCGGTACTGTCAACTATCTGGCTCTGGGGCTGGGTGCTCCGCTGGGTACGTTGATCAGTCGCTTGGTGGGCCCGGCGGCCACGTTCGTGGTCGCCGGGCTGATCACGCTTCTTGTCATCCCGATCGTCATGTACGTGCCCGAGGTGCGATCCCCCCCGAAGGCGGAGCAGCCCGACGTCGAGCGGGGCCGGGCGCTGCTGGGCACCGCGCTGCCCAGCCTCGCGCTGGTCTTCACCGCGCTCGGCTACGCGGCTGTCGCCAGCTTCGCGGTCGCCAAGTTCAACGCCCTGGGGGTCGCGGGGGGAGCGGCCGTGGTCACCGCGTACTCCCTGACCGTGGTGGTGTTGCGCATAGCGGGTACCTGGATTCGTTGGGAGGCCACAAGGCCGGTGGCGCTCGTGGGCCTGTTCCTGGTCGAGGCTGTGGGGGTGGCGCTCATCGGGGTGTCGCACGGCCTGGTCGTGGGTGTGATCGGCGGTGTGCTCACCGGTGTGGGCATGTGGCAGATCTATCCGGTGCTGGGAGTGTTCGTGGTGCGCTCGGTCAGCGAACGCCAACGGGCCACGGCGCTGTCGACCTTCGGGGCCTGCTTCACGGTGGGTGTCGCCGTCGGCAGTGGTTCCCTCGGTCTGGTTGCCCAGGCCGCCGGGTATCAGGCGATGTTCCTTGTCTGCGCGGCCTGTGTCGTTCTGGGACTGCTGGTGGCCATGGCCGCGTCCCGCGTGCCCGGATCGGCCGACAACGGCCGATAGCGGGGTGCACTCGCGCGCGGTGGGCGATAGTCGTGCTGGTCGCTGGCGGGTGACTTTGGCGCCACTTACCCTTTCGGCTCCTCCTACGGCGGAACCGTGCTGCCCGGCTCGGACATCGATCTCCACGGCCCCCTGGCCCCCGTGTGAATTCCCTGCGCGCCCTTACTTCTTGTGCCCGATGACCAGGTGCTTCTCGCCGCTGCTGCGGCGCACCTCGCAGTCGACGAACCCGGCGCGTTCGAGGAGCGCGATGAACTCCGCGGCCGTGCGGTGCCGACCTGCCATCTCGATGTGCATCACCAGGTTCATCGCGGCGGTGGCGAGCGGACCGGTGTGGTCGTCATCGAAGAGGCGGTCCATGATGAGGACCCGGCCCGTCTCATCGCAGGCACGGTACGCCTTCTCCAGGAGCCGGACGCAGGTGTTGTCGTCCCAGTCGGAGAGGATGTAGCCGAACGCGAGGCAGTCGCCGTGCGGGAGTTCGTCCGCGAAGAAGTCGCCCCCGGCGAAGCCCAGGCGATCGGCGACCGGTCGCGCCTCGGCGTCCTCGCCGACCAAGGGCCCGACCGCCGGCATGTCGAAGACCGTGGCGCGCAGGCCCGGTTCGGTGAGCAGCGCTGCCACCGCGAAAGGCCCCGTGGCGCCGCCGACGTCTACGAGGTGTGTCGTCCCCGCGAGGCCCGCGAGGGTGGCGAGCTCCTGCGACATGCCGAAGCTGAGGTCCCACATCGCGCGCATGAAGGCCCGCAGCGCCTCGCTGTCCCGGTACACGTCGTCGAACGGCGACGCCTCCGTGGTCTGCTTGCCCTCGGCGAGGTAGGTGTCGAGGCGGCCGAGCCGGCCCGTGGTCTCCAGGGTCAGATGCTCGATGAAGCCGCCCAGGTAGCGGCTGTTGCGGCGGTCGAGGAACGGCGCGGCCTCGGCCGTCAGGGAGAACTCCCCCGCCCCGGAGCGTTCGACGACTCCGAGGGACGTCAGGACGAGGAACATGCGCTCCAGGGTGTCCGGGTCGGTGGCGAGGCGCTCGGCGAGGCCCGCCGCGGTGTCCGGGCCGTCCTCGATGAGGGACGCGAACACGCCATGCTTGAGGGCTGTGTGCAGCACCGGGGTGGAGATGAGTCCGTAGACGGAGTTCTCAAGTGCGCGGGGCATCATCGGCGCTGCTCCTCGATCAAGTGGTTCTCTGGCTTCGAGTCGAACTCCGGGTTCGAGTCGATCTGTTCTGTCAATCGGGCCACCTCCTGTGGGTGGCTGACGTGGGAGGCGTGGCCCGCGCCGGAGATCTCAGCGAACCGGCCGTGCGGCAGCAGTTCGGCAAGGCGCCGCGCCACCTCCACGTGGTGCGGCGCGGACCGCGATCCGGCCGCCACCACGGTGGGCGTGGCGAACGTCAACGGGTTGAAGCGCGGCACGTCGACCGTGGGGTCCGTCATCTCGGAGATCAGGGCCGTCCCGTCCGCGGCGAGGTCGGACGGCTGCGCGCGGGCCAGGTGCAGCCGGCTCGCGGGGCCCAGGAGTTCGGTGAGCAGCGCGCGGGCCGCCTGCTCGGGTCCTCCCTCGGCGGCGGCGCCGCGTACGGTCTTCTCCCACGGGTCGTCGGCGGGCCACCACGGCAGCCAGCGGACCGGAGGTTCGATCGCGACGATGCCGGCGACCAGCGACGGGTCGGCGGCCGCGGCGGCCAGGGCCACCAAGGCGCCGTAGCTGTGCCCGAGCACGATCGGCGCGGCAAGCTCCGCGAGGATCGCGCTCAGGTCGTCCACGTGCGCCTGGTGGTCGACGTCCGGGCCGCCGAGCGAGCGCGACCGGCCCCAGCCGCGCCGGTCGTAGCCGATGACCGTCCGGTCCGGCAAGTGGTCGGACACCCGTCGGAAGCCGGTGCTGCGGTCCATGGAACCGTGCACGATCACCACCGGGCGGGCGGTGGTCTCCGACGACCCGCCGCGGACCTTGCTGACGGCTGGCCTTGCCCGCTCCGGCGCGTCCTGTCTCGTTGTTGCGTTCACTGTGCCTCTCGCTCCTCGCCCACCAGACGCACCAGACCGGCCAGGGTCGGGTCATCGAGCAGCCGTTGTACGTCCATCACCACGCCGAACCGGTCCTCGGCGGCCGCCATGAACTCGGCAATGGCCAGCGAGTCACCGCCGGCCGAGAAGAAGTCGGTGTCCAGCTTCACTGCGGCCTGCGGGACGCGCAGGCACGACGAGAACAGCTGGGCGAGCTCCCAGGTGGCTTGGGTGGGGTTCCACTTGGGCCGAGTGAGGTCCCGCTTGGGCTGGGAGGTGAGCTCTCCGGTGACGCGTGCCAGGGTGAGCTCTCCGGTGACGCGTGCCGGGAGGTCGTCGGCATCGGCTGCGGGTACGGCTGCGGCTTTCCGGACACCACCGGTCACAGCGCCGACCGGCTCCCGCACCTCCGGCTCAGCAGCCGGTCCGTCATCCGCCGCCTTGCCGTTCGCGGTGAGCGGCAGCCGGTCGAGGACGGTGAACGTCGCCGGGATCATGCCGCCGTGCAGATGCTCGGCGAGGTACGCGCGTACCTCCGACTCCTGCCAGGCGTCCGAGCTTTCGGGCACGACAAGGGCGTGCAGCCTGTTGTCGCGTTCGAGGGTGTGGCAGGACACGACTCCCGGCGCCTTCTCCAATACGCGCTCCACCTCGTCGAGTTCGACCCGCTGTCCCCGGATCTTGACCTGCCGGTCGCGGCGGCCCACGTACTCCAGGGAGCCGTCCTCCCGCCACACGCATATGTCCCCGGTGCGGTACATCAGCCGTCCCGGCCGGTCCGCGAAGGGGTCGGACACGAACGACCTGGCCATCAGGTCGGGCCGCCCGAGGTAGCGGCCGATGCCCGTACCGGCGATGTACAGCTCACCCGGGCATCCGGCGGGCAGCAGCCGCCGTTCATCGTCCAGTACGTAGACGCGCTTGCCGGACACCGGTCGGCCGATCGGCGGATCGTCCTCGTCCGCGCACTCGTGCCAGGTGGACCAGACCGCCGCCTCGGCGGGCCCGTAGAGGTTGAGAAGACGCCTGCCCTTCGCCGTCCAGCGGTGGACGAGCTCACCGGGCAGCCGCTCGCCCGCGAAGGCCGCGATCCGCAGGTCGGGCAGCGGAACGTGCGGGAGCACCGACCACACCGACGGCGTCATGATCGCGGCGGTCACCCGCCGTTCGCGCAGCAACCGCAGCAGCGGAGGGCCGGGCGTCAGGGCGGCGGTGTTGCCGACGACGAGGGTCGCCCCGTTCAGCAGCGCGAGGACGACCTCGGATATGCAGCCGTCGAAGTTCGGCGACAGGAACTGCAGCACCCGGTCGCGCGGGCGCAGCCGGAACACCTTGCGCTGCGCGAGGTGCAGGTTCGTCAGCGCCTCGTGGTTGTTGGCGATGGCCTTCGGGCGGCCGGTGGTCCCGCTGGTGAACACGATGTAGGCGGTGTTCCCCGGCACGACACCGGTGATCGGCGGGGTGGCGGCACGCTCGCCGGGGTTCAGGCGGACAACTTCGGCCGGCACGCCGAGCGTCTCGAACCTCGCGGCGGTGGCGTCATCGGTGATGACGAGTCGCGCCGACGTCTGGTCCAGCATGGTCTTCAGGCGCTCGCCGGGGCAGTCGGCGGCGGCCAGCAGGAAGGCGCCGCCTGCCTTGGCCACCGCGAGGATGGTGACGACGAGCCGCACGGAGCGTTCCATGCTGATCGCGACGACCGTCTCGGGCTCCACACCGAGGTCACGCAGCCGGTGCGCGGCGCCGTTGGCCAGCGCGTCGATCTCCGCGTACGAGTAGGTGACGCCCTCGTCCTCGACCGCGGTGCTGTCGGGTGCCAAGCGGGCCCGCTCCTCGAAGACCAGCTGCCAGCAGACGTCCGCGGCCCGCTCGTCGGCGCCCGTGTCGTTCCACTCGGCCAGGATCTGGTGCCGTTCGAGATCGCTGACCGGCTTCGCCTCCGGGAGCACCTCGGACGTCTCGGACGCCTCGGGCTCCTCAGGGACTCCGGGTACCACGGACGTCGCCGTGGTCTCAGGCGTACCGCTCACTTGCACCCCGGCGCGGTGCCGCGACCGCGTGTTGCAGTGCGGCCCCCACTCCACCGGGTCCGGGCCCGTACGGGAAAGGCCGAACTCCTGGTAGCGCTCGATGAAGCCGAGGATCGCCCAGCCCGCGAGGCGCTCGGCGAACGGCGCGCCCAGGCAGTAGTGCGGCCCTGAGCCGAAGCCGAGGTGGCGGCCCTCGCTGCGCGCGATGTCGAAGGCGGCGGGCTCGGTGAACTTCCGCGGGTCGAGGTTCGCGGCGGCGAGCATGATGAGGACTCCGTCCCCCGCGTTCATGCGCGCGCCGCCGACCTCGATGTCGCGGACGGCGTGCCGGCCGACGTACTGGCTCGACCCGTCGATCCGCATCACCTCCGCCACGGTGGAGTCGATCAGCGAGGGGTCGGCCCGCAGCCGCTTCAGCTGCTCCTGGTTCTCGGCGAGTAGCAGGAGACCGGTGGAGACGAGGTGGGTCAGGGTCTGGTAGCCGCCGGCGACCAGCACCATGGCGTTGGCGGCAACGAGTTGGAGGAGCTCGGCGGGCGGTTCGCCCGGTGCGTCGGCGTCGAAGCCGGCCGCAAGACCCGTCGCCAGGGTGGTGATCAGGTCGTCACCGGGCGCGGCGAGGCGTTCGGCGGCAAGCCGGCGCAGGCCGGCGAGCGCCTTGTCGATGAGCGGGATCGTCTCCAGGTCGGCCCGGCTCGGGAAGGTGGAGACGCTGCTCAGGAGCCGCTCGTACGAGTCGGCCCACTCGGTCAGCTCCTCGCCGCGGCCGACCATGCCCAGCAGATGGGTCATCAGGTGCTCGGGAAGCCGCTCCGCGAAGTCCGTTACCAGATCGATGGTTCCGGCATCGGGCAGCGTGTCGAGTACCTCGTGGGCGATCTCCCGCAGGGCGGGGTCGTGGCGGCGCATGCCGGCCGGCGAGAACTCGCCGCGCAGGGCGTCCCTGATCCTGGTGTGCGCGGGAGGGTCGTTGAAGAGGAACTGGGCCGAGAGCATCTCGGCGGTCGGCACGATGCCGTCCATCCCCCGCGCCGCCAGGTCGCCGGGGGCGTGGTGGCGGGCGGACGAGAATGCCCGGTGGTTGGCGAGGATCTCGACCGACTCGGCGTACCCGGAGCAGACCCAGACGCCGCCCACCTCGTCGTAGAAGACGGGCGGAAGCTCGGATATCGCGTTCCAGTAAAGCCGGGGGTCGGCTATGACCTCGGTGCGGCGCAGATTGTGGATGCCGTGCCGCGCACGGTCGTAGCCGGCCGCGGTGGCGGCACGGACGGTCCCGGAACCCACGCTCTTGTCGTGGTCCTTTTCCTTGGTTTTCATCATCTCCCCTTCCTCGGCGGAAGGTTGGTTCGCAGTGCCGGGGAGTCGTTCGGTACGGCAGCGCGCAGGCGCTCGTGGAAGGGGAGGTGGTCCCCTGTCGTCAGTTGTCCGCCATGCGCTGCGCGAGGCTGCGCGGGCGCATGTCGGTCCAGTTCTCCTCGATGAAGCGCAGGCAGGTCTCGCGGGTGTCGCTCGGGTGCGCGACGGTCCAGCCCGCGGGCACGTCCACGGTGTCCGGCCAGAGCGAGTGCTGGTTCTCGTCGTTGACGAGCACCGAGTACGTGCCGTCCGGGTTCTCGAAGGGGTTCGTCATGTCCTGGCTCCTTGGTTGTTCCGGTCTTGGTCTTGCTTCCGGTCTTGGTCTTGCTTCTGGTCTTGGTCTTGCTTCCGGTCTCGGCCCTGGCCCTGACTCCGGCCCTGGCCGTTGTTCCGCAGGGCGCGGGAGACGATCTCTCCCACCGGCCCCAGGATGTGCGGCATCAACATGTCGTCGTGGCGGCACGGGACACGATGTTCGTCGATCCGGCCGGTGGCATGCGCCGCCCAGGCCTCACGGCCCTTCGCGGGTGTGGTCTCGACGCCGTCCCTGCGCAGCGCGGCGGTCAGCAGGAGCAGGTCTCCGCGGAACACGCCGGGGGTGAACGCCGCGCCGATGCCCGCGTTGTGCCGCAGCGTGTGCGCGAAGGTGCGGAGGTCGTCCGCCGTCAGGTTCGCCATCACCGCACCGACCTGCTGGAAGAACGCGCTCAACGCGGCCGGGGTCAGCGGCTCGCCGGTGCCGACGGTGGTGATGTCGGCCGGATCATAACCGGCGTTCGCGGCGATCATCCGCAGCATGCTGTCCTCGTCAGCGGGCACGGCCTCGTCGCCGTCCTCCGCCGCGGCGGGGAAGGCGTCGAGGAGCGCGAGAAGCGCGATCTCCTCGCCCTGCTCCTGGAGTTGGGTGGCCATCTCGAAGGCGACAAGGCCGCCGAACGACCACCCGACGAGGTGGTAGGGCCCGTGGGCCTGCACCGAACGCAGCTGCTCGACGTAGTCCGCCGCCATCGCCACGAGCGTGGCCGGAGGTTCCGCGCCCTGCAGCAAGGTGCGGGCCTGGAGGCCGTAGAGCGGGTGGCCGGGCGGCAGATGGTCCTTGAGGTGGTAGTAGCCCCAGCTGTGTCCGCCCGCGGGGTGGACACAGAAGACCGGCGCCCGCTTCCCTTCCAGGTGCAGCGGCAGCAGGACGTCGCCCTGCGCCTTCGCCGCGCCGCGCAGCCGCTCGGCGAGCCCGGCCACGGTGGGCGCCTCGAAGAAGTCCCTTGGCTGCAGCTGCGCGCCGAGCGCGGCACGGATCCGCCCGATCAGGCGCATGGCGAGGAGCGAGTGCCCGCCGAGGGCGAAGAAGCTCTCGTCGCTGCCCACGCGGTCGACGTCCAGGCCGAGGACCTCGGCGAAGAGCCCGGCGATGATGCGCTCGTGCGGAGTGCCGGGAGCCCGGGTGGATCCGGCGCCGGCGTAGTCGGGCGCCGGCAGCGCCTTGCGGTCCAGCTTGCCGTTGGGCGTCAGCGGCAGAGAGTCGAGGGCTACGACGGCCGAGGGCACCATGTACTGGGGCAGGCGGCGCCCCAACCAGTCTCGTACGTCCTGCTGTTCAAGGACCGCGCCGTCCTCCGTAACGGCGTACCCCACCAGTCGGTGGTCGCCGGGCCGGTCCTCGCGGATCACCACTGCGGCGCCGGCCACACCCGGGCAGGTCGCCAACGCGGCCTCGATCTCGCCGAGTTCGATGCGGAAACCGCGCAGCTTCACCTGGTCGTCGGCGCGGCCCAGGAAGCGCAGGGTGCCGTCGCCGTGCCGGCGCACCCGGTCGCCGGTGCGGTACATCCGCGAACCGGCAGGTCCGTACGGGTCGGCGGTGAAGCGTTCGGCGGTCAGTCCCGGCCGGTTCAGATAGCCCCGGGCGAGGCCGGCCCCGCCGATGTACAGCTCACCGGGCACTCCCGGCGCCACGGGGCGCAGCCCCTCGTCGAGGACGTACACCCGGGTGTTCGCGATCGGCCGGCCGATCGACGGGGCGGCTCCGTCACCGGCACCGTCTTCCAGTTCGGCGGCCGTCGACCAGACGGTCGTCTCGGTGGGCCCGTACACATTGATCACCGAACGGCCGACCTGGCGCAGGGTCCGTGCCAGCGTGGCGGAGACCGCCTCGCCGCCCACCAGCACACGGCGCAGGCCGAGTCCCTTCGCCCCGGGCGCCGCGGCCAGCTCCCGCCACAGCGAGGGCGTCGCCTGGACGACGGTGACTCCGGTCTCGGCGATCAACTCGACCATGGCGAGTGGCTCGTTGGCCACCGCGGCGCCGGGCAGGACGACCGCCGCGCCGTGCAGGAGCGGCAGGTAGATCTCCAGCCCGGCAATGTCGAACGCGATCGTCGTCACGGACAGGAACCGGTCGCTCTCCCGCACATCGACGCGGCTCTTCATGTCGTGCAGGAAGTTGGCGAGACCTCGGTGCGGGACGGTGACGCCCTTGGGGGTGCCGGTGGAGCCCGAGGTGTAGATGACGTACGCCGGGTGGGCGGGGTCGGGCGCGACGGCTGGGTCGGTCGCCTCGAACCCTGCCAACCTGCCCTGTACGTCGGCGTCGTCGAGGAAGACGGCCGGGGCGCCGTCGGCCCAAAGGCCGGCGGTCGTGGCGTGGGTGAGGACGAGGGTGGGGCGGGCGTCCTCGACCATGAAGCGGATGCGGTCGACGGGGTGGTCGGTGTCGATCGGCAGATAGGCGGCACCTGCCTTGAGCACGGCGAGCAGGGCGACGATCAGCTCCGGCGAGCGCGGCAGCGCGAGGGCCACGATGTGCTCCGCCCCCACCCCGCGCTCGATGAGCATGCGCGCCAACTGGTTGGCGCGGGCGTCGAGTTCGGCGTACGCGATGTGGGCACCGTCGGCGATGAGCGCGGTGGCGTCGGGGGTGGCGTGGGCCTGGGCCCGGAAGAGCTCAGGGACCGTGCCGGAGGCGACCTGCGTGGCCGTGTCGTTCCACTGCTCAAGGATCTGGTGCCGCTCGCCGTCGGACAGGACGTCGACCGAGGTGACGCGGCGGGCTGGATCGGCCACGACCGAGCCGAGGACCCGCAGCAGCCGATCCACCAGCGCGGTCATCGTGGCCTGCTCGAACAGGTCGGTACGGTAGGTGAGGGAGCCGACGATCCCGTCCGGGGAGCCGTCCCCGCCCTGCCGCTCGGCCACGCTCAGGGCCAGGTCCGTGCGCGCCGCGTGGACGGCGGCGGGCTGCGCCGATGCCCGCGCCCCCGCGAACTCCAAGGCGGACCTCGGGGTGTTGTTGAAGGCGAGGGTGACTTGGAAGAGGGGGTGGTGGGCGAGTGAGCGGGTCGGGTTGACGGCTTCGACCAGGCTCTCGAAGGGCACGTCCTGGTGGGCGTAGGCGTTGAGGTTGGTCTCGCGGACGCGGTCCAGGAGTTCGGTGAAGGTGGGGTCGCCGGTCAGGTCGGTGCGCAGCACGAGGGTATTGACGAAGAACCCGACCAGGTCGTCGAGTTCTTCTTCGCCACGTCCGGCGACGGGGGTGCCGATGGGGATGTCGGTGCCCGCGCCGAGGCGGTGCAGGAGGACGCCGAGGGCGGCCTGGAGCACCATGAACACGGTGGTCTGGCGGGAGCGGGCCAGGTCGGCCAGGGCCTGGTGCAGTCCGGCGTCGACCTGTACGGGGATGGCTGCGCCCTCGTATCCGGCCTGTTCGGGGTAGGGGTGGTCGGTGGGCAGTTCCAGGCGTTCCGGGAGCCCGGCCAGGGCCCGCTTCCAGTAGTCGACCTGTGCGCTCAGGAGGCTGTCGGGGTCGGTGTCGTCGCCCAGCAGCTGGTGCTGCCACAGGGTGTAGTCGGCGTACTGGACCGGCAACGGCTCCCACGCCGGGGCCCGGCCCTCATTACGCGCCGCGTAGGCCGTGCTCAGGTCACGGGCCAGCGGACCCATCGACCACCCGTCCCCCGCGATGTGATGGATGGTCAGGACAAGAAGGTGCTCGTCCACCACGCCGTCGAGGGTGAGAAGGGCTGCCCGGACGGGGAGTTCGGTGGCGAGGTCGAAGGAGTACCGCACCGCACGGTCCACCGCACCGGCCACCTGTGCCTCGGCGACGGTCTCGACCTCCACCGCCGGCCGCGCCTCGGCGACCGGACGGATGTCCTGATACGGCTGACCGTCCACGTCGGGGAAGACCGTGCGCAGCGCCTCGTGCCGCTCCACCACATCCCCCAGCGCCGCGGTCAGCGCCTCGGCATCCAGCGCACCGGAAAGACGCAGCACCACCGGCACGTTGTACGTCGGGCTCGGTCCTTCCAGGCGGTAGAGGAACCACAGGCGGCGCTGCGCGAAGGACAGCGGCATCCGCTCCGGGCGCGCGACGGGAACCAGTGCCGGGCGGTCCGCCGGGCCGGTCCCCGCATCCAGGGCACGGGCCACGGCGGCGACGGTCGGAGCCGAGAACAGGTCCCGGATCGCCAGGTCCGCCCCGAGCACCGCCCGGATCCGGCCGATCAGGCGCATCGCGAGAAGCGAGTGCCCGCCCAGCTCGAAGAAGCTGTCGTCCAGGCCGACGTGGCCGAGCCCGAGGGATTCGGCGAAGAGTCCGGCCAGGATCTCCTCGCGGCCATCGCGCGGGGCACGGGTGGTGGTCGCGGCGCCGGTGGTGTAGTCGGGGGCGGGCAGGGCCTTGCGGTCCAGCTTGCCGTTCGGCATCAACGGCAACGCGTCCACGACGACCACGGCCGCGGGCACCATGTACTCCGGCAGGCGCTCGGCCAGCTGCGCACGGATTGCGGAGGGTTCAAGAGAGGTGCCGGCCTCGGCGTCCGGCACGACATAGCCGACCGGACGCCGGTCACCCGGCCGGTCCTCGCGAATCACCGCGACAGCACTCGCCACACCCGGGCGGTCGGCCAACGCGGCCTCGATCTCCCCGAGTTCGATACGGAAACCGCGCAGCTTGACCTGGTCGTCCACGCGACCCAGGAAATGCAACGTGCCGTCGTCGTTCCACCGCACCAGGTCCCCGGTGCGGTACATCCGCGACCCGGCAGGCCCATGGGGGTCGGCGACGAACCGCTCCGCGGTCAGCCCCGGCCGGTTCAGATACCCACGGGCGAGCCCGGCCCCGGCAACGTACAGCTCACCCGGCACCCCGGCCGGAACCGGCGAGAGCCCGGCATCCAGCACATACGCGCGTACGTTCCCGATCGGCCGGCCGATCGGCGGCGTGACGGGCCCCGCCAGCGGATCGCTCAGCGTCACACAGACCGTCGACTCGGTCGGACCATACGCATTGACCATCCGCCGGCCCGCCGACCAACGCCCGGCGGCATCCGGACCGCAGGCCTCACCGCCCACGACCACCGTCATCGACGCCGGAACCCGCGCCACGTCCAGCAGCGACAGCGCCGACGGCGGCACCATGCAGTACGTCACGCCCGCATCGCACAACACCCTCGTCAGGGCGTCGCCCGGCGCCAGCTCCTCCGGACCCGCGACCACCAGCGCGGCACCCGACAGCAGGGCCAGGCTCCAGTCCCACGTCGCCGCGTCAAAGCTCGGCGACGCGAACTGCAACACCCGGCTCCCGGGACCCAACCCCAGCTCCGGACCCGACGTCGCCACCAGATTCACCAGACCGGCATGCGCCACGACCACACCCTTGGGCACACCCGTCGAACCCGACGTGTAGATGACGTACGCCGGATGCGCGGGATCCGGTGCGGTGGCCAGATTGCCCGGCTCCAGCGCGGCCAACTCGCCCTGCAGGGCGGCGTCGTCGACCAGGAGAACGGGAGTGCCGTCCACCCAGAGGTCGGCGGTCGCCGACTGCGTCAGGACGAGCGCCGGGCGGGCGTCCTCCACCATGAAGCGGACCCGCTCCACCGGATACTCGACATCGATCGGCAGATAGGCGGCACCCGCCTTCAGCGTGGCCAGCACAGCGACCACCAGCTCAGGCGACCGCGGCAGCGCCAGGGCCACCAACCGCTCAGGGCCCACGCCCCGCTCCACCAGCAGCCGCGCCAGACGATTCGCTCGCGCGTTCAACTCGGCGTAGGTGAAGACCACTTCACCGTCGGCCGACACCACCGCCGCAGCACCCGGAGCCTCGGCCACCCGCGCCTCGAACAGCGACGGCGCCGTCCCCTCCGGAACCTCGACCGCGACCGGACCGCTCCACGCCCCCAGCACCCGCTCCCGCTCACCGGCGGCCAGCAGGCTCACCGCACCGACCCGCTGATCGGCGTCATCCGCCACCGCCGACAGGAGCCGTACGAGGCGTTCGAGGAGCGCGTCCGCGGCCGGGCGGGGGTAGCTGTCGGAGCGGTAGTCGAGACGCAGCCGCAGCCGGGGGCCGGGCACGACGACGAGGCTCAGCGGGTAGTGGGCGGCGTCATGGCCCGTGGCTCCGGTGACCCGCAAACCGATGGCCTCGTCCTCGGCCTTGCCCGTGCGGTCGGCCAGATAGTTCTCGAAGGCGACGACCGTGTCGAACAGGCTGCCGGGACCGGCCGCCCGCTGGGTCTCCGTCAGGGCCAGGTGCTGGTGCGGCAGCAAAGCGCCCTGCTCGGCCTGGACGCGTGCGGCCAGGCCGGCCCACGTGTCACCGGCGTCCATCCGTACCCGAACCGGAACGGTGTTGATGAACAGGCCGATCATGCTCTCGATACCGGGAATCTCGGGCGACCGCCCCGAGACCACGGCACCGAAGACCACGTCGTCCTGGCCGGTCATCCGGCCGATGAGGACGCCCCAGGCGCACTGCACCAGGGCGTTGAGGGTGACGCCCGCGCGGCGTGCCTGGGCGTCGAGTGCCGCCGTCGTCTCCGCATCCAGGTGGGTCACCAGTCGCTCGGGCAGCGGCGCGGACGCCGCGTCATCCGAGGGCGCCGCCGCCAGGAATGTCGGTTCGGCCCCCGCCATCGCCTCGGCCCAGGCATCCAGCGCCGCCGTCCGGTCGCGCTCCGCGAGCCAGGTCAGGTAGTCGCGGTACGGCGTCGCCCTCGGCAGGGCGGAGTCGTCTCCTCCGGACGCGTAGAGCCGGTACAGGGCGAGGAGTTCATTGATGTGGAGAGCCGAGGACCAGCCGTCCGTGAGGATGTGGTGCTGGGTGATGACCAGGCAGTGGCGTTCCTCGCCCAGGCGCGCCAGGGCGAACCGCATCAGTGGCGGCTGCGACAGATCGAAGCGCCGCGCCCGCTCGTCGGCCAGGAAGGCGTCCAGTGCGGCGTCGGCGTCAGTGCCCGCGGCCAGGTCGACCTCCTGCCAAGGGAGCTGCGTGCCGTCCTCGATGATCTGCACCGGCCGGTCAAGGCCCTCGTGGCGGAAGGCCGCCCGCAGGTTGGGGTGGCGCTCCAGCATGCGCCGGCCCGCCGCCCGCAGGGCCTTGCTCTCCACTGGGCCGTCGAGGCGCAGCGCCATCTGGACCGTGTAGACGTCGGGGCCCGCGCTGTCGGCGACAGCGTGGAAGAGCATGCCTTCCTGGAGCGGCGACAGCGGCCAGACGTCGGCCAGTTCCGGGTGGTGCTCCTCAAGCCGGGCGATCTGCCGCTGGGTGAGGTCGACGAGATCGAGGTCACTGGGGGTCCGGCCCGCGGGCGCGGGGCCTTCGGCGTGCGCGCCGATGGCGGCGAGCGCGGCCAGCCAGGCGTCGGCCAGCCCCTGGACCCGGTCGCGGGTGAAGCAGGTCTCGGGCCACTTGAAGGTGGCGCTCAGCTCGGAACCTTCGGCGGAGTCCACGGTGACCGCGTTGATCTCCAGCGGGTGCGGGGCCCGCATCTGCGGGTCGAGGCCGCCGAGCGACGGCTTGCCGGGGACCTGCTGCCAGTCCGCGGTGCCGGGGCCGGGGGCGGGCACGGTGAAGCGGCCGAGGTAGTTGAAGGCGACCTGGGGGTCGGGGAGCTGGGCGAGGGTGCGGGCGGTCTCCGGGTTGAGGTGGCGCAGCAGTCCGTAGGCGAATCCGTTGTCGGGGACGGCGCGGAGCTGCTCCTTGACCTGTTGCAGCGCACGGCCGACCGCGGGCCCGCCGGTGCGCAGGTCGGCGGCGGGCACGGTGCCCGGGTCGATCCTGACCGGCGCCATGCTGGTGAACCAGCCGACGGTGCGGGCGGTGTCGGCGCCGGGGAAGGCGTCCTGGCGGCCGTGGCCCTCCAGGTCGATGAGGGTGGCGGTGTGCCGGGGGTCGTCGCGCCAGGCGGTGAGGGCGAGGGCAAGCCCGGTGAGCAGCACCTCGTTGGTGCTGGAGTGCAGCGTGGCGGGCACCCGGGCCAGCAGCGCCTCGGTGAGCCCGGCCGGGACGGTGACGCGCAGCGACGCCAGTGTGTCGGCGGTGTCGCGTGCGCGCCGGTCGTCGGCGGCGTCATGAGCGTCCTGCGTGCACAGACGCGGTTCGGGCCGGGACAGCATCTCGGTCCACTGCGCCAGCGACGCGGTGGCACCGGCCTCCCCCGCCAGCTCCGTGAGCCTGCGGGCCCACTGCCGGAACGATGTGCCGACCGGCGCCAGCTCCGGTGTCCGCCCGGCGAGTACGGCCGAGCCCGCGACGGCGAGGTCGGGCAGCAGGATCCGCCAGGAGACGCCGTCCACGACCAGGTGGTGGATCGTCAGGAGCAGCCGGCCCGGCTCGTCGGAGCCGTTGTCGAACCAGACGGCCTGCAGCATGACCCCGTCGTGCGGGGCGAGGCGGTCGCGCGCCTGCTCGGCGTGGTGCACGAGGAGCTCACGGCGTCGCTCGTCGTCGAGACCGGCGGTCACCACCTGAGTGAGGTGCGGCTCGACCGGTACCGCGCCGGCCGGCGGGACGTGCAGGGCCCAGCCCGCGGCGCCGTCGCCGTCCCCGTCGTCCTGCCGTACGAGGCGCGCCCGCAACATGTCGTGGTGGTCGACCAGTGTCTGCAGTACGTCGCCGAGCTGTGCGCGGCCGATGCCCGCGGGCACCCGCACCAGCATCGACTGGTGGAAGGCGTCGAAGGGGTGGCCGGGTTCGACGAGCCAGTGCATGACGGGCGTCAGCGGCACCTCACCCACCCCGGTGCGGTCGGCCTCGGTCTCGTCGTCGCCTGGGGCACGGTCGCCGCCGACGGGCCGTGCCCTGCGGGCCAGCGCCTCGGGAGTCTGGTCCTTGAAGACATCGCGGGGTGAGAGGTCGAGGCCCTGTTCGCGGGCCCGGGTCACCAGCACGATGGAGCTGATGCTGTCGCCGCCGAGGGCGAAGAAGCCGTCGTCGACGCCGATGTGGGCGACGTCCATGCCGAGGACGTCGGCGAAGAGGGCGGTGAGCGTCCGCTCCTGCGGGGTGCCGGGGGCGCGGGTGGGGGTGTCACTGCCGTAGTCGGGCACGGGCAGTGCCGTGTGGTCCAGCTTCCCGTGGGGGGTCAGCGGCATGGTGTCCACGACCACCACGGCGGACGGCACCATGTACTCAGGCAGTCGCGCGGCGACGGTCTTCTTCACCTGGCCCACGTCGACGGGCCCGTCGGGCACGACGTAGCCCACCAGGCGGCGGTCGCCCGGCCGGTCCTCACGGATCAGCGTCGCGGCGCTCGCCACTCCGGGGCTCGCCACCAACGCGGCGTCGATCTCGCCCAGTTCGATGCGGAAGCCGCGCAGCTTGACCTGGTCGTCGACGCGGCCGAGGAACTGCAGGGTGCCGTCGGCGTTCCAGCGCACCAGGTCCCCGGTGCGGTACATGCGCGCGCCCGCGGGCCCGTACGGGTCGGCGACGAACCGCTCCGCGGTCAGTCCCGGCCGCTTCAGATAGCCGCGCGCGACACCGGCCCCGGCAACGTACAGCTCGCCTGGCACGCCCGGCGGCACCGGGGAAAGGCCGCCGTCCAGGACGTACGTCCGTACGTTCGCGATCGGGCGGCCGATCGGCGGCACCACCGCCCCCGCCAGCGCCTCGCTCAGCGTGGCGCACACCGTGATCTCCGACGGCCCGTACGCATTGAACATCCGGCGCCCCGCGGACCAGCGTTCCACGATCTCGGGGCCGCAGTACTCACCGCCGACGATCAGCGTCACCGTGCTCGGCATCCGCTCCTCGGCGAGCACCCGCAGCACCGAAGGGACCAGCGTGCAGTGCGTGATCTCCTCGTCCCTGAGCAGGTCGAGGAAGTCGGGTCCCGGCGCGAGCCGCTCCGCGTCGGCGAGGACGAGCGCGCCGCCCGTCAGCAGGGCTGTGAAGAACTCCGACGCGGCGGCGTCGAAGCTGGGCGACAGGAACTGCAGCACCCGGGAGCCGACACCGATCCCCCACTGCTCGCTCTGCGCCAGCGCGAAGTTGGCGAGGCCGTGGTGCGGAACGGTGATGCCCTTGGGGGTGCCGGTGGAGCCCGAGGTGTAGATGACGTACGCCGGGTGCGCGAGGTCGAGGGCGGTGCCCCGGTCGGCGTCGGTGAGGTCGGACGCGTCCAGGCCCGCGAGACGCTCCTGGACCGCGGGCTCGTCGAGGACGACAACGTCCGTGCCGTCCTGCTCCAGCAGGAGTTCTCCGGAGCTGGAGTGGGCCAGGACGAGGCCGGGACGGGCGTCGCGCAGCATGAAGCGGATGCGGTCGATGGGGTAGGTCGTGTCCAGCGGCAGATAGGCGGCGCCCGCCTTGAGCACAGCGAGCAGCGCGGTGATCAGGTCAGGCGACCGCGGGATGGCCAGGGCCACGATCTGCTCGGCGCCGATGCCCCGCTCGACCAGGAACCGGGCCAGTCGGTTGGCGCGGGCGTTGAGTTCCGCGTACGAGATGTGGACGCCGTCGGCGATGAGGGCACTCGCGTCCGGGAGGGCCAGCGCACGCTCCTGGAACAGTTCAGCGGCGGTGCCCGGCAGGGGCGCCGCGGTGTCGTTCCACTCTTCGAGGACAAGGTGCCGCTCGTCCTGCGACAGCAGGTCGAACGCGCTCACGCGCCGCTCCGGGTCGGCGGCGCCGCTCTTGAGGACGCGGATCAGCCGCTCGGCCATGGCGGTGACCGTGCCGTGGTCGAACAGGTCGCTGCGGTACGAGATCACGCCGCTGATCCCGCCGGCGCCCCCGGCGTCGTGCTGCTCAGCGAAGCTGACGGACAGGTCCATCCGCGCGGACTGGAGGCGGACGGCCTGAGGGGCGGCCTTGAGATCGCCGAAGTCCGGGGCGGTGCGGGGGGTGTTGTTGAAGGCGAGCATGACCTGGAAGAGCGGGTGGTGGGCCAGCGACCGGGTCGGGTTGACCGCTTCGACCATGCTCTCGAAGGGGATGTCCTGGTGGGCGTAGGCGCTCAGATTCGTCTCGCGGACTCGGTCGAGCACCTCGGCGAAGGTGGGGTCGCCGGACAGGTCGGTGCGCAGGACCAGGGTGTTGACGAAGAATCCGACCAGGTCGTCGAGTTCCTCCTCGCCACGGCCCGCGACCGGCGTGCCGATCGGAATGTCCGCCCCGGCACCGAGACGGTGCAGGAGGACGCCGAGGGCGGCCTGGAGCACCATGAACACGGTCGTCCGGCGGGAGCGCGCGAGCCCGGTCAGCGCACGGTGCAGTTCGGCGTCGATCCGCACCGGAACGGCGCCGCCGTCGTTCCCCGCCTGCTCGGGATAGGGCCGGTCGGTGGGCAGTTCGAGGCGCTCCGGCAGCCCGGCCAGGGCCTGCTTCCAGTAGCCGACCTGCGCGGTCAGGAGGCTCTCCGGGTCGTCCTCCTCCCCCAGCAACTCCCGCTGCCACAGGGTGTAGTCGGCGTACTGGACCGGCAACGGCTCCCACGAGGGTTCCCGGTCCGCGCACCGAGCCGCGTACGCCGTGCTCAGATCGCGGGCCAACGGCCCCATCGACCAGCCGTCACCCGCGATGTGATGGATCACCAGGACAAGGACGTGCTCATCCATCGCGTCGTCGAGCGTGAACAGGGCGGCACGGATGGGAAGTTCGCCTGCCAGGTCGAAGGAGTACCGCACCGCACGATCCACCGCACCGGCCACCTGTGCCTCGGCGACGGTCTCGACCTCCATCACCGGTCGTGCGACGGCGACCGGCAGGATGTCCTGGTACGGCTGGCCGTCCACATCGGGGAACACCGTCCGCAGTGCCTCGTGCCGCGCCACTACATCGCCCAGGGCCGCCCGCAACGCCGCCACGTCCAACGCACCGGACAGGCGGAGCACCACCGGCACGTTGTAGGTCGGGCTCGGTCCCTCGAAGCGGTACAGGAACCACAACCGACGCTGCGCAAACGACAACGGCACCATGTTCTTCTTGCGTTCCCCTCAGTCACAACAGCAGCTCCAGCGCCGGTCGGTCCCCGCGCGGTGTGGATCCGCATCCGGATCGCGGTGTGGATCCAGATCCGGAAGGCTCAGGTCACCCGGACATGGCTACCAGGACGCGGCGCGGCCCGGTGTACGGGCGGCGGCCGTGCGCCACGGCCACGTTGTCGATCAGCAACAGATCGCCGTCGTACCAGTCCACGTTCACGGCCGCGTCCAGGCCGATGTCGCGCACATGCGCCACGTACTCGTCGGGGATCGGCGTGCCGTCGGCGAAAGTCACCGACTGCGGCAGCTCGTCCGGCGGCAGCAGCTCGGTGAGCATCTCGGCGGTCTCGGCGTCGAGGCCCGCGAGGTGCCACTGGTCGAACTGGTTGAACCAGACCTCCTCGCCGGTGACCGGGTGCCGGACGGTGGCGGGGCGCAGCTGCGTCAGGCGGATGCCGCCGTCCGCTCTCCACTCCCAGGTGACGTCGGCGTCCGCGAGGTTCGCCTCGACCTCGCCCTTGTCGGAGGTCTCGAACGTGTCCTGCCAGCTCCTGCCGAAACCGGCCCCGCTGTGCAGGTTCTGCGTGTAGCGGATCCCCTGGCCGAAGGCCGTTCTGACCTCCTCGTCCAGGGAGCTCAGCCACAGCGTGCCGTCGACCACGGGCGTCGCTCCGCCGGTGGTGGGCTGCCGCTCGCAGTAGAAGGCGAGCCGGGAGGGCCAACGGCGGGCGTAGGACAGCTCGTTGTGCATCGAGATGGTGAACTCGGCCGGGTATTCGGTCGAGGTGTAGACGTTGCTGCCCACCTTGGTGCGGGGCGAGTTGCCGTGGACGTAGGCGAGGCGGTTCGGCAGGAGCAGGTCGAGCGCCGAGTCGAACTGCTCCTTCGAGGTGCCGAAGCCGCGGAAGACGAGGGCCTTGTTCGCCACGAGCAGTTCGCCCGTCTTCTCCGTGTCGCCGATCGCCGCGAGGAGGCCCTCATGGTCCGCGGCCACCCCCGCCGTGTCCGGCGTCACCACATGAGGCGTCCAGTCGCTCGACTCACTCACGCCACTTCTCCTCTGTTCCCTGTGCCTTTCGGCGCTACGGATGTCCCAGCTCGTTCTGCGCGCGGCCGTCGGCC
Source organism: Streptomyces tubercidicus (assembly GCF_027497495.1). GTDB lineage: Bacteria > Actinomycetota > Actinomycetes > Streptomycetales > Streptomycetaceae > Streptomyces > Streptomyces tubercidicus. The sequence continues at coordinate 824,635 of NZ_CP114205.1, forward strand.
GACGCGCTCAGGTCGCCTGGCGCGACCGTGGCCGCAGCTTCGGCCTGGCCCTCCCGGGGCTCTTCAGGTTCTCGGCGAGTTCCGCCACCGTCGGCTTGGTGAAGACCGTCCGCAGGTCGACCTCCGCACCGATGACGGTGCGGATGCGTCCGATGAGGCGCGTCGCGAGCAGCGAATGGCCGCCGAGCTCGAAGAAGTTGTCGTCGATGCCGACCGTCTCCAGACCGAGGACCTCGGCGAACAGCCCGGCGAGTGCCTCTTCGCGGGGGCCTCTGGGAGGCCGGGCGGGGGCAGTGCGGTCGCCGGTGTGGTCGGGGGCGGGCAGGGCCTTGCGGTCCAGCTTCCCGTTGGGCGTCAGCGGCAGCTCCGCGAGCGGCACGACGGCCGCCGGCACCATGTGCTCGGGCAGCCGCAGGCCCAGGAACCGGCGTACCTCCCTCTGGTCGAAGACCGCGCCGTCCCGCATGACCGCGTACCCGACGAGCCGCTGGTCCCCCGGCCGGTCCTCGCGGATCACCACGGCCGCACTCGCCACGTCCGGGCGGGACGCCAACGCGGACTGCACCTCGCCGAGCTCGATGCGGAAGCCGCGCAGCTTGACCTGGTCGTCGGTGCGCCCCAGATACCGCAGGGTGCCGTCGCGGTTCCAGCACGCCAGGTCACCCGTGCGGTACATCCGCGTGCCGGGCGCGCCGTGCGGATCCGGGACGAACCGCTCCGCCGTCAGCCCCGGCCGGTTCACGTACCCCCGCGCGAGCCCCGCCCCCGCGAGGTACAGCTCACCGGCCACGCCCGGCGCCACCGGAGACAGTGCCGCGTCCAGCACGTACACCCGCGTGTTGGCGATGGGCCTGCCGATCGGCGGGTCGCCGTGGACGTCGCCGTCCGCGTCGCACGGGTGGAACGTGACGTCGACCGTCGCCTCCGTCGGCCCGTACAGGTTGTGCAGCCGCGCGGGCAGCACGGAGTGGAAGCGCGTCACCAGGTGGGCGGGCAACGCCTCACCGCTGGCGAACACCTGCCGCAGGGACACGCAGCGCCGCGCCGACGGTTCGTTCAGGAACGCGTCGAGCATCGACGGCACGAAGTGGGCGGTGGTGATCCCCTCAGCCGCCACCAGCTCCGCCAGGTACTGGGCGTCCTGGTGGCCGTCGGGCTTGGCGAGCACCAGTGCCGCACCCTGCAGCAGCGGCCAGAAGAACTCCCATACAGAGACGTCGAACCCGGCCGGTGTCTTCTGCAGGACCCGGTCGTCGGCCCCGAGCCCGTACGCGGACTGCATCCACCGCAAGCGGTTGACGACCCCGGAGTGCGGGACGGCGACACCCTTGGGGGTCCCCGTGGAGCCCGAGGTGTAGATGACGTACGCCGGGTGAGCCGGGTCGGGCGCGATATCCGGGTCGGTGACTTCGGACCGGGCCAACTGGTCCTGTACGGCGGGATCGTCCACGCAGACCGTCACGGTCCCCTCGGCCCACAGCCCGCCGGTGCCGGAGTGCGTCACGACCAGCGCCGGGCGGGCGTCCTGGATCATGAAGCGGATGCGGTCGACGGGGTAGCCGGTGTCGATCGGCAGATAGGCGGCACCCGCCTTCAGCACGGCAAGGAGCGCGACGACCAACTCCGGCGAGCGGGGCAGCGCGAGCGCCACGATCTGCTCGGGGCCGACGCCTTGCTCCCTCAGGTGCCGGGCCAACTGGTCGGCTCGGGTGTCGAGTTCGGCGTACGAGATGTGGACGCCGTCGGCGATCAGCGCGGTCGCGTCGGGTGTCGCGTGCGCCTGGGCCCGGAAAAGCTCCGGGACGGTGCCGGACGGCACCGGTACGGCGGTGTCGTTCCACTGCTCCAGGACCTGGCGCCGCTCACCGTCGGACAGGACGTCGACCGAGGCGACGCGTCGGCCGGGATCGTCCACGACCGCACGCAGCACCCGCAGCAGCCGCTCCACCAGAGCCGTCACCGTACCCGGCTCGAACAGATCGGCGCGGTAGGCGATCGAGCCGGTGATCCCGTCCGGGGACCCGTCATCGGCATGCCGCTCGGCCACGTTCACCGTCAGGTCCATCCGCGCGGCCCCGGTGCGGACCTCCTGCGGGACCGCCTTGGCGCCGGCGAAGGCCAGTTCGCCGCGCGGGTTGCTGTTGAACGCGAGCATGACCTGGAAGAGCGGGTGGTGGGCGAGCGACCGCGTCGGGTTGAGGACCTCCACCAGGCTCTCGAAGGGGATGTCCTGGTGGGAGTAGGCGTTGAGGTCGGTCTCGCGGACGCGGTCCAGGAGTTCGGCGAAGGTGGGGTCGCCGGACAGGTCTGTGCGCAGGACCAGGGTGTTGACGAAGAAGCCGACCAGGTCGTCGAGTTCCTCCTCGCCCCGACCGGCGACCGGGGTACCGATCGGAATGTCTGTCCCGGCACCGAAACGGTGCAGGAGCACACCGAGGGCGGCCTGGAGCACCATGAACACCGTCGTCTGGCGCGACCGGGCGAGCCCGATCAGCTCCCGGTGCAGCTCGGCGTCGACCCGCACCGGAACCGTGCCGCCCTCGTACCCGGCCTGCTCGGGGTAGGGATGGTCGGTGGGCAGCTCCAGACGCTCCGGCAGGCCGGCCAGGGCTCGCTTCCAGTAGCCGACCTGCGTGGCGAGCAGGCTCTCCGGATCGCTCTCGTCGCCCAGGAGTCGGTGCTGCCACAGGGTGTAGTCGGCGTACTGGACGGGCAGCGGGGTCCAGGCCGGCGCACGGCCTCCGCGCCGGGCGGCGTAGGCGATGCTCAGGTCACGGGCCAGCGGACCCATCGACCAGCCGTCACCCGCGATGTGGTGGATCGTCAGGACCAGGACATGTTCGTCCGTGACACCGTCCAGCGTGAACAGGGCGGCGCGCAAAGGCAGTTCGGTGGACAGCTCAAAGGGATGATGCACCGCGCCGTCCACGACGGCGGCCAGATCGGCCTCGCCGACCGTCTCGACGCTCACCACGGGCCGGGCCTGGGCAGCCGGCAGTACGTGCTGACAGGGCTGCCCGTCCACCTCGGGGAAGACCGTGCGCAGCGCCTCGTGGCGCGCCACCACATCGGCAAGGGCGGCACGCAGGGCATCCGCGTCCAGGGCACCGGAGATGCGCAGCGCCGCGGCACCGTTGTACGTCGCGCTGGGGCCCTCCAGGCGGTGGAGGAACCACAGGCGGCGCTGGGCGAACGACAGGGGCATCCGCTCCGGCCGCGCACTCGGCACGACCGGCGGCCGTACCGTCGTGCCGCCGCCGAACAGCGAGGCCAGGCCGGCCACCGTGGGCGACTCGAAGAACGCCTTGATGCCGAGTTGCACACCCAGGGTGCTGCGGATACGGCCGATGACGCGGGCGGCCAGCAGGGAGTGCCCGCCGAGGTCGAAGAAGTTGTCGTCCGCTCCGACCCGGTCGGGCTCGGTGCCGAGGACGTCGGCGAAGAGTCCGGCCAGGATCTCCTCACGCGGGCTGCGCGGCGCCTTCTCCGGTCGCCCGTCGACCCCGCCATCGCTGTCAGCGGCGTAGTCGGGGGCGGGCAGCGCCTTGCGGTCGAGCTTTCCGTGCGCGGTCAGCGGCAGGGCGTCCATGACGACGATCGCGGACGGCACCATGTACTCCGGCAGCCGCGCGGCGAGCCGCCCCCGTACCTCGGCGGGGTCGACGCCCCCGCCGGTCTCCGCGACGACATAGCCCACCAGACGCCGGTCCCCCGGCTGGTCCTCGCGCACCATCACCGTGGCCCGCGCCACCTGGGCGCAGCGGGTCAACTCGGTCTCGATCTCGCCGAGTTCGATGCGGAAGCCGCGCAGCTTGACCTGGTCGTCGGCGCGGCCCAGGAAGGCGAGCGTGCCGCAGGCGTTCCACCGTGCCAGGTCGCCGGTCCGGTACATACGGGACCCGGCAGGACCGTACGGGTCGGCGACGAACCGCTGCCCGGTCAGCCCCGGACGCCGCAGATATCCGCGTGCCAGGCCCATGCCCGCCACGTACAGCTCGCCGGGCACGCCGGGGGGCACCGGACGCAGCCCCGCGTCCAGCACGTACACCCGGGTGTTGGCCATCGGGCGGCCGATCGGGACCGGTCCGTCGGGCAGTTCGTCCCCCGGTTCGATCCTGAACTCGGTGCAGTTCACCGTGGCCTCGGTCGGACCGTACACGTTCAGTACGGTCACGTCCGGGTGCCCGGAACGCCACTTCCGCAGCGTCTCACCGAGCAGCGCCTCGCCGCCGAGCAGCAGCTCCTGACGCGGGGACAGCTCCTCCGAGAGGCCTTCGAGGAGGGCGAGGTGGCTGGGTGTGGCCTTCAGGAAGTCGCAGCCGAGCGTCCGTATCTCCTCGTTGTCCTCCAGGCCGTCCCGCAGCTCGGCGAGCACCACGCGGCCGCCCGAGACCAGCGGGGTGAAGAGCGCGGTGATCGAGAGGTCGAAGGAGAGGGAGGTATGCAGCAGCGCCACGCCCCGCGCCCCGGTGTAGCGGCGGCGGGTGTCGCGGAGGTAATCGGTCACCGCCTCGTGCGGGACGACGACGCCCTTGGGCGTGCCGGTGGAACCCGAGGTGTAGATGACGTAGGCGGGGTGGGCGGGTTCCAGCGGTGAGACGCGGTCGGCGTCGACCAGGTCGGAGTCCGCCTGCCGGTCCAGGGTCTGTCCGACGGCCGGGTCGTCGAGGCAGAGGACAGGGGTGCCGTCGGCCCACAGGTGCGCCGAGGCCGCATGGGTCAGGACCAGGGCGGGCCTGGAGTCCTCGACCATGAAGCGGATGCGGTCGACCGGGTAGTCGGTGTCGATCGGCAGATACGCGGCACCGGCCTTCAGCACGGCCAGGAGCGCGGTGATCATCTCGGTGGAGCGGGACAGCGCGAGCGCCACGATCTGCTCGGGTCCGACGCCTTGCTCCCTCAGGTGCCGGGCCAACTGGTTGGCGCGGGTGTTGAGTTCGGCGTAGGAGGTGTGGACACCGTCGACGGTCAGCGCGGTCGCGTCGGGCGTCGCGTGCGCCTGGGCCTGGAAGAGCTCGGGGAGCGTGCCGGACGGGCCGGGCACGTCGGTGTCGTTCCAGGTCCGGAGCAGTTCCTCCTGCTCGGCGCCTGACATCAGGTCCACCGACCCCACGAGCTGCTCGGGGTCGTCGAGGAGGGTGGTCAACGCCCGGCGGTACCAGCGACCGATGGCCTCGATCCGCTCCCGGGAGAACCGCGTCGCGTCGAACTGGATGACTCCGTCGATCCCCTGCGGCTCACCGCCGGGACCATACTTCTCCCGCAGGGTCAGGGTGAGGTCGCGGCGCGAGACCTGCGTGTTCCACGACGAGGTCGACACGTCCAGACCGGGGATGTTCAGCTGCTGCGCCTCGTGGTTCTGCAGCGTGAGCATCACCTGGTAGAGCGGTTGGTGGTCCGCGGAACGGGCGGGGTTGAGGACCTCGACCAGGTTCTCGAACGGTACGTCTTGGTGGGCGTAGGCGCTCAGGTTGGTCTCGCGGACGCGGTCGAGGAGTTCGGCGAAGGTGGGGTCGCCGGACAGGTCTGTGCGCAGGACGAGGGTGTTGACGAAGTTGCCGACGAGCGTGTCCAGCTCCTGCTGGGCCCGGCCGGCCGTCGGCGTGCCGATGGGGATGTCCGTGCCGGCGCCGAGGCGGTGCAGGAGGACGCCGAGGGCGGCCTGGAGCACCATGAACACGGTGCTGCGGTGGCCCCGCGCCACCTCGACGAGGTCGGCGTGCAGATCCGCCGCCAAGGGCAGCGACGCCACTTCCCCTCGCCGTTCGCCCTCTGCCGTCCCGATGAGGTCGGTGGGGAGTTCGATGCGTTCCGGGAGTCCGGCGAGGGTGTGTTTCCAGTAGTCGAGTTGTGTGGCCAGGAGGCTGTGGGGGTTGGAGTCGTCGCCCAGGAGTTGGTGTTGCCACAGGGTGTAGTCGGCGTATTGGACCGGTAGGGGGTGCCAGGTGGGGGTGTGGCCTTGGTGGCGGGCGGTGTAGGCGGTGCTGAGGTCGGTGGCCAGGGGGCTCATGGACCAGCCGTCGCCTGCGATGTGGTGGATCGTCAGGACCAGGATGTGCTCGTTCACCGTGTCGGTGAGGGTGAACAGGGTGGTGCGCAGGGGGAGTTCGGTGGCCAGGTCGAAGGGGTGGCGTACCGCGCGGTCCACGGCGGTGGCCAGGTCGGTCTGGTCGATCGTCTCGGCGGTCATCTCGGGGCGGGCTTGGTCCGCGGGCCTGATGTCCTGATGCGGCTGGCCGTCGACATCGGGGAATACTGTCCGCAGTGCCTCGTGCCGGGCCACCACATCACCCAAGGCCGCGCGCAGTGCCGCCGTGTCCAGCGCGCCGGTCAGGCGGAGTACGACGGGCACGTTGTAGGTCGCGCTGGGGCCTTCGAGGCGGTGGAGGAACCACAGGCGGCGTTGGGCGAAGGACAGCGGTATCCGCTCGGGGCGGGCCGCCGGTATCAGCGCCGGACGCTCGATGGAGGCGGCGGCCGGGTCGGCGCCGGTCTCCAGGAGCCGGGCCAGTGTGGCGACGGTGGGAGCGGTGAACAGGTCCCGGATGGTCAGTTCCGTACCGAGCACCGCGCGTATCCGGCCGATCAGCCGCATCGCGAGGAGCGAATGCCCACCGAGTTCGAAGAAACCGTCCTCGACGCCGACGCGGTCGGGCTCGATGCCGAGGACTTCGGCGAAGAGACCGGCGAGGATCTCCTCGCGCGCATCGCGCGGAGCCCGCAGCCGTGCGGTGCCGGTGGTGTAGTCGGGTGCGGGCAGCGCCTTGCGGTCCAGCTTGCCGTTCGGCATCAACGGCAACGCGTCCACGACCACCAGCGCGGACGGCACCATGTACTCCGGCAGCCGCTGGGCGACGGCCGACTTGACCCGGCCGGCGTCCAGCTCACCGGGGGTCTCGGGTGTGACGTAGGCGACGAGGCGTCGGTCGCCGGGCCGGTCCTCGCGGATGACCACGGTGGCGGTGGTGATTCCCGGGCAGGCGGTCAGCGCGGCTTCGACTTCGCCGAGTTCGATGCGGAAGCCGCGCAGCTTGACCTGATCGTCGGTACGTCCGAGGAAGTGCAGGGTGCCGTCGTTGTTCCAGCGGGCGAGGTCGCCGGTGCGGTACATGCGGGTGCCCGGCTCGCCATAGGGGTCGGCGACGAAGCGCTGCGCGGTCAGTGCGGAGCGTCCCAGATATCCGCGGGCGACGCCGGCCCCGGCCACGTACAGCTCACCGGGTACACCGGGCGGTACGGGGGAGAGTCCCGCGTCCAGCACATAGACGCGCACGTTCCCGATCGGACGACCGATCGGCGGGATGACCGACCCGGAAAGCGGCTCGCTCATCGTCGCACAGACCGTCGTCTCCGACGGACCGTACGCGTTGACCATCCGACGGCCGGCGGACCACCGCCCGGCCACATCCGGACCACAGGCCTCACCCCCCACGACCACCGTCATCGACGCCGGAACCCGCGCCACATCCAGCACACCCAGCGCCGACGGCGGCACCATGCAATACGTCACCCCCGCATCACACAACACACGCGCCAACGCCTCCCCCGGCGCCAACTCCTCCACCCCGGCCACAACCAACGCCGCACCCGACAACAGCGCCAGGCTCCAGTCCCACGTCGCCGCATCAAAACTCGGCGACGCGAACTGCAACACCCGACTCCCCGGACCCAACCCCAACTCCGGACCCGACGACGCCACCAGATTCACCAAACCGGCATGCCCCACCACCACACCCTTGGGCACACCCGTCGAACCCGACGTATAGATCACATACGCCGCATGCGCAGGATCCACCACAGTGGCCAGGTCAACCGCCTCCAGACCAGCCAACCGGTCCTGCACGGCACCATCATCAAGCAGGACAGTGGCCATCCCATCCGCCCACGGACCAGCAGTACAGCCATCCGTCAGGACCAGCGCAGGACACGCGTCCTCGATCATGAACCGCACCCGCTCCACCGGATGAGCGGTATCGATCGGCAGGTACGCCGCCCCCGCCTTCCACACCGCGAGCACCGCGACGACCAACTCCGGCGACCGCGGCAACGCCAAGGCCACCAATCGCTCCGGCCCCACACCCCGCTCGACCAACAACCGCGCCAGCCGATTCGCCCGTGCGTTCAACTCACCGTAGGAGAAGACCACTCCACCGTCCGCGGCCACCACCGCGGCAGCATCCGGCGCCTCAGCCACCCGCGCCTCGAACACAGCCGCAGCCGTGCCCTCCGGCACCTCGACCGCCGACGAACCGCACCACGCCCCCAGCACACGCTCCCGCTCATCAGCGGTCAGCAGACTCAACGAGCCGACCCGCTGACCGACGTCCTCGGCCACAGCCGACAGGAGCCGGAGCAGGCGGTCGGCGATGGCGGTGACGGTGTCGTGGTCGAAGCGGTCGGTGCGGTAGTCCAGGCGGATCCGGAGGACGTCCCCGGGGGCGACGGCCAGGCTCAGCGGGTAGTGGGTGGCGTCGCGGCCCTCGGCCGCCGCGACCGTCAGCCCTCGCGCGTCGTGGTCGGCGGACGTGTCACGGTCGGCGGGGAAGTTCTCGACGGCCACGACGGTGTCGAACGCGTCGCCGAGGCCGGCAGCCCGCTGGATCTGGGAGAGGCCCAGGTGTTGGTGGGGCAGCAGGGCACCCTGCTCGTCCTGGAGGCGCACGGCGAGGTCCGCCCACGTGTCCTCGGCAGCCACCCTGACCCGCACCGGGACGGTGTTGATGAACAGGCCGATCATGCTCTCGATGCCCGGGATCTCGGGCGTGCGCCCCGAGACGACGGCACCGAAGACCACGTCGTCCCGGCCGGTCATCCGGCCGACGAGCACACCCCAGGCGGCCTGGATGAGCGTGCTCAGCGTGACGCCCGAGCGGCGCGCCTGGGCGTGCAGCGCGGCCGTGATCTCCTGCGGGACCTCCGTGACGAAGCGTTCCGGCAGAGCGGTCGAGGGGTCGTCAGAGGCCGTGGCCAGCTTAGGAGTTGACAGGTGTGTGGGTTCCGCGCCGGAGAGCGCGGCCGTCCAGGATGCGAGCGCGGCGTCGCCGTCCTGCTCGGAGAGCCAGACCAGGTAGTCCCGGTAGGGCGTGACGGAGGGCAGGTCGGTGTCGTCGCCCTTGGCGTCGTACAGGGCGAGCAGTTCGCGCACCATCAGAGGCGACGACCAGCCGTCGACGAGCACGTGGTGCTGGGTGATGACCAGTCGGCTCCGGTCGGCTCCACCGTCGTCGGACCGGTGCCTGAGCAGGGCGAAGCGCAGCAGGGGCGGGCGGTCGAGGTCGAACCGCCGGGCCCGCTCGGCGTCGGCGTACGCCCGCGACTCGGCTTCGGCCTGCGCGGCGGACAGGCGGGTGAGGTCGATCTCCTCCCACGGCAGTTCCACGTCGCGTGCGACGACCTGGACCGGCTGGTCGAGATCGTCGATCCAGAACGCGGCGCGCAGATTCGCGTGGCGGTCCAGCAGAGCCTGACCGGCGGCGCGCAGCGCGCCGCCGTCCACGGCGCCGTCGAAGTCCAGGATCAGCTGGATCGCATAGACATCGGGGCCCTCGCCATCGAGGAGGGCGTGGTAGACCAGCCCCTCCTGGAGCGGTGAGAGCGGCCAGACATCCTCGAATTCATGCGACATGGCTGATCCATTCCCCGTACTCAGACGCTCTTTGTGACTCAGTCGCTACATGTGTCGGACCGGCCCATGGACTGTGCGCGGTCGAGCGATACACACCGGGCACGAATTCCGCACGGCCGACGTGAAATCGCATGGAATGTGATGGCCGAGCCGAATCACATCGACATGGACCGTGACATTGAGAAAGGCATTCAAATCGGCTGGACTGCCGAGATACTAATGGACACAAGTCATCCGACGAGCCTGACATGGCTTTGCGTCTCCCCCGAGAAGATCTTTCCATCGGCTCCGCTCCCCCGCACCGCAGACACTTCTCAGCAACGCGGTTTGAGCCTAACCGGACGCTACTACAGTTATTGACACCTGTCACCCATCCCGCCTGCCACCTGCCTCAACAGCCCTCCTGAAGGCGGGTTCTGACTGATCGTTCAAGCGGCTTCTCCTCCGAACTGTGGCGCGTCGCCGCGGACCCGGCACAGGGCCTGTGGCCACCACTCCGAAACCGCGTGCCAAACTATGTGGAGCAAGAAGGCGCGTTGTGTAACTATGCAGGAGTCCGGCGAGTGACCGGGCCGGGTTCAAGTCGCTGCGGGGGGCGTGGGGTGCTGGATCCCATTGATGATAAATGGCCGTTGACGGCTGCTCAGTTGGGCGTCTGGTTCGCAGGTTCCTTAGGGCCGGGCGGCTCTGTGTACAACGTCGGTGAGCGGGTCGAGATCCATGGGCCGATCATGCCCGACATTCTTGAGAGAGCACACCGGATTGTTCTCGATGAGGCAGAGGCACTGCGGTTCACGATCACGCAGGGGCCGGACGGTCCGCTTCAGGTCGCCGGTGCCGCACACGTGCCGGTGCGCAGGGTCGATTTCAGTGCCGAAGCGGATCCGCGAGAAGCGGCCGAGGCATGGATGCGGTCGGACATGGACACCGCGTTCGACCTGGTCCAGGGGCCGCTGTACGCCCCCGCGCTGCTTGCCATCGACCCGGCTTTCCATATTCTGTACAGCCGTTACCATCACGTTGTGATGGATGCGTGGAGTTCCGCGCTGATCACTCGGCGTACCGCCCAGGTTTACTCGGACTTGGTCACGGATCAACCGGACGGCGGGACTCCATTTCCCTCGTTCCGAACCCTGCTGGAACACGAGAGCAGTTACCGCGGTTCGGAAGAGTACGAAGCCGACCGTCGGTACTGGCTCAAGCGACTCCGCAATGCCCCCGCACCGGTCAGTCTGTCCAGCCGGCCGTACCGCAGGCCGACGGACATTCGCCGGCGGCGTGCGGCGCTCAGTGCGCGGCTGTCGGACACCTTGCGTTCCACGGCCGCAAAACTCGGCGTCAGCTGGTCCGTATTGGCTGTGGTGGCAACGGCGGCTTATGTGGGGGCCGTCACAGGAGAGAGCGCCGTGTCCGTGGGACTTCCCGTCTCGGGCCGCCTGGATGAGATCGAGCGCGATACACCGGGAATGACGGTCAACGTCGTTCCACTCCAGATCACGGTGGAGCCCGAACTGGCCTTGTCCAAGGTGGCAAAGCAGGTCTGGGCCCAGACGACCCGCGCGTCCCGGCACAGCCGGTACCGAATGGAGGACCTGCGCCGCGACCTCACCTGGTCGACAGGTGGCGGCCTCCCTTACGGCCCCGTCGTCAATGTCATGGCATTCGACTACGACATCCACTTCGGCGGCCACCCGGCGAAGGCGAGCAGCATCTCGCAGCGCTACACCGACGACTTCTCCATCGCCTTCCACGAGGGCGAGCGCGAAGGCGCCATCGAGGTGTACTTCGACGCGAACGACCACATGTACAGCCAGGAAGAATTCGACGCTCACGTCGCGCGGTTTCTGCTTTTCCTGGAGCGAATCGCGGACGCCGGTCCTGACCGGCGGATCGGCTCGTTGAGTCTGCTGACCGCTGATGAGCGGGAGCGTGTGCTGGGGGCGTGGTGCGGTTCGTCGGCGGTCGAGGTGCCGGAGGGCACGGCTGCGGCTGTGTTCGAGGCGCGGGTCGCCGAGGCGCCGGGTGCGGCGGCGGTGGTGTCGGGGGACGGCAACACCGTCTACACGTACGGCGAGTTGAACGCACGGGCGAACCGGCTGGCTCGGCTGCTCGTCGAACAGGGCTTGGGCCCGGAGCAGTTGGTGGCCCTTGCCCTGCCCCGGTCGCCGGAGCTTGTGGTCGCGGTCCTCGCCGTACTGAAGGCGGGGGCGGCGTACCTGCCGGTGGACACGGACTACCCGGTGGAGCGGATCCGCTTCATGCTCCAGGACGCCGGTCCGAGTGCGGTACTGGTGGACTCCGCTTCCGCGACACGGCTGCCGAACGACGGCTTCACCACACTCACCCTGGACGATCCGCAGGTCGAGGCTCGCCTGACGGGACTGTCCGAGGCAGATCTGACGGCTGCCGACCGGGCGGGCGCGCTGGTTGCCGAGCATCCCGCGTACGTCATCTACACCTCGGGGTCGACGGGTGTGCCCAAGGGCGTCGTCGCCCACCACGCCGGACTGGTCAACCTCGCCTTCGCCCAGAGCGAGCAGTGGCGGATCGGTGCGGGCAGCCGCGTGCTGCAGTTCGCCTCACCCAGCTTCGACGCCGCCGCCTCGGAGATCTTCACCGCCCTCCTCTCCGGCGGCGCCCTGGTGACCGCCGACGCGGAGCAACTGGCGCCGGGGGCGGCACTGACCAAGGTGCTGCGGGACGCGGGCGTCAGCCACTGCACGCTGCCGCCGTCCGCGCTGCCTCTCCTGGACGTGGCGGATGTGCCGCGGGCGATGACGCTGGTCGTGGCGGGCGAGGCCTGCGGGCCCGACACGATCGAGCGGTGGTCCGCCGGCCGACGGATGATCAACGCGTACGGTCCGTCGGAGACGACGGTCTGTGCGACGATGAGCGAGCTGCTCTCCGGGTCGGTCATCCCGCCGATCGGTCGTCCGATCGGGAACGTGCGCGTCTATGTGCTGGACGCGGGACTCTCCCCCGTACCGCCTGGTGTACCCGGTGAGCTGTACGTGGCCGGGGCCGGTGTCGCCCGGGGATATCTGGGGCGCTCCGGACTGACCGCGCAGCGCTTCGTCGCCGATCCCTATGGCGAGCCGGGTACCCGCATGTACCGCACCGGCGACCTCGCCCGCTGGAACAACGACGGCACCCTGCACTTCCTCGGCCGTACCGACGATCAGGTCAAGCTGCGCGGCTTCCGCATCGAACTCGGCGAAGTCGAAGCCGCGCTGACCGCCTGCCCGGGAATCACCACCGCCACCGTGGTCATCCGCGAGGACCGGCCCGGCGACCGACGCCTCGTCGCCTACGTCACACCCGAGACCCCCGGTGAGCTGGACGCCGGGCGCGTCAAGTCGGCCGTCGCCCAGCGGCTGCCGGAGTACATGGTGCCCTCCGCGCTGGTGGTCGTGGACGCGTTGCCGTTGATGCCGAACGGCAAGCTGGACCGCAAGGCGCTGCCCGCACCCGACTACACCACCGGCACCGCACGGCTGCGGGCTCCGCGCGATGCGCGCGAGGAGATCCTCGCCGGTCTCTTCGCCGAAGTCCTCGGCATCGAGCCCGACCGCGTCGGCGTCGAGGACGGTTTCTTCGAACTCGGTGGGCATTCGCTCCTCGCGATGCGGCTGATCGGCCGGATACGCGCGGTGCTCGGTACGGAACTGACCATCCGGGACCTGTTCACCGCTCCCACCGTCGCCACACTGGCCCGGCTCCTGGAGACCGGCGCCAACCCCGCCGCCGCCATCGGGCGTCCGGCGCTGATACCGGCGGCCCGCCCCGAGCGGATACCGCTGTCCTTCGCCCAACGCCGCCTGTGGTTCCTCCACCGCCTCGAAGGCCCCAGCGCGACCTACAACGTGCCCGTCGTGCTCCGCCTGACCGGCGCGCTGGACACGGCGGCGCTGCGCGCGGCGCTGGGTGATGTGGTGGCCCGGCACGAGGCACTGCGGACGGTCTTCCCCGATGTCGACGGTCAGCCGCATCAGGACATCAGGCCAGCGGACCAAGCCCGCCCCGAGATGACCGTCGAGACGATCGACCAGGCCGACCTGGCCGCCGCCGTGGACCGCGCGGTACGCCACCCCTTCGACCTGGCCACCGAACTCCCCCTGCGCGCCACCCTGTTCACCCTCGCCGACACGGTGAACGAGCACGTCCTGGTCCTGACGATCCACCACATCGCGGGCGACGGATGGTCCATGAGCCCCCTGGCCACCGACCTGAGCACCGCCTACACCGCCCGCCACCAAGGCCACACCCCCACCTGGCCTCCCCTACCGGTCCAATACGCCGACTACACCCTGTGGCAACACCAACTCCTGGGCGACGACACCAACCCCCACAGCCTCCTGGCCACACAACTCGACTACTGGAAACACACCCTCGCCGGACTCCCGGAACGCATCGAACTCCCCACCGACCAGCCGTATCCCGAGCAGGCCGGATATGAAGGCGCATCGGTACCGGTGCAGATCGACGCCGAACTGCACCAGGCCCTGACCGCTCTGGCCCGCTCCCGCCAGACGACGGTGTTCATGGTGCTCCAGGCCGCCCTCGGCGTCCTCCTGCACCGCCTCGGCGCCGGCACGGACATCCCCATCGGCACCCCCGTCGCCGGACGCGGCGAGGACGAACTCGACAACCTCGTCGGCTTCTTCGTCAATACCCTCGTCCTGCGCACAGACCTGTCCGGCGACCCCACCTTCGCCGAACTCCTCGACCGCGTCCGCGAGACCAACCTGAGCGCATACGCCCACCAAGACGTACCGTTCGAGAACCTGGTCGAAGCGGTCAATCCGACCCGGTCGCTGGCCCACCACCCGCTCCACCAGGTCACGCTGGCGTTCAACAACACCCCGCCCACCAGCGTGAACTTCCCGGAGGTGGACGCCGTACGGGAGTTCGCCGACGTTCGGGCCGCCCGGATGGACCTCACGGTCAATCTCGCCGAGCAGCATGGCGCGGACGGGTCCCCGGACGGCATCGCCGGTGTGATCACCTACCGTACCGACCTGTTCGAGCCGGGCACGGTGACAGCTCTGGTGGATCGGCTGCTGCGCGTGCTGCGAGCGGTCGCGGACGCCCCCGGCCGACGCGTCACCTCCGTCGACGTCCTGACCGACGACGAACGCCGCCGGATCCTCACGGAGTGGAACGACACCGCCACTCCCGTACCCTCCGGCACCGTCCCAGAGCTGTTCCAGGCCCAGGTGCGGGCCACGCCCGACGCCACCGCGCTGATAGCCGACGGCACCCACACCTCGTACGCCGACCTCAACACCCGCGCCAACCAGTTGGCCCGGCACCTGATGGAGCAAGGCGTCGGACCCGAGCACATGGTCGCCCTCGGGCTGCCCCGCTCGCCGGACCTCATCATCGCGCTGCTCGCCGTACTCAAGGCGGGCGCCGCCTATCTGCCGATCGACACCGACTACCCGGTCGACCGCATCCGCTTCATGGTCCAGGACGCCCGCCCCGCCCTCGTCCTCACCCACACCGTCACCACCGCTCCGTGGGCCGAAGCGACCCCCACCCTCTGTCTCGACGACCCCTCCTTCCAGGGCCAGTTGGCCGCGCTGGACGCCACCGACCCGGCCACCGCGCTCCGCCCCGAGCACCCGGCGTACGTCATCTACACCTCGGGGTCGACGGGTGTGCCCAAGGGCGTCGTCGCCCACCACGCCGGACTGGTCAACCTCGCCTTCGCCCAGAGCGAGCAGTGGCGGATCGGTGCGGGCAGCCGCGTGCTGCAGTTCGCCTCACCCAGCTTCGACGCCGCCGCCTCGGAGATCTTCACCGCCCTCCTCTCCGGCGGCGCCCTCGTGCTGGCCGGCGCGGAGCGGCTGATGCCCGGTGAAGCGCTCGGTGGTGTGCAGCGGGATGCCGGAGTGACGCACTGCACGCTGCCGCCGTCCGCGCTGAACGTGCTGGACGTGGCGGATGTGCCGGGGGCGATGACGCTGGTCGTGGCGGGTGAGGCCTGCGGGCCCGACACGATCGAGCGGTGGTCCGCCGGCCGACGGATGGTCAACGCGTACGGTCCGTCGGAGACGACGGTCTGTGCGACGATGAGCGAGCCGCTCTCAGGGTCGGTCATCCCGCCGATCGGCCGTCCGATCGGGAACGTGCGCGTCTATGTGCTGGACGCGGGACTCTCCCCCGTACCGCCCGGTGTACCCGGTGAGCTGTACGTGGCCGGGGCCGGCGTCGCCCGCGGATATCTGGGACGCTCCGCACTGACCGCGCAGCGCTTCGTCGCCGACCCCTATGGCGAGCCGGGCACCCGCATGTACCGCACCGGCGACCTCGCCCGCTGGAACAACGACGGCACCCTGCACTTCCTCGGCCGCGCCGACGACCAGGTCAAGCTGCGCGGCTTCCGCATCGAACTCGGCGAAGTCGAAGCCGCGCTGACCGCCTGCCCGGGAATCACCACCGCCACCGTGGTCATCCGCGAGGACCGGCCCGGCGACCGACGCCTCGTCGCCTACGTCACACCCGAGACCCCCGGTGAGCTGGACGCCGGGCGCGTCAAGTCGGCCGTCGCCCAGCGGCTGCCGGAGTACATGGTCCCCACAGCCCTCGTCCCCCTCACCGAACTTCCCCTGACCCCCAACGGGAAGATCGACCGCAAGGCGCTGCCCCCGCCCGACTACACCACCGGCAACGCATCCACCAGCCGCGCCCCCGGCACGCCCGAAGAGAAGACCCTCACGTCCCTCTTCGCGGACGTCCTCGGCCTCGACCCCGCCCACATCGGGGTCGACGACGGGTTCTTCGCCCTCGGCGGCGACAGCATCAGCTCCATCGTCCTGGTCAGCCGAGCCCGCGAGGCCGGCCTGGGCCTCTCGCCCCGCGACATCTTCAAGCACCACACCCCGAGGAACCTGGCGCGCACCGCTCGGCCCCTGGCCGACAGCGATTCCGGGCCGGTGGCGGACGACGGTACGGGCCGGGTGCCGCTGACGCCCATCATGCGGTGGCTCGTCGAGCCGGAGCACTCCTTCGACGCGTTCTTCCAGGCGAGGCTCGTCCAAGTGCCCGCCGGTATCGGCCGCGGCCCGCTGGCGGAGGTCGTGCAGTCCCTCCTCGACCGTCACGACCTGCTGCGGGCCCGCCTGACGCGCGACGATGACGGGAACGCCGGGGCGCTGGAGGTTCCTCCGGCCCGCGGGGCGGAGGCGCGCACGGCGGACGAGGTGCTGACCCGGGTGGACTGCGCCGACGCGACCGCGCCCGAGCGTGAGCGGCTCCTTGCCGACCACGCCCGGCAGGCGCAGCAGGGTCTGGCGCCGTACGACGGGGTCATGCTGCAGGCCGTGTGGTTCGACAACGGCCCCCAGGAGCCCGGCAGGCTGCTGCTCACGATCCACCACCTCGTGGTGGACGGCGTCTCCTGGCGGATCATCCTCCCCGACCTCGCCGCCGCCGGAGCGGCCGTACTTGACGGGCGAGCACCGGAGTTGGCGCCGGTGCCGACCTCCTTCAAGAACTGGGCGGAGCGGCTCGGCCCGCTCGCCGTCGACCCGCGTCGTACCGCCGCCCTCGCGCACTGGGCCGAGACCCCATCTGGATCCGAGCCCGAACCCACGCTTGGCGACCGGGAGTTGGATGCCGGGATCGACACGGCGGAGCAGTTGCTCTCGCTGCACGTGTCGGTGCCGGTGGAGCTGTCGGAGGCGCTGGTCACCCGGGTGCCCACCGCGCTGCACGCCGGTGTCGACGACGTGCTCCTGACGGCTTTCGTCCTCGCGCACGCCCAGTGGCGTACCACGCGCGGTGACGCGGGCGGCACGGGTTCAACGGGTGCGACCTCTGTGCTGGTCGATGTCGAAGGGCACGGCAGGGAGAACCTGTTCGACGGGGTGGACACGTCCCGGACAGTGGGCTGGTTCACCGCCATGGCACCCGTGCGGCTCGATCCGGGCCGGGTGTCCTGGGCCGATGTCCGGCGCGGCGGTCCTGCCGCCGGGCGGGCTCTGCAGCGGGTCAAGGAGCAGCTGCGCACCGCGTCGGAGCTGCGTACCGACTATGGGCTGCTGCGCTACCTCAACCCCGATACCGCGCCGGTGCTCGCCGCGCTGCCCGGCCCGCAAGTGGCGTTCAACTACTTCGGGCGGGTCGGCGCAGGCCGGGCCCGCCGGGAGTCGGACCGGCAGCAGGCGGACTGGCAGCAGGTGGACGGCGCCACGGCCACCGGCGGCCTCGACCCGCGGATGCGTCTGACGCATGCGCTGATGGTGAACGCGGTGACGACCGAAGGGCCGTCGGGCCCGCAGCTGACGGCCACGTGGTCGTGGCCGCGGGGCGTGCTGGCGCGCGCGGACGTGGAGCGGCTCGGTCAGGGCTGGGTCACGTATCTGAAGGCGCTCGCCGCGCACGTCGACGGTCCCGAGAAGGCCGGCCGTACGCCGTCTGACCTGTCCCTGGTCAGCCTCAGCCAGAACCAGATCAGCCGGCTTGAGAGGAAGTGGAGGACGAAGCGTTGAGCTTCTCCGGTGCTTTCCCGATGGGCCGCGAATTCCTTGATCATGTGAGTTGGAGTGTGATGTCGCAGTGACTTCCGTATACGAGGACGAGGCCGTCCGATCCCGCGTTCTTGAGTACCTGCTGCGGTACGTGGACGACCCGGCCGAGCTGGAGGGCATGCAGCTCATCACCGGTGGGGTGCTGAACTCACTGGCGACGGTCTCGCTCGTCGGTCACCTTGAGAAGGAGTTCGGCGTCGAGGTCGACGACGACGACCTGGAGATCGAGAACTTCGACACGCTGGACAGCATCGTGCGGTTCGTGCAGGGGAAGCGGGCATGAGCGAGCCGCCGCCGACCGCGGAGGAACTGGGGCGGCTGCTGTTGCCGCTCGCCGACGAGATCGACGCCGCGAAGGCGGTGCCGCCCGGTGTGCTGAAGACGGTCGCCGAGTCCGGGGCGCTGGCCGCGATGGTGCCCGCCGAGTACGGCGGACGGCCGATGAACCACCGGGAGTACGGCGAGCTGAGCCGGGCGGTGGCGCACACCTCCGCGTCGTTGCAGAGCCTGCTGACCGTGCACGGCATGGTGTGCGCGAGCCTGAGCCGCTGGGGGTCGGAGGCCGCCCGGCGGCAGCTGTTGCCGCGCCTCGCCTCCGGCGAGCTGCTCGGCGCGTTCGGTCTCACCGAGGACGGTGCGGGCAGCGACGCGCAGGCGATCGGGACGACCGCGATGCCGGAGGAGGAGCCGGGAGCTTCGGACGGACCCAGCGCGGATGCGGGTGCTGGAGCGCAGACGTGGTGGCGCCTGGACGGCACGAAGCGATGGCTTTCCTTCGGGCAGGTCGCGGGCTGTTTCCTGGTCTTCGCCAAGCACGGCGACCGCAGTGTGGGATTCCTCGTCCGGCGCGACGACCCGGGCGTCACGGTGGAGCCGAGCCGCCCCACCAGTGGCTTCCGCAGCGCCATGCTGGCCGACCTGCATATGGACGGCTGCCGCGTCCCCGCCGACCGCATGGTGGGCCGTCCCGGCTTCGGCGTCGCCCAAGTGGCGGGCAGTGCCCTGTCGTTGGGGCGACTCTGTGTCGCGTACGGCTCCTTGGGACTCGCCGAGGCGTGCTGCGACGCGATGCTCGGCCACACCAGCGGCCGCAGGCAGTTCGGCGGCCGGCTGATCGATCTGCAGCTCGTCCGCGGTCTGATCAGCGATGCCGTGGTCGACACCGAGGCGGCGCGGCTGCTGTGCGAGCAGGCGGCGCGGGCCATGGACAGTCGGGGCGGCCGACTGATCGAGCAGGTGCTCACCGCCAAGCTCGCGGCGTCCCGCGCGGCGGGCACGGCGTCGGCCGCGGCCGCGCAACTGCACGGCGCGGTGGGCCTGGTGGACGGGGGCCCGGTGGACCGCTGGGTCCGGGACGCCCGGGTCATGCAGGTCATCGAGGGCAGCACGCAGCTGCTGCAGCATCTGCTGGCCGAGGAGAGCCTGCAGAGTTTCCGAGTACGCCGCCGCGATCCTCGGTATCCGTTCGTGCAAGGAGCTGATCATGTCGAGAGAGCCGGTCATGTCGAGTGAGCTGGTCAAGTGCGTCGTCTGGGATCTGGACGGCACGGTGTGGGACGGCGTGCTGTCCGAAGGCACCGGAGTAGAGCTGCGGCCCGGCATCCGCGAGGTGATCGACGCCCTGGACCGGCGCGGCATCCTGCAGTCGATCGTCAGCAAGAACGACGAGAAGGCGGCGCTCACCGAACTCGAACGGCTGGGCATCCGCGACTACTTCCTGGTGCCGCACGTCTCGTGGCAGCCGAAGTCCGAGCTGGTGCGGTCCATAGCCGAGCGGCTCAACATTGGCATCGACACACTGATGTTCATCGACGACTCCGAGTTTGAGCGGGCCGAGGTAGCCTTCGCGCATCCTCAGGTGCGGTGCGTGGACGCCGCCGAGGTCTCGGGGCTGCTCGCGAGGCCCGAGCTGTCCCGCCCGGTGACCGAGGACGGGCGCGGCCGCCGCACCATGTACGCACAGGCGGAGCAGCGCAACGAGTACGAGAAGTCGTTCGCCGGGCCGCAGATCGAGTTCCTCAGGTCGCTGCAGATGCGGCTCACCGTCGCGGTGGCCACCCCCGACGACCTGGAGCGCGCCGCGGAACTGACCGAGCGTACGCACCAGCTCAACACGACCGGTCTGACGTTCTCCAAGGCGGAGCTCCGTGAACTGATGGACCGGCCGGACCAGACGCTCCTGGTCGCCCATCTGGAGGACCGCTTCGGCGCGTACGGGACGATCGGCCTCACCCTGGTCGGCACGTCGGAGACCGAGTGGCGGATCAGGCTGTTCCTGATGTCCTGCCGGGTCATGGGGCGCAACGTCGGGGGCGCGATCCTGCGGTATCTGGCCCAGTCCGCCCAGACTGCACAGGTGCGTCTGACGGCGGACTTCAGGCCCACCGGGGTCAACAAGCCGATGTACACGGTTTACCGCCTGGCGGGCTTCAAGAAGAACTCGGTCGAGGGACCCGCACAGGTGCTGGAGATGGCGCCCGGCCTGCAGCACGGCTACCCCGATTACCTCGCGCTGTCGCTCCCCGAGACAACGGGCTGAGGGGTACGGCACCATGCCGGAAACGGATGCCGCAGCGACGGGAGACCACCCGAAGAACACGTTTGAGGGCTTCGGCAAGGATCCGGGGATCAGCCGGGAGACGCTGCGGAACTGGGTGCCGAATAATGACCTTGCTCTGCCCGAAAGCTCGCAGAAGCTCCCAACTACCATGGTCCGGTGCCGAATCCATTGAATCCCCTCAATCTGATCGCCCGTCGTTGGCAGCCCTCCGAGCAGGCGGTGAAACGGGCCGCGCTGGCCTCGGTGATGACGGCCGTCCTCATCGTGGTCACCGGTGGCGCGGTGCGGCTCACCCAGTCCGGGCTGGGCTGCGAGACCTGGCCGCAGTGCACCGAGGGCAGCCTGACCCCGACCGCTGATATGGGCATCCATGGCGTGATCGAGTTCGGAAACCGAATGATGATCTACCTGATGTGCGCCGTGGCCGGCCTGGTCATCCTGACCGCCAGGGCGCGTACACCGGTGCGCCGTGATCTCACCCGGCTCGGCTGGGCGCAGTTCTGGATCATCATGGGCAATGCCGTGGTCGGCGGCATCACCGTGCTGACCGGGCTCAACCCGTACATCGTCAGCTCGCACTTCCTGCTGTCCACGGCGCTGCTCACGGTGGCCGTGGTGACCTGGCAGCGCGCCCGGGAAGGGGACGCCCCGGCGCGTTACCTGGTGACCCGGCCGCTGCGGCAGCTGACTGGGCTGCTGGTCGCGGCCACCGCGGCGCTGATCCTGATCGGCACCGTGGTGACCGGAGCCGGGCCGCACGCGGGCGACGCGCGCAAGGTGCACCGGATCCCGCTGGACTGGCAGGAGATCACCCAACTGCACGTGGACTTCGTTTACATCGTGGTGGGCCTGACCGTGGCGCTCTGGTTCGCGCTGCGCGCTGTGTCGGCGCCGTCCGCCGTCCGCCGTCGGGTGCTGGAGCTCTTCGCCGTGTTGGCCGGACAGGGCGTGATCGGATATGTGCAGTACTTCACGCATCTGCCGGAGCTGGTCGTCGGCATCCATATGTTCGGCTCGTGCCTGGTGTGGATCGCGGTGCTGAGGGTCTTCCTCGCGCAGCGCGAGCGCTACGAACTGCCCGACGCACCCGCACCTGGAGACAGCGCGGAGTCGGCTGGGGGCCGGCCGATCGAGGAGGCCGGGGAGGCCGGGGACGCGGCTCAGCCTGCCGGAGCACATGGCGGTCGCTGACCGCGGCTCGCGGGCAGCGGAGGTGCTTCGTCGACCGCATCACAGAGTTGCCAATGCCTTGAGGAGTGTGCCATGACCCTGCTGACCACGTGGCCGGAATCCGGCCCCGGCACCGTCATACGCCGTACCACCGATCCCGGTGAGATCGCCGCTGTACTGGCACCCATCGGGGTTCGCTATGAGCAGTGGCCGCTGCGTGACCACGTGCCCGAAGACCCTGAGCCCGAGGCGGTGTTGAGGGCGTATCGGGAAGAGGTCAAGGGCCTGGTTGCTGCTGAAGGGTTCGCCACCGTCGACGCCGTCGGGTTGCGGCCGCGGAAGGACCTGGGGTGGCGGTTGGCCGCCAAGGCCGAGCGGAAGAAGTTCCTCAGTGAGCACACGCATGATGATGACGACGAGGTGCGCTTCTTCGTCGCGGGGGCCGGAGCCTTCTATCTGCACGTCGATCGCGAGGTGCATGCCGTGCTGTGCGAGGCCGGGGACCTGCTGAAGGTACCGCGTGGGACCAAGCACTGGTTCGACATGGGGGCTTCGCCGTCATTCACCGTCATTCGCTTCTTCCATGAAGAGAACGGGTGGGTCGGAAACTTCACCGGCAGTGACATCGCCTTGAAATTCCCTGACTTCGATGCGCTCATGGCGGCGCGAGCGGCAGCCTGACCCTGCGCTTGCCGGGAATCTCATCCGACCGGCTCAGGCAGCATGTTGGTACGCGTGGAGGATGCCGCCGACTCGTTCGCGTCGTCGTATGGCGAGGCGGGTGATCTGCTCCGGACCGGTGACCTTGGCGTTGGCGCCGTGTTGCCGCGCAAGGTGGGCGACGCGGGCCGGATCTTGGGAGGTTGCCGGGCGGTCGCTCGCGGCTTGCCTCGGGGCCATCGCGGCGGGCAGCGGGCTCGGCGGGAACAGCTGCGGGCGGACCTGACCGCGGCGGTGCAGCTCCAGCACGACCGAGCGGCCGCGGACCGGGCCCGGCGCGCGATCGAACGGGCCATGGACCAGTCCTGACTGGATACCCGCGGGTGAGCCCGGCCGCTGCGGAACGGGCAGTGTGGTCGGCGTGGCAGGCCCGGCACGATCGGATTCGTCGCACGCGACGGCACGAGATGAAGGAAGATGCCGCGCTAGTGGTCGGGGCCCTGCGGGCGATGGAAGCCAAGCAGGATTCTGAGGCGGACACCGGGCAGGTCTTCGGGGACTCGTTCAGCCCAGGAAGCTCAGCCGCACCTTCCGGTTCGGGTTGTCGACGTTGGTGTCCGCGAAACTCCGTTAGGACAACCGTCAGGATAGCCCGTGGCCGGGTCAGATATCCGTGACTTCAGCGCTCCATCCAACGTGCACGAGGAGTACAAGGAGCCCCTCTACGCTGCCCCCACTCTCTTGGCACATGGTATGGACCGTTCGTTCTTCCAGTGGTGACGGCCGAGCCTGAATTACTCCCAGGCCTGGGTCCCTGGGTCCCTGGGTCCGGCGTGGCATCCTCCCGAGGCACGACACCGCCGGAGTCGACTCTGAGCCGCTCACGGCGCTAGAGCTGGTCAATGCGTGTGTTCCCGCTCGCCGCCAGCACGCCTTGCCAGCCACTGCCAGATGACGGCTGGACATCGCGATCTGTGTGCTGCTGTCGGCCCTGGCGTACAGGCCAGCTCAGCGCGCAGCCTGACGTGCCGTGTGCCTCAGCGCTCCAGGACGATCACTTCGTACCCGGCGCCGACGACGAGCTCACCGCCAGGGGCAAAGGCGATGGCACCGGGTTCGACGGGCATTCGGATCTCATGCAGGAGCGTGCCGCTGCCGAGGTGCCAGATATCTACGGTCCAGCGGTTGGCGGTGACGGCCACCGGCACCCCATCCAGCAGGCCGAGCTCCACATCAGACACCCAACCGTCACCGAGCCGGTGACGCAGCTGCCGGGTTCGCAGATCCCACACCTGGGCGCCGTTCTGGGCAGTGGCCGCCAAGACCACTGGGGCATCTCTGTCAGTGCCGCAGACCAGGGCATTGATCTGATCGTTAAGGCCCCTCAAGTCGCCCACCGGCCTCCAGTCTGTAAGGTCCCAAAGTCCTGTACGGCGCTCGCCTCGCCCAGGCTCCGCGATCACACCCAAAGGTCGTCCGTCGACAAGAGCCCAGGCCGCGGCAAGGCCAGAGCGGAAGCCGAAGTCGAACTTGATGGTCCTGCTGATCTGCAGGGTTTCCAAGTTCCAGATGCTAACCCCACCCGACTCCCTGCGGGTGCCTTCCTGGGCAAGCAAGGCGACCGGACCACCTTCAAGGTGCCCGCAGGTCAGCAACTGCCAATTCGAGTAACTTGCCTCAACCTTCCCGGTCTCCGACCCGTCCACGAGATTCCACACTCGTGCAGTGCCGTCCCAGCCGCTGGTCACGGCGACTGGTGCGCCGGAGACAGTTGAGCAGGCGACTCTGTCCACCCATTCGGCATGTCCTTCGAGGCACTGCAGCGCCCTTCCGGAGGCCACGTCCCATACTCGTGCGGTGTGATCGTCGCTCGCCGATACCACGA
Source organism: Streptomyces tubercidicus (assembly GCF_027497495.1). GTDB lineage: Bacteria > Actinomycetota > Actinomycetes > Streptomycetales > Streptomycetaceae > Streptomyces > Streptomyces tubercidicus. Next base: position 849,069 of record NZ_CP114205.1, read on the forward strand.
CGGCGGCTCCGTCCAGCACGGTGCACGTGACCTCCCGCACGCTGCTGGAATGGCTCGGAGGTTCAACCACCTCGGCTTGCTCCTCCAGACTCCACAGTCGAACGGATCCGCTACTGGTGGAGCTGGCGGCCACCGGTCGACCGTTCACGCTCGTTATCACGATGGAACGCACCCAGTCCGTATGGCCGTTCAGTCGCGCAAGCAACCGGCCCCTCGGTCGTTCCCTCAGCTCCATCGAGCCGTCCCCGTAGCCCACCACCATGACTGCGCGGCCTTCGAGTTCGGTGAACGCGATAGCCGAGATCCAACCCGAGCCGACGTGGCAGGAAGAGATGACGGTGTCCGTTACCGGGTCACGGAACTGAAGCTCCCCCTGGCGGGAGCCGAGGGACACGCACTCTCGGGCGCTCTGGACGACACTCGCCACCGCCTCGCAGTCCTCAGTGTCGCGGAGGTGGTCCCACTCCCCGGAGTCAAGGTTCCAACGTCGCAGCGGGCCGGACGGCAAGCCGACGAGAGCAGTGGCCACCCCCTGCGTCTCCTGGCAGAGGACTGGAAGGCGGTAACTGCCTGCGTCGGACGTCCTAGGGAGGGTTCGTCTGATCTTGCCGGACATCAGCTCCCGAACCCAGGCCGAGCCGTCCGGGGCACAGCCGACGATCAGCGCCCCGTCGTGGCCCTTGGTGCACGCCAGCCCCGCTACGGCCGTCGCGACCATCTGTTTGTCAACCTTGTGGGCGGTCTCGGCTTCGCTCTGGAGCACGAACCTCCGGACTTCGGTGGTACGTTCGAGGTCCCAGACGCGCACGGTTCCGTCGTCGGATGCGGTCACGACGAGCGTGGTGCCATCCACCTCCATGCAGTCCATTGCCGACACCGTGCGCGTATGCCCGTCCAGGGTGGCCACACAGCTCTGCTGCGCCGGATCCCAGATCTGCACAGTTCCCCCTCTCTGTGCGCTGAGCACGACCGGCTTTCCCTTCCGTTCTGCCGCGACCAGCGGATCGCTGGATGTCGAGCTCAGTTCTCCCCGAAACAGGATGCTCGTCTGGGACCCGGTCGCCCACCGCGGTGCCCACTCCAGCCTTCGTCCCAGTCTCCTGCGGTACTCCTCCAGCCGGTACCGGGTCGCGTCCACTGCCATCACCTGGGCTCGTTCGTGGACGCGCAGACGCTGGTAGAGGTGGGCCGAAGTCCGGTACATCACGCGGACGCGCTGGGCCTCTCCGCCCCGTACGCCGTCCATCGCGGCGAGCAACCCACCCGGTTCCGCATGCACCAGAAACCACGGGTCCTGCAGTAGGCGTTCGAGATCCCCCGAGGCTGCTGCGTGGCCTGCCAAGTGGGCATGGACGTACGGGTGCGCGCGGTCCCAGTCCGGACCGTCGCCGTCGGCCCGGACTGGGACCGAGGCAATCAGCTCGGCCGTCATCCGGCGCTGGTCTTCGCGGCTGCGTCGCGGATGACGCAAGTGCTCGGCCAGCGCCTCGTGATACAGCCGGAACACCGACCGATCCACACCGGCCGGCACTTCTACCACGTACGCACCCGCCTGCCGCCACAGCCAGTCCACGTCGTCGTTGGTGCACTTCTCGCCAGACAGGGCCTCCGCCAGCGGAGCCCATAGCGAATCCCACGGCAGACCAGGGCCCTCCGCGTATGCCAGGGGTCGCAGCAGTCGTCGTACCCGCTCCTCGTCCTCACCGTACCGCGCCAGATAAGCGTCGAATGCCTGTCCAACTTCCGAGGGCAGTTCCTCCTCCCATCCCGGGCGCGACAAGTCTGGGGTCAGGTCCCCATGCAGCAGGGCCCGTACGGTCATCCGGGCGACCAGGAAGGAGCGGCCCGCCTGCCGAGCCACCGCGGCCGCCACGGCCTCCTGGTCCGCCTCCGCCAGCCCGTTAGGCATCCCGGCCAACGTGCGCCGCGCGTACTGCTCGATGTCGTCGCGGCCGGCGTAGGTGTCGGCGTCCAGGTCGATGACCTCAACGGCCCGCCCCAACTCGGGGATCATCGTTCGCCGTGTACCGATCAGCAGACGCAAGTTGTGCAGGACGGACATCGGTCGAAGCAACTCACGGGCGATACGCTGTGGTTCCCGCCCTCCGACACCCGTACCCGCCTCCTCCAGTGCGTCAATCAATACAGTCCGCTGGGGACCCTTGTACTCGGCGAGCTGAGACAGCAGCTGGGGCGGGCTGTCCGCCTCCACCTCCAGTGCGGTGGCGAGCCGGGCGGTGAGCCTTTCCAGAGTGATGCCGTGAGCATGCACGGAGACGGTCACCGAACCAGGCGGGGGCAGCAGGTGCGCAGGCGCTTCCAAGTGGTCTGGGCGGGCCAGCTCGAGCAGTCGCCCCAGGACGGCCGACTTGCCGGACCCCGGATCCCCGGTCACCACCCGTGCCCGGGCATCGTGGAAAGGGTCACGCAGCCAGCCCGCCAGCGTGGCCAGGGCCTGCAGACGCCCGGTGAACCAGTCGCCCGGCTCACTCGCATACTCCACTCCGCGGCCCCGCGGACCAAAATGCGCGGTCCACTCCTTCCGCGACTCCACGTCCATCGCGTCGTCAGGTAGGTCAGGTCGGTACTTCGGGTTCGGCAGGAACGGCGGGACCGCCCGGCCGGACATCACGTGATAGCTGGCGCACTGGTCCTGGCGGTGCTCCCGGAAATGGTCGTTGACCTGGTCGGTCACCGTGGGGATGTCCAGATACCGCTGTCGCATCCCGGCTGTACCCGCGCGTACCGCAGTCTCCAGAGCGGTCACGAAGGCATGGTCGTACGCGAGCTCACGAGAGCGAGCCGAGGCCACCAACCACAGCCCGTCGGCACCCGGGGGCCGGTAGTCCACCAGCTGGCCGGTGACGTTCGCGATCTCGGCCGCACCCAGTTCGGCGTGACAAGTGTCGATCAGCAGCAGGACGTGCCCGACCTGGGTGTCGGCCAACAGGTCCGCGAGTTCACGAGAGGCAAGGGTGGTGCTCACGCGGTCGTGGCGGCTGTTGCGGCAGGTGAGCCGGTGAGAGCGCCCATCGCGCAGGCCATGCCCCGCGTAGTACACGACGAGCACGTCCTCCTTGCAGCGCTCGTCCGCCTTGAGCCAGTCCTCCAGACCAGCGCGCACCTGCTGAGCATCGGGTGCACCCGCGAGCTCCGGTAGGATCTCTGCGTACCCGAGGGACGAGAAGAGAGCCGTGACCCGCTGCAGGTCCTCGGGCACGCCGGGCAGTTCTTCGAGCAGCAGGTCGGCCGTGAACGTGCCAGTGCCGAAGGCGAAGACGTACCGGTTGAGCCCGTCAGCGGCTGGGCCTTTCGGTGCGCCTGCTGCAGAAGGCTCCGCCAGCGGTTCGTGTGTCACCAGGCCAGCCCCGTGGCGATCGCCGTCCCAGTCTCCACCGCCGTTAGGTAGGCGCGCATGCTGTGCATCTCGGAGCCGTTGTCCACGGGCAGGTCCACGACCTCCGGCCCGAACCGGGGCGCGAGTTCGCGGACAAGGGCGACGACGTCACCGCTGTCTGCCAGGTTGGTCCAGTGCTTGACGGGTGCCGGCCAAAGCCCCAAACCGCCCTGCTGCGGTGCGGGCTGCAGGCGGTCGAAGACTAGCCCGGCCAGACCCAGCGGGGAGCCGAGGGTGATCAAGGTCAGCGGCGTCCGCTCCGGCCGGAGGGCGCACAGGGCCTCGTACGCGACCACCGAGCCCAGTGAATGACCCACGACCACCCGAGTCTCCGGCCTGATCAGCTCTTCGACCCGAGCCCGTACAGCCTCACGCAGTTTCGGCTCGGTGAAGTAGCGGCGCACCTGCTTGAGGTCCGAGATGAGCAGCCGGTCGGAGACAGCACCAAAGAATCGGGTGCGGGTGAGGGCATGCAGGGCGCGACGAACCCGATCCACGGCCAGAGGGCGGGAGGCAATACGGCCGACGGCGCCCCTGGCAGCGGGACCGGGGCCCATACCGTCCGGCCATCCGATGTCCGGTCCGGCAATACGGGGATCCAGCCGAGCCGCCTCGCGCCACCAGGTCTCCAGCAACACGGCCTCGAACCCGGGCTCCACGTCCTCCGCCCGATAATACGGCTCGCCGCGCGTGCCGGGCTGCCGGTAGAGGTCCCCGTATCCGGCGCAAACGATGTCGCCGTCCATCAGCCGTCCGAGTGTGGGATCGCGGCGCAGCGCGAGTTCGACTCCTCCGCGCAGCGCTGGCTCCACTTCTGCCAGCAGGGTCTCGGCAGTGTCGAGTTGCCGACCCACCCCGTGCACCACGACAACCCGGCTCATAGTCCCCCTTGTGCGCCCGTGCTCCTGTCACGAGGATAGTCGGAGGCAGCGCTGGGGGGATGACCTCTTCCCCTCTACGACACCCACCACCATGCTGTCACCGCGGCGGCAACGGCGTGCCATGATCAGCGACTTCAGACCAAGGTCACGCCGGTAGTGCCCGGATGGTGTTGGCACCTCACGCCAGATCCCCGCAGGTGTGCCCCTTCATGACATGGGCTATGCGAGCATCTCTGGGTCAGCTCTTCTACGGCTACGGCGCTCCGCGAATCGTTTGGTGCGGCCGGACTTCGCCCCTACAGTCCCGTTGACGCGGTGCCCTAACCCAGGAAGCTCAACCGGACCCTACGGTCCGTGTTGCTCGTGTTCGTATCCGCGAAACTCCGTTAAAACAACCACTACATGTACCTCACACACGTATCCTGAGCAACACCGGGTCGAGTGACGGCGGCCCGGGCCCGGGATGCGACTTGCGGCAGACTCATCGTTGCTTTAGATACGGCGCGAGGTGGTGCAGGCGCGTGTGGTAGTCGGGGTGCGAGGACAGGAGCTTTCCCAAGAGGCCCTGTCTGCGGCCACGAGCTGGGGTTCTCGTGCCCATCGCAGCCGTTTTGCCGCACCCGGACAGGGCGGAAGCCGTCACGGATCCACATTCCCGATCCGCCGCCTGCATCATGTGCAACACCTCGGCGAGCGTCGGCCCGAAGCCGGCCGTTGCCGCATGGTGATCCGCACGTAATTCGGCCCGGCGGGTCACGGCGGCGAGCAGATACGGGGCAGCGACCAGCGTCAGAGTGACGTACCAGTACTCCAGCGCGACCAGCAGGACGGCGGCACCCGCCACCAGAAGCAGCACTGCCGCCCAGAAGCCCATGCGCCCATGCCCGGTGACGGTGATGGTGACAAGCCGGATCAGCTTGCGCACAACAGCCCACACCAGACGTCCCGGAACCGCATACCACTGCCCCAGGAGCGAGGACCATGCATGGCCGCGGACGTGGTGCCCCAGTTCATGAGCGAGTACCGCGGCCAGCTGGCCATCGGACAGACGCTCCAGCGAAAACCGGGTAACGCCCACGATGTGGCCTGCCGCGGCCAGGGCGTTCAGATGATCGCTGTCCTCGATCCACAGCTCGTATGCGCGGCCCTCGACACCCGTCCGTGCGGTCACTGCCCGCCACAGTGGTTCCAGCTGGCTCAGTTCTCGTGGGGTGGGGTGACGAAGGTTCAGCAGATGGCGGGCAAGGGCTCTCTCCGTGGGCCGGTGAAACGCCATGGCACCCGAAGCGAGCCAGAGCAAGCCCCCCAGCCATCCCATGTCAGGGAGCAGGAGCTGAGAGAGCACTGCGACGATCACCAGGCTTGCAAGGAACGAGGGCAACTGCAACAGCAGTTGGACCACGGCCGTCACATCGATGCTCCGCTGGCGCTTGGCGAGATGCACACGCCCACGGTGGCCGAAATCCTCGTGCGGCTCACGTTTCCCGGGGCCGGGACCGGAGTGGTCCTCCGGCCCGCCGCCATGGCGAGCGGCATCGTATTGCGTCGTGCTGCCCGGGTACGGCGGCGGGGGCGGGATCATCTCGTTCGGACAGTGCGGGGACGGATAGGTCACAGCAGCCGGATAGACCGGAGGATCGGGCACGGACGTGCGGCCGACGTGGGCCGGATCGGGAGGAGTGGCCATGGGAGCTTCCTGTCTGGGCGTACGGACCGGATCGTGACGATGCGGTAAGAAACGCACCGGTGACGTGCGTTCAGCGGATGAGTTGCGCGATGGCCAGAAGCACCACTCCCGCGGAATAGGCGGCGAGGCCTGTCCGGATCCACCAGTGCTTGGCACCGACGATGCGGCTGTTCTGGGCCAGCGCCTCAAGTACCCCATCGGCCTGGTTTGCCTCGGTGACGGCGAGGGCCTCTGCGAGCCGACCGCCCTTCGTGGCACGGCGGATGTCGTCGAAGTACGTCAACGGCCGCCCCGGAGACCACCGGCTGGTGCCGTACCGGGGCAGGACGGCGAGGAGCAGGCACCCCAGTGCCCCGGCCAGAGCGGCCATGGCTACCCACAACAGCACGCTCCTGGGGACGGAGAGCCCCGATAAAGACCATCCGTGGGCCGCGACCAGGCCACCGAGCAGACTCACGGTCATGCTCATGACCCCTAGAAGCAGAGACGCCTTACTGTCCGCACGGGCCGTCTCGGATCGCAGCTCCGCTAGCAGGCGGGCTCCCACGGACGGGATCTCCGTCCCACTGCTGCTCATCGCTCCTCCTCGGCGCTGTTGGCGGACGCACCGTCCCGCTGCTTGTGGGAGTGCACCGGGGTGCCGGTGGGCCCTGCCCAGGGCAGGGAGTCCGGTGCAGGAGGAGCAGAAGCGATACCGGGCAGGTTGCGGGCGAGGAGCCCCTCCAGGATCTCCACGGCCTGTTTGTTCATGCCCGCACGCTGGTAGTCCTCCGGATGGCCTTCCTTCAACACCTGAAGGGCGACCTCTGACTGACTTCGGATCAGGGCCAGTTGGTCCCTCTGCAGGTTTTCCATCACCAACCGGGAATCCTCCGGATGCTGCGCCAGGTGCAGGGCCCACATCGCCACGCCGCCGTGCTGGAGGTAGCTCTGGTAGTAGCGGACCTTCTCCGCTTCCAACTGCCGCGCTTCCTCATCCTGGCGACCCTGCAGCATGACCAGTTCGTGATCGTGCTGGGCCCGCTCCACATCCCGCTCCGCCCTGAGCCGGTCCTCCCGCATTTCCAAGTCGTGTGACATGCCCAGCTGTTCGTCGGTGTACCGGATTCGGCGCAGCTCCCGCTGGTGGGCAATCGCCGCGTCGTCCAGCCTGAGCCGCACGGCATACGACGTGTGCAGCCCGGCTTCGTCTCCCAACTCGCCCACCCTGGCGAGCACCTGGTACACGGCGCGTTCGGCATCCGCACTCCGGTCGATCGGAAAGCCACGGCTGACCGGGTACATCAGCTGCTCCAGCCGGCGCTTCAGGAGAGCGGGCACGTTCCGCTCTCCGCTGGCCACGAACTTTTGCGGCCGGGAGACCTGCCAGGTCAGCTCTACCTCGGCGGTGAAGTCGAAGGCGTCGTTGTCGCTTGGCAGCAACAGCGACACGGTGCAGGTGTGCACCCCCATGTCGACTTCGTAGACAGCGGTGTACCGCCTGGTGGCGAACAGAGGGCGCGTCGGCCGATGAGGTGGCAGGTAAACATCGAACTCCCCTTTGTCCGTGGTGAAGACCAGCGCATTGTCGATTCGGCTGTGCCCCTTGCGGTGGTCGAACCGGGACAACTGGCGAACGGTCAACACCGGGTCGACCAGCTCACTGTGCCGGTTCGCTCCCTGGTCCCAGTCGGGCTCGCGGCGGATGTCCACCATGGTTCATCTCTCCTCACTCAGTGGTGATCCGGAATTTCGCGGCCCGTGGCCGCAGACGAGAGGCGGCGCCTTACAGCACGGCCATCAGACGATGGGCCACCGCGGGCGGGCCGCCCCCTCGCCGGTCGCGCAGTGTCCCGAGCATGTGGTCGAGGCGCTTACGGTCCTCAGCGGAGCCGACAAACGTCGGAAGCAGCATCGCCAGTTCCCCCTCGGCCTGCGGATCGCCGTCCGCCTCAAGGACCCATCCGGCCAGGGCCTTCAAGGCATCGGCTGTGTACCGCAGATCACCCAAGGCGGTCTGCCAGAGCAGGGACAGCCACCGTGCGTCCTCGGTCGGACCCGTTGAGGCAGCCTCCGCGTGCCACCGCAACAACAGTCGGCTGTCGGCGTGCGCGCAGGCCAGGACAAACGCGTGCAGCGTGAGGCAACGGCCGGAAGGCCCGTCCCGGAGGAGTTCGACCAGGTCGCGTAGCACCCGGCTGCGCACCGATGCCGATTCGTCGCTCAGCAGCAGCGCGACGGACTCGGCGATGTGCTGCGCCTCCTGTTCGTCATCCCCGGTGCGAGCGGCTTTCGCCAACGCCTGCAGCGCTTCGTCGGGCATCCTCGGGCCCACCAGGGCGTAGGCCCGGATGGCTGTCCAGCGAAGCCGTGGTCCGGCCTCCTCCTCGCACCAGGAACGCAGGATCGGCGGGATGTTCGGGGCGCCGACGGCGTGCGCCGTCGCGAGGGCGTTGGCGGCGACGAGGCAGTCGCGGTAGAGCTTCGACTTCGCCCAGCCCTCGATGAGCAGGGCCATCGCCGACGGCAAGTCAGTCTGGGCGAGCACCGCGGCGGTCACTGCCGCGCGGGTACGCACCAGCGGCCGGCCGTCCTGTGCGAGCTTCCGGAGCCACGCGAGCAGAGCAGGCCGCGCGGAGGGGTGGCTCGTCCAGACCTCGCGGAGGACCTCGACCGAGGCTCGGGGCTCCTGGAAGCGGGCCACGCGCTGGCGCACGGGTCCCCACTCGGTGTGTTCCTCCTTCCAGTACTCGACAGCTCGGGCCAAGCGCAGGCGTTTGGTGATGGACGTCCCGAAGATACCGACCTGGGGTTCCCTCCCGGCGTCCTCCGTTCTCTGGAACTCCGCGTACAGGGTGTCGCTGAGCTCCGCGGTCAGGGCGTAGGCGGCCTCGTCGAACGCTGCCAGGGAGATGAGGAACGCCTTGTCCCGGAGCTGGGTTTCGTCGCCCCCGAACCATTCCCGGACCTGCTCCCGGACGAGTCTCGGGCCGACGCTCGCCAGTTCCTCCCGAGTGGTCGTGCCGTCCGCGTGTGCGGCCAGTGCCTTCGCGAACGCCGCCGCCTCCCGCAGCTGGTGGTCGCCCCGGCCGAGGAACTCCTGGGAGAGTTCCAGAGCCAGCAGCTCGCGCTCCCTCCGCGGGTCGTCCACCAGGGCGTGCAGGTGTGACCGGAGCACAGCCTGGGGCGACGGCGGCACCCATGGGACGGGGTCGACGCCCCGCAGGGTCGCGAACAGGTCGACGGTGATGACCAGATAGGCGTCCTTCTCCTCTAGGGCGTCCCTCAGGGCCCACAGGTCGATATCGCGCAGTGGGTTCTCCCTGCCCGTCACCAGGTCGCTCACGAGGTAGCCGTGCGAATCGCTGTTCACCTCGTCCTTCAGCGCGGTCGGCGGGGTGTTGGGGTCGACGGCGCGTACGGGCACGGCGTCCATGGAGCGCAGCAGCATCAGGGCAGCGCTGCGGCGGCCGGTGAAGGGCGCGCCGTACAGCACGAGTACCCGCTTCTCGCGCAGCTGGTCGCGCAGGGGGTGCACGAGCTCCTCGTACCCGGCGAACTCCCTAGTCAGTTGGTCGAGTTCGGACGAGGGGATGTCTCCGGAGGTGTGGGTGGCGGCGCCGAAACGGTAGTGGTGCTCCACCTTCGTGCCGAGAACGACGTCGCCTCCGACGCTGCCCCCGCTGACCCCGGTCTGATCGCCGCCGACCAGGCTGCCGCTGACCGAGGCCGGTACGTGCTCGTACAGCTCACGCCGCGCCGCCCACGGGTCCTGCGGGCGGTCGTCCTCCGCCTCGGTGTGCTCGTCGTTGCTCTGCTCCTGTGGGTCGGCCGCCGGGTCGGTGTCGCCCTGGGAGCGATCCGCCTGCTTGTCACCAGGCTGCTCGCTCATGCCTGCTCGCTCCGGCCCTCGTGCCGGACAGAGCCCATGACCACGTCCCTGGTGACGTGGCCACCGCTGACCCCGGTCTGATCGCCGTTGACCTGGCTGCCGCCGACCGACACGGTCCCGCCGTTGAACGCGAATGCTGCCCCGGTGCTCGCAGGCACCGAGACAGGCGCCGCGGGAGCCTGCCCGGCGGCATCGTTGGGCGCACCCCCGCCGCCGAGCCCGGCGGGCGCGGGTCCCGGGGCAGGGACGGTAGTGACATGCGGGAGCGGACCGTGCAGCCACAGGTCGAGCCGGTCCTTCTTCACGGCCACCGCGGCGTGGTAGAACTCCTCCGGGCGCAGTCCGCGGTGTCCGTGGCGGACCACTCCTTCGTAGACGGGGGACGACACCCCCAGCACACAGTCCGCGTCCCGCTGCGCGAGCCCTTCGCGCAGGGCGTCGGCATCGAGCAGCCGGCAGGACTGGTTGAGGTCGTGGCCGACGAGCCCGCCGACCGTGCCCTGCTTCGGGTCGAAGGCGACCTCCCCCGCGGCCAGTACCATCCGCAGCCGCATCTGGGCACTGCTCGATGCCAACCGGTTGTACTGGCACAACGCGTCCGGGGTGGTCGTCAACAGGGCCCGGAGGAGCACAGTTTTCGGGATGTCGGCGCTGACCAGCACGATCAGGCCGTCCCCGCGGTCCTCGCGGTACTGCATGTTCCTCTCGACACCCGCCTCGGCCAGGGTGTCCTCCACCACGTTGTGCAGTTCCCGGCGCAGGCAGGCCTGCACCACATCGCCCCGTCGGCTGAAGTCCTCGATGTCCAGCAGCAGAATGGTGCGGTTGACGGGTTCTGTCAGGGCCAGAGTCATAGGTGCCTCTCGGACGGTCGGGCTCGGTCCGGAGCACTATCTCGTAGGGGTCTGACAGTGGAGAAGGAACAGCTGCACACAGCGTCTGTAGCCGATGTCACACAACTCGCCCCGACTGCGGAGCCGTCGGCTATTCGCCGCCCCCAATCCGGCGCAGCAGGTCCGGGCGGACGATGACCAGTCCTCTGCGGCTGGTGCGCACGATGTCGCGTTCCCGCAGCTCTTTCAGAAGCCTGGCCACCGCCTCGCGGGAGGCTCCGACCGCGCCTGCCAGCTCGTGCTGGCTGAGACCGGTGGTCAGGCGCACCCCCTCCGCATCCTGCACCCCGTGTGTGCGCGACAGCTCCAGGATCAGGAGCGACAACCGCTCACGAACGCCGAGCGCTCCTTGCTCCACGCGTCGCCGGTCGCTGGCCTGTGTCCGGTCCCCAATGAGGCTGAGCAGTTGGAGGGCAGTAGCCGGGAACTCCGCGAGATGGTCCAGGAATCTGCCACGCTCTATCGTGACGGCCTCGACCCTTCCGAGTGCGGCGACCGTCGCCGAGCGCGAGCGGCCGCTGACTGCGGAGGCCTCACCAACGATATCGCCCGGCCCCCGCAGGGCGAGCAGAGCTTCGTAGCCGTTGGCCGCGGAGTGGATGACCTTGGTCCAGCCGGCGAGGATGACCATCACGTGGGTGGACGGTTCGTCCTGATGCACCAGGACGGACCGCGGGCTGTACTTCATGGGCCGGCCCAGCTCCAGCAGCGCGACCCGCTCCTGGTGCTCCAACCGGGCCAGGAACGGAACTTGGTCGTCGAGCCTGCTGGCTCGTGACGGCGTCATGGGCTTGGACTCCGCGGGGACGGCCGCTGGTCCCGGCTGCCCCGACACAGGGTTGACCACGCCGTCGGTATCCACCCGCACTCCCCCAAAGCCGCTCCACTCCACGGTACTTCAGCGAAGTCTTCCTTTCACACCCTGCGCATCCTGCCTATGGCACACGAACCAGCGCGCCCCAGTTGCGCGCGTCCTCCTGGCGCCGGCAAAGACCTACACGCAGGCAGGTAGGACACTGTCGGCGCCGACCCCACCGAGCAGACTGACACGGCGAACGTCCGGCCCCCAGCCGTGGCTCCCGAGAGCGCACGAGAGCCGGTACCCGGACCAGACCCTGCAAGGAATGACCTGCCCAAGGTCAGCCCAGGAAACTCAGCCGCACCTTTCGGTCCGGATTGTCACCGTTCGTATCCGCCAACCTCCGTTAAGGCAACCCCAGGCTAACGGGATTACCCCCCCACCCAGCGACAATGCTTGGCCACACCCTCCTGGGATGACCACGGCGGCGGCAGCACCTGTGAGGTCGCAGCAAACCGCCCCTGCCTGGTTGGGCTGGCAGCCCGGCACCCTCCTTGGCATCTTCACGCCCACCGCGAGAGGAGCACGGCCAGAATCGTGCGCGGAAGCAACCAGTGTTCGCATGATCTGCGGACTACTCCGAGGCCTTACTCAATGGCTGGCAGGCCCCCAGGCCTGGCAGCCAATCGAGCAGGCGCGCGGCATCGCACACCAACGGGCACAGAGCTCAAGGGAGAGAAGGCGCCCCACATCATGTTGGGAAGGTTCGACGAATCACTGGTCGCCCCGGGCGCAAGTGTGATCAACTTAACACTCAGCCAGGGCGAGGGGGCGAGGGGTGTCAGAGGCGTTGGTGCACCGGTTGGCCGAACTCCTTCGAGTTCGCGGTGCGATGGACTCGGATTCCCTGTTACGGGCTGCCCGCGAGTTCTGGCCCGGAGTAAGCCGCCAGCGTCTGGCGCAACTGGTCCGCGCCGCCGAGGGCCTGGGAGCCGTGAGGACGTGTCACGGGGTAGTTGAGGCATGTGCGGTGGCCGGCATCGCGGACGCGGAGAAGGGGGACCAGCGCAAGCCTGGGGTATTGCGAGCGGTGGTGTTGGATGTCGAGGCCGCGGTCCGTGCCAGTGCCCAACATCCTGGTGGGGAGCGTCGGATTTACCAGCTCGGTGCAGTGAGGCTGTCCGCTGATGCGAGATGGGTGGACGAGGCTCCGGAGTTCGAGGGCTGGCTGCGACTGCCGGACCCGAAGTGGGAAGCCCTGATCCGCGGTGTGGACGCCTCGACCCGGTACCACCAAGAAGCCCGGGCCGCCAGTGATGTATTGGGAGATTTCCGTGAGTGGCTCGGGGACGCGGACATTCTGGTGGCTTTCAACGGCGCGGTCGCGGACTTCAGGTGGCTCGACGCCGAGTGCTCACGAGCGGAGCTTCCCGCTGTCGACGGAGTGCTGCGGGTGGACGCTCTGTACCTGGCGCAGGCGGTGTGGCCGTGGTTGGACTCCTACCGGCTGGGAGACGTGGCCGTGTCCGCGGGAACGGCAGTGCAGGCCGGGCGGCTGCATGACGCTGTGACGGACGCCCGTGTGACCGCACTGGTCGTCAAGGCAGCAGTGCGGGAGATGGTCGGCTGGTCTGATTCGTGGTGGCGACTCGTGACATCCGTCGGAGCGGGATCCGCAGCGTGGGCGCTGGTGGCGTCGCTGATGGACCGGAAGCCGGGCGGGACCGTGGACGACGAGAGCGTCGCGGAGTTGCTGGCGGAGGCAGTACGCGAATGGGGCGAGCCCGTGCGCTCGCCGGACGGGGAGAGTCCAGGCTTGGCTGCTCTCCCGCTTCCAGCTCAACTGCTGGGACCTGATGGGCGGGTAGATCCGCATCGGCTCGCGCTAGCCGTCGCAGCGGGGAGGGATGTGGAGTGGCGACCGGCGCAGCAAGAGATGGCGAGATGGCTCGGCGGGCAGGTCGACGCTGGGCGGGACGGGATGTGCGAGGCGCCGACGGGGACGGGGAAGAGTCTGGCAGTGCTCGGGGTGGCTTTGGACTGGCTGGCGGCCGAACCCGGCCGGCGGGTGGTCGTCTCAACGTTCACACGCCAGTTGCAGGAGCAATTAGCGGGAGATGTGTTGGCCCTGGCACGCGTGGTGCCAGGCCTGGAGTCGCTCGCCGCTGTAGTCAAGGGTCAGCGTAACCGCGTGTCGTTGCGGGCCTTGGTGGCTGCGCTGGTAGACGCGGCCGAGGCGGCTGGCGGGGGGCGGGCTCGACGGACCCGCTTCGTCGGCGACGTGGTATTCCGTGAGGTGCTGGTGTGGTTCCTACGCCGTCTGACGACCGCACGAGGGCGAGCGCAGATGTGGTCGGCACGCAGCGTGGACATACAGGATCTACCGGCGTTCCTCGTCGAGTACGTGCAGGCCGCGTCCGGCGGGGTGCTGCCACTGTGGCTGGCGAGCGTGAGCCAGGAAGCGGAGGACTACCGCCGTGGTTCGGATTCGCCGCTCGCCCCGTGGACGGACTCGGTGGGCGAGGCTGTCGCGGGCCATCGACTGGTGATCGCGAATCATGCCTTACTCCAGGTGCAGGCTGGTGCCTTCGACCGTTCCACCCTGCTGGTGGCCGATGAGGCACACGCGCTGGAACAAGCGGTGACCGTGGCGTCGACGGCACAGGTCGACATCCGCGCGGTGGAGAACCTGTTCGCGGACGCAGAGCGGTGGGTCCCTGATTTCCGGCGCGCCGACGCCTCGGAGTTCTCGAAGCTGCTGCGGGAGGGGCAGCGGCTACTGGAGACCGAGGCGATGCCGCGTGCGGCACAAGGGGTATTCGATGCGGTGGGCGGCGAACCGGGGCGCCGCGTGGCGACATTGGCGAGTCCGTACGGGGGGCTGGTCACGGTGGCCGGTGCCCGTCAGCTGCTGGAGCGGCTTGAGCGGTTGGGCAGCTGGGCTCAGGCGGCGGGCCGGGAGCTGGCCCGGCTGACGGGTCTGCCGGAGGTACGGCAAGCGCCGTGGTGGGAGCGTGAACGTGTCGCGCTGCTCGTGGCGCGCGTGGGGCTGCTGGCGCAGGAGGCCGCGACGGTGGTGGCGGATGCCCGCGATGTGCTCGGGACGTCTCCGGATGAGGCGGACACCGCGGATGAGGTGGATGCGGATGACGATGAGGATCTGGAGTGGGACGAGGAGCCTCCGGAGAGTGTGCAGGATCTGGGGGAGGAACCATTGCAGCAGGCTCTTCGTGGCCTGACGGCGGCGGCGGCGAACCGGGTGGTTTTCGCAAGCGAGGGCGGGGAGGTGACCGCTGCGGTGGTAGCGCGCCGCTATCCCTTCTCGGTGTCCTCCGCGCCGATCGAGCTGAGCGCGGATCCGCAGTGGCGTCGGGTCCGTAACAGCTTCGGCCGAATCATGTATGTGTCGGCGACGCTCCAGGTCGCGGGATCCTGGGCGTTCGTCCGGCAGCGTCTGGGGTTGGGCAGCGAGGTGGACGCGTGCGCGCTGCCGAGTCCTTTCGACGCCTCCCGGCAGGCCCGGCTGCTGTGTTTCGCAGACTTTCCCAGCTGGGCCGAGCACCCGCAGGCTGCCTACCGTACGGTCGCGCACCAGCTGGCGGGGTACGCGCGTCAGGTCGTCCGTGAACGGCACGGGGCCTTCGAGCACGGGGCGCTGGTACTGACGACGTCAACGGCGGCCGCGGAGGCGGTTTCGGAGCGGCTACTGGAACAGCTCGCCGTGGACGGAGCTTCGCTGCCGGTGGCCGTGGCGCCGCTGCTGGGCAATGCGCGTGCCGTGAGGGAGTTCCGTGACCTGGGCGGCTTCTGCGTGGCCACGCGTGGGATGTGGCAGGGGGTCGATTTCCCGGCGCGTCGGCTGAGCTTGGTGTGGATCAACAAGCTGCCGTTCGCGCCGTTCGCGGACCCGGTGATCGCCGCTCGGCGCGCGGCGGCCGCGGAGCGGGCGAGGGCTGCCGGGGCGGCCGACCCCGAGGCAACCGCGACGCGTGAGTACTACCTGCCGCTGGCGGCGATGGATCTGCGCCAGGCGGTGGGACGGCTGCTGCGCTCGGTGGATCACCGTGGCGTCGTGGTGATCAGTGACCGCAAACTCGCCGGTGGGACCGCGCTGCGCCGGGCCTACCGCCGGGTCTTCCTGGAGTCGCTGGACCCGGGACTGCTCAATGCCGACCCGCTCACAGGCGAGCCGGCGGGTGGGAACGTCGTGACGATGGCACAGGGCTGGGAGACCATCTGGCGATTTCTGGCAGAGCAGGGCCGTCTCGACGCGCCGCGCGCCCGCGAGTTGTGCACACCGCGGGCGCTGGAAGAGCACACAGTCCTGCCTGCCACGCTCAAGATCCGCAAGGCGGAGCTCAGTGTCCAGGAGGTGGCGCGGGCCCGCAAGGACGGGACGCTCGCCTCGCTGCTGGTCGAGCGGTGCGAGGCGGTCGCCGGATACCTGCGCTTCAAGGATGGCCCGCTGGCGTTGAAACCCGAGCAGCGGGCGGTGGTCCGCGCGGTGGGCGAGAACCGGGACGTGCTCGCGCTGCTGCCCACGGGGTTTGGGAAGTCGTTCACTTTCCAGTTGCCGGCGTTGGTGCTCCCGGGGGTGACTGTGGTGGTCTCACCGTTGGTGGCGCTGATGGCCGACCAGGCGCTGGAGCTGTCGTCGGCGGTCGGGGGCGCGGTGCGGGCGCTGGTCGGCCCCATGACGGAGTCGAACAGCCGCGGAGGGAAGACCGAGGTCGCCGAGCAGCTCCGCGGTCGCCCGCACGGCATCAAGCTGGTGTATGTGTCCCCGGAACGGCTCGCGGACCGCCGTTTCGCAGATCTGCTGCGGGAGGCCGCGCGAACCGGCGTGCTGGAGCGGGTCGCGGTGGACGAAGCGCACACGTTCGTGCAGTGGGGCGACGACTTCCGTCCGAGTTTCCGCCGGGTGGAGGTGTTGCTCGGGGAGCTGAGAGAGCAGTTCGGGGTGCGGGTGACGGCGGTGACCGCGACGGCGAACCGACAGGTGCGAGCCGGGCTTCGGGAGGGTCTGTTCGGTCTGGATGGCGCTGCGGCGGACGAAGAGGCTCTGGTGACGGTGCAAGCGTCGCCGCTCCGTCCCGAGCTGGCGGTATACCGGCGGGCGATGCGGGCCGGCGGCCCGCAGTCAATCGCCGGGCTCGCCGAGCGGGTCGCCGAAGCGTGCGAGGACCATGCGATCTTCTACTGCCTGACGGTGAAGGAGGTCGAGGCGCTCTACGCCCATCTGCGCGAGTTCGCGGTCCAGGGCAGTCAGCGCGTGCGGCGTTTCCACGGGCGGCTGTCGGAGGCAGAGAAGGCCGCGGTGCTGACGGAGTTCCGGGAGGCGCCGGGCCGCGGTGAGGACGGGTACGCACCGCTGTTGATCGTCGCAACAAGCGCATTCGGGCTGGGGGTGAACCGGCAAGACATCCGCTGTGTGTTCGTGGTGTCGCCGCCCACGGATCTGTCCGCCCTCTACCAACAACTCGGACGCGCAGGCCGGGACCAGGCCGGGCGGGCGCAGAGCGAGGTCGACGCGCCGTCGGCCGGTCTGGCGCTGGGGACGGGCCGTGGGCTGCGGACCGTGGCCTGGCTGGCGGCGCAGGGTCTCTCCCTCGACGTCCTGCGCCGGCTGGGCCACTCGGTTCTGAGAGCCGGTGAGTTGGGGGTCCTCGACGCGGAGAGGATCGCAGCCGACTGCATGGCTGCCGATCTCCAGGAGGGGCTACTCCCCGCCCAGCAGGCACAGCAGGCCTCGGTGTGGGACACGTACCGCACCTCCGTGGTGCGGGCGCTGGCCGTCCTGGCCTCGCTGGACGCGCTCACCGACCTGGGGGATTTCCCCGAGCGCGTCCGAATCACGCCGATACCCGGCGTCAGGCCGCTGTCCGACCCCGAGTGGGGCCCGGCTGCGGCCGTCGTCGGCGCGCTCGCCGAGCGGCGGCCCGGAACCCACCAGGTGACCGACGTGTACGCACTCCTCCGGGACAGCGGCACGGAAGCGGCCGTGCCCGACCCCGCTGCCGCATGGACCACGCTGGCCGTCCTGCACGATCTTGGCGTGGTCGATGTCTCTCAGGCCGGCAACCGGCGCACCCTGACCGCGGTGCGGGTGACCGATGGCACTCCCTTCCCGGACGCCTTCGACGCGCGCATGCGCGCCGCCCGGGATCGCGCCCGCCAGGACCTGGCTGACCTGCGCGACTGGTACGACACCACCGAATGCGCGACCGCGGCGTTCCACGTCTACTTCACCGACACCCCGCTCGGTCGCGCCGGTCACGTGTGCGCGACCCCGGCGACCCGCTGCTCAGCCTGCTGGGACACCCACATGTCGGCCGAGACGACACCGCGGTTGCTGCGCGCCCTGAACACCCCGCGGCCACGGCCAGCGGTGCACCGCGACAGCGAACCGTACCGACGCGCGACCGACCAGTGGGTCTACGCCTTGCTCTGGGACAACTACCGAGGACTGGCACCGACGATGATCCGCCGGGTGCTGCGCGGCGAAGAGACCTATCTGTCCCGCCGGGACGGCGTCCGCAGACCGCTGTGGCCGCGCCTGCTGTACCACCGTCTGCGCGGCGTGGATCCCGGGATCCGGTCCACAGACGTGACCGCGGCGCTGCAACGCCTTCACGGCACCGGCCAGGTGCTGCCCACCGAGGACGGGGCCCTGTGGCGGCTACGCCGATACGCCGAGCGCCCCCGGCAGGAGGTGTGAACATGCCACCCCGGACAGATTCGCCCGCATGGGCCCCCTTCGACGACGAGCCGCTGTTCGTATCAGAGTTGCTCCTCGGCGCGGACCAGTTGGAGGCCGCAGTCGCGGATCGTATGGGCCGCTATCTGCGCCAGGTCACCGTCGCACGCGGTGGTGTCCTGCACCTCGCCGGTGCCTGGAACGCGCTGCACTTCGGCTTCGACCTCGCCCTCGGCGCCTATCACTCGACGCTGCTGGACCCGGAGCACTTCCATGCGGTCCTCCCCGCCGCGGATCCGGGCCGGGTCGCGGTTCCGGTCGGCGCGTTCCTCCGCATCGAGCGCGGCACCCGCTGGCTGTGGGCGGAGGCCGTGGGGAAGTTCGGCGCGTCCCAGGACTGTGACGACGACGGCTGGATCCCCGCCTCCAGTTCGGGCGACTGTGCCGGTTCCCCCCGAGCGGACGGCCTCTGGGAGCGCGAGGAGACCGTGATCGTGGACACCGGCGCCTTCGGACCGCCCTCCGCGATCGAGGTCAAGGAGACCGCCAGACTGCGCCGGTCCGGGCTTCTGGACGCGCGCGGGCACCTCACTTCGACCGCCCTGTACGCCACACCGGACCTTCCCCTACTCGACGACGCGGCCTTCTACCAGCGGTATCTCCTCACCGAGGCGCGTCCCCTGCTGGCCACCGGTCCGCTCGCCGGGCTCTTGGACGACCCGCACGACACCGACCTGCTGGCCCAGGCTCTGGCCGCGAGCTTCGACACCGTCGGTGACCTGCTCCGCCGTGCCCCCGGCCTGCGTACCTGGGGACCGTACGCCGTCGCCGAGACGAACACAGCCGGCCTGCCCGAGTCCGCGGTCGGCGAGGTCGTGCACCGGGTCCACCGGGCTCGCACCGGTCCGCCGCGCTACACCGCGACCTGGCCTCTGCTGTGTGCCGCCTGCGAAGCGGCCGGACCAGGCGACCTCACCGAGGGTCCGAAGGCGCTGGCTTCCCTGGCGGTCGTCAACCTCGCGCTCGCCGACCGCGCGACCGAGCCGACGGCGCAGGTCGACCTGCGTATCGACGATATGTGGCAGCAAGGCGGCATCTGGCGCGCCCAGCAGCCCCCGCTGCCCTGGTATGTCCAGGGCGCCGACCCGCTGGCGCCGCTGGGGATCGGCCACGGCGAACACACCGGTTCGCTCTCCGCCGCGTCACCGTCCCCGCAGGTGCCCCCACCCCAAGAAGCGCCTGCCGAAGAGTCTTTCGCCTCGCCGCAGGACATCGCGCCTCCTCCCCTCCCGGAGGAGTCCGGACCCGACGAACCCATGCCGGTCATCGAGCACCTCGACGACAGCATCACCGTCTACACCTGCTGCCTGCAACCGCGGCACATCGACCACGGCACGCTCCCGCTTCCGACGTCCGTGCACGAGGGCTTGGCGGACGGCCCCGTCGTCCTCGAACTCCATCACGACGGGGACCCGGACGACTCGCACGGTGCACAGAAACTTGTCCTCACGCAAGCGGCGTTGACCGGAGTGAGCTGGCCGTGGTCGTTCTACCCCGGCATCAGAATGACCGTCACCGTGCCACGCGGCGGCCGTCGTCTGCACGCCGTCACGACCCTGCTGGACGAGCCGCTCCACTTCGACGGCAACGGCCCGTTCCTCTGGGACTGCGACTCCGATGTACTGCGGCGCCATCTCGGCCTCACCGCGCCCGAGCCGAAACCGCAACCTCCGACTCCCCGGCGGACAGCACATACCGGCTATGCCCCCGCGGTCGACAGCCTCTGTTCCCTCATCGTCGCCGGGCTCCGCCGGCACGGCGTACCAGGCATGTTCGAGGCCCGCTCGATGCAGGGGCACCGGCTCAGTGCCGCGCTGTTCGGGCCCGGCCCCGTATCGCCCCGGCTGATGTGGACGGTCATCCACACCTGTGAGGACTTGGCCGCCCGAGGGCTCCTGGAGCGCGAGAGCCTCGCGGGCGAACCGGACCTCTTCATCTGGTGGCCCGACGACAAGGCACCCACAGCCCCGAAGGGCCAGGTCATCTTCGAACCCCAAGAACTGCGAAATCATGTAAAAGCACATTACGTACCACCTGATCGCCGTAAGCTTCCCCCGGGTCAGCAGGCAAGTGACCATGCACGGGCCGCCTATGCGCGGTGGCGTATCGACATGCTCGGCCCGGAAGCCGACACGACCCTCCCCCACGGCTACACCTTTGTCCGCGGTCACCGTCGCGGTGACGAACAACCTCCCGCCTGGCATGACGACTTGACCGGATGCTCTTGAGGTCCACCATGACGCGACACCCATCCAACGCACCTCAGCTGCCTGGGCCGCCG
The DNA here is from genome assembly GCF_027497495.1 of Streptomyces tubercidicus. Classification (GTDB taxonomy): domain Bacteria; phylum Actinomycetota; class Actinomycetes; order Streptomycetales; family Streptomycetaceae; genus Streptomyces; species Streptomyces tubercidicus. The sequence goes on from NZ_CP114205.1 coordinate 869,635, forward strand.
GCCGACCTGGCCGAGAAGCTTCGCCAGACCGTCGGGCAACTGGGCACCCCTGTCGGGGACGTGCTCGCCGCACTCGACGCCACCGTCCTACTCCAGTTGTTGCAACGCGTCCGCAACCGTGACCGCGTGGCGATGCTGCAGAACCTGCGTGTGCCGTCCGCCAGGCTCAGCCTGCGGGCCGCCGAGCAGTGTCTGGCCACCCTGCGCAAACGCAATGCCGAGATACAGCTGCGGGCCGCGGGAACGATCTCCCAGCCCACGCTCAGAGCGCTTGCCGACGCCCTTCACGACCACCACTGCCACGGCGGCCACCAGCACCTCGACGATGCCGTCGCCGCGTTCTCCGAGTCTCGCCCCGAACTGATGCTGGCCGCCTTTTCGGCTCCGCTCTTCTCGCCCGGCCACACCGCCCTCTTGCGGCACGCCTTACAGCGGTTCCCCATGCCAGCGTGGCCGAAGGAGGACGTGCAGAACGTCATCGACGCGTGCTCCGCCTTGGAGAAGGCCTGGCTTCCTCTCATGCCGCCCGCCCAGAACGTCGGCAGCACAGAGGCGGTGTCGCCGCCTGCCGACGATGCCGGACTCACCTCCGGACCGTCGTCCGCGGGGTCGCAGCCGGCGCCCACCGATTGGAGCAGCCGGGCCGAGAACCTGAATTCGCTGCTCGTCTCGGCGCGGTCCGCCGCAGCGCACATCACCGCGCATCTGGCCTCGGCACAGGCGCCCACCCGCGAGGCCATCGTCACGCTCACCGCTTTGCGGACAGCCGCACTGGCCCTGCACGAAGATCTCAGCGCCCGAACCTCCGTCGCAGTGCCGCCCGATCCGGCCGATGTCCGGGCGTTGTGCGCCGCCGCGAGTACTGTCGCGGCCGAGCAGTCTGATCAGGCACGGAATCGTGCGGCGATGCTGCGTGTCGCCGCCCTCCAGGGCTCCTCGGGCAGCATGCCCCTCGAGGCCATCCGGGAGCAGGCGCTGCGTCTGCTCGACGCCCCTCCAGCCGATACGGAACATCTGCGGCTGCTTGTCGCACTGGCCGACGCCCATACCAGCGACGACGACTCCGCCGTGGACGAGCTGCTCGTCCTCCTCAAGGAGGCTCCCCAGGACGTCAACAGCGTCGCCGCGCTGATCCTGCGAGGGAAGGTGACCGCGCCGGCTACCCCGGCGGGCGACATCACGGAGTCGGCTGACGGCCTGCCGACGCCGCAGGAGACCCCTTCGCCCGCGGCTCCCGCCCCCGAACCCGAAGCGGAGGAGCCATCCGACGGGCCGCCCGCTCCCGTGACGGCTCCCACGCTCGTAGCCGCTCCTCCCGCCTTGCCCGCTGACGAGCACACCGTGCCTCCGGCGGAGGAAGTGACGGACAGCGAAAAGGCGGAGGCCCTTGCACCGCCCGTCCCCCAGCCTGCGCCGCCGGCGCTTGCTCCCGCCCACACCGCCCTGATCACACGTCTGATCTCGGCAGGCGAACTCGTGCTGGCCGGCCACGCGGCACGCGCCATCGATCGTTTCTCCCTCCAACGGGCGCTGGAGACCCTTCACTTGGCGCACTGCGTCCGTTCGGAGACAGGTCCGTGCGCCGTCGCCGTACGCGAACGCATCGAATGGGAAAGCAGCCGGCCCAGCGCGACCGGTCAGGACGAGCGCATCATGCTGCTCGCCGCCGCCCTGCGAGCCGCCCTGCTCACCGCCGACCCCAACGCCGGTGAACTGGTCAACGCCCTGGCAGACGCCTGCTCCGACATGACGCACCTTCAGCAACTGTGCCGTGCGGTTGGAACCGCCTCCGCGCGGGGCCAACTCACGGCGGCAGGGGGCCTCAACGTCCTCGAAAGCGTCACCGAGGCCGACACCGAGGTCAGCCGTGCCTCGGAGGACGCCCGCCTACATCTCACCGCACCGCGGCACCTGCACTTCCCTCGTGCGGAGATGATCATCCGCGCCTGGTGGGATGCCGACGGTCTGATCGGCTCACTGGTCGCGGTGGCAGCTGACGACCGACGCGACCGCGCCGACCAGGCCGCGGCCCACGTACGCGAACTCACCCCCGCCGCACTGGGCAAGGCCCTCAAGGGCATCGACGACCGGCTCCGCGGCAAAGGCGCCGTGCTGCAGGGCGCCGCCCGTCGCCGCATCCTTCAATACGCGGCGGAGTCACTCGACATCGTCAGCACCTGGGTGCTGGCCACCCGTACCGCGGCCCGTACCCCCGCGCTGAACAGCATTCTCGTCACTCTGCGCAACGATGTCCGCGCGCAGACCGAGGACGCGTGCACCGAGCTGCGCGCGCACGCCGACACGGTCTCCCAGCCGCTCAGTGCCGCCATCACCGAGACGGTCCTGGACAGTGTCCGGACCACGATCCGGCTGCTGGACGGCGCCACCCTGCCCGGGGCGGAACCGGCGCCGGACCACGCGCTCAACGCGGGCCTGCTGCGCTGCTCCGGACTCCCGCTGACCAGGACACTGGAACCGGCGCGCGCGGTGTCCCTGGACGACATTGAGCGCGCCCAGAGCTGCACCTGGGCACAGGCGGCGCGGGAACAGGCGGCCGCCGGAAACTTCGCGGCGGCACGTGCCGCGGTGGAGGTCGCTGAGAGCGAGTCCGAGAAGGACGACAACTCCCTTCGGGACGCCGTCGAGCAGTCCCGCGGCCATGCGCTGACCGCAGCACGCGCCGAGATCGACAAGGTCCGGGGCAAAGTGGCGACCGCCACCCGGCAAGGCCGCCTCCCCGAACCCGGGCGCTCCGACATCACGACACGGGTCGAGGCCGCCGAAGCCGACCTGGCCGGCGACGACTTCAGCGCCGTGCACCGGCAGCTCACTTCCGTCAACGAACTCATGCCCCAGCTGGCCGACCTGGCCAGAGCCGACCTCATGCAACGCGCCAAGGACGAGATCAACAACGCGCCGGGCGGCGTCCCCGACGACGTGATGACGAAGATCACGCAGCTCGTCGACGCAGGCGACTTGGCAACGGCGGAGGACTACCTGCTCACCGCCCTCGCCGGGGAACACCCGCCCACCTCGGCGCCCGAGAACGACCTCGAAGGGTTCTTCCCCTCGGTGCCCGACAGCCTCCCCGAGGGCATCACCCCCGCCCTTGTCGACGCCGTCGGCAGCGGCGGTACACACGCCGGTCTGGACTTCTCCCAACTGCGCACCCGCGAGCGCAACACCACCACCGAGACGCTGCGTTCCTGGGCCCATCTCCTCAAGAACTGGCGCACCTTCAAAAACGGCAACAACCTGCTCCGCGGCGCATTGCGCATCGCGGGCATCGAGTACGGCAAGGAACACCCGGTCGGCCCGCACGCCCCCAACCGGAAGTGGAGCGAACTGACCGACGTCCAGCTGCTGGGCGGATGCCGGCTCCCGGCCTTCGGCTCCGAAGCGGGCGGCCGACTGCGCGTGCTGCTGACCCCCGACGTATCGGACGTGACCACCCTGACCGCCTGGGCGGACCAAGACACCAGCACTCTCCCCGTCCTCGTCGTCGTCCTGGGCACGCTGCCGGCGGCCTCCCGACGTCAGCTCGCCCTGCAGACCGCCAAACAGCCCATGAAGCCCCTGCTGTGCCTGGACGCCGCATCCCTGACCTACTTGGCGTCCAAGGCCAGCAACCGGTTCACCACCACGGAGCGCATCCTCGCGCCGTTCGCCGCCACCAACCCCTACCGGCCCGACGCAAACGAATCCGTCCCCAGCGAGATGTTCTACGGGCGCCAGCAAGAGCTCAACGACATCACCTCCATGACAGGCGCCCAGCTGCTGTACGGGGGACGTCAGCTCGGCAAGTCGGCGCTCCTGCGCGCCGCCGCGCGTCGTTTCGAGACGACGAAGGATCACGTCGCTCTCTATATTCCGCTGCCCACCACCCTCGGGCTCGGTCAGAAGACCGACGAACTGTGGGACATGATCGGCCGCGAGCTCGACCGCAAGGACGTCGTCCCGGCCCGGCAGACCCGGCGCGGCACCGCGCAACAGCGTGTCACAGCCGCCATCACCACCTGGCTCGACGACGACGACGCCCGCCGTCTCCTTGTGCTGTTCGACGAGTGCGACATCTTCTTCGATGCCGAAGCCCAGGACAACTTCCCCCAGACGACTCGTCTGCGTGAACTCATGAGCACCACCAACCGCAGGTTCAAGCCCGTCTTCGCCGGCCTCCACCAGGTGCAGCGCTTCTCCGGGCTTCCCAACCAGCCCCTCTACGACGCCCACTTCGGTAAGCCCGTCGTCATCGGGCCGCTGGCGCCGGCACCGGCCTTCCGGCTCGTCCGGCAGCCTCTGGAGGCCCTGGGGACTCGGATCCCCGACGAGCTCATCCACCGGATCCTCGCTTACTGCAACTACCACCCCAAGCTGCTCCAGCTCGCAGGGCAGGCGCTTGTGCAGGCGTCCCTCAACACTCGCGTCGGCACGCCCCCTGCTCCTGGCACACCACCGTGGCGGGTCGACAACGCCGTCCTCGAACGCGTCATCGGGTCGCAGGAACTCACCGACCGTACGCGCAACACCATCAATCTGACCCTTGAGTTGGATCCCCGCTACAAGCTCATCGCGCTCGTTGTGGCCCTCGAAGCCCATGCAGGCGGGGTCGACTGCCGGATAACTACCCGAGCGCTGAGCAGGGCGTGCGACGACTGGTGGCCGCAGGGGTTCACCGGCCAGGGGCCCGACGAGTTCCGTGCGCTGCTGGAGGAAATGACCGGCCTGGGCATTCTGGCCGGCGACTCGCAGGGATGGAGGCTGCGCTCGTCCAATGTTCTTCGCCTCCTCGGCAACCAGCATGCCATTGAGGAGGCACTGGAAAACCACGACACCTCCAAGCCGCTGACCAAGCTGACCGCGGCTCAGGCACGGCGCCCCATCGCTGCCGACAACCGCATCAGCCCGCTCACCGAACAGCAGCTCGCCCGCCTCACCACCCCGGGAAACGAGTTGCGGATCGTCATCGGAAGTGCCGCCACCGGCCTGGGCAGCATTGCCAACGTCCTGGACGACCAGCAAAAGAGGGCCCCCTCCAAACTGGACCCGATCGTCTGTTCCACATCACCGTCCCATTACAAGGAGCTGCTAAGCACGGGCAAGCCCGGTCCACTGCACCGCATCGTGGTGGTGAAGCTCAGCCGTTTCAACGACATCGACAAGGCTCGGGCCAGCCTCCGGCAGGCGGAGACGATCCAGCCGCCCGCAGGTGTCACCCGGACTGTTGTCGCCCTCGCCGATGCGTGCAAGGCCGAACATCTCGCCCTCGCTACGGAATTCGATCCCGACAACGCCCTGATCCCGTTGCGCCGGGTCACTCTTGAGGGAATCAGTAGTTGGGCCACCGACGTGGAGGCGCTCGCGCCCTTCGCCGAGACGGAAGCCCGTAACCGGCTCATGGAAACCACCGGGGGCTGGCCGATCCTCCTGGACGAAGCACTCGTACAGGCCCGTCAGGGTCGCCGCGTTCTCACGATCTGCAAGAACATCGACGAGGAAGTCACCTCTGGGGCGCTCGGCACCGCCCTGCTGGACGGCCTCGGGCTCACGGCATCCCCTGACATGCGCACGCTCCTGACTGACCTCGCCGCCCTTGATGAACCGCTCCCATGGGACGACCTGGTGGAACTTCTCCAGGACTCCCACCCCGCACCGCAACAGGCCCTGGAAAGGCTGCGCATGCTCGACGCCCTCGCCCAGGACGAAAAGCAGCTCCACATGCTGGACCCGACCGTCCGCCGCGCATGGCCGCCGCAACCGAGCGGTTGGAGTCCCACACCCGCGTGAGCTCGCGAGCCGCCGAGGACAGCGATCAGGCGATGGCCGAACGTGCCCGCACCCTCCTGCGGGCGCCACTGCCAGTCGGTTGACCACGCTCCGAGACCGGCCGCCCCCCGAGTACGAGTTTGATCCGTTGTCCATCAGCGGTACGCAACAAGGGCCCGTAGGCTGGAGTAGTGCCTGATCAATCCCGTGCCCAGAACAACGCAAGGCATGCGAGCCCGTATGCCACGGGCGGCGGTGGAACCGTCCTCGAGCACCGCTACGGCGCGCTGTTGCTGAGCCATCTGCTCACAGCCGACCCCGTAGCCGAGCTCGGGGATGATGTCACCCCGTACGAACTGGTCTTCCAGGCAAGTGCCTCCAGCGCGGTCGACGACCTGCTGCTGTGCGGACATTCGGCCGACGGAACTCGGCGGCAAGTCTCCATCGGTGTCCGGAGGGACCCGTCGTTCGTGCCCAGCAACCGAGCAACGGTCGAATTGATGGGCTCCTACCTCCGGGTAGTCCAGGAACACGGCGCAGAGGTCGCCGAGGGCAGCTGGCGACTCGCCTTGGTCGTGGCGAGCCCCAACCCACACGTACAAGAGCTCCGGGAACTAGCTGGGATCGCCCGCGACACCAATAGTTCGGACCAGTTCCGTTTCGAGGTCTCCCGCACCGGGCGGACGCATCGAGCGGTACGGGAGCGACTGCGGCATCTCGACGCCGTCATCGCCTTGGCCGCGGCGGGCGAGAAAATCGACACGACCGACGTATCCGCGGCCGAGCTGACCTGGCGTTTGCTCGGGGCATTGCGGCTTCGAGAAGTGCGACTTGAAGGTATCGACGAGACGGACCGCACGCTGGCAGTGGGACGACTCCGGGGCGTCATCAAGGCCGGTACAGCGGAGATCGCGGATCGGTTGTTCAGCCGACTATGCGAACTCGTCGGACGATACGCGCCAGCCGCCGCGACGAAGTCGGTCGACTCCCTACAACGCGATCTGATCGGCTTTCCTCTCGCCGTTTCTGCGTCGAAGGACGAGGGGATCGAAGGCACGGGCCATTCGGCCCCGCACATGCCCGCCGTGCGCTCCGCCTACTTGTCGCAGGTACGTCGAATCGCGCCGGATCGACTGCGGTCGCGGAAGGGCGAGTTGGATGAGTTGGCACTCTTCTGCACATCCTCCGAAACAGGACATCCGTACATGTGGTGGCGAGCCGAGGCATGGGCCGGCAAGTCAGCACTGCTGTCAACCTTCGTGCTGAATCCGCCTCCTGGCGTGCGGGTGTTGTCCTTCTTCATCACCGCCCGATGGGCAGGGCAGGCTGACAGCAAGGCGTTCACCGAGGTGATCCTCGAACAGGCATGGGAGCTCTTGGGCGAACCCATGCCGCTAATGCTCACCGACGCCACCCGCGAGGCGCATCTGCTGGGGGCGTTCGAGCGTGCGGCGGGCCTGTGCCAGGGGAGGGGCGAACGCCTGGTCCTCGTCGTGGACGGATTGGACGAGGACCGTGGTGTGACCAGCGGTCCGGACGCGCACAGCATCGCAGCGATTCTGCCGGCCGACCCGCCGGTCGGCATGCGCGTCATCGTCGCTGGGCGGCCGAATCCGCCGATCCCCGTCGACGTCCCCGACGACCACCCGCTGCGCCAGCCGGAGATCGTGCGGACACTGGCTGCATCCCCCCACGCAGCGGTGGTCCGACAAGATGCGGAGCGCGAACTCAAGAGACTGCTGCACGGAACTACGGTCGAGAAAGATCTGCTCGGTCTGCTGACAGCAGCGGGAGGAGGGCTTTCCGAAGCGGACCTGGGGCAGCTCGCCGGACTCTCGGAGGGGGAGGTCGGGAGTCAGCTCGGGGCGGTCTCCGGACGAACGTTCGCCTCGCGGCCGGGGCGGTGGCGATCGCAGGTGGCAATCTATGTCCTCGGCCACGAAGAGATCCAGCGACAGGCGCTGCGCTTTCTCGGTGAGGCCCGCCTGGCCGAATACCGGGAACGGATCCACGGATGGGCCGAGGGGTTTCGCGCGGCGCAGTGGCCGACTGGCTCGCCCGAGTACCTCCTACAGGGCTACTTCAAGCTGCTCCACAGTACGGGCGACATCCCCCGCATGGTGACTTGCGCTACAGACCCATACCGGCACCACCGCATGCTGGACACCATTGGCGGCGACAGTGTTGCACTCGCGGAGATCGCAACCGCGCAAGAGATCCTGGTCCGCTCCCCCACGCCTGACCTCGTCGCGCTTAGCCAGTTGGCCGTCCACCGAGCCAAGCTCACCCAACGAAACGATCACATTCCCACGTACCTGCCCGTGGTCTGGACTCAACTCGGCAGACACAGCCGTGCCGAGGCCCTGGCTCGCTCGATCACCACACCAGCGCGGCGAGTTCGGGCGCTCACTTCGGTTTCACGTCACATGGCCGACGCCGGTGATATTCAGCGCGCGCGGAAGGTGGCCGAGGAAGCCGAGCGGTACGTCCCTGCCGTTACTGAGGCCGGCGGACAGGCTCACGCATACGCGGTGATCGCCCGCGCCCTCGCCCGTGCGGGAGACCTGGATCGGGCGCGAGTGCTCGTCGCACGTGCGGAAGAGCTGACCTGTTCGATGGTGAGCGGAGCGCAGCGGTCACATGTCCTCGGTGTTGTCGCACGTGCCGCCGCAGCCGGCGGGGACGTGAAACGTGGCCTTGCTCTCGCGAAGTCGGTGCCACGTGAATCCGAGCGCGCCCATGCCCTCTGCGGCGTAGTAGTTGAGTTCGCTGACGCCGGTGACTGGCGCCGGGCTCGGGACATCGCCCGCTCGGTGCGCCCTCGATCCGATCGGGCGCAGGCGCTCGCCGTCGTCGCGCGAGCGGCGAACGCAGCCGGCGCCGGGAGGGTAGCTGCGGACCTCGCGAGGCAAGCCGAGTCTCTCGCGTCGTCGCTTCGAAATCCGGGCCGTCGAGCCTGGATCCTCGCCGCAGTCGCTAGGGAGATGGCGGAAGCTGGCATGGAGAGAAGAGCGAGCGTGGTCCTTCGCCAGGCCGAGGAGTCAGCTCGCGCTGTGACCCGAACAGCCGCAAGGTGCGAATACCTCATCACCATCGCCCGGGTCATGGCGTTCTCCGGTGCCTCGGATCACGCCATAGCCATTGCAAGCAGCTTCGACAGCCCTGGCCGACGAGCGACAGCTCTGGCCATTGTGGCATCAGGCCTGGCCGCGAACGGTGATGTGAAACGTGCCGAGAACCTCGCCACGGAGGCGGAAGCCAGGGCGCGATCCATGAACGGACGGAGTCACATCGGAAGGGACCATGCCATTCTCGCGCAGGCCACGACCTCAACCGGTGATCTGGATCAGGCCGAAGGGATCGCCCGCGGCATTTCCGACGTACCGCAGAGGGACCGTTCGCTGACCGTTGTAGCGGAAGCCATCGCCTTGGCCGGTGACCTCGGCCGGGCGGAAGGCATCGCCGCCTCCATCGTCGACGCGGCGCAAAGGTCAACGGCACTGCTACTGATCGTCAAGGCAGGAGCAACCCGCGACGATCAAGAACGGGTGGCCAGAGTTGCCCGTTCGATCGAAGATCCGGAGTGCAGGAGCAAGGCCCTCGCCGCGCTGTCGCGTGGAGGACGGATTGCCCCCAGTGAGCGTGAGAGGTCGCCTCAGCAGCGTCGCCCGCCCGCCAGGCCTGGGAACCCGGGTGCCACAAAGATGAGGTACTTGCCGTGGTCTCCCTCTCCCATCAACGTGCACCTTCAACAGGCAGATGCTCTGATCAACGATGCACGTACAGCCGCGAAGGACGGTGACGTGCAGAGGGTCAGAGAGGCTGTGGAGTCCATCGTCTCTCCCGCACTACGGGTCAAGGCTCTCGCCTCACTGTCGACGGAGACCGCGGAGACAGGCGACAGGCGAACGGCCGAAGAACTCATCGAGCGTGCCTTCGCCGTAGCCGACGCACTGCCCAACCCGACGAGCCGAGACATGTCTATCACCGCTATCGCGAAGGAATTGGCCCTGGCAGGCGACTCAGATCGCGCTGAACAGCTCATCAATGCGATCGCCAGCCCACCGCTCCGTCAGAAAGCCCTGAGTGTCGTCACCTCAGCCACGGCGTACGCAGGCTGTCTCGGACGCGCGGAGCGGATCGCTGGCGCCATCTCCGATGTGGCAGAAAGGGCGACGGCTCTCACGGCCGTCGCGCGGATTGCGGTGGCATCCGGCGCCCTTGACGAGGCGGAGCGCATCTCCCAGTCGATCACCGAGCCTCTCCAGCGAGCGCGCACTCTCGGCGAGATCGCCCGCGGTCACGCGGGCAGCGGCGATACCGCACGTGCTGCGGAGATTGCCGTCGGCATTCCCGATTCTGCCGAGCGTGCCAGGACCCTGACGGCGATCGCGATCGATTCCGACTCCGACCGTGCGCCAGCACTGGTGGCACAAGCCCTCTGCGCCGGCCACTGGAGCATCTGCCTGCCAGCGCTAGTTCGTCTAGCGCCCGAAGTCGTCACCGCGCTTGGTGCGGAATCCCTGCGCGTGCACGATCAGGAAGACGCAGCCGCTGCGGCTGACGTCCCGAAGGGAGGAGAAAGCGGCGATCATTGAGAGGCCAGATCGCCGCTCTCCGAAGACCCATCCACAGGACGTCAGTTCCGGTGCGAGCGGTACAGACGGAGTAGCGAGTAGCGTTCGCGACCTCCTCGTCCGCTGAGTGGATGGTAGTGCTGCCCGGCGCTCCCGCCGATGAAAGAATCACCGCGCGATCGTTCACGAAGACCCGCCGCTCAGCGGGCAGCCCGATGCGCTCTAGGGCAAGCCAGCAAACGCCGGATCTGCCTTCGTCAGCCTCTTCGGCTCTGACATGACGTGCACGTGCCCACGGTTGTCTAGGGTGCTAACCCTCGCCTCCGCCATCCTCCGTAAGCACCCCGACCCTAGCCAATGGAACCCGGGCTCGGCAGAGGTGCTGACTGTGATGCGTCCGATTCATCACATCTCCCAGGTTTCCGGTATCTATCTAGATGTCCCAGGCAATATTCGCTAGAGGGAAGAATAGTAAAGACGTGTCGTCGGACGAGGCAGGTTGGCTACTACGCAGCAGTTCAGTGAGTGCCTGACGGCGCCCACAGCGGGCGCCAGGGGCACGCTCAAGAGGCTCGAGGAAACAATGGAGTTCCCAAATCAAGCCCTCCATGAATGCCTACACAGTCTGGAAGGCCGACTTTGGACATTAGTGCGGCTCCGATCAGGCTGGGCTCAGGACCTACTCCTAACGGACCAGCCGCGGCGAGCGGGGCGGCAGCTTGTGAGCAGGCTAGCCAAGCTGACGGTAGGGCTTCTCGCACCGTCCTGCGGTGCACGTCGTACTTCCGGACCAAGGCCCAGATCGACAGCCCTTCCATCCGCGAGTCCCGCCGGACGACTGCGAAGACGTTGACTTCGAACTTCCCCCGCATCGGCGGCTCCTCACCGCTGAAGCACGCGGAAATCGCGTAGATGTGACGGACCTCGACACCACTCGATCGCGGCCGCCGGCCCGCCCGGGCCCAAGCCCAGTCTCACGCCAGCATCACTGGTATCCTCGCTGCTCGCCCAGCGGCACACCTGGGTGAGGCTTTCAGGAGCTCCGGGGGATTAATGAAGCCGCGTCTGGTATTCGTGCACGGGGTGGGCGGGCCACGCAACGCCGCTACCGAGCTGGACGAGTGGCTGCGAGCGCTGGCCAGCGGAGCACAGGCCGCAGGGCATAGCCGGCGGATTCCTGAGCTGCTACACGGCAAAGCTCTAGATATCCGATTCGCCTATTACGGCGATCTGTTCTTTGACGGCGGAGCACAGGGGGTGGCTCCGCAGGGCGATGCAGTCGACGCCGATACGGAGACACTGGTTGAGCTGCTGCTCGACTCAGTCGACGAGCGGCTGCTCGAACCCGAAAACGAGCACGAAGCACGCGTGCTGCGACGGGCAAGGTCTCAACTGGCCCCCGAGGGAGAGCAGCAGGGAGCCGGCGATGTCCTCCGACGGGCACTCAGTTCTGCGAACACTCTGTTGGCGCTGCCGGGACTGCGCAGGGTGGGCGGTTGGGCAAGCGCGAGGATGATGGTCCATCGCCTCGGTCAGGTGAGGCGATATCTTGCCCGCTGCGACACGGACGGATCCGGGCTGAGTCTGGACCGGCGGATCCGCGACCTTGTCGCCCAGGACCTGAATCCGTCAGGACCCACCATCGTTGTCGCCCATTCACTGGGCACGGTCGTCACATTCGAGGCTCTCCACGAGCACACGGGTGTGGTGCCGCTGCTGGTAACACTGGGGTCCCCGATCGGGATGCGGACGGCGGTAGGCCCCCGAATGCGCCCCCAGCCTCTACGAGTTCCTGCGGCGGTCAGCGCCTGGTTAAACTTCTGGGACCGTGATGACTTCATTGTCGGTCAGCCTCAGCTAGAGAGGTTTGTCGCCGCAAATGCTGCCTCGGTGACACCAGTGAGCAGGCGAGTCGACTCCGACGGTGCGTGGGTTCACCCTGCGGCTAAGTATCTCGCTCAGCCGGGCGTAGCTGGACCAGTCCTCGAGACGCTTGAGGCAGTAACGGCCATATGACTCTCGCAGCCCCGCCCCGACACCTCCTGGTGATCGCTCCTCAGTGCCCGGACCTCGGCTTTCTCGATGGTCTGGAAGAAGTGGCGAACTCTCTACACACCACCCTCCGGGACCACTGGGTGGGCGGCTGCGAGGACGCGAGCCCAGGCGTGAACTCACTATTATACGGCCCGTCTGTGGTACAAGCGCAGATCGAAAAGGCCGTCCGCGACGCGGCCCAGCGGGCAGGTCAAGCACAAGCTGTACTCGTGCTGGCCTTCGTAGGTCACGGCACCACCCTCGGCAACGTCCCCAGGCTGTTTCTGATGGCGGGCGACTCCCGTAGTGACGAACCAACCACCGTCGTGAATGTCGGTGAACTACTCACTCAAGCTCTGGACACCCAAGGAGTCCAGGGAGTCATCGCCCTGGTGGACACCTGTCACGCGGGCGGGGCCACGCCGGACATCGCTGCGCTAGACGCGGGAGTCCGCCAGGGCGCGACAAGACTGTCGCTGCTGATGTCGGTGGGCGTCAGCGAGAACGCATACGGGCTCGCCTTCACCCGAGGACTGGTGCGTGTGCTGCGCCACGGTATCTCTGGCGCCGGCGAGCTTCTATCTTCGGAGGATGTGCGCCGGGCCGTTAACGAGGCGACGAATACGGGCGCCCGATTGGTGGTGGCAGATGGCGATCCGGTCGGACGGCACCCCTGGCTGGCGCGCAATATCCGGCATCGGCAAGGAGGCGGGACTCTGCTGGGGCCGGTAGGCGAGGAGGATCTGAGGTGGGCCCTGCTGCCGCTTGGTGAAGAAGTGTCACCGCTCCCGATCTCCACCCCCGCAGATCTGGAAGACCTAAGGCAGAGGCTGCACAGTCGCAGGCAAGGCGGTGTGGGCAGCACTGACGTCGTGACGCTTGCACTGCGTGTGATCGACGGGCTGGTGGATTCCATCCGCACCGTCGATCTGCTCCTCTCTTGGCCGGGCAACCGATTGACCACCAGCCGGCTCAAACGCGCAGGGCGTGCAGCTGGTGGCAGCACGGTCTACTCGCCGGACGCCGTCGGCAGCGACCTGTTGCGCGCCTGTGTAGAGTCGCTCCGGCTCCGGGCTCCCCGAGTAGGAGGCAGCAACACAGCACCACTGGCCACGTTCATCGCGACGCTCGCCATGGAAGACGGCCTCGGGCCTGACACCCCCGAGCTATCAGCGTGGGCCAGGGCCGTAGGCGCCGTTGTGGAGCTGAACGACTCCTTTGCCGCATTGACCGAGCAGGTTGAGGCGTCGCGTCTACGATTGGTGGTCAGTCTGCATGCGGCACTCGCAGACCAGTGGCCAGAGACGCTGCTGGCCTGGCTGCTCGACCACGGCGAGCAGGTGGCACGCGCAGAGTTTCCCTGCACCCCCACACAGTCCGGGGTCGAACAGCAGCTCGCGAAGGTGCTGAAGTGGGCCTCACGCCAGGCTACGCAGGCTGGTGCACAACTCAGGCGCATCGAGATCGCCGCGCCATCGTCCCTGCTGGTGCGCTGGCGACCAGAAGAAACGAATCTCGGAGTGCGGCTGGGCGTCAGGCACGAGGTCGTACTGCGCTGGAGCGACAGGCTATGCCCGCCTGACCATCTCTTCTGGATAAACGATTATGCCCGTGAGCGGCTTACTGCGATGAAGGCCGACTGTGGCAACGGCGCCCCCGTGGACTGGCTCGGGCAACATGAAATCAGCCACCCGGAGGAGTTGACCAAGCGATTGCAGAACGGCGCCTACGAGGGTGCGCTGGCCCTCAGTCACCGGCCCAACCGGCTGGAGGAGTTCATGCAGCACCTGCTGGCCTATGCCCCTATTGTGCTCTGGCCGGAAAGCGAGGGCGACTTGCCTATGGCCTCCCGTGAGAGCGTGGAACGCTACTGGGACCAACTGCCGGGCGAATTTAGCGTCGCCTATCGCCACACCTGGCAGGGACACGCCGGGCAGGGGGGCCCAGCGGAAGGCCGGGCGAATCTCGCACGGCTGAGGTCCGTGTGGCACGACACGGAATGGCTGGACTTCTGCGACTGGTTCGAGACACGCTCAACCGATGGAGAGAACACAGTATGACCTGGAACCCCTTCTACGTCGGTGACGGCAATCCTCGGGACGTGGAGCTCGGTGATCCGCCACCGTGGCGCAACTTCCCCCGGGAGGCTCTTCACCAGAAGTTCCAGCCGCCGCCGGGATTGATCGAAGCAGTCAATGCCGCGCTGGCTCTGCGCCGTCCCCTACTCGTGACCGGCGCTCCAGGGGCGGGCAAGTCGACAGTCATCGAACAGGTGGCGGCCGAGTTGAAACTCGGCAATGTACTGCGCTGGCACATCACCTCCCGCAGTACGCTCGCGGATGCGCTCTATCGCTATGACGCTCTGGGCCGCATCCACGCGCAGAGGCTGGAGGGCGCCTCCGGCAGCGATAACATCGCCCCGTTCCTGCATATGGGACCGCTGGGAACGGCTCTCCTGCCGGCAAAGCGGCCTCGTGCACTACTGATCGACGAGATCGACAAGAGCGATCTGGACCTGCCCAGCGATCTGCTCGACGTATTGGAACGCGGTGAGTTCGAGATTCCGGAGTTGGCCAGGTACCGGGACGACGTCGTCCATGTCCGTGAGTGGGGCAGTGAAGCTCGCCCTCCCGTCACCAAAGGCCGGGTGCAGTGTGTTGATTTCCCGTTCATTGTGATGACGAGCAATGGCGAACGGGACTTCCCGTCAGCGTTTCTCCGCCGCTGCATCCGCTACACGATGCCGACGCCGACGGTCGAATCACTACGCCAGGTCGTCGCGGCACACCTGGAGATCAACGAGGAGCAATCCCATTCTGTCGACTCCCTAATAAAGATCTTCGTCGAGCGGCTCGCGGCAGGTGAGAGCCTCGCCGTGGACCAACTGCTAAACGCAGTGCATGTGCTGACCGGAGTGGCTGCCCCTAAGGGCGAGGTCACGCAGAACGAGCAGAGCGACGCGCAGAGAATCATGCAGTTGGTCCTCCGTGAGCTGTCCCATGCCTGAACAGTCAGCGTCGGGAGCATCAACCAAGGACCGGCACGGGGCACCACCGTCAGCATCGCCGGCTGCACAACCGGATGCCACATCGTTGAGCCTGGCAGTCTCGATGCTGCACGCTGTGGCCCCACAGCTGGATGCGACAGCCATCGCGGACGCCCTCTGGCTAGCCACCCGGATGAGTGAGACCTCGTCGGAATCACTGGACTCGGGCTCCAAACTTCAGCCCCCGGCCACCACACCGGCTTTCGCAACCCTCGCCACCGACCGCCCCCGAGCAGAGGCGCAAGCGCCTTCGGCCACGCCCAAAAGCCGCGCGCTGCATGAGCGCCTTCCCGGATCGGACTCCCAGGTCCGTGGGCATGCGGTGGGCGTACCGCGCGCAGCAGCGCTGCCGCTGGCACTAGAGGTTACAAGAGCGCTTCGTCCCTGGAAGCAGCCCTGGTATATGGGGCGGTGCCATGCACTGGACCTCGATGCAACCGTGGACAGCTACGCCCGAAGCGGTGAGTTGATCCCGGTCTTCACCGCGGCACCAGAGCGGTGGTTCGACTTGGTCCTGGTCGTGGACCGCTCCCCTTCTATGCAGGTGTGGCAGGAGACTATTGATGCCTTCGTCAACGTGCTGGACCGGCTCGGGGCTTTCCGTACCCTCCAGGTGCGCGATCTGACATTCACTGCAGGCTCCGGCATCGAACTACACGACCGCCAAGGCCGATCAACGGCGGCTGGACAAGTGTGCTCTCCGAACGGTCGCCGACTAGTGGTGACCGTGTCGGACTGCGCGGCCAGAGCATGGCGGGCGCCAACGATCTGGCAGCAGCTGCGTGAGTGGTCGCAGACGACCCCCGTCGCATTGCTCAACCCATTACCCACCAAGGTGTGGCGCCGTACGGGCCTGGATCTGCCGACCGTCCGGGTGTCATCGGGCCCGCCAGGCGCGGACAATTCCAAATTCACGTTCGAGCGTCCGTCCTTGCTGCCGAATGAGGGCGAAGCCGATGGCAGGTGGCTCCCGATCCCTGTGTTGTCGCTGTCACCGCACTCCCTGGACCGTTGGTCGCGAACCGTGATGCGCGGAGCGCCCGACGGTTGCGCCGCAGTCTTGGTCCCGCCCAGCGGTCGCAATGTGCGCCACGGCCGTTCGCGTCCGTCGTCGTCCAGAGGCCCGGAGGCACGGGCCGAGGGCTTTCTGCGGACGTCGGCGCCCGCGGCGGCCCGGCTAGCGGTCCTCTGCTCGCCGTTCGACCGACTGAGTCTGGGACTGCTGCATCTGATCCGCCAGGAGCTCGTTCCGGAGGCGACGACGGCGGACATCGCCGAAGTTCTGACTGCTGGAGTGTTCACGCTGGACACAGACGCGGGCGGCGCGGTGGAGCTGGTCGTGGCTCAGAAGATTCAGGCTCGACTGCGGCAGGATCTGGCAGAGCACGAAGTGTGGCGGCTTCACCGAGTACTGAGCCGCTATGTCTCCTCGCCGGGTAACAGCCAAGGACGATTGCCAGTAGTGGCTCAGGGAGTACACGGCCCAGATGAAATCCCGGCAGAAGCCAAGCCGTTTGGTCATGCGTCGCTGCCGACGCTGGAGCTACTGGGGCTCTCCTCCTCGGGAGCGGACGAGACACAATCGCATGATTCTCCGGCGCCCGATCGCCCCGAATTGAAGGAGCCGAACCGCAGCGCCGAAGCGCTGGACGCGCGCATTACGACGATCAGGCCCGGGCAGATCACTACCCGTGCTGAGATGATGCAGCTCTTCGGTGGCGGACCGCAGGGGGGCATCGTACCCTCCGTAACCACTCCAAACATCCTCATCTACACCGATCACGAAGCCGGTCACCGCTACGGCTACTACGACGGCTGGCTCGCCGAGACGGACGAGCAAGGCGCCGTCTTCGAATACACCGGGGCCGGCACAGTCGGCGACCAGACCTTCACCGGCCGCAAAGGCTCCGGCAACAAGGCCATCCTCCAGCACGTCGAAGCTGGCCGGACTCTCCGCGTCTTCATCGCCAACGGCAAGGTCCCCGGTTCGGGTGCCAAGTACCAGCGCTACGTCGGTGAATTCACACTCGACCCCGACCAGCCCTACGTGATTCGTCAGGCCCCCGACGACAACGGAGACCTCCGCAACGTCATTGTCTTCCGCCTTCGCCCTTCCGGCGACGTCGAGCACGACGCCAAGGACGACATCCCGCCCGCAGAAGAGACCAAGACCACCCTGGTGTCGGCCGATGTCGCCACCAACGCCGTGGTCGAATCGGAAGACAACCTGGAGACGGACGGCACGCGGTCGGTACAGGCCAAGACCGAAACGGAGCGCCGCGAAGCCGTCCTACTCAGGCGCTTCAAGGCATACCTGCAGAGGCGTGGCCACGTCCTGAAGCGCCATCAGATCAAGATCAAGGGAGAGGCGAGCACCCTACAGACCGACCTTTACGACGTCACCGACCATGTCCTGTACGAAGCCAAGGGCAACACCAGCCGCGAAGCAGTGCGCATGGCCGTTGGCCAACTTCACGACTTCCGCCGTCATGTCGAGCCCCCCAACCCCAGAGTCGCCGTTCTCCTGCCCAGCGAACCGAGCGACAAGGACCTTAAGGACTACCTTTCCGATGCCGGCATCGCCCTCGTCTATCTCGATGGCGACACATTCATTGGCGACATTCTGCCTGAGTAGCCGCGACTGCCGCCCGCGGGGAACTTCTTCACGGGTGGACGTGAAGGTGCAGACAGGCCCGCGCACTGCTCGGCGAGTACAACACCGTACGCGGACCGGGCACCAGTCCGCGCATAGCCGGCTTCCAAAGCTGGTGGGGACAGAAATCTTGACATTCGTCCCTCTTCTCAACTGATCAGGAAGGGCGATACCCGCCCCATTCCCCGGCTCATCAAAGCGGCCACAAGTTACCCGTCATCACTCACCGTGACGCGCTTGAAGCCAGCCCATCTCTCGTCGCCGTTCAGCATTCAAGAGCGTAGGAACACGTCACTCTCGACCTACTCCGCCGCACCCACGGAAGTCTCGCTCGATTCCCTTGCACCCCTAATGCTCGACGCACAGCAGTTCGTGGGCTCCAATCACGTTCATGCCCGCACCGCGCGCAAGGCTTCTCCGTTTCGAGCGCGCAGAATGCGAAGGTTCGCGGCCCCCCCAGGATGGTCCTTCATCATCCCAGGAGGCTCAGCCGCACCGTCCGCTCCGGATTGTCCCTGTTCGTATCCGCGAAGCTCCGTTAAGGCAACCCGCACGGTACTCGGTGACGCCTGTCGGAGCCGAGGCTCCCACGTGCAACGGAGTGGGCGAGCGAAGTGCCCAGCGCGAGGAGTGCCACCGGCAAGTCGGTGGCACTCCTCGGCGATGGCAAACACGTCACGCTGTTGACCGGTAAAGGGTTCAGAACCGATGCCAGTTGAAGCCGAAGAGGCACGGGAAGGCATCGTTGCAGGTCAAAGGGCATTTCGAGGTCAGCAAGTCAGCACAAAGTCAGCATCGGCGGCGCTACGCCGGGGAACAGGCCGACTCCCGGGGGTCATGCGGCACGCCGTGGTCCAGACCTCCGCAGCGTCCGGAGTCGAGACCCGATGCCAGTTGTCCCACACAGTACATCTTCCACCGCAATTGCGAACAGCTTTCAGACTGGGCGGTGTTGGGCTGGACGGATATCGCTAGCCCCAACACCCGTTGCATTTCTCTCTCCAACTGGGCTGGCAGCAACATGTGTAGACCTTTGTCCGCTGACCGTCGCGAACGCAGCGCCCTTCGCCAACTTGCCGCAAACGGCACGAACGCCGACGTCGAGTAATGGACAACACGGACACTGGACTTGAGGCTCACTGGCGTCCTGTTGAATTCAGAACTTCCATTGCGAGCGCTCACGACATCACGGACGCCCCCAGATATCAGACGCGCATCGACCCCCTCTCCATCGGAGGAACGTAGCTTCGGTGTCCAACAGTTGCAGCGGCCGGCGGGGTAGGCCGCCGCCGTAGACACGGCGGCGGCTGATCGACGGCGAAGCCGCCTACGGATTCACTCGGCGACGCCACTGATCCAGTACGAGCGGGACGAGTTCCGTCTTCGCGTGGAGGAAACGCTGGTACGTCTCGGCGGGGTGAGCACCGGCTCAAGCGGCGTGGGACCGTCGACGCGCCGCCCGCACGGCCGACCATGGCCCCTCCCCGCTCACGCAGGCAGTCTGATTCTGAGAAGTGCCAATCACGCGGGCCACCTCCAGCTCATCGCTCTCGCCCCCCTCGTCTGGGACTGGAACGGCACCTTGTTTCACGACATCGCGGCACCGGCACGGCTGCACTGCGTTTCAGGCAGCCAGCTCTGTCCGTCTACGAGCGGCTGATGAGCCGGATGCCGACGGGTTTTGGAGCGGGACAAAGGGTCGCTTCTCGCCCCGGTGCTGTACGCGCCCCATCGCACAGCACCGGGTCATGCAACGCCTTCCGGCCTGCGGACTGGAATGGCACAGCAAGCCGAATTGGGGCCCTTGACCTGTGTGTTGTCCTGCCGGGTTACTCCGCAGCGTTGTCCCGATCGTCAAACTCAGGAGAGTGGTTTTGTACGTATAGGGCCAACGACGGACCTGGGCTGAACTGTGCTCTCATTGGACGCAACAGAGAGCCCGCACCGGACCTCCAGGCTCGCAACCGTCGGCTCAGTGGGGCTCTCTGTCAGGAAGCCACCTGCCCTCTGAAGGAAGGGACTCCTATGTGTGAGTCTACGGACCTCCCCAACAAGCCACACACACCCGCCACAGCCAACCGCGCTCGGTTAGTTGGCGTCGGCCGATGTCTGCGGACACTCGCGATGCACGCGGCCCGCGGCGCTGCCTACGCCGCCGGAAGCGCAGGGTTCGCCGCGGTGCTCATCTGGTGGCAAACACATCACTGACCCGTCTGCGGCGTGGGAGCGCGGAAGCCGCCGCACGCCGCAGCCCATTCACAGACCAGGTGCACCCGGAAGCTCACCGCCCTGGTCGAGCGGTCCTACGCCTCGTACGGAGGCGTGGACGACAGCATGATCTGCGCCGCCGAGGAAGAGGGCGGCAAGGACTCCATGCTGCTCACCGGAACCAGGATCGCGATTGCGGGCCTGACCGTCCATCCCCTGCTGTGGCAGACACGCCGCCGTCGGCGCTCTCTCGCGGTAGCCCGCGTGATGCGCAAGAACCTCCTGATCGGCCTCCTCGCCGGACTCAGCTCCTACCTCTTCGCCTCGCTCGGTGACACCTGGGGTCAGGGCACCTACCTGCAACATGGCCAGCACCGAGGTCTGGCCCTGGCTCCTCATCGTCGGGACCATCGCCCGTCACCGCGCCCCGTCTGCTCGACGCCGTCATCCGCGCCACCATGGCCATGCCCCTCATGGTCTGCGGCTACTACCTCCTCAGCGGCGGCATGGATGCGCAAGGCAACTGGGACGCCCTCCTCGGCTGGGGCGCCGTCGCTCTCACCGCAGTACCGCTCACCGCAGCGGCAGCCTACGGACTCAAGCACGCGGGAGTACGCCTGCACCGATGACACTGACCGCCGTCCCTCTCGTCGCGGTGGCTACGTACGGGATCAAGCGCGCCGTACTCCGCTTGTTCCGTCGGCCAGCCCCGCCTCATACGCGATGATCGCGGCCTGGACGCGGTTCGCAGTGCCCAGCTTGGCGAGGATGCGGCCGACATGGACCTTCACCGTGCCGGTCTCCACACCGATCCGCCGGGCGATCTCGGCGTTGGTGAGCCCGGCACCGAGCATGGCGAGGACTTCCCGTTCACGGCCGGTGAGGGCCACGATCCGCTCGACCGCCACCCGTGTGCGGTCCGCCCGGCAGTCCTGCCGCATACGCCGTACGACGTGGGCGGTGACGCCGGGCGAGAGGACCACGTCCCCAGAGGCCGCGGCGCGCACGACCAGTTCGAACCCACGCCAAGAAAGCAGGGCACACCATGACCGTGAAAAGGCCGCCACAATCCGCCGGAATCCGGCCGTCGAGCCGCGGCAACCCGCCGAGGAGAACCTCTGCGGTCAGCCGGCCGCGGAAGAGGAACTCCACGTCTGCGTGGGCCTCAACGCCTGCGCGGGCCAGGACGTCACTAAGAGGATGTTATGAGGCTTGATGTGCGTTTCGTTCTTGGGTTGGGTGGCGGTGCCCTTCGGCAGGATGGGCAGGTCGAGGGCTTCGCGCAGGTCGAGGGCCCGCGTCGGGCGTATGGTGTCGGCGAATACGACCCGGCGGCCGGAATGGGCCTGGCTCGATTCCGGTCAGGGCGCATATCCCCATTCGCGCCCTGGAGCCAGCGGGAGTTGCCATGCTTGCATCAACGGTGCACTAGGCACAGGGGGGCCTCATGGAAGCGGCAGACGGTGTGGCGTCAGCGGCAGTGCAGATCCTGACGGCGATGGCGAGTGGCGCGGCCACGGCGGTGGGTGGTGGCACGGGTCAAGCGCTCAGTGACCTTATCCGTCGGCGACTGAGCTCCGAAGAGGGCCGAGTAGCTCTGGCGGGATTTGATGCCGATCCAACAAATTTAGCGGTGACACAAGAACTGCGGGGTGTAATCGGAGAGGCGCTCGCGACTGACCGCGAGTTCGAAAGAACGCTGACTCAACTGCTTTCGAATCCCTCCGCCACTCCGTCGACATTCACCAACAGTGTCGTGATCGGAAGCGGCAAGGTTCGCAACAGTCAGATCTCTCTAGGGCCGCTTTCGATCTCGAATACGCGTAACAGCAGGAACTCGCTGACCGTAGTGGCCGTCGTGCTGCTAGCGGTATTGGCGCTCGCTCTCTATGGCGGTGTCCACCTCGTCACCGGGCGCTCTCCAGGAAATACTGAGTCGGCACCGAAACCCACGAGGACCCATACGAAGCATGTTGTGACTCCTGAGGATCTCGTCTCGAAGATCCTCCCGGACCGTGATGTCTTGCCTCCGGGCTGGGAGGTTTCGGGTGGTCCGCACTTGAACGGCTACCTAGCGTGCGATGACTGTGCGTCTGAGGCAGATCGGCGTAACGCCGGAAATGTTTTTTGGAGTCTGCCCGGATCTCAGGTTGCGAACTTCTTTGTTGACGCCTATACGAGTTCAGCTTCAGCAGAGGCCAACTACGCGAAGGCTTCCAAGTCGGGCGAATCGATCCAGGTGATTCCGGGAGAATATTTCTCCGACTCGTATATTGCGGAGGAAGATCGAAAGGTTATTTCGGTGGAAGAGAAGGATGGCTCGCCGACCGTTGTAGCGTTTATTCGCATAGAGACAGTTCTGATAACGATCCAAATGAATTCCGATTGGGAGAGTCGGGCAGATAATCTGACAGCCTTCGCCTACATGATGAGCAAGCGTGCGAAACAGGCGTTGGACGGCAAACCCGTGAGATCCGTGGTTCCCCAGCTGCTTTCATGATCGCTATGGTTTGCGATCTCTCGGTTTCGCGATAGTGGTTCCCCGCATCTCGTACTTGCCCGCGTGGCCCGCGGCCGAGGGGTGCCGGGCCTTTGGCGCGGAGAGCACGGGCTCGATCAACATCCACTGCTCGTCGGATGAGTCGCTCTTGTAGGGCTTGCGCTCACTCGCCTCGCCACTCCAGCACGGCCAAGTCGGCCGACCTGCCCGGATTCCGCAGCCCCACACGATCAGGCGACCACAGAACGGGAATTACACCCCATAGCGCCCCCTAAGAGGGTGTTAGGTCCATTTTCGGTAGCGGCCTCGTCCGGGTTGGGTGAGGAAGCCTTGTCGGGTGAGGCGTCCGAGGCGGCTGCGGGTGACGTTCATGCACGGCCGTCGGTGCGCATGCCGAGGAGTTCGTGCAGTTCACGGACCTTGAATGCCTGGTCGGGGTGCTGGTTGAAGGCGTTCACGATGGCCTGGTAGGCAGTGGTCGACTCGAGTGGATCGGCCTGGTCTCCGCCTCCGGTCGGCGCGAGTTCGGCGATGACCTTTCGGGTGGTGGCCAAGTCCGCTAGGCGCGCTTCGGTCTCGGCTAGCGCGGCGGTCAAGCCCTCGATCTGACTGCGAAGTTCACCGGCCCGGGCCGTGGCCTCGTCGTGGCGGGCCTGGAGATCGATCAGGAACTCGGTTATGTTCACGCGGCCGTCCGGAGGGTGTCGCGCCAGGTGGGGGTGGACGTGGTGAGACGGCGGGCCATGTTCGCGGTGGAGGCCCAGTAGACGCGCGAGGCGGAGGTGTCGGGCCGGTGGTCGTACTCGCGGGCCAGACGCCAGTCCAGCATCAACGTGCCGTTGACCTGCTCGACCACCCACCGCTTCGGCTGCGGGACAAAGCCCTTGCCCTGATCCTCCGGGTTGCGGCGGACGACTTCGACGGTGATGTCCAACAGGGCGCCGTGGATGATGACTTCGCCTTTGAAGCCCTGGTCCACCAGGGCCCTCTCCAGACGGTTCCCGCACCGCTCGGCCGCCAGGTCGAGTAGGGCGGTGCCGGCGGTGTTGTCATGGGCGGAGGCGGCCAGGACGACGACGTCGATGACCAGCCCCAGCACGTCGACGGCCAGCCCCCGCTTGCGCCCCGGCGTCCTCTTGTTCGCGTCCAGTCCCGTCGTGGTCTTGGGGACACCCGCGGCGGCGCGCACGGACTGGGTGTCGATGATCACGAGGGACGGGTCCTCTAATCGGCGGGCCTTCTCCCGCACCTGGCAGCGCAGGAGTTCCTGGATCCGCTGGTCGAGCCCGTCCTGACGCCACAGCGTGAAGTAGTAGAACACCGCCGACCAGGCCGGCAGGTCATGGGGCAGGTAACGCCACTGACAGCCCGTCCGGTTCTGGTAGAAGATCGCGTTCACGACCTCCCGGAGATCACAGATCCCGTCCGGGCGCCGACCGGCCCACCCGGTCCTGCTTCCAGGCCGTGATCATCGGCTCGATCAACGCCCACTGCTCGTCCGATAAATCACTCGGATACGGTCTTCGGTCCATCCCCGCATCCCCGCATCCCCGCATGACCTGTTCCGGTGAGCCGACGGTCAGCGGGGTCTGGTCCATGAAGTCTTCCAGGGACGGCCCGTGCCCGTAGACGGGCGCGACGTCGAAGTAGGGCCTGAACTCCCTTATCGCGTTCTGGGAGTTGCGCCGCATGAAGACGTGGCCGCCGAGCCCGACGATGGCCTTTTCCGGTGTGCCGTGCCCGTAGTGGGCGTAGCGGGTCCGGTAGAGCTCGACCATCCGCTTGGTGTGGTCGGCCGGCCAGAAGATGTGGGCGGCCACGAAGCCGTCGCCGTAGTACGCGGCCTGCTCGACGACCTCCGGGGAGCGGATCGCGCCGTGCCAGACGAACGGCGGCACGTCGTCCAGTGGCCGGGGCGTGGAGGTGAAGGACTGCAGGGGCGTACGGAACTTGCCCTCCCAGTTCACGACGCCCTCGCGCCAGAGCCGGTGGAGGAGGGCGTAGTTTTCGATGGCGAGGTTGATGCCCTGGCGTATGTCCTGTCCGAACCACGGGTACACGGGGCCGGTGTTGCCGCGCCCCATGGTCAGGTCCACGCGCCCCTCCGCGAGGTGCTGGAGCATGGCGAAGTCCTCGGCGATCTTCACCGGGTCGTTGGTGGTGATGAGGGTGGTGGAGGTGGAGAGGATGAGGTTTTCGGTGTGTGCGGCGATGTAGCCGAGCATGGTGGTCGGCGAGGACGGCACGAACGGCGGGTTGTGGTGCTCGCCGGTCGCGAAGACGTCGAGCCCGACCTCCTCGGCCTTCCGTGCGATGGCGACCATGGCTTTGATCCGCTCGTGCTCGCTCGGCGTTCGGCCGGTGGTCGGGTCGGGCGTGACGTCGCCGACGGTGTAGATCCCGAACTGCATGGCTGCCTCATTCTCCGGATGTTATTTACGATTCAACTATATCCGGCCAACGGAGCCCGCCACTGAACTCATTCCCCGGCCGCCAAGTCGGGCTGTTGCACGGCCCGGCGCTTGCTGGAGGTGTCGTACGAAGGACGCGGCCACTCAGTCAGGCGGGGAGAGTCTTGGCCTGTGACCGCCGGTCTCATCCGCCGCGGCCTGCCATTCGCGCGGCGACATTCCATAGGCGGCGCGGAACGCCCGGCTGAAGTGGGCGGGGCTGACGAAGCCCCACCGCTGTGCCACGGCGGCCACGGCCGGTCTGGTGCGGCGGGGACGGGCGAGCTCCCGGCCACTCTCCTCGAGGCGACGGCTGCGGATCCAACCATTGACCGTCGTCCCGTCGGCCTGGAAGAGGCGTTGCAGGTGACGTACGGAGATGTGGTGGTGGGCGGCGATCGCTTCCGCCGACAAGGCCGGGTCCGCCAGGTGGGCGTCGATGAAGTGCCGGACCCGCAGCAGCAGGGCCTGCCGGCCGGCGTCCGTGGGGGCGGCGTCCCGGCCGAGCCGTTCGGTGACGACCGTGAAGAGCAGGTCTCCCACGTTGCGGGCGAGCAAAGCGCCGACCTCGGGGCTGTAGGTCCCGGCTTCGGCGGCCAGCCTCGACAGGAACGGCACCACGAGCGTGGTCAGGTCCTGCTCGGCCCCGATCGTCACACCGGTGATGCGCCGCAGATCGGATTCGGGCATCCCCAGTGCCTGCCGCGGCATCTGGAAGACCACGGTCTCGAAGCGCTCGGGATGTTCGAGCGTGTACGGGCGGGTTGTGTCGTACAGGGCGAACTCTCCGGGACGCAGCACTGCGGTCCGCCCGTCCTGGACGACCACTCCCGTCCCCCGCATCTGCAGGTTGAGCAGCAGGTACTCGTTCGCGGATTCGGTGATCAGGCTTTTGCTGCGCCGGACCAGTTCCCGGTCGGCATCGACGGTGGAGATCCGCAGCTGTCCGAGCAGGTCCGTGGCGACGCTCCCGGTGAAGGGCCTGTCCTTGGGCACGGTGACGTCCAGCGGCACGAAGGTGCGCCGCACGGCGTCGTGCCAGTAGGCCAGGCGGTCATCGGGTGGTACGGAATCCGTGGAGAGGACGATTGGCACCCCTCCTCCTTTCTCGCGCCTGCCGGGCGCATCTGGAGCCTGCTGAGGGAGCGCCGCGGTCGGGCCGTGGGGCGTCGGGTGTCACGCGTGCGTTCCGGTCCGGCGGCGCGGCCCCGGCCCACCTGCCGGATGAACCCCACACCAAGGCCCGCACCGGCTTGTCGTTCAGGGTCAACTTTCCTGGCGCCCGGGGTCAAGAGCTGCCGTTTGCGGTCCCTAATCTCCATGGCATACGCATCGCAGGAGGGTGACATGCCCAGAATGGGCCGTTGGCGTGCCACGCACGCACACGGGGCCTTACGTGTCTCATCAGGTCTGACAGGTTCCGGGGCCGTCCGGGCAGTTCGCCGCCTCCGCGCAGAAATTCTCCTCAATCCGGGCCAGTAGCCGGGTCAGCTCCGCGCGGTCGGCTGCGTCGAGGCCGGTCAGGGTCTGCTCCTCCAGGCCGGACCATGCCTGCGATACCTGCGTATGCAGCGCACAGCTGCTCTCCGCGGCCTCGACCAGGACGGCGCGGCGGTCGGCGGGGTCCGGGGAGCGACGGACATAGCCGGACTGCTCCAGGCGCTGGAGCATCTTGGTGACCGTCGACGGGTCCAGCTCTGTCATCTTGATCAGTTCCGACTGCCGCACCGGCCCGCGGTCCCACAGGAGCATCATCACGACCTCCTGGCCAGGGTAGAGACCCGCGCTCCTGAGCATCCTGCCCGCCGCGATGCGGTGCAGCCGGGCCACCCGCGTCAGGGCGTGACTGACCGGGCCGCCGCGTGCGGCGGATGGCGGGGCGGCTTCGGTACCGGCGGCCTGGCCAGGCATTCCGGGGCTCTGGGCTGACATGGGACTCCTCGGATAGGGCGCAGCTCACAGATTACCTTGGCCGGCCAATGAATGCGGTACGGTGACACAGGCGAAAACACTTGGTCGACCAAGTAACGAACGACACATTGCTCTGGAGGCAACCATGACCACCGCATTCGACCCCATCGACTTCGCCGGTACGCGCCTTGCCAACCGCATCGCCATGGCACCGATGACCCGCACCAGGGCCGGCGCGGGACGCGTGCCGACCGACCTCACCGCCGAGTACTACGCGCAGCGCGCCTCCGCCGGCCTGATCATCAGCGAGAGCATCCAGCCGTCGGCTGTCGGCCAGGGCTCACCCAACACCCCCGGCCTGCACAGCCCCGAGCAGACCGCCGCCTGGCGTACGGTCACCGACGCCGTGCACGCCAAGGGCGGCAAGATCTTCGCCCAGCTCATGCACGCCGGCCGCATCAGCAGCCCTGAGGTGGTCGCCGACCACCCCGGCGACCTCCACCCGGTCAGCGCGTCCGCCATCGCCGCCGCAGGACAGCTCTACAGCCCCGAGGGACCGAAGGAATTCGGCACTCCGCGCGAGCTGAGCGACGCCGACATACGCGCCACGATCGAGGACTTCGCCGCTGCCGCGCGCAACGCCGTGGACGCCGGATTCGACGGCGTCGAGCTGCACGGCGCCTACGGCTACCTCGTCCACCAGTTCCTCGCGACCGGCTCCAACCGGCGCACCGACGCCTGGGGCGGCTCCGTCGAGGGCCGCATCAAGTTCGCCGTCGAGGTCACCAAGGCCGTCACCGCCAAGATCGGCCCCCAGCGCACCGGCCTGCGGATCTCGCCTGGCACCACGTTCAACGACATTGCGGAGACCGACCTGGAGGCGACCTACACCGCCCTGGTCGAGGCGATCGAGCCGCTCGGCCTGGCGTACCTGCACGTCGTGGAGAGCGCCCCGGACCACCGCGAGCTGACCCTCACCCTGCGCAAGCGCTTCTCGGGCGCCTTCGTGCTCAACCCGTCTACCGAGGGCCCGACCAGCCACGACGCGCTCACCCTGATCGAGGACGGCACCGCGGACCTCGTCTCCTTCGGTGCGCTGTTCCTCGCCAACCCGGACCTGCCGGCCCGCCTCAGGACTCAAGGACCGTACAACACGCCCGATCAGGCCACCTTCTACGGCGGTGACCACATCGGTTACACCGACTACCCCGCTCTGACCGGCTGATCAGCCATCTGCGCTGATCACACGTCCACACACGCAGTCAGGGCCCGAGCCCGCCGCTCCCACGACAAACGCCGAGGCCACAACGCCCAGTTGCGGTTGAGGCAGCTCGCGGCCACAGAAAGCCATCCGTACCGGCGCATGCATGGCGTGCGCCCGCAAATGATCACTGAAGAGGTTTCTCATCATGTCCAAGGTTCTCGTTGTCGTAGGTCACCCCGACCTGTCCCAGTCGAAGCACAATGCGGCGCTGGTGGACGCCGTCCGCGATCTGGCCCATGTCACCGTGCACGACCTCTACGCCGCCTACCCCGACTTCCAGGTCGACGCCGATGCCGAGCAGGCGCTGCTGGCCGAGCACGATGTGATCGTCTTCCAGCACCCGGTGTACTGGTACAACACCCCTCCCCTGTTCCGGCAGTGGCAGGACACCGTTCTCACCCATCGCTGGGCCTTCACCTACGACGGCACCCCCTCACAGCTGGCCGGCAAGAAGGCCATCGTCGCCGTCACCGCCGGCGCCGCCGCCGACGCCTACACCCCCGAGGGCTGGATCAAGACCACCCTTGAGCCCCTCCTCAGCAATTGGGACGCGACCCTGCGACTGTGCCAGTTCGACATCCAGCCGATGTTCAAGCTGTACGGCACCACCTGCGGCCTCACCGACGAGGGCCTGGCCACCGCCGCAAAGCAGTACAACGAACTGCTCACCTCCTTCGCCGCCTGACCACGCCCTCACGACCCCCGCCTGACAGACAGACGCTCGGACTGCCGACTGGCCGGCTGGAGAAGGACTGACGCCCCGGCGATTCCTGACCCGTCACACCCGACCAACCCCCATCCATTCACATATCTCCCTGATCACTGAAGAGGTTCCTCATCATGTCCAAGGTTCTCGTCGTCGTGGGCCATCCCGACTTGTCCCAGTCGAAGCACAATGCGGCGCTGGTGGACGCCGTCCGCGATCTGACCCATGTCACCGTGCACGACCTCTACGCCGCCTACCCCGACTTCCAGATCGACGCCGATGCCGAGCGGACGCTGCTGGCCGAACACGATGTGATCGTCTTCCAGCACCCGGTGTACTGGTACAACACCCCTCCCCTGTTCCGGCAGTGGCAGGACACCGTTCTCACCCATCGCTGGGCCTTCACCTACGACGGCACCCCCTCACAGCTGGCCGGCAAGAAGGCCATCGTCGCCATCACCTCCGGCGGCCCCGCCGAGAGCTACACCCCCGAAGGCATGAACAAAGCCACCATCGAGACCCTCCTCAGCAGCTGGGACGCGACCCTCCGGCTGTGCCAGTTCGACATCCAGCCGATGTTCAAGCTGCACGGCACCGCCTTCGGCGCCTCCGAGGACCTGGCCACCACCGCCAAGCAGTACAACGAACTGCTCGCCTCCTTCGCCTGACCGCGCCCTCACGCCCCTGCCTGACAGACAGACGGACTGCAAGCTGACTGGAGGAGGAAGGGCAGGGCCGCCGCTGCGTCGTTCGACGCGAGGCCCCGCTGCGCCATCGGGCCGCAGCGGGGCCAACCCCGGCCGCGGTTGATGACAGCACGAGACCCCGGGCGTCTGCCCTGACGTCCCGGGGCCTCTCTGCACTTCGTGTGTCCGGCCGGTTCAACGACCAGCCGAAGGCGGTGTCACTCCCACTCCATGCCGAACTCCCGGAGTGCGGCGCGTTGGGGCTGGATGAGCTGGTCGCGGCGGCGCGCTCGGCACGCTGCCCGCGCTACTGGAACCGGACGGAGAGCGCCGCCCCGGCTAACGTGCCCAGGATCGCGATCACGGACTGCCACGTGAAACGAAACCTCCAGAATCCCGCTCTCAGCACCTCAGTTGGTGGGGTTGGGGCCGATGGTGGGAGTCTCGGTGGCCGCCGTGCCTGAGTTCGGCGTCGCCGTGCCCGAGGGAGCCCCCGTGCCCGAGGGAGTTTCCGTGGGGGCTGACGTCGTGTCAGTCGGTCCTTCACTGGGGCCCGGCGACGTCCGGTACGGGCTTGGTGCCTGCGAAGTTGGGTCCGTGCCCCTCGGGTTCGGTATCTGCGAAGTCGATTCCGTGTCACTCGGGCTCGGTGTCCGGACGTCTGACGGCCCTGGCTTGGGGGTGAGCGGCCGGTCGGCGGGCGGCACACTGCGGCTGCCAGGCAGGGCGGAGATCACCAGAAAGAAGGCCACGGCCACTACCGCGACCACGGCTGCCGCGACCACCGGCAGTGCCGCCCGGCGGACCCGTCTCCGCTGTCGCCCCTGTCGTATGGCGCGGGCGACATCCACCCCTGGCCCCCCGGGCCCCGGTTCGAGATCGCGCAGTGGGGAGAGCAGATGGGCCGCTTCCCGTTCCAGTTCATCGTCGTGCACGGCCGCTACGCCTCCCTCATGGACGCCGCGGATGCGGGCAGTTGACCGCCGAGTTGGGCACGCAGCCGGGTGAGGCCGCGGGCGGACTGGCTCTTCACGTTTCCCTCCGAACAGCCGAGGATCCCAGCCACCTCTGCCACAGGAAGATCGCACAAGTAGCGCAGCACGAGCACGGCGCGCTGCCGGGCCGGGACGCGCGAGAGTGCCGTGTGGACGACGGTGCGCGTCTCGATGTCCGGCACGCCTTCGGCGGGCGGCAGCTCCGGGGTTTCGTGCGGGGCTCCTGACAGGCGCACGCGCGCCCATGCGAGCCGCTGTTCGTTGAGGAAGCACCGGACGAGCATGGTGTGCACATAGCGGTCCAGGTCGTCGGCTGCGCTGGCGCGCCGCCAGTGGACGTACAGCTTGGTGAGGGTTGTCTGCACGACGTCGTCGGCGCGGTGGGGGTCCTTGCAGAGCAGGTGTGCGATGCGGCGGAGCGTGGGCAGCCTGGCGGAGACGTACTCCGTGTACGCCTGCTCGGCCTCGATACGGTCCTTGGGTCCGATCTCGGTCATGTCTTGCCGCTCACACTTTCGCGTTCAGGCCGCTTTCGATCCAGCGCTGGTGCCCCTGTGCACCTGCCACACCCAGACGCCGCCGATCCACCGTCCTGGTGTCCCCATCAGCCGCTGCACAGTGAGACGTAGCGCCTGGTCTCCCGGTTGCGGAGCGAGCACGACCGCTCCCGCCCGCCAGAAGCGCAGGTCCTTGCGGGCTTCCCGGCGCTGCGCCGGGCTGATGTCCGGGATCTGGCCGGTGCGGCTGACTTCCCTCAGGAGGGTGGAGGTGGAGCGGGGCACCGGGCCGTAGATGCCGGTCCGGTCGGGCCCGTACGGTCCGTTGAAGTAGCCGCCGGGCAGCGGAAAGCCGAGGCCGGCGGAGGTCTGCCAGTGCAGGGCTTCCGTGCGGCCGGGGTCGGGCAGCGGCACGGGGACGAGAGTGCGGCCCTCCGGTACGAACGCGCGCCAGGTGCCATCGGCTACGAAAGAGGGGACGGCGGGACGGTCGACGGTGGCCAGCGGCGTGGGCACGATCGGGAGGAGTGCGGCGGCGACTGCCCCCCCCAACCCACGGCCCTCAGCGCCCGGTCGTCGACGGCAACGCGCCCGGTGGAGTCGACAGGCCGGGCCTGGGCGTCCCAGCGGTCGCAGGCGAGGGCCAGGAGGATGCCGAGCGCGGGTACCGCCGCCATCGCCATCCGCGATTCGATGACCGACTCGAACAGCGGGAGGTCGTGGAGCAGCAGCCATGGCCCCGGCAGCGTGACGTCCGTGCCCGGCACCGGGATCGTGCGGCCCAGGGACAGCAGCACCGCCCCGAAGGCGACCGTCGCCAGCCCCCGGACCCGAGCATCCCGCCACCGCCACACCACCACCACGACGGTCAGCACGGCGAGCGGCCAGCCGAAGAAGGCGTTCTGCTCGGTGCGGTTGAGGGCGAGGGCGTCGGCCGTGGCCGGGTTGCCCGCCAGCGAGCGGCCCGCGAACTCCACCAGTGCACGCGGCGAGTTGCCCGTCGAGCCGTGCAGCACACTGGTGTAGCTCTGGGCGCCGAAGAACTGCCGGCCGAGCGGGTAGGTGAGCAGCAGCAAAGAGACACCCGCGGCGACGGCCAGGCCGCGGGCAAGGGAGCGCCAGACCGTCCGAGCGGCGGCGGGGCGCGCGGCCGCGTAGCCCACCGCGAAGAGCAACAGGCCCATGGCTGCCAGCAGCAGCGCCTCCTCACCGAGGAAGATCTGGTAGGTCAGGAGGAGGCCGAGGACCACACCGTCCCGGACGGTACGGCGGCGAGTGGTTCCGCCACTGTCGTCATGGCCGCCACCGTCCCGGCCGCGCGCCTCGCACAGCCGCAGCAGCCGGTCGATGATCAGCGGCATCATGAACAGCACAGCGAAGTTCGGGTGCGCGTTGGCGTGCGAGATCATCGGCGGTGCGAAGGCGCACAGGGCCCCGCCGAGCGCGGCAGCCCGGCGCGACCGTACGCATCGCTTGAGGAGCAGCCAGTACCAGGCGGCCGCGGTCGCGGCCAGGCCGCCGGTCAGCACCAGCGCCCAGGTCGCGGCGGCTCCGAAGAGCGCGGTGACGGGCGCCAGCGGGACGGACAGCCCGAGCATGGCGGTGTTCGCCATCAGGTTCACACCCAGCGGATGGTTCTGCAGGGTGGTGAAGAACGGGTCGTGCAACCCGAAGACATGGTGTGCGGTGACCGCGAAGAACCACTCCCACTGGTTCTGGTCCTGCCCGCTGTCGGCCAGGTAGCTCCCGCCAAGGTCGGCCCACAGCCCCTTGAAGAGCCATACGGACACCAGCAGATAGCCGAGCACCACGACCCGGTCGGCGGGCCGCATCATTCGCAGGGCTCCGCGCGCCCGCAGCCGCACCAGTTCCAGGAGGACTCCGGCGTAGTCCAGCGCGCGCACCTTGGACCCCGCCTGGTGCGCCCAGCGCACCGGTACCTCGGCCACCGGCCACTTCGCCTCGTGGAACATCCGCAGAATCTCCACGTCGATGCCCCAGCCGTCGACCCGCTACCGCCCGAAGACCGCGCGTGCCTGGTCGCCGTCGAAGAGCTTGAAGCCACACTGCGTATCACGGACACCGGGCACGGCGACCGCCCGTATCACCCGGTTTCCCACCCGGCCGAGCAGCTTCCGCAGCGGATGCTGGCACACCTCGACGTGTACGTCCCCCTGAGCGCGGGACCCGATCGCGGCGGCGTAACCCGCGTCGAGCTGATCATGCAGCAGGGCCAACTCCTCGATGGGAGTGGCCAGATCGGCGTCGGTCACCAACACCCGTCCGCCCCGCGAGGCGAGCACCCCCAGGCGCACCGCGTGGCCCTTGCCGTGGTTGCGCGCGGGCGGGGCAGGCAGTCCGGACGGCGACCCCACCAGCCGGATCCTCGGCTCGGCCGCCGCCGCCTCGCGGACAGCGGCCGCGGTGGGGTCCGTGGAACCGTCGTCGACGACGATCAGCTCCCAGCCGGCGTGCCGGCCGGGAGAGGAACGCAGATAGCGGCAGATCGCATCGAGGGTCCGAGGCAGCCGGTGCTCCTCGTTGTACGCGGGCACCACCACCGTCAGGTCGACGGTGCCGGCCGTCGGCACGCCGTGGGCGGCATGGAGGGAAGAAGAGTGCAACACGCCTCGGTGACCACGCCGGACCGCCGGCGGGTTGCATGTCCTGCGTCACACTCCCCTTGCGGTGCCTGCCCCTTCGCCGAAGCAGCCGACGCGTGCTGAGCTCGAACGTCGCATGGCTGCCCCGGAGAACGAGCACCAGCGCCATCGAGTCTGAGCCCTCGACCTGACGGGCGGACCTGACAACCCGTACTGCCTAACGTTCTTGAGTCCCTCCGGTGTCCGCCTCCTCATCGATCGCTAGCCACTGTCGCGTAGCGGCGAGCCGCTCGGGCACCGACTGCGCGCGGACGAGCACCGCTTCTTGTTCGCCCTACGCTTCACGCCCGTCCATCCCATCAAGGTGAATACCGGGGAGAGATGGACGTGATGCTTCTGGAGGGGTGGCCGAACCCGATGTCGGCGCCTTGGGCCTTGTCCAGGCGCTCGGCGATGGAGGAGCGGGCGTCGACGACCGCGCGCAGGGCGCCCCTCATGCTCTCCCGTGGAAGCGAGGGATCGCGCGGTGACGGCAACGGCCAGAGCGGATACGGCTGTTGGGGCCCTTCCCGCCCCGGCGCGGGCGGATGGCGAGTTCAGCGGTAGCCGGTCGGTCTTTTCAACGGTGTCGGTGCTGAAGAACCAGTCGGCCGACCAGCGCACCGCCGAACACCACCACGCCCACACCGACCAGCCAGGACTGGACGACCAGGACGGTTCCGATGGCGCCGTAGGTGACCGCGCTGGATGCGATCAACGGCGAGAAGACGAGCCGGGAGAATCCCCGGAGACCGATCAGCCCGATCATCGTAGCCACCGCGCCGGGCAGCAGGGCGCCCCAGCCGACCCGCCCACCGAGCAGCATCCGCTGCGACCACCAGAAGAACAGCACAGCGCTCAGCAGTGCGGCCGACGTGAGGGCCAAGGACTGTCGCCACAGCGTGGTGGTGGCGGACATGAAGAGGTACCCGACGAGTACGACGAGCCACAGCACATGCCGCCACCGGGCATACCAGCGCGCCGGCGAGAGCTCCCAGACCCTCTCGTAGCCGGTCTGCACCGCCGACCCCAACGACAGACCGAAGACAGCAAGGGTGGCAAGGCCAAACGCGGTCGTGGTCCGTGCCGCCTGGCCAGGCCGGGTGAACAGCTGCCCGATCTGCTCACTGGAAGTCGTCGACACACCGATCCCCTCCCCCAGCCACTGCGCGAACCCCCGCCCGTGCGTCGGATCACCCACGGAGACCACGATCAGCAGCGGCACCAGCGTGAGGAACCCGAGCGCCGCAAAACCCAGTGACCGCGACCCCAGCTCCAGCTCACGGCCCCGTCTCCATCCGCGCCCGACCGGCGAACGCCGCATCCCACGGCGCAGCCGTCCGAACAGAGAGGAATGGCCCGCTGCATCAGAAGCCTTCATCGGTGTGCCTGTCGACTGGACGGCCGACGATGTCGCCGCACTCTCACGGGCTGTCAGGAGTCACGCTGCGCGCCGGGGGAGAAGACCGCCGCCGCTGCCTGGAGGCGCAGTGTCTCCAGCGTGTCGATCTGGCCGCGCGCCCGGTCCAGCAGATGGTGCAGCTGGTATTCGTCCAGGCGGGGCTCTCCCGCGGCCACGACGAGCAGCGTGCGCCAGATCAGGGTCTTCCCCTCGACTCCCAGCCGCAGGGTCTCAAGCTCGATCAACGTGCTCAGTCCGGAGCGCCGGTACAGGACGCCGTTCGGCTTCAGACGCCCCAGCCTTTCGGCCGCCCAGCCACCGGAGACCTTTGTAGCGGCGTGCGGGGACGCCGAGCGCGTCCATGACTTCGAGCAGGGTCTGCCGGTCCTGAGCGATCTCGTCGGCGATGCGCTGCAGGTCGGCGCTGCGCGCAGAATGGCGGTGCTGGTGGGCGATGCGTTGCGCAAGCCCGACGCCGAAGGTGGCACCGGCCAGGTGGTCATTCAGGTAGATCCCGAGCTTGTCGCGATACATCCTGGGCCCCGTTCTCGCCTGTCCTCGGCGATCTCCTCGACGGTGCGAGCGCGTACACAAGCGGGCTGGGAACATCGGCGTCGGATTTCTCCCGCCCCCGCACCACGACAGCAAACCGCGAGGCTACGGAACCGACGCGGCGAAATGCCGGGAACGGACCCGAACGGCTCAGGGGCCCAGGCGCTGGAGCGCTGCATCGGAATTCTCGGCGCCAGCCCGGTGACAGTCGCCGTTCTCTTGACGGCGGTGGAACCTGCCGGGGGGCCGACCAGCCTGACCGTAAGGCTGACACGCGAATCAGCGGCTTTGGCCCGCTCCCGCGCTCGCCCTTGCGGGCCGCGCGACGGAGGCGCCGTGCGGCGCGGTGCTGCTGGGGCACCGGCGTGCGGCCGGAGGGCTGGACCGCTGGTCGGGACGGCATGAGCGGCCGCAGTGGCCTCCTGGCCAGTGCGGTTCTACTGTGGGGACATATCCAGTAGCTCCTTGGAGCGCGTCATGATCGGCATCCTCGGACTCATCATCCTGCTCGCGGCGGTAGTCGTCGGTGTGGCCGGTGTTCTCACCAACGGTGGCAGCGGGCACGAACTCACGGGCGGATTCTCGGTATTCGGCTACGGCATGACCGGCTCCACCGGCATGCTGTTCCTGTACGGCATCGTCGTCGGGGCGGCGGCTAAAAAAATTGTTGGGGCTGGCCCTGCTCTTCACCGGTAAACGACACCGCACCTCTCGCCATGGCAGCACCAAGCGCCATGAACTCAAGCAGTCCCACCACGAGACGGCCGCTGCCGACAACGAACGCCACGACCTGACCGGCCAACGCGGAACCGGCCGCTCAGAGACGGCCACCGCGCGGGGAAACGACTCACCCCGAAGCGACCTCCCTGTCGAACCGCACGGCGGTCATCGCAGGAGACTGCACTTCTTCGGGCACCGAGCCGCCCCCCGGTAGCCACCGCCGCACGCGCAGATCGCTGAGCGCCCGACGCCACCGGCATTACTGCCACCGGACCGCCGCAGACAACTCACCCAAGGTGGCCACCCATGAGTATCTCGAAGAAGATCGCGCACAAAGCCGAAGCGATGAAAGGCGGCGCCAAGAAGACGAGCGGCTGCGCCACCGGCAGCCAGCGCCTGCAGGCCGAAGGCCGCGGAGACCAAGTTAAGGGCAACATCAAGCAGGCCGCGGCCAAAATCAGGGACGCCTTCAAGCACTGACCGGTCCGCCCGTCGACCTGACCATGGCACGGGTCGGCGGTTATGCGACCCAAGGCTCCAGCCCCGGCACGCTGCCGCCACCGTCGTGCCGGCGGGAGGTTTGCGGGCGCCAGCTGATCGGAGCTACGGGCCAGGCCGCGTGCGTTCTACAGGAGCCACTTCAGTGCTGACCGGTTCCACCAAGGGCACGTGGGCTATTGGGTGGCATCGCAGGTACGGCAACGGCTTATCCCCGCAAGTTCGGTGTTGCCCTCAGTCACCTTGAGCGGATTGGATTCGGAGAGTCGTCGCCACGTGCCGGAAGCGGAAGCGGTCACCCAACCAAACTTCGGGGCCTGAATTCGGCTGTCTGAGAGGTGAGCACACCCGGGTAGGTGGGCCTTGCCGCTGTCATGAACGATGATTGCCCCCTTCGGCCAGTCTGCCCAGCCCGGCTTGGCCCCATCAGGACGCTTAGCAGCACCTCGTACACGGTCGCCAGGCACACAAGCGCAGTTGTGCATTTCGTGGAGCTCGCAATACAGCATGGCGTTCCCCCTGTGCATTTGGTCAGCCCATCCAGCATAGAAGATGGCTCGCCTGGTGCCATCGCTTGTCGAGGGGCGAGCACTCCGCGCCCATCCGGCATGGCTGAGGCCGCTCCTCTCCGCTCTCGCTACGTACTGTGGCGTGCTTCTGCAAACCGACTGCGGAGGTTCTGACCGCGAATCATGATTCTTCGCCGACCGACAAGCCACTGCCGCTGTGCGATCAGCACCGTAGCCGGGCGTGCCCCATCCGTGCCCTTCAGTCGGGTCAACACCGGTCACGAGGGGCACCACGGGACACGGCAGCACGGTCCAGGAAGCGGCGTTTCCCAGGTCAAAATGCCGTCTGATCGACCCGAGCCCCGTTGATTCCCAAGTTCAGAGCGCGGGTTCGACTCCCGAAACCCGCTACGTGCGAAAGCCCCAGGTCAGCAGCCTGAGACTTGTTCGTTGGATAGACCACTTCTAGGGCCTGTGCCGCTCGCGTGCCACAACAGGGCACGATTGCGGACGGCGTCGAAGCCCGTGCACCGTCCACGAGGAAGCCCTGCCTTGGCAGCCAAAGGCTCGCCTTACGTCATGCGCAAATTAAGGCGTATGCCTGCCTCGATCTACACGGGAGGCCACAGGCCCCTTCTGGGAGCCAACCTGCTCTTCTCTTGAGCCACCCCAGCACGTCACCCTCAGCCATTGCGCCTCCGACGACATTCCTGGACACCGAACAAATCTCAGGACAGGCGTTTACATCAGGGTCAACGTAAAGATCGAGCCTGCTCAACCGCTCAGGCATGCGAGGCTGCCCGCTCCCCGATTCAAGGCACAAGACCGCAGAAGTGATACACCATCAAATTTAGCCGACGGGTCGTCAGCTAAGTCAGCGTTGAGTCAGCATGAACCCTGCCAGAGGTGGTGACAGGTGGCGACACATGCACATGCGTCAACCTGCCCTGCACCACCTCTGACCTGCATAGATGCTGGCCAACGCACTACACCCGCAACATTGTCCCAAACCCGGTGCCAATGGAACCCAAAGAGGTACACAAATGGCGTTTTCGCAGGTCAGAGGCCATTTTTGGGGTCAGTAAAGTCAGCCGAAAGTCAGCAACGGCGCGATCGTGCCGCTTGCCGTGAGCCGGAGCGGAGCGGATACGTCCGGGGCAAGCCCCTTTGGCAGCCGCG
Organism: Streptomyces tubercidicus; assembly: GCF_027497495.1. Classification (GTDB taxonomy): domain Bacteria; phylum Actinomycetota; class Actinomycetes; order Streptomycetales; family Streptomycetaceae; genus Streptomyces; species Streptomyces tubercidicus. The sequence continues at coordinate 908,427 of NZ_CP114205.1, forward strand.
GGTTGAGCCGTTCGTTTCACCGCTTGACCGGGGTGTGGCCGTTCATGGCGAAGCGAGGGGAGCACTGCTCGTCGGAGCGGTCGTTGGCGTTCCAGACACAGATCCACATCGTGTGGCCGACGTCCGAGATGAAGTTCGTCTTCGTGGCGCCCCAGTTGGCATGGAAGGTGTACGCGATGCCGTCGCTGCGGTACAGCTCGGCGCTGCAGCTCTGGTTCAGGGAGGTGTTGAGCACGCCCGCGAGCGCGTCGGAGCCGTTGTCGTCCAGCCAGGCGGAGCAGGCGGCATCGTTGCCGACCCAGGAGGTGTCCGCCTCGGATCCCCTGACCTGCGCCGGGTCGTCGCCGCCGTTGATGCCGGGGATCGACGACGAGGTGACGCGGGTGGCGGGTGCCGAGGACGCGGTGGTCGCGGCGGGTGCGGAGGGCGAGCGCGCACCGGATGCGCGCGGCGGGGCGGTCGTTTCCGAGTCGGCCGGGGCGTCCGGGGCCGGGCGCCCGGGCTCCGCGGTGGACGTGGCCGAACGGCTCGGGCTCGCATGGGGCGTCCGGGTCGCCCCGGCCGCGGTCTCGACGCGGGCCGACGCGCTGTCGGCCGGCTGCGCAGCGCCGTTGTGCCGGGAGGCGGACGGGAGGAGTACCAACGCCGCGACGGCGCCGAGGGCGATCGCCGCGGCGGTCGGCAGCAGGAACAGGCGTGTGCGGGAGCGGCGGGGCGGTGCGGCGGACGGGGGCGCGGTCCCCGGCGCCAGGTCCGCGTCCGGCGTCGCTTCCGCGGCCAGGTCCGGCGGCGGGACGGTCTCCAGCTTGCCGACCGGGGTTGCGGCGAAGGCACGTCGCGAGGCGATGCGTGACATGACCTCGGGGGGCCAGGAGGGAGGAGGCGCGGGCAGGTGGGCGCGGGCCGCCTCCGCCACCTCGCCGGCGGTGGGGCGGGCTCCGGGGCCGGTCGCGAGACAGCGACCGATGACGTTGGCGAGGCCGGCATCCACGGCGCGCAGCGGCTCCACGTCGGGGACGACACCAGGCGTGCGGCCCGAGGCCGCGTAGAGGACGAGCGCCCCCAGCGAGTAGACGTCCGCGGGCGCGTCCACGTCCTCGTCCCCGGCCTGCTGTTCCGGTGCCGAGAATCCCTGCGTGCCGTAGCTGCCACCGCTCTTGGTGAGCCTTGCCTGGTCCGCGGCGCGTGCGATGCCGAAGTCGATCAGCTTCACGCCGTCCCGCACCAGCATGACGTTGCCGGGCTTGATGTCACGGTGCACGATCCCGAACGTGTGCACGGCCGACAGAGGGGTGGCCGCCTCGGCCAGCAGCAGCCACAGCGCCCCGGCGGGCAGCGGGCCGCGCAGCCGGACCGCCTCGTCCACGGTGAGCCCGGGCACGTACTCGGTGGCGAACCAGGGACGTTCGGCGGTGCCGTCGCTCGCCAGCACCCGCGGCCCGACCCCGGCCGGCACGCGGTAGAGGATGCCGACCTCGCGTGCGAAGCGCTCGCTGGAGACCAGCCGTGGCCGGACGCGCTTGACGGCTGCGTAGCCCTTGTCGGACGCCCCGAGGTAGACCTCGCCCATGCCGCCGACGCCGAGCAGACCGATGAGGTGGAAGCTGCCGATCTCCTGCGGATCGTCCGCGGTGAGCGGTTCGGCGATCGTGCTGTCCATCATCACCAGTTCCCCGGCCGCTCGCGCTGACGGCGGGCAGGCTATCCAGCAAATCGGGCTCAGGCAACACGAGTTGACGGCGCGCCCCGGCCTGGCGTACGCATCTGCGGGAGGACCGGTCCCCGCGGTGCGCTCATACACTGCCGCGAGCCGAGCTGGAGGCATGTGATATGGCATACGGAAACTTCCCACCCCAGATGCTGCCGCCGGGCAGCCCCTCCGACAGGGTGCCCTCGGCACCACCGGGGACGATCTTCGTACTGGGTCCGGAGGGCGGGTACGCCGTGCCGCCGCGCCGGTACACGCTGCTGTTCGGGCGCGACCGCGAGGACGTTCATGTACCGGTCGGGGTCGACGACCCGACCGTCAGCCGTCGGCACGGCATCTTCACCTGCACGGCCGCGGACGGCGACTGGTGGCTGGTCAACACCGGTCATCTGCCGATCGAACTACCCGACGGCGTGCTGATGCTCGCCGGCCACAAGCGGCTCATCGAGTCCGGGTACACCCCGCTGGTGATCAACTCGTCCAAGCGGCGTTCCCATCTGGTGGAGGTCCGCGTCGTGGACGAAGACGACAGGAACCCCCGCTCCACAAGTGGTGCGGAGACTGTGAATCCCGAGACGGTCTACGAACTCTCCCCGCAGGAGCGGCTGGTGCTCACCGCACTCGCCCAGCGCTATCTGGAGGGCCACGACGCCTTCCCGCTCCCGCTGGCCTGGGAGGACACCGCCCGGCTGGCCAACGCCTCGCCCTACGCGGTCAAGTCCTGGACCCACAAGTCGGTCGCGAACACGGTCGAGGACGTGCGCGAACGGCTGCACCGCCGGGGCGTGCGCGGACTGCTGCGCGACGAGGTCGGCGAGCCGGTCGGCTCGACCCTCAGCGTCAACCTGATCAGGGAGTTGCTGAAGACGGCGACGCTGAGCGCTCAGGACCTGGAGTTGCTCGCCGACAAGGACTGAGCGGACTGCAGGGTGCGTGTCCCGGCCGGGCGCCGGGCGGGACACGCGGTGTTTCTCAGTCCTCGGCCTCCTGCTCCGCTCCGGCGTTGTAGGTGACGTGCATGGTGCCGTGCTCGACCGCGAAGACCGCCGCTTGGTCCTCCGCGGAGTTCCGTTGGTGCGGTTGCGGCTGCTCGGGGCCGTGCGTCGTGTGCGTCACGCGGTTGTTCTCGCCGACGATGAAGGTGCCGGAGACGTCCCCGGTGTGGATGTTCCCGTGTGTGGATTCCGCGGCCATGGCCTGCCTTTCGTGGTGGGTGTCGGGGAAGGTCAGCCGCCGCAGTCGGTCTTCAGTCCGGCCAGGTCCGAGTTCATCGAGTCGGCTTCACCCGAGGTATCGAACCCGGACCCCTTCGGATCGTCCTTGAACGACTGAAGCTCCTCTTCGGCCTGCTGAGCACCGGTCAGCATGGATTCGAGGTCGGATTGCACGGAGCTGTCCTGGGCTTGCGAGACGGCCCCCTCCAAGGTGGACTCGATGGAGTTCAGGTCGCTGATGACCGCGTCGACCTCGGAGAACACCGCGCTGCCGTCGGGTGGGGTGGCACTCGCGCCCGAGTTGTAGGAGCGCATGGCGCTGTTGTACGAGTCGAACGCGTCGTTCATGGCAGAGACGTCCGTGTTGTGCTGCGTGATCTCCGGCGCCAGCTCCGAGAGCGCGGTCAGGCACGCAGGATCGACGCCAGGCGATGTGTTGTCGCCGGACGACATGTTGTCGGCCGGACCGGAGGCGCCGGCGGGGCCCGATGAGACGGCCGAGGACGAGGAGGACTGCTGGTCCGTCATGTAGACCGCGGCACCCACACCCAGCACGGCCACGAAGCCGATGGAGCAGGCCATGGCCAGTGCCGATACCCCTACCTTGGCGCCCAGGACGCTGAACGCCGAGTGGCCCGTGCCCGTCGCAGGCGTGGTGGTGCTCAGGCCGTGCGCCGGCTGGGCGGCGGAGTGGTGTGCCTGTGAGAGGTCGATCTGCTGCGGCGCCGGTGCGGCGGAATGGCCGCCGGTCACGTTGGTAGCGGCGTGCGGCTGCGGGGCGGAATTCGAGAGGTCGACCACCGGCTTGGTCACAGGTGGGTGCACGGGAGCCGGAGCGGGGGGCGTGGGGGCGACCGGGTGCGTGAGGGGTGTGTGGCCCACGATGGGGTGCGTCGGCACGCCCGTGGCGTGCACAGGGGTGAGCGCGTGGCCTGGCGATGCGAGGGCCGATGTGTGGCCCGCGGCGGGGAGCGTGGTGATCACATGGCCCTGCTGCGCCGTGGCCGTCGCGGCGTTGGCGACCTGCTGGGCCGCCGAGTGTGCGTGCAGAGCGGTCAGTTCATGCCAGAGCGCACCCGCCTCCAGCGTCGCGGCCGCCGTCAGCGCACCACGGCTGATCGCCTGGCGGCGGGTGCGGGCCTCGCGCAGGAAGAACTCCTCGCCCTCCTTGTCTTTCATGCTCTTCGCCGCTGACCAACCGGCTCCGAGCAGGCTGCCCCATGCATCGAACTGCCGGGACATCGCCAGCTTCGGCGACGCGGCACGGGCCAGCGCCGCGCCCAGCTGTGCCTGTCCGCTCTTCTCCGCCCGCACCACCGCGGCGTCCAGGGCTTGGGAGTGTGCCGCGACGTCGTCCGGGGTCGTGTCCCTCGCCTCGACCCACGCGGTGAGCGTCCGGCAGAGCTGCTTGGCGGGAAACGCCGTTCCCCGGCTCTTCAGCACGCACCCGGCGACATCGGGCGGACAGCTGTAGCCGGTTTCCGAGGCGACCAGCAGACCGTGTCGCACCAGACCGTCGGCGATCGCTTCGGTGCCCGGCAGAGCGAGCAGATCGTTGAGATGCCGGGCGGCCAGCTCGGCGCCGGACAGCGAGCCGAGCAGATACAGCAGATCGCGCTCCTGCGGCCGGAGCCGGTTCAGCAGCGCGGGAAGCAGTCCGGGCAGATCGGCGAGGCCCGGCAGGCCCTTGCCGGTGATAGCCGACAGGGCGATGTGCCGCAACCGGAGCGGGCTGCCGTCCACCGCGTCACACAGCGCCTCCACGGTCCGCGCTTCGTCGGACCGCAGCTCGCGGGCGAGCACCGCCGCCACCAGTGACGTCCCCGCCGGGGCCGCCAGCCCGCCGAGCCGGACCGGGTGCACACCGCCGACTGCGGACCGCTGCTGCGAGGTGAAGACGAACATGGACTGCTCGGCCATGTCGAAGAGCCGGTGCAGGTCCTTCTCGTCGAGCCCCACGTCGTCCAGGTAGACCCGCAGCCGCAGTGTCTTCAAATGCTCCTTCAGCGCCTCCGGCGACGGCTTGTAGTCCGGTGCGTCGAAGCTGATGTCGAAGATCGCCTGCGCGATGTCATCGGCCGTGCGTCCCCCGGCTTCGATGTAGGCCGCGCCCTCGGGCCCGCGCGGCATGGTGCGTGCGAGATGGCGCAGCAGTGCGCTCTTGCCGATCCCGGACGCGCCCCAGACCTGCACCAACTGATGTTTTCCGACGGCCTCTTGCAGTGCCCGGACCTCCTGCTCCCGGCCGGTCAGCGGCTCGGCGGCGGAGCGCGGCAGGTGGGAGACGGGCGTGCGCTTGACCGGGTCCGGCAGCGGCCCGCCGTGCACGGTGACGGTCGAACCGTGCTCGGCGGTGATCCGCAGATTGTGCACGGTGTTGTTGCTGCCCACGACCATCAGCCCGGACATGGCGCCGGTCCGGATCTGCTGGGTGGGGCCCGAATTACCGTTGTCCTCTGGCATTTGTTTTCCCCGTTCTTTCCACGCCGGAGTTCCGGCAGTCAGACATGCTGGCGCCGACCCGTCGTGGCGAACCCGGCGCTTTTACGTGTTCGGCGAGATCGGCGACGATCCGGCGGGCCCGGCCTCGGCGGCGATCCGGGCGAGGTGAGCCAGGTCGAGGATGGTGATCCGGCGGTAGCCGGTCTCGACCGCGCCGGAGTCCCGCAGCGCCCGCAGCGCCTTGTGGATCGACGACTCGGCCGCACCGACCAGGGTGGCCATCTCCGGCTGTGACAGCGGCAGACGGGTTTCGCTCCGTCCCGGGCGCCCGTAGGTGACGGCCATGTGGTGCAGGATTCTGGCCAGTCGCCCGAGCACGTCGCACCCGGTGAAGTCGGTGATCCGGCTGGTCGCCGTGCGCAGCTTGGCCACCACGCTCGCGCTGAGTGCCACTCCTACGGAGGGGTGCTGTTTCGTGCACTCCAGGAGTTCGGAGCGGAGTATGTAGCGGGCCAGCACCTTGCCGCAGGCGGTCACGGTGCCGACGCGCGGCTGACCGTCGATTCCGGCGAGTTCCCCGACCAGGTCCCCAGCCATCCGCACGGCCAGCAGTGCCTCGCGGCCGTCCTGCGCGTGCGCGGTGACCTTCACCGTGCCGCCGAGCAGGAGCAGCGCGAAGTCCGAGGTGTCGGCCTCGTGGATGGTGATCTGACCGGCCGGGTAGACGACGCCGTGGCCGAGTCCCAGCAGGATTGCGCGGTCGGCCTCGTCGAGCCGGCCGAGCAGCCCGGCCGGCGGCCAGTAGGTCCCTCCCCCGCGCCCCCGTGTGTTGCTCATCGGCCGCCCCTCTCTTCCTCGTTCCGCCGAAACGGCACAAGCAGTATTAGTAGCCGTTCTACCCGAGGACCCCTCCCCTACGATCCCGTCAATCATCGTCTCGGCACCTGATATCGGGGATGCGGCACTTCTGTCTTCGAATTGCCGCTCCCCGTCGTGATCGCGGAGGGATTGTGAATCCGAGGTATGAATACCGGGCCCTGCTGGCTTGCGACATCGCGGGCTCCGCGGGCCGCGGCGAGCGACGGCTCCAGGAGATCCGCAGGGTCCTGCGTTCCGCGCTGTCCGACGCACTGGGCATCGCGGATCTGAACGCGCGGGACTTCGCGTACGTCGACACCGGCGACGGCTGTCAGCTCGTCGCGCCGGCCGCGCTGTCCAAGGCCAGGCTGCTGTTCCCGCTGCTCCCGGAGCTGTGTTCACGGATTCGCGAGCACAACCGGCACGCTGCCGCGGATCTCCGGCTGCGGGTGCGGGCCGCGGTGCACGCGGGGGAAATCCGGCTCGATCCGGACGGCACCGTCTCCGGCGCCCCGTTCGAGGCGCTGGCCCGGCTGCTCGACTCGGCGCCGCTGCGGCACGCGACCCTGGCCGGTACCACCGGCACCCCGGTTGCCGCGATCCTTTCGCACCACTTCTACGAGGAAGCGGTCGGGCACGGCTACGAGGGGCTCGAAGCCGACGCCTTCACCGCGGCCAATGTCCGGGTCAAGGAGTACGCCGCTCGGGCCTGGCTCTGGTACCCGGGCAGCCCCGTCGGCCCGCGCATCTCCTCCGACCGGGATGCCGGCGCCGGCGAGCAGCTTGCCGAGCCCGAGCCGCGGGCCGTGGAGCAGCTCGTCCAGGCCGCGGGCAGGGGCACCGTCTTCGCCGTCCACCGAGGCGACCAGTACATCCGCCACAACGACCGGGGTTGACAGCACTGATGAACGAGGAACTCGCCGAGCTGGCCGCGAGCGGCGCCGCCGCTCTGGTCTCGGCCATGGGCACCGATCTGTGGCAGCAGGCGAAGAGACTGATGAGCGGTGTCCTCGCACGGGCCCGCAGCAGCCGCAGCAACGAGCTGTCCGCCGCCTTGAACCGGCACTCGACCGCCACGAGGGGAGCGGTCGACGCCGTGGGCTACTGGACCGAGGCGCTGTCCCAGCTGCTCGAACGGAACCCGCATCTCGCCCAGGACGTCATGGCGCTGGCCTCGCTGCCGGCCCCGGAAAAGCCGGAAATTGCGATCCAGGTCAATTCCGCCACCCATTCAGGTGAGGTATTCGCGGTGCAGCACGGAAATCAGCACTTCACCTCGGCGCCGAAAGCCCGTGATGGCGGTGAACGTCCGTGAGCCGGGAGGTGAGCCCGCGGGACGGCGCCACACACGGACCGCTGCGGGCGGTACTGTTCCTGGCCGTCGTCATCGGGGCCTTCGCCGAGGTCAGCACACCGCATCAGCGGTACGGCCCGCTGGTGGACATGCTCGCCCTCACGGCCGTGGGTGTCGTCGGCGCGGCTGCCGTGCTGGCGTCCGAGCCCGCCGCGGCGCCGGCCCGGCAGCCGGATCGGCTCGCGCCGGAACCCCGGCCGCCCGCTGCGGTCCCGGTCTGCCGCTACGTCACCGCACCGGCGACGCCGCAGTCCCCGCCCACCAGGCCCCGGCCGCTCCTGCGTGAGCGGCCGACCGACCTGAGCGTCCCCCGCTTCGGCGACGGCGCCCGTGCCCAGGGCTACCCCTGGGTGCTGCCGGAGCGCACGGTGCAGAACGGGATCGCCGCCGACGAGGCCACGGTCGGTGCTTTCACCCTCCGCGCGGCCTCCGTCATCGGGCCCGGCCACCGCTGCGGAGAACCCGCCGAGCCGCGCCAGGACTCCTACCGGATCGGGCGGAGCCCGGACAGCCGGTACTCGATCGTGGCCGTGGCCGACGGACTGTCCAGCGCAGCCTGGTCGGACGCCGGGGCCATCACGGCCTCCAGCCAGGCCGTCACCCTGCTGCGCGAGCAGATCGGGGCGGTGGGCTTCGACGGGCTCGACACCAAGGAGCTGTACGGACGGATCGCGGAATCGATCGCCGGCCACGCGTCCGGCCGTGGTATCGCCACCTCGCACATGGCCACCGTGCTGATCACCGCAGTGCTCGCCGAGCCGGACGCAAACGGCGTTGCCCAGGTATGGATCGCATGGCTCGGCGACAGTTCGGCCTGGACGCTCGACCCACAAGTCCCGCTGTGGCGGTTCTCCGCCGGCGAGGCCAAGGACCGTACGGCCGCGGTGGTCTCGAACGAGGTCGCCGGGCGGCTGCCGGACACTCCGCAACTGGCCAGGGAGCGCTATCTCACGCTGGCGCCCGGCGCCGCCCTCGCCCTGGTCACGGACGGGATCGGCGACGCATGGGCGGACCCGGCGGGCAACGTCAACGAGTACTTCGCGAACGCCTGGCGCTCGCCGGTACCGGCCACCCGGTTCACCGCCGATGTCGGCTTCGACGCACCGCAGTGCCTTGACGACCGCACCGCGGTCGTGATCTGGAACGGTGGCCGAGCATGACGCAATCCCCTCTCACCGACGGCACCGATGACCGTGCCGGCGGCGGCCCGGTGGCCGATCCGCGCGGTTGGACGCTGCCCCGGACCGTGAGCGTCAGCGATCTCGGACCACTGGCCGAGCCGATCTCCGAACACAACGGCCAGGCTGTCGCCGTGCAGCCGCTGACGGACCATCCGGGCTGGCTGGCAAAGCTCTACCGGCCGGACCAGCACCCCGAGGACGCCCACCGGCTCGACCTGCTGATCTCGGCTCCGGGCACGCTGCCGGAGGCGGACCGTGCGCTCCTGTACGCCGCTACGTGCTGGCCCGCGGCCCGGATTCAGGGTCCCGGCAACCCGGCCGTCGGCTGCGTGATCCCGATGGCGCCCGAGCAGTACCGCTCCGAGCTGCGGCGCGGCGGGTTCAGCGAGCGCCGCTTCGTGGAGATCGACTGGCTGGCCAAGTCCGACGAGTCGATCCGGGGCGTCGGACTGCCGCCGCCCGGCCTCGCGGGCAGGCTGGCCGCCTGCCGCCAGCTGACGGCGCTCGCCGCGATCTTGGAGCGCCTGGACCTGGTCTACTCGGACTGGTCGTTCTCCAACGCCTTCTGGAGCCCGGAGCAGCGCTCGGTCTACCTCATCGACGTCGACGGCTGCCAGCCCCAGAAGATGCCCGACATCCACCAGCCGAACTGGGCCGACCCGCTCACCCGGCCAGGCACCGACGCGGACGGGTACACCGACCGCTACCGGCTCGGACTGCTCGTTGCCAAATGCATGACGGGCCGGCGGGACGCGCACACCTACCACACCGTCGCCGCGTCCCCCTGGCAGAGCCAGCCCGCCGTCTCCGAAGTGCTGCTCGACATGCTGCTCGCGGCCGACCGCGAGCGACGGCCCTCGGCCGCTCAGCTGCACCAGGCACTGAACAGCGGCCCCTACCTCAGGGCCACACCACGTCCGGTACGCACCGCACTGCCTCCGCTGCCCCCGCAGCCTGTGAAGCCGCTCGCGCAGTCTCCCGCCGGCACCCATGAGCCCGCGAAGGAAGCCGAGCCCAAGACCCCCGAACAGCCCGATTCCAAGCTGACGGCCGGCTGGATCTTCGTACTCATCACAGCCGTGGTCCTGCTGATCATCATCGCCTCCAACCACTAGCTCAGAGGTGCACCATGTCGCTCTGCCTGCCCACCTACGTGGTGATCGACGCGTCCTCGTCCATGAAGCCGCACGAGGCTGTCCTCAACGCAACCCTCTCCCGTCTCCACTACAACCTGGCGACAAATCCCCGCGTCTCGGAGTTCGCCCGGGTCTGTGTGGTCGCCTTCTCCACCGATGTGCACGTGGTGATCCCGATGTCGGACATGGAGCAGGTACCGGCCATGCCCGAGGTGATCTGCGGCGGGCGCACGGACTACGGCAAGACCTTCGACCGGGTGCGGGAGTGCATCGAACAGGACGTCAGCAACCTGAGGACACAGCACCTCGATGTGCTACGGCCGACGATCTTCTTCCTGACCGACGGCAGTCCGACCGACGCCCACTGGCAGGACTCCTTCCGCAAGCTCGTGGACAAGGACTGGCCGCGCCACCCGCACGTGATCGCCTACGGCTTCGGCGGCGCGATGCGCAATGTGCTGGAACAGGTGGCGACCAAGGCGCTGTTCATCGCCGACGGTTCGGACACCGAGTCGGCACTGAGCGCCGCGATCACCGGTCTGCTCAACACCCTGATCGCCTCGTCGAAGACCGGTCAGATGCAGATCGCCACCGACGTCAAGGGCTTCCAGTACGTCGAGGTCACCCAGGAATACGTGGACTGATGACGGACATCGACCCGCGTCCCACGACGTCCCGGCGACGGCGCGCCGCCACCGGACTGACCGCGCTGGCCGTGGCGCTGCTCGCCTGCGGCGCCGCGGTGGAGGTGACGGGCAATCTCCTCGGCCCCCCGGCGAACGGAACCGGAACCGGAACCGGCTCGCACCCGGCAAAGACCGTGCAGCCGTCCCACCCCCGCTCCCACGCCCCCGAGACACCGCCGCCACACCACCCACCACGACCGGACCGCCCGCCGACGGACCGGCTGCCGTCCCCGGACCACCCGCTCCCGACCGCACCCGCCGACCTGCCGGCCCCCACAGCCGTGGCCACGTTCCCGGCCACGGCACCCGTTACCGGTAGCCCGTCAATCGAGCCGTAGAGGCCGGCGACCGGCTCCCCGCATTACCGCCCAAAGAGGGAACTCCACCATCAAATACACGGGCTCACAGGGCATGGAGAACGCCATCGGGCCCACGGAAGCCCAGAGCGGGAGGCACACATGGGAATACTGCACGCGATCCGGATGCAGAAGCTCGTCTCGGACGCCAGGAGCGCCCACGCGCAAGGGGACTACTCCTTCGAAGCGTCCATCGACATCGACCCCCGGGGCCTGGCCCGGGTCCACAACCCCATGAAGAAGATCCGCAAGGAGATCGACCTGGTCGTACGATCCGTCGAAGCCGTCGGCTGGGAGTGCGTGGGCGTCGACCAGTTCATGTACTCGATCAATATGGGATTTGTCCGAGCGGGCTGACGGCACTTCCCGGAACCGGGGCCGGGTGTTCCGCAGGGGCGCGCCGTCCAGATGATTACGGCCCAGCCGGGGCATGAGAACAGATCCCGTCGGGGCGGGCATACTGCTCGCAGAACGCCTCATAGGCACGGCTGTTGGCTTCCATGAGCGCGAAGAGCGGGCCGTAGAAGTCGCTCAACTGCTGGCTCACTCGGGCGAGCCGGGCCTGCCGCTGCGCGAGCCGCAGCCCATTGAGGTACGTCGCCCGGTATCCGACGAAGGCCAGACTGACAGTCGTGATCACGGTGCCCATGGCGAGGATGTTAGGCCCGCTTCCTTCAGACCATCTGATCGTTGGTCTAGTTGTGCCGTTGACTGACGTGCAGTGGGCACGGATCGAGCCGTTGCTCCCAGACCGGGCGCCAAAGCGGGGTGGTCGGTGGCGGGACCACCGCGAGGTGATCGACGCGATCGTCTGGAAGTTCCAGACCGGATCGCAGTGGGTTCACCTGCCTGAGAAGTACGGTAACTGGCGGGGTGTCTACAACCGGCTTCGTATGTGGGCCGTCGATGGCACCTGGGAGCGCGTGTTCACCGCGCTCGTGGCCCAGGCCGACGCCGACGAGGACCTGAGCTGGACGGTCTCGGTGGACTCCACTATCGTGCGCGCCCACCAGCACGCGGCCGGGGCCCGCAAAAGGGGGCCCCGGCCGACGAGCCGGACGACCATGCCATCGGTCTGCGCCCGGCCTTCAACGAGGCCACACGGCAACACCCGCGGCTGCGCGAGGGCAACTCCGCCCAGCAGGACGTGCACCCGCAGCAGATCCGCGACGGCGACTTCTCGTACGGGCTCGACCGGGTCCTCGACGGCCTGACGGCCCGGCTCCTCGACGCCTGAACCGACACGCCGGTCCGCAGGTGCGCCGGCTCTCGACGCTACGCGGTAGCAGCGGGAGAAGGCGACAGAACACGGCAACGCCCGTGCCTGCCCTTGCACCGGCGCCTGCAGTTGCCGGGGTTGCCTCGCGCCACGCCCCGCTTCTACGGCCCAGCGGAACAACTGATCCGAGAGGAGGCGCAGCCGGCCGACGGTGACTAGTGCGAGGCCCGCGCTGCCTCGTACCTCCGGCCGCGCCGCGATCACCACTCCCGCCGTCCGCATCACCGTCCTGCTCCCCTCCCTTGTCGGCATCGCCAAGGCCGCCGCCGGGTCACCTACGCGATGCGCAACTCCGCCTGCCATGCTGCCTTGTCGGGGTCGTCGCCCCGGGGGTCCGTCCGGCCTGCCTAGTCCCCTCTCATTAGCCACCCACCACCGTATCCCCGTCGAACCGCAGCGACGTGATCCGCGACTCGTCGACCCACTCCCGGAGGGTGTCCAGTGCGGCGGGCTCAAGTTTCGTGGTGAAGAGGATGGCCAGGTGCTCTCTGGCCCGTGAGCATGCCACGTAGAAGAGGTTGCGTGCCCTGATGAACGCCTCCAGTTCCTTGTCCGTCAGTTCGTCGCGCCGGGAGAAGTTGGCCAGCATCTCGGGGATCTGGAAGCGGGAGTGTCCCTTGCTGACCATGGCGAGGACCCGGTTGAACTCCTGTCCCTTGACTCCGTGTTGTGTGGCGAAGGGCGTGCCGCCGCCGAGGTGCTCGTGCAACGCCAGCAGCTCCGCGTACGACACCTGGCGCAGTTCGTGGTACTCCTTCGACCGCGCCGCCGCCCGGGCTTCGGCCTTGCCGTCAGGCCGTCGAAGAGCTGCTGCTCAAGACAGAGGTCGAGGACGTCGCCGACCGTGCCCGTCTCGCGGGCCTCCCCCAGTTTCGTCAGGAACGCCATCCATTCCTGCTTGTCGGCCAGCGAGTTGATGGAGGGACGGCCACGGGGGTCGAGTGCGTTGAACATCGCGCCGTAGCGCTTGTTTCGGTGGTGGAGCAGGGCCGGTTCCAGCGTGTCCATGAAGAAGGCCATAGCGTGATCCTCCTTCCTCACATAGGAATCGTTACGCCGAAATGCGCCGTGGAGTTTCTGATATCCCAGTTCGCCGGCGATCGTCTCGTGCGTGAGCATGAGGATCTTCGTGCTGGGGTCCTCCACCCGCGCCTGGGCTTCGTGACCGGATGCCCCGGTGCTCCAGAACCGGTCGCGGACGTCGTCCAGTACCCATTTCCGGGCCGCGTGGGCCGCGTCCCAGCCGAGCTGCCCCTTCCGGTGATGGGTGAGCCTTGTCCCTGCCCATTCGTTGGTGTGATAGACGGCGACGGTGCCCTCGCCAACTCCTGCCACCGTGGTCTGCGTCAGTTGGCAGGCGGCTCACTGGACTGGGTCATCACGGCTCCTTGCTGCGCTCGTACACACCCTGGGACGCCGGGGGAACGCACAGCAAAGGGAGCCACTAGCCCCATGAGATGCCGTCCCCCCTCAGGATCCGGGGCCGCATCCTGTCACCAAAAGCCTCTGAACGCACAACGGTCGCATTTGATTCAGTTTCGGTCATCTGTCGATCTGAATTCACTCCCGAATATTCGACATGCGGCACCCATACGGCCACCACCTCACAGGCCGACGGGGGTAAGGGATGGCCCCGTACGAGGCGCACACCGTGGCCGGTGCTCAGCAAAGGCGTTGCGCCAGGAGCAGTGGAGGGGCCCCGCATCAGGCCCGATGCCAGCACATGTCCAGCCCCGCCCCTCGCCCCCGACCACGGGGCCGGCGCAAGACGGGTTGGAGGCCACGGAGCCGGACGGGCAGGGGGCCACAGCGGGCGAGTACTGCCGGAAACACACCGCCGGCTCCGCCCGTACCGCAGGTCGAGGCGGAACGATAGGCCGCCAACGACAGGACCATCGCGGAGCCAGCAGCGTCACCCATTCCGCTTGAGGTCGACCGTCGTCCAGGCTGAAACCGACCCGGCCGGGTCTCGGTGACCAGCCCGTGTGGGTGATCGCCGCCGCACTGCGCCGAAGCGTGGACGGAGCGATGGAGCGCCCACGGAACGCGGCCTACCGCACCGCACCCCAACCCCCGAGACCGGATCAGTGGGCCGCGAAGTCGCGCGCCGCCTCCTCAGGCAGCGCGCGAGCGGCCTGCTTGCCACATCCCGCCGGAACTGAGCAGGGAGCCGAGGAACAAGCGAGGGCGTGGGACGAGGGCGATGGCGTGGCCGTACCCCGGGCGGTGTTCGGACATGAGCCAGGTGACGAGTTCTGTGTGTCTGGGACAGGGGAGAGTACCCGAAAGCCTCAAGCATCCGCCCGTAGGGTTCCGGGCTCGAGGACGACCTCATACGACACACCCTTGAGAGCGAAGGCGTGGGTAGCAGCGTCATACGCCTCTTCGCCCATGAGGTCGCCCGTGAAAAAGGCGACAATCCTCGGCGCCATGAGGCAATCCTAAGGCCGCAGGGAAGCGGCGGATACAAAGCCCATGAAGGCGCACTGCAGATAAGCCATCCCGCTTCCAGCGCCCCTCTGAACGCCAGCCAGCCCATTCCCAAGAAAGACGTTAAATGGCGAGCCAACTCCGAAAATCGAGCCTGCAGAGCCGCTCGACGCCAGAGGCCGCCCGTTCCCCAATCCAGGGCACACGAAGGGCATCGTGACGTGCCATCAGATTCACCTGACGTATCGTCAGGAAAGTCAGCATTGAGTCAGCATGCGTCCTGCCAGAGGTGGTGACAGGTGGCGACACATGCACATGCACCAATCCGACCTGCACCACCTCTGAGCTGCAAAGATGCTGGCCAACCCGCTACACCCACAACACAGCCACCAACCTGGTGCCAATGGAAGCCGAAGAGGCACGGCAAGGCATCGTTGCAGGTCAGAGGGCTTTTCCAGGTCAGCAAGTCAGCACAAAGTCAGCATCGACGGCGCTACACCGGGAAACAGGCCGACTCCCGGGGGTCATGCGGCACGACATGGTCCAGACCTCCGCAGCGTCCGGAGTCGAGACCCGATGCAAGTTGTCACACAACAACACAGGCTCCCCCGAAGTTGCAAACATTCCCCTGAATAACCGAAGTTGGGCAGTTCGAACCTGAGTAGCCAGCGGCGACACGGGCCGGCTATGCCTCGACTCGTGGCGGTCGGGCGCTCGCTGGTTCGACAGGGCCCGGGACCGGTGAGGTGAGCTTCGGCGTATTTGCGGAAGACCGCCACGAGGCGGTTGCGGTCGCCAGCGCGGGTCGCCAGTACGAGGCGGCGGGGTTTGACGCCGCACAGGGAGCGGTGGTCAGGTCGGGGCGGAGACTGCCTGCACTGGAGTCGGCAGAGTTGGCCACGGCTTGGCCTGCGGCGATGAGTTCGAACTTGTTCTCGACGGCGTCGATGAGGGGGCCGTCGGGTGCCGGGCGTCCGTCAGGTCGGGGGCGATGCGCCAGAAGGCGCTCCAGGCCGGGTCGGATCGCTGCACCCGGGGCAGGGGTCCGTCGGCGATGTCGTCGAGGGTGACGGATTCCTTGCCGGCTAGGCAGTGGCCGAGGTGCAGCTGGTCGGTTGGGAACGGCAGCCGGGTCACCACTGCGTCCACCCGGTGATAGAGCAGCGTCGCGTACGCGTCGTTCCAGGCCAGGTGCAAGGTCTGCACGCCGGCGTCGGGATGTCGGCGCCGCAATTCGCGTGCCCCGGGGGGACGATGAAGCCCGTTGTGTACCCGACGATGCTCCGGCTGGGCTCTGCGACGACAGGGGCGTGGGCCACGGCCTGAGCTACGGCGCGTAGCAGCACCTTGGCGCTGGGCAGGAGGACTGACCTCCCGCAGCGAAGGTTGAGCGCTGCCCCGTGCGGGATGAGCACGAAGCGCCATGGTTGTCACATGGGCAGGCTTGTTGTCACTTCGCGTCCGTGCGCGGCTCTCCAGGGCCGCGGCTCTTGTCTCGCGACTGGCAGGATGGCGGGTTGAGTTGTGCGGCTGAGAAAGGAATCCCGATGTCCGTTCGCTACCAGCTGGTGATCGACTGTGCCGACCCCAACCGCCAGGCCCACTTCTGGGCCGCCGCACTGGGCTATGAACTCGCACCGCCCCCATCCGGTTTCGCCACATGGGACGACTACTACCGTGACCTGGGGCTGCCCGAAGAAGCGTTGACCGGCGGCGCGGACCGGATCAGCGACCCGCAGGGCAGTGGACCGGCCATCTGGTTCCATGTGGTCCCGGACGCGAAGGCCGTGAAGAGCCGGCTGCACATCGACATCCACGCCAGCGGCGACCGGACAGACCCGATCGAGACGCGGAAGAGGCGAGTGGACGCCGAAGCCGACCGCCTGATGGGCTTGGGCGCCCTCAACACGGTTGTCATGTACGAGGAAGGAATCGACCACTACGCGGTCGGAATGAAGGACCCCGAAGGGAACGAGTTCGACATCAACTGACCAGAGCTCGGTGACAATCAACGTGCTTTGCCATGCCACAACGGCCAGGTCACCAAGGCCCGCAGGTGTCAACCATCGTTCTTCGGCTCACGGGGGCACGGTCGCCTCGGAAGTCGGCGACGTGCTCGCTCCGCGCACGCTGACTACCGCACCCAGCCGGGCCCCAGCCCTGAACAGCGCGCTCAGCCTTCGGTGAGAAGGAAGACTGTCGACCAAGTTTCGGTGAGAGCGCTCAACCTCCACTGCGAGAGATCAAGGACCTCCCCGGCCTCGGTGAGCCATCTGCCCTGCGGAGTACGGTCAACCGACGGAATCCGCTGAGCTGGCCTTTCACGGTGTTCCGGGGTTGATCGTTCCCGGTCACATCAAGATCGCTTCCCATGGTGCTGGTCAGTACGCGTCGCTCTCCCTGGCTGACCAGCACCTTCCCGCTGCTGCGCACCGACAGGCGATGAGACTCCCACGTCTTCCTCCAGCGTGCCCGAGCACTGCCTGACCGTCGCCGAGATCACCGAGGTCCCGTCTGGTTCCAACACAATGGCGGAGGTGGAACGCAACTGGTTCCAGCGGGTGTGGTCAGGACGTGCCACCGGTGTACCAGGAGGGGAGGGGGACGGCTTCGCGCTCTCGCCGGGGCATGGGGTCGACGAGGCGCTGTCCTTCTGGCGCGCGGAAGTCGCACGGTGCCGTGTGCTGATCGCAGCCTCTTTGCTGGATGACTCCGACGACCTCTCGCACACATACCGCTCCGGCGCCCAGGCGGTGAGCGACTGGCGAGTGCTGCGTCTGGCCACCGCCAGGAGGAGCGACCCATACCGGCAATGGGTTCACCCAAGGGAAGGACTCTCCGTGCACCGCGCATTGATCGTCGTCGATGTGCAGACGGACTTCTGCAAGGGCGGCAGTGTTCCGGTGAGGGGGGCGCGGACAGGGCCGTCGCCATCGCCGACCTGGTTCGGCGCGCTGACGGGTCTTCGGGTGGCTCGCCCTCCTCTTCGGTCTCGACGTGCAGGCGTCCGGCACCCACACCCAGGAGCTACTCGGATGGCACCCGACACACCAGGGCCTCAACGAGGTCCACTACTTCAACGGAAAATGATCGACTCGGTGGTCGCCGCAGCGGTCGCGTCCCGCCCCCGCGCCTCACACAGGGCGCGCCGGGCGCGCCGGCCATCGCTGGGTGTCGGCGATGCCACCTGTCCCTCGTCGCTCAACCCGGCGCACGTTGGGGTTGCCGCCGTGGCCAGAACGGGAAGACGATCTGGTCCGAACAGCTCATCGAGGACCCCAGCGGACCGGGAACGTTCTTGTCGCCGGCGGTCACATCAGCCCTGAGCTCGGGACCAACGGACGAACCGCACCATTGCCCGCAGCGGATCACTGCCGCAATCTCCGTCTCCGCCGAGCGACGGGGAGCCGATCGGGTGACGATGGACGTGTACTGACGTGATCACGCTGCTCCCAGAAAGAGGCAGACGTCATGACATCCCCTTCCGGGTCTCCAGACCCCGCTCCCCCGAGCAGAATCGAGCCACAGGACACGCCCCTGGCCGAAGGCATGGCCTTCCTGGCGGACAAGGGCTGGCAGATCCTGCTCACCATGGGCCTGGCCACCACCGCCCTGGGCGTCATCGCCCTGGTCTGGCCGAGCGCAACGCTGCGGGTCCTCGGCGTGCTCTTCGGCGTCTATCTGCTGGCGACCGGCGTTTTCCAGCTGGCGGGCGCCTTCGGCACGCACGTGCCCCGGCATCTTCGGGTGTTGCATTTCCTCATAGGCGCGCTCTCCATCCTGCTGGGGTTGATCTGCTTCCGGGGCGCCATGGAGTCGATTCTGCTGCTCGCCCTGTGGATCGGCTTCAGCTGGCTGCTGCGCGGCACCATGGAGACGGCCGCGGCGGCCTCCGCCCGGGACATGCCGGCCCGAGGCTGGCACATGGCCTTCGGGATCATCGGCGCTCTGGCGGGCATCGTGCTGATCGTCTCGCCGTTCGCCTCGATCGCGGCACTCACCCTGGTGGTGGGCGTCATGGCGATCGTCCTGGGGCTGACCGAGGTGGTCCGGGCCATCATGATCCGCATCGAAGTCGGCCGTCTCGCTCCGGCCCCAGCCGCCAAGCGGCGCCCCCTGTTCCACCGTCCGCACCGTCCGCACCCCCAGCACTGATCACCGGAGCCGGATCGGCCGGCCACCGGCGAACAGCGAAGAGCCGCCGGCCCGGACGGGCAGACACCTCGGCCGACGTCGACGCCGCACGGCCGGGGATGACCGCGAAGCGAACGCGCTGCGACGTCGGAGCAATGAGCACTCCGGCGTCCGCCGCCCGCTCGGCTCCCAGATCACCGCCGTCCGCGACGATCGTGGCTGATCCCGCATTGCCCGTTCTGTCTGGGACCTGCTGCGCGGCGCCAGCCAGAGCCGCGCGCTGTGTGCACACGTGGTGACCGGGGAAGTCCGCGCTCTGCGCGGTTCGGCTTCGGTCAGCCGGCGTGACGGCCGTGAACCGTTCGCCCGACAGCCGAGGCCACCCGTCGGATGGCGCCCCAGCGCGGCGGCCGTTCGGCGGGCGCGGCGCCCGGCCGATGGCGGGGTACCCGTACCCGTAGCATCCCGGGACTGATCCAGCACCGCACGGGAGTTGGCAAGTTGACGGCTTCACCGTCCAGCCCGACGGGGATGAACGGGACGTCGGCATCGACGACGACCTCTTCAGAGGTGGCCAGGTTGGTGAGGCCGTGCGTCTGCCCATCTCGCAGCCGGGCGGCGGTCTCGGCGGGCGTCTCCGCCCTGGCGGCCAGTACCCCCAGGAGCCCGGAGTCCAGTTGCGCACGCTTGCCAAGCCCGGCCGGGTCATCGGCCCGGTAGGGGTTGTTGCTCACCAGCACGGCATCAGGCCCGTCAACAGTGAGCAGCCCGGCGTGTACCACCAGCTCCGGGCCCTTGTGGCGGGCCAGGGATTCCGGGAGGATCCGCGCCGTCGTGCCGATCTTGTCGTCCCGATAGGCCGGGGCCTGTACCAGGGCGGCATATGCACCGAAGGACACGTTGTTGACGAACACACGCTCGCCTGCCAGCCCGAGATCCACGCGCAGTTCGACGCCGTCCGTGAGGGCCTCCAGCGCGGCCGAAGGGTCGTCACGGTCCAGGCCGAGGTCCATCGCGAAGTGGTTGCGGGTACCGGCTGGAATGACCACGAAGGGAAGACCGCTCTTCGCAGCCACCCCGGCGACAAGTGCCTGCGTGCCGTCTCCGGCGGCCACCCCCAGCAGATCCGCACCGTCATCCACCGCGCGTCGGGCCACAGTCGTGAGGTCCTGGGGCTGGGAAGGATCGAGCAGGAGAACCTGAGCCCCCAACGCACGGGCCTTCTCGGCGATGCGGAACCGGCTTGCCTTCCCTCCTCCCGAGCGGGGATTCACGATCAGATACGGCCGCTGTGCAGCGGCCACCGGTCGGAACGTGTTCTCGGTCATGGCAAGCGCCGCCAGGCCGCATTCATCGGCCCGGTGCACGTCACCGTCACAGGCGCCGGAACAGCCGCCGCTACCACGCCCGCTGCTGGCTGTGCCGTCCGCCACCGGCCCGGTCCAGCGATCGCATCGGCCACCGCCTCCATGACGTTTCCTCCGGCAGTTACGGCTTCCGGCACCAGCCCGGTCGCCTTGAGGACGGTACTCATGGGTGGGGGGTGATGACGGCGCGTCCTTGGATCTTGCCGTCGTGCAGGAGCTGGTATGCCTCGTTGGCGCGTTCCAAGGGGAAGTGCTCGAGAAACATCTTGATCTTTTGCTGCTGGGCGAGGGTGATCACTTCCATGAGTTCGGGAAGGGAGCCCCAGTAGGGGGAGGCGACCGAGCACTCGTGCGGCGGGTTCGAGAAGTTGACGGGCAGGGCTCCGCCGCCGAGACCGACGATGGTCAGGTGTCCGAGCACCCTTGCCACCTGAGCAGCCATGCGCAGAGTCGGGTCTATGCCGACCATGTCGAGCACGAGCTGAGCGCCCTGCTGCTCCGTCATGTCCTTGATGCGCGTGACCGCGTCCTCGTCCGAGAGCAGCGCCTCGTCCGCGCCCAGGCGCTTGGCGGTTTCCAGCTTGCCGGCATCGGTGTCCACGGCGACGACGGTGGTCGCCGCGCTGAGCGCTCGCACCATCTGGATGGCCATCTGGCCCAGACCGCCCACCCCGATGACCACCGCGGTCGAGCCCGGCCCCAGCAGGTGCAGCGATCGCTTGACGGCGTGATAGCTGGTCAGTCCCGCGTCGGTGAGCGGGGCGGCCTGGCGGGGGTCGAGGGTGCCCAGCGGAATCAGGAATCGCGCCGCCGGGACCAGCAGGTACTCAGCCATTCCGCCGTCGTGACCGCCTCCCAGGCCCCCGCCCTGACCACTGACCTTCTGGCAGTAATTCTCCCGGCCCTCCCGGCAGTTGGCGCACATCCCACAGCCCCAGGGACCGTAGACCATCACAGGGTCTCCAGGCGCGAACCCGGTGACACCCGGCCCCAGCCTCTCCACCCATCCCGCATTCTCATGGCCGAGCGTGAAGGGCAGTTCCGTGGCGAAACCGGGTGGCGGTCCGAGTGCCTCCATCATGTGCAGATCTGAATGGCACGCACCGGCACCCCCGACCTTCACCAGAACCTGCCCAGGCCCCGGCTCGGGCACCGGCACCTCGCGCAGCTCGGGCGATTGCTGCCATCCGACCAGTTGAAAAGCCCGCATAACGATCCCTTACGCACGCCGAGTCAGTCGCGGATCCCGTCGATGTCGACCAGAACATGGCGCGGTCCGCGGAAAATCTGGTTGTGGCGGTACGGCGGTGGGTCCTCTACGAGCCGGGGGTTTTCCACCCGTCGGAGGAACTCGCCGACCGCGACCTGGACCTCGAGCCGCGCGAGCGGAGCGCCGAAACAGAAGTGGATGCCCTGGCTGAACCCGAGGTGCTGGTTGTCCCGGCGTTCGAGGTCAAGCTCGTCGGGGTTGGCGAACCGCTTCGGGTCGCGGTTCGCCGAGCCGTATGCCAGGAAGATCGGCGCTCCCTTCGGGATGGTGGTGCCTGCGATGTCGATGTCTTCCAGGGCGGAGCGGGTATGCCAGAACTGGACCGACGACTCGAAGCGCAGCAACTCCTCGACCCCGGGCACGATCAGCTCGGGCCGGCGGCGCAGCTTCTCCAGCGCGTCGGGGTGCCGCAGCAAGGTGAGCACGCTGTGGGCGATGAGATTGACTGTGGTTTCATGCCCGGCGAAGATCAGGAGCAAGGCATTGCTCACGAGCACACCTTTGGACATCCTTCCCTCCGGGCCGTCCTCGTTCACCATCGCCGAGAGCATGCCCGGGCCGGGCTGCTGGGCGTACCGGTCGAGCAGCTCAGCTGCGAACTCCCCGAACTCCTTCACGGCCTGGCGCCCCCCGGCCAGTCGGCTCTGGATCTCCTCGGAGGCAGCCTCGGGGCCGAAATCCAAGGCGTCCAGGGCCGTCTCGATCCAGCTGTGGAAGCGTGGCTCGTCTTCCAGTGGCACCCCCAGGATCTTGCAGATCACGGTCACCGGCAGGGGGTAGGCGAACTCGTCGACGGCATCGATTCGGGTCTTGCCCTGCATGTTGTCCAGGAGGTCGTCCACGATGCGGCGGATCTCGGGTTCCAGGTCGGAGATCAGGTGGGGGGAATGGGGTGGGCCGACGAAATGCGGCGTCATCATCCGGCGATCTCGATCGTGCTCGGGTGGATCCTGGGTGATGATGTTCGGCTCCACGATGACCGTCTCCGTGATCGGCTCGGCCTCTGCCGGGCCCTCGGCCGGGGCCGGGGCGGGGAGTTTCCTGACATCCGAACTGACGCGGGGGTCGTGCAGCAGTGCGACGATCTCTTGGTAGGTGCTGACGACGTAGGTGCCGTCCGGCTGCCGTGCCACCGGTGTCTTGCGGAGTTCCTCGTAGAACGGGTACGGATTGGCGCGGTTGGCGTAGCGGAGGGCCTGCTGCCAGGGGGTTTCCTCGACCACGAGGCTTCCCTCCTTCTCCTGTCGGTGCTGTCCGCTTGCGCGCCCGACCCGGCGGGCGCGTCAACGGCGGCGAGGGCGGAACTCGGCCGCCCGCTCGCTCGGGTCGTGGCCGGTCAGGACGACGTCGGGGATCGCCGTCGGGACGCCGGGTTGCGGGAACTCGGCCGGGATCGGCTTCATGTCGGGGGGCTGGTCCCAGCCTGGCGGTGGAGGCGGGAACGGACCGGATTGCTCGATCAGCTTGCCGTAGTACTCCAGCCACTTGCCGTGATCGAAGGTGACGGCGGCGACGATGCGGCCCCGGCGACCGTAGGCGGCGGCGAAGTGGCGCTCTTTGACGGACCCTTGCGTGAAGACGATCTCGTCGCCGAAAGGTGGCACGCCGACGGACTTGATGTTGAGGCCGAACTGGCCGGACCAGAAGCCGGGCAGCAGCAGATGCGGGCGATAGTGGGGTTCGAGGTTCACCATGTTGTGGGCCGCGGCCTCGGCGCCGAGAACGGCATTGTCCCAGTGCTCCATCGCGAGGAACTGGTACTCGTACAGCACGTGGGGCGAGCGCGCCACGTCCCCAGCCACGTAGATGCTGTCGGTGACCACGCCGTTGATGTCGAAAGCGCGACCGCCGGCGTCGCAACCGACGCCCCAGAAACCGGACGCCAGCCCGGCGCCCTCCAGCCATTCCACGTTGCGGATCGACCCCAGCGAGGCCACCACCACGTCGGCGTCGATGATGGTTCCGTCCGAGAGATGAGCGCGCCGCACGTGTCCGCCGGAGTCACCCTCCAGTGACGACACACCCAACCCGCAGCGCAGGTCCACGCCGTGGTCGCGCTGCATCTCCGCGGCGATCTCACCGATCACCCCGCCGAGCGCGCCGACCAGCGGCGCCGAGCCCCGCTCGACGACGGTCACCGGGAGATCGAGTTCCCGGCAGACCGAGGCCACCTCCGAGCCGATGAACCCGGCGCCGATGACCATGACCCGCGACGGCGGTGCGGCCAGCGCCTTTTGCAGCTGTGCGGCATCATCACGCGAGCGCAGCGTGTAGACCCCGTCCAGGGCCGCCTCGTCCGGGTTCGGCCACTGTCGCGCCCGGGTGCCCGTGGCGATCAGCAAGCGGTCGTACGGGATCTGCTCGCCGTCGGCCAGGCGCACCTGCTTGGCGGCCCGGTCCAACCCGGTGGCGGTCACCCCGAGCCGCCACTGCGCATTCACTTCTCGCAGGCGGGGCAGCGTGGTGTGGTCGGCCGGTACCCAGCCTTTGAGCACCTGTTTGGACAGCGGGGGACGGTCGTAGGGCTCGTACGGTTCGTCCCCGATGATGGTCAAAGACCCGGTGAAGCCCTCCTCACGCAGGGCTTCGGCGGCCCGCAGTCCGGCCAGGGAGGCACCGACGATGACGATCCGGCCGTTGGCTCTGAACTGGCGCACCAGCTCTGCGACCGTTGCCGGCACGGTCATGACGTCGCGCTCCCCTTCGCGCCGTCCAAGCGGTCGATCACGATCGCCTGCACCGGACACGCCGCAGCGGCTCGCTCAACCTGCAGGCGCCGCTCGTCATCGGGATTCGGCTCGTAGGTGAGCGCCTCCTGGCCGGTCAATCTGAAGTCCTTGTGCGCCAAATACACGCATTGTGCGTATCCCTGGCACCGATTCAGGTCCACGGCGATTCGCATGGGCAGACTCCTTCCGATCTGCCGCCCAGTGCCGACGCCACCGGCTGAGGACCCGAATGTTCGATCTTCTTCGCCACGGCGGTAGCTTCGCGGTGACGCTTACTGCCGGTGAGTGTCGCGGTCTCAATCGCGGTAGACATTCGATGGCGTCGGCATCAAGCTTTGCCCGGCCGTATCCCCCTAAAAAAATGGTCACCCCGTCTTGCGGCGACCGCAAATGCACTGTTATGGAAACCATCTCTCAGGGCAGCTTTAGTTCTTGATCACTGACCGGTTCGTGCAGGTCCGGGCGCTTCCGGAGTGCCTGCCCGCTTGAAAGCGGCCACCGTGATCACGAGCGATTGGGGAGCCAACACGGCCCCGGCCGGCCGAGCCCACTGAAGCCATTGATCACGTCTTGCACGCCCGGTCACCACCCTTGAGGAGCGCACGCTGGGGTGCCACCGATATCCCGGGCCAATGCTGTTGGGCAGCCGGCGGAGTACGGCCGTACGCTCTGTCAGCTGTTCAGCATCCGTGCGCATGAGTCGTCCTCCCTGCCCAAACGCAGGGCTCGTTGGGCTGAACGGCTACTGGACGGGACGCGAGCGTGGCAGATCACCCTAGGGCACGGTCGAGATTGAAGGCGGCGCTGATCAGGGCGAGGTGGGTGAAAGCCTGGGGAAAGTTGCCCTGTTGCTCTCCGGTGTGGCTGATCTCTTCCGCGTACAGGCCGAGGTGGTTGGCGTAGGTGAGCATCTTCTCGAAGGCCAGGCGGGCTTCGTTCAGGCGCCCGGCGCGCGTGAGGGCCTCGACGTACCAGAAGGAACAGATGGAGAAGGTACCCTCCTCGCCTTCCAGACCGTCCGGACTGGCCTTGGGGTCGTAGCGCCAGACCAGGGAGTCGGAGACCAGCTCGTCACCAAGGGTATCGAGGGTCGACAGCCATACGGGGTCGCTGGGAGAGACGAACTTGGTCAGCGGCATCATCAACACCGCGGCGTCCAGCACGTCACCGTCCTCGTGCTGGACGAACGCCTGCCGGGCGGGCGACCAGCCCTTGTCCATGATCCGCCAGTAGATCGCGTCCCGGACCGGCCCCCAGCGGCCGAGCTCGGCGGGGAGGCTGCGGTGCCGGGCGATGCGGATGGCCCGATCGATGGCCACCCAGCACATCAGGTGGGAGTAGAGGAACTTCTTGCGCCCGCCACGGGTCTCCCACACACCCTCGTCCGGCTGGTCCCAGTACTCACAGACCCAGTCCACCAGTGCGCACACCGCGCGCCAGTGGCCGCTGGAGATGGGCCGGCACCACTTGTCGTACAGATAGACGGAGTCGAGCAGGGCGCCGTAGATGTCGAGCTGCAGCTGGGTGGCCGCGCCGTTGCCGACCCGCACGGGCGCCGAGCCCCGGTAGCCCTCCAGGTGGGACAGCTCGCGTTCGGGCAACTCGGTGCGTCCGTCGATGCCGTACATGACCTGCAACGGACCGGACGATCCGTTGCCGCGCCGGTCGGTGTACCGGGTGAGGAAGCCCATGAACGCCTCGGCCTCCTCGGTGAAGCCGAGCCTGAGCAGGGCGTAGACGGCGAACGCGGCGTCGCGCACCCACACGTAGCGGTAGTCCCAGTTGCGGCCGCCGCCGACCTGCTCGGGCAGGCTGGTGGTGGGGGCTGCCACGATCGCGCCGGTGGGGGCATAGGTGAGCAGCTTGAGGGTCAGGGCGGAGCGGTGCACCATCTCCCGCCATCGGCCGCGGTAGCGGGACTGGTTCAGCCAGCCCCGCCAGAAAGCGACCGTGGCGGCGAACTCCCGCTCGGCCTCGGCGAGCGGGCAGCGGCGCGGCGGAGCCTCGCTGCTGACCTGCTCCAGGACGAAGACCGTCGTGTCGCCCTGGGAGAGTTCGAACTCCGTCCACACGTCCTTTTCGTCGTACTCCAGCGGCACCGTGGCGGCGAGCGTCAGCGACAGCTCCTCGGAGGCGAACAGGGCGGCCCGGTCCAGCATCCGTACGGTGTGCGGATGGGCGCCGTAGCCGAACCGGGGGGCCACCCGAGCCCGGAACGGGATCGTTCCGCGGACGCACACCACCCGCCGGATCAGCCGGTCGCGGTCGAATGCGCCGGAGTCCACCACGGGCATGAAGTCCTGGATCTCCCCCAGCCCGTCCTCGGCGAAGAAGCGGGTGATCAGCACATTGGTATCCGGGAAGTAGAACTGTTTCGTGCCGGCCGGCACTGTGGCAGCCAGCTCGAATGCCCCGCCCCGGTCCGCGTCCAGGATCGCCGCGAAAACACTCGGGGAGTCGAAGGAGGGACAGCAGTACCAGTCGATGGTGCCGTCGGTGCCCACCAGCGCCACCGTGCGCAGATTCCCGATCAAGCCGTGCTCAGCGATCGGCAGATACCGGACGAACTTGTGCTGTGCCGGTGCTCCAGACATCGCAGCACCCTCCCTTTACTCCCGCCTCTCCTGCTTCGGGCCCTTGCAAGCGCACCATCCGGTGGAGATTGGGCCTGCTCGGTCAGTTCGCGGTAGGCATCGCGACGCTCCTCGACCGCGGCATCCATGATCGCGAAGCCGAGGGCCCGCCGACGGACCGGTTGCGGCCTTCCGCTTCGGCGCCTCGGATTGAGGGACGCGGGTCGCGGGACAACCACGTCCATGTACCTCCAGTGTCCTACAAACGCCGGAGCAGGTGTCTTTTGCGCCCTGGCCGGTCCCAGTCCTTGTGGGGATCCCAGCCGGTGTTCGTTCCGATCTTCCTCAGCCCTCCAGCAGCCACCCGCACCACTGAAAACGCAAGATCGAACTGCACAGAGCTGGCTCCCACCCGGCACCGCGATCCTTCATGCCGCAGCTCGGCACCGCAGACGAAGGCAACAATCGTCACCAACGGACAATCACCAGGTCTATGCGGTGCGGGAACGACTTGCCCTGTCGGGTCGCGAGCAGGTTGTGGCCGTTGCAGATACGGCGTTCAACCGGCTGAAGGCGTTCCGCGGCGTCGGCGGTTCCGGGGCCATGCCCGACTCCTCTGAGCTGGCGGACGCCATTCGGGTCCTACAGGATCGTCCTGGGCGAACTGCGCCACGTGCGAGACGATCTGGGCGAACCACGCCTGGAGACCGGTGTCTCCAACTGACGTCCTCCCAAGCACGGTTCAACGACTGAAGGTGTGCCGGGTGAGGCTGCCCCGGCCCGGAAGCCGGGGGCGCCGCAACCACCTCGCGGTCGTGCTGCGCGGCAACGGCCGACATCAGCCCGTCCCTACGCCGGCGACTGGGAGCCGGAAGAACGCGGACGGGTTCACGCCCGGCCGGACCAGCTACGAACCGACCGACCGCCTGCGTCCAGATATCGGGACAGCCCTTGCCTCGCTGTTTCGGTTGGGGCGATGAGGCGTCGTTGATCGTCAGCTGCGCCCTGTGGGCGGGGTGTTTTCACTGCTCGGCGAGGCTAACCGAGGGCCGCGGTGAAGTGGCTCTTGCCCGTGCCCGAGGGCCCGCAGATGCAGAGATTCTCCCGCCCGCCGGTCGGCATTACGCCCCGCCTGAGCGATGCCGAACTGGTCACCCTCGCCACGATGCAGGCCATACTCGGCTACACCTCCGAGGCCAAATGGCTCCGCCATGCCCGTGCCCACCTGCGCCACCTCTTCCCCTACCTGCCCCAGCAGCCCGGCTACAACAAGCGGCTGCGCAAGGCCGCCGGTCTGATGCGAAGCGTCAACCGGATCCTGGCCACCACCACCTCGGTGTGGAGCGACGACGTATGGGTCGTGGACTCCACCCCGGTGGAATGCGGCCGCTCCCGCGAGACCGTCAAACGCTCCGACCTGGCAGGTTGGGCCGAATACGGCTACTGCGCCAGCCACAGCCGCTTCTTCTGGGGCCTGCGCCTGCACCTGGTCTGCACCCTTCAGGGCCTGCCCATCGCCTTCGCCCTGACCGGGGCCAAGGCCAACGAACGCGAGACCCTCCTTGACTCCTGGCAGCCGAATGCGAGCTTCTGCGAGAGCGCCCCCGACAGACTCTCATCGGCGACAAGAACTACTTCGGCCGTGGTTTCGAACGCGAACTGTCCGAGCATGGAGTCCAGTTACTGCGGCCTGCCCGTAAAGGTGAACGGGAACGGCCTGGCGCAGCCCTGTTCAAGGCGCTGCGACAGGCCCGGTGGCCCGGGAGCGGCTGGTCGTCGCCGCCGCTGGCCGTGGCCTCGCGCACTGATCGCTCATGCGTGCCGCAGTGTCGCGGTGGCGATCTCCAGGAAGTCGCGCAGTAGCTTTTCGCGCCGGTCCGCGGCAACGGCCAGGCAGGTCTGGATCTCCGGGGCGTCTGTGACGGGGATGTTGGCGAGGTCGGGGCGGGAGTAGGACCGCGCGACGCTCAGCGGGATGAGCGCAATGCCGTGGCCGGAGGCGATGAGCTCGAACTTCTCTTCAAGCGACGACGTCCGCCGATTTGGCACGTCGAGCATCCGCTCGCCGTCGAGGTCTGCGGAGGTGAGCTCCTGACGACACGCCAGGGGGTGCGCCACGGGCATGCAGGCAACCCTGGGGTCGTGGCCGATGGGAATGATGCGCAGGCCCGACTCATCGAACGGCCTTCGCAGGTAACCGACTTGGGCGCGACCGTCCCGTAGCGGCTGGTCCTGCTCCCACCAGCGTGCCGGGACGACGTCGATCTCGACGTCCGCGTGGCGCGACGTGAACGCCCGGATCGCTTCCGACACAGGCAGCCCCGGGGAGAAGGCGACCACGAGCCGTTGGAGGCCCTGATCGACGTCGTGGACGCGCCGGACCGCCGCGGCGATCGACGGGAGGATCTGCTGCGCCTCCTCATAGAGCTGTTTGCCGGCGGCGGTCAGCTCCACACTGCGGGTGGTGCGCACGAGCAGTGCGCACCTCAACTCCTGCTCTAAGGACTTGACTTGGCGGCTGAGTACCGGCTGGGCGATGTGGAGCTGTTCCGCCGCCCGGCCGAAGTGCCGGTGCTCGGCCACCGCGGCGAAGTAGCGGAGCTTGCGCAGATCGAGATCCATGCCCTGAAGGTATCAATGGTCGGGAAGGGTATTGGACGCAGCGGACGGCTGGCCCGAGACTCGACGCATGATCGTCATCACCACTCCCACCGGCCAGATCGGCGGCCGGCTCCTGGAGATCCTCCTCGACGAGACCCGCACGCGCGGCGAAGAGCTGCGCGTCATCTTGCGTGACCCCGGGAGACTCCCCGACGGGGTTGGCGCCCGCGTCGATGTCATCACCGGCTCGCACGGCGACGCCGAGGTCGTCGACCGGGCCTTCGACGGCGCGGACGCCGTCTTCTGGCTGGTTCCGTCAAACACCCAGGAACCGAGCCTGGACGCCATGTACTCCGGCTTTACCCGCGCCGCCGCGAAGGCGTTCACGACCCATGGAGTCGGACACGTCGTCGGCGTCTCGGCACTCGGCCGCGGCACCCCCGTCGCCAGCCGCGCCGGGCATGTGACGGCGTCGCTGGCCATGGACGATCTCATCGCGAGTACGGGGGTGGCCTACCGGTCGCTCGCCAACCCGACGTTCTTCGACAATCTGCTGCGGCAGGTGGCTTCGATCCGCAACAACGGTGTGTTCACCGATACCGTCGCCGCCGACCGCAAGGCGCCGACGGCTGCCACCCGGGACATCGCCGCGGCCGCCGCTGGCCTGCTGCTCGACCGCTCGTGGACGGGGACGGGCGAGGTCCCGGTGCTGGGCCCCGAGGACCTTTCGCCGAACGACCAGGCGCGCATCATGTCCGAGGTGTTCGGCCGCCCGATCCGCTACGAGCGGCGGACGCTCGACGAATTCCGCACCGCACTCGCCGAACACGGCGTCGGGGACGCGCTCGTACAGGGCTACCTCGACATGATGCGCGCCAAGGACGACGGGCTTGACGACGGGGTGCGGCGCACCCCGCAGACCGCGAGCCCGACGACCTTCCGCGAGTGGTGTGAGCAGGTCCTCAAGCCGGCGGTCCAGGCATGAGCGCCGGGACCGCTCTCATCGTCGGGGCGTCCCGGGCCCTCGGGCTCGGCCTGGCCACCGAGTACGCGCACCGGGGCTGGGACGTCATCGGGACCGTCCGGGGCGATCGGCGCACTGGTCTCCACGACCTGGCCGAGGCATCCCGTGGTCGCGTCACCGTCGAGTCGCTGGACATGACGAAGCCAGAGGAGATCGATGCCCTGCGCGAACGCCTGGCGGAGCGCACCCTCGACCTGCTGTTCGTCAACGCCGCCGTCGCGAGGGGCAACATTCCCGTCGGCGACGTCCCGACGGAGATGTTCGTCGAGGTCATGGTCACCAATGCGCTCAGCCCGATGCGCCTGATCGAGTCCTTCCGCTCGCTGGTCGCGCCGACCGGGACCATCGGCGTCATGTCCTCGCGCCAAGGCAGCCTGGCGTTGAACACCCGCGGCGGTCAGGACGTCTACCGCGCCAGCAAGTCCGCTCTGAACCAGCTGATGCGCAGTTACGCCGCCCGGTACGCCGACACCTCGCACACGCTGCTGCTCATGTGCCCCGGCCATGTCCGCACCGAACTCGGCGGACCGGACGCACCGTTGAGCATCGACCAGTCCATCCCGGGCGTGGCGGACACGCTCGACCGCCACGGCGGCGAACCGGGCCTGAAGTTCCTCAATTACCAGGACCAGCCCGTGCCCTGGTAGCAGTCGTCGGAGTGACATCCCCAGCCAGGAGACGACCACAGCCCGGTCCTCCATTCTGGCTGGACGACGAGGCGGCGGGCGGCGTGGACGAGGCGCGTACGTGAGCTCGCTGCTCGGCGTCGAGTGGCACCTTCTACCAACCCCAACCAGCCCCCACAGGTTGACGAAACCCATAGGGGCACCCCCCCGGTGCAGCCTCAGATAGGGACGGGCGGCGCCGGTGGGTCGGTGACGGCCGCGCCCAGGGCCTGGCCGCGGATGCTGAAGGCGATCCTCTGGCCGGGCGCCGGCAGCCGGTAACGTGATGCGAGGCGGCATTAAAGGCGCGTAAAGATTGCCGGAATCCGGCAATGTGCCGCACCGGTCATGCGTGCGACGATCCTTCCTGTTCAAGCGATTCGAGAGAACGGGGGAGGGTGTCCAAGGTGACCTGGTTTCTTGGCCTCGGCATAGCGGGCATCGTGCTGCTCGTGCTCTCGCTGGTCTTTGACGGGGTCCTCGAAGGGGCCTTCGGGGGAGTTCTGGATGGGCTCTTCGACGGTCTGCTGTCGCTTCCGGTGATCGCAGGTTTCCTGTCGATGTTCGGTTTCAGCGGCGCGATCCTGCTGGGCGGCACCGGCCTCGGTGCCGGTGCCGCCGCGGGAATCGGCGTGTTCGCCGGAGGCGCCTCGGGCTGGCTCGCATGGAAGCTCAGCCGGGTGCTGATGCGAGATCAGACCGATGCGACTCCGCGCCAGGAGGACCTGATCGGCACGGCGGGATCGGTGGTGACCGCCATTCCCGCCGACGGCTACGGCGAAGTGCTGATTCGTCTCGGGGGCCATCCCGTGAAGCTGGCGGCCAGAAGCGCGGTCCCCGTGGCCCGAGGCGCCGAGATCTGGGTGGAGGCGCCGCTCTCGTCCACCTCGGTGGCCGTCCGGCCCGTCGAGCGCTGACCGGCACCGCCTCTCAGCCCACGCCCTCCTCGACAGGTGGCCGGAGCCGTCACCCGCCACCGAACCACCCACATCAGACCACCGAACACAGACCACCACTCGATCTGCCGACCCCTGGGAAGGCAGGGGGGATCCGATATGAGTCCAGTCATTGCCGCCGTCGTGGGAGTCGTCGTACTCCTCGTCCTGCTCGCCCTCGTCGTCATCACCCGCTACAAGGTCGCGGGGCCCAATGAGGCGTTCATCATCACCGGACGGCGGGGGAAGAAGTCGATCGACCCGGAGACCGGACAGGTCAGCATCGACAACAGCGGCCAGAAGGTCGTGGTCGGTGGCGGCGTCTTCGTCGTCCCGTTCGTCCAGCAGAAGTTCTCCCTGGACCTGTCGAGCCGGCACATCCCGGTCGCCGTCAGGGGTGCCGTCACGCTGCGCGGGGTGAAGGCCAACCTCGAAGGCGTCGCGATCGTGAAGGTCGGCGGCAGCGAGGACGCGATCCGGGCCGCGGCGCAGCGCTTCCTGCAGCAGCAGGACGGCATCGTCGGCTTCACCCAGGAAGTGCTCTCCGGCGCGCTGCGGGCCATCGTCGGCCGGATGTCGGTTGAGGACATCATCCGCGACCGGGCCGCCTTCGCCGGGCAGGTCGCGGAGGAGGCCGAGGCGAGCCTGTCCGGGCAGGGCCTGATTCTGGACGCGTTCCAGATCCAGGACATCACCACCGAGGGCTCCTACCTGGAGGACCTGGGCCGGCCGGAGGCCGCCCGCGCCCGCCAGGAGGCCGACATCGCCGAGGCGAACGCGAAGCGTGCTTCGGAGCAGGCCCGGCTGAAGGCGGCCGAGGAGATCGCCATCGCCGAGCGGACGTTCAACCTGAAGCAGGCTGAGATCCGCGTCGAGACCGAGGCCGCAGCCGCCCGTGCCAATGCCGCGGGTCCGCTCGCCGAGGCCGCGCGTCAGCAGGAGGTCCTCTCCGAGCAGGAGAAGGTCGCCGAGCGGCAGGCCGCGCTGACCGACCGGGAACTGGACACCAAGGTCCGCAAGCCCGCCGACGCCGCCCGCTACCAGGCCGAGCAGGAGGCCGAGGCCCGGCGCATCGCCCGGGTCAAGGAGGCCGAGGCGGAGGCGCAGCGTGCCCGGCTGACCGGTGAGGGCGAGAAGCTGCACCGTGCGGCGCTCGCCGAGGCGGTGCGGATCGAGGGCGAGGCCGACGCGGCGGCGATCGCGGCGAAGGGCTCGGCGGAGGCCGAAGCGATGCAGAGGAAGGCCGACGCGTTCGCGCAGTACGGCGATGCGGCCATGCTCCAGATGCTGGTCGAGGCGCTGCCGCAGGTCGTCGCCAAGGCGTCCGAACCGCTCAGCGCCGTGGACAAGATGACCGTGATCTCGACGGACGGCGCCGGCCAGCTGTCCCGTACGGTCGCCGACAACGTCGCCCAGGGCATGGAACTGCTCAGCTCCACCACGGGCGTCGACTTCACCGAGATGCTCAAGGGCCTCACTCAGCGCGGCACGGCCGCGAAGGCAGAGGCGTCCGTCCCTGCGCGGGCCGCCGCCAACGGGCAGATCCCGATCACCGACTAACCATCCGACAGGGGAAGGCAGGAGCCCGCCGACGGATTGCTGTCGGCGGGCTCCTGCCTGTCTCCCCGCCGGTCTCCGCATCGGCGCGAAGCCTCTCCGGCCTCCGTGTGTTAAGAAAGCGCAAGCAATACGCCAAGGGGTGGGACGAGTGGCACGGCGGGAGATACCCGAGGAGTTCCTGGACGGATACGACCGGACCCTCGACGACGTGGCACGGACCGGGCGCCTCTTGAACCGTGACGAACTCGCCTCGCGGCGCACGGCTGGGGAGCAGGCGGCCGAGGCCGGCCACAGCCTGCGCTCCCTGATCAACAGCCATCTCACGGTCACCCGCGCCGCCTGGCCGCGCCATGCGTCGGCGCACGCAGACAGTGCCCTCGCCGCCGTCGCACAGGTCGTCGATGCCCTCGCCGAGGGCTACGAACGTGCCCAGCACCTCGCCGTACGCCAAGAAGAGGCCGAACGCCGCGAATTCATCGACGACCTGCTCCATGGAAGCGCCGACCTGGGGCGCCTCGCTGAACGTGCCGAGCACTTCGGCCTGCGCTTCTCCCACGCCCACGCCGTCGCCGTGGCCGAGGGCACCGCCGCCTACTCCGAGGCCGACCCCGTCGCACGCCGCGTGGAACTCGCCCTCCTGGGGCGCTTCGGCGCCCGCCAGATACTGCTCACCACCAAGGACGGCCGCCTGATCTGCATCGCGCCCGGGGACCAGACGGACGTCCTGACCTCCTTCGCCAAGCAGGCCCACGCGGCCACGGACGGGGGCCGGGTCGCGGTGGGCCGTACCCACCCCGGCGCCGGCGGCGTCGTCCAGTCCTACCAAGAGGCCCTGAACGCCCTCGGCCTGGCAGAGCGCATGAACCTCGACGACCCGGTCCTCTATGCCGCCGACCTTCTCGTCTATCCCGTGCTCACTCGGGACCGCGAGGCCATGGCCGACCTCGTCCGCAGCGCCCTCGGCCCGCTCCGACAGGCCCGCGGCGGCGCCGAACCGCTGCTGGAGACGCTGACCGCGTACTTCGACTCGGGATGCGTATCGGCGGAAGCCGCCCGGCGCCTGTCTTTGAGCGTCCGGGCACTGACCTACCGCCTGGGCCGCATTCACCAGCTCACCGGCTCCAACCCGGCCGACCCCGTGCACCGCTACACCCTTCACACCGCCGTCATCGGCGCACGCCTGCTCGACTGGCCGGCGAAGGAGCTGTAACGCCCCTGGGAGCTTGCGCCACAACTTGCCCAACCCTTGCGGCCCTTCTTCATGTCACGGCCTGGGACGAGGCGCGATACTCGACCGGTGGACTCGATCTACCGCAGTACGACGGGCAGGGAGCTGATCCGACGTTGGTGCCTCGACCAGCTCGCCGCATGGCCTGTGCCGCACGAACGCAAGACGGTGACAGCAAAGGGCGCATCGACCCACGTGGTTCTCGCCGGCTCCGGCGCAACGACCGTCGTGTTCGTCCCGGGCACGAACTTCAACGCCGCCGCGTCTCTGCCGCTGGCCACGGCC
Source organism: Streptomyces tubercidicus (assembly GCF_027497495.1). GTDB lineage: Bacteria > Actinomycetota > Actinomycetes > Streptomycetales > Streptomycetaceae > Streptomyces > Streptomyces tubercidicus. The sequence goes on from NZ_CP114205.1 coordinate 943,442, forward strand.
CTGGTCGCCGCCGGCCACCGGGTTTTGCTGGTTGACGTCCCGGGCCAGCCCGGTCTCAGTTCGGGCGAACGTGGCCTTTCCGGCGGCCGGTTGTCCTGGTACGGGGCGTGGCTGAGCGAGGTCATCGAGAAGATGTCATCCGAGCCGGTAGCGGTGATGGGCCACTCCTTCGGTGCCGCCATCGCCCTGTCCACCGGCTGTCCCCGGATCGACCGGCTCGTCCTGGTTTCCCCTGGCGGACTAGCCAGGCTGAGATTGACCCCCACCGTGCTGGCCGCCTCGGCCACCTGGTTCCTGCGGCCCGCACCGACGCACAGCACCCGGCTCCTGCGTGCCATGCTCGCGCCTGGCCATCCCCCCCGCGAGGAACTGGTGGACTGGATGACACTGGTCGCCCGGCACGCGCGCTCCAGCGGGGCGCCCGGCGCCGCCCCCCTGACCGCGCGATCGATACCCCGCCTGGTCGTCACCGGGGAGCACGATGCCTTCCTCCCTCCGCGGCGGCTCGGCCCGGCAGTGCGCACCACACTCGGAGCTGAGCTGGGTGTGATCGCCGAAGCTGGACACCTCGTGGTCGAAGAGCGCCCCGAATGCCTGTCCACCTTGCTGGAGATTCCGGGCCGGCCCACATCCGATGCCCCTGTGGAGTAGTCGGCCTTCGTGTGCTGGGTCTACCGACCAGCAGGACCTCTGGCCTGCGACTGCAACGGTGGCCGGCGGCCAGCACGACGCCAAGATCGGCGGGAGCGCCGACGAGCGCATTCACCTGCCGAAACGCAGGTAAGCGGGGTCCGTATACGCAAGGCGCGAGCGCATACGGACCCCGCTTGAGGAGCCGGGCCGCGGGGGCGGTCAGACGGTGGTCTTCACCGGCTCCTGGTCTTCGTCGGCCCCGTCGGTTTCACCGGCCTTGCGGGCGCGGACGTACTCCAGGAAAGAGTTCAGCTCGCGCTTGACGACCGGGGCGAGGAGGTAGAGGCCGATGATGTTGATGACGGCCAGCATGAAGAGCACGGCATCGGCCATGTCGATGAGGGTCTGGAGGGTCAGCAGGGAGCCTGCGACGGCGAACAGGGTGTAGACGACCTTGTAGGTGAGTTCGCTGGCCTTGCTGCGGCCGAAGAGGTACGACCATGCCTTGAGACCGTAGTAGCCCCAGGTCAGCACCGTCGAGATGGCGAAGAGCAGCACCGCCACGGTCAGGATGTAGGGGAACCAGGGCATGACGGTCGCGAAGGCGTCGGAGGTGATGGTGACGCCCTCGGCGTCACCGTTGCCGACCTTCCAGCTGTCCGGGCTGGCGATGACGATGGTCAGCGCGGTCATGGTGCAGATGAGGACCGTGTCGATGAACGGTTCCAGCAGGGCGACCATGCCCTCGCTGGCGGGGTGCTTGGTCTTGACCGCGGAGTGCGCGATCGGGGCGGAGCCCAGACCGGCCTCGTTGGAGAACGCGGCCCGCTTGAAGCCGATGATCAGGGCGCCGAGCACACCACCGGCCACACCCTCGGGGTTGAAGGCACCTTCGATGATGGTGCCGACCGCGGAGGGCAGGGCCGTGACGTTCCCCAGGATCACAGTCAGGCAGGCCGCGATGTAGATGCCGGCCATGGCGGGGACGAGCTTGCTGGTGACGGAGGCGATGGAGCGGATGCCGCCGAGCAGCACGATGCCGACGAGCGCCGCGACGAGGACGCCGAAGAACAGCGCGCCGGCGGAGGAGCCCAGGACACCGCTCTCGCCGCCGGTGACGGAGACCAGCTGGGCGTAGCTCTGGTTGACCTGGAAGAGGTTGCCGCCGAAGAGGCCGAAGAACAGGACCATGGCGGAGGCCAGGGTGGCGAGGACCTTGCCGAGGGTCTTGCCCTTGTCGCCGAAGCGGTCGACGAGCCCCTTTGGCAGATAGTGCATGGGGCCACCGGAGACGCTTCCGTCGGCGTGCACCTCGCGGTACTTCACGCCGAGGGTGACCTCCACGAACTTGGTGGCCATGCCCAGCAGGCCGCAGAGGATCATCCAGAAGGTGGCTCCGGCGCCGCCGATGGAGACGGCGACGGCGACACCGGCGATATTGCCGAGGCCGACGGTGCCGGAGACCGCGGCGGTCAGCGCCTGGAAGTGGTTGACCTCACCGGCCGACCCCTTGTCGTCGTACTTGCCGCGCACCACATCGACGGCGAGGCGGAACTTACGGACCTGCACGAACCCGAACCAGCCGGTGAAGACCAGACCGGCGACCACGAGCCAGGCGACGATGAGCGGCAGTTCCGTCCCACCGACGGGAACGGAGTAGAAGACGACTTCGCCGAGCCAGGCAGCTATGGGTTCGAAGAACGAGCTGACTGCGGTGTCGACGGACCTGGTGAATGCATCGAGAGACACGATGGCTACCTCGGTGGCGCAGGGACCGGCGCACAGGAGGTTGCGCCGGTGGATGTGCGGTCTTTGGGCGAACGCCGTGTCCGGTCGGCGATCCGCGGGGCCACGGTCCGCGGACTCGGACAGTGATCACCCTGGTCGTGCTGCCGGTGCGTGCCGGCACTCCGCGCTGCGACGAGGGGTGGGCCGCCTGCGGCATTGCGCAGTTTTAGCACGCCCTTTACCAATCCATTAGTGACGCACGCCACATAACGGCGGGTAGGTTTCGAAAGTCGCAGCAAGCGAGATCGCTCCGTTACGCGGAACGGAGACCCCGAAGATCGAAAGCTCCTGCGATTTCCCTGCCGGGCTCCGGCAACAATGGCGCACCACGGATGCGCGCTAGAGACCTGTCAAAATCGCGTAAAGAGCAGGTATGGTTCCCCGCGGTGTGCCGGGAAGCCTGGTCGGCGAGTTGGAGAGAGCTCTCTTTACCGATCGGGGACACCCATGGTGCTCGTTGCCGTCTTCGGAGTCGCGCTGCTCATCGCGGTGCTGCTCTCCGGGCTCGCCGCCCGTACGGTCCTGTCCACCTCGTTGCTCTTCCTCGTCAGCGGAGCGCTGGTCAGCGACGGCTTCCTCGGTCTGATCCACATCACACCGGACAGCGAGATCGTCTCGGTCACCGCGGACCTCGCCCTGTTCGCCGTGCTGTTCACCGACGGGATGCACGTCTCCTTCCCGAAGCTGCGCGAGAACTGGAAGAACCCGGCCCGTGCGCTGGGCCTCGGCATGCCGCTCGCCTTCCTCGGCATGGCCCTGGTCACGCACTACCTGGTGGGCCTGGACTGGACGACGTCATTCCTGGTCGGCGCAGTGCTCGCGCCCACCGACCCGGTGTTCGCCTCGGCGATCGTCGGACGCAAGGAAGTCCCCGCCAAGCTGCGGCAGTTGCTGAACGTGGAAAGCGGCATCAACGACGGCCTCGCACTGCCCCTCGTCCTCATCCTGATCGCCGCAGCCGGCCCCACGGCCGGCCATGCGGATACCTCGCTCGCGACGATCGGGCTGGAGCTGGGCCTCGGACTGGCCCTCGGCATCCTGCTGCCCGTCCTCGTCAACGGCCTCGTGCGCTTCCGGCTGCTCGGCTCCGAGCCGAAGCTGCAGCCACTGCTGCCGCTGGCCATCGGGATCATCCTGTACGGGCTGTGCCACCTCACCCACGCCAACCCCTACCTCGCCGCCTTCTCCGCCGGTGCCGTGCTCACCGCCGCGTCTCCTGAAGCGAAGTCGGCGTTCGAGCCGCTCGGTGAGGCACTGGCCGAACTGGCCAAGTTCGCCGCGCTGTTGGTGTTCGGCGCCCTGCTCACCCCACAGCTCTTCGGCGACCTGCCCCTCGGCGGTTACGCCGCCGTCATCCTGGCGATCGTCCTCATCCGGCCGGCATCGCTACTGCTGTCGCTCATCGGGACACGATTCGCCCGCCGGGAGAAACTGGTCGCCGCCTGGTTCGGACCGAAGGGCTTCGCATCCGTCGTCTACGGCCTGCTGGTGCTGCAGTCCGGCATCCCGCAGGGCCACGAGGCATACACCCTCATCGCGATCTGCATCGCCACCTCGATCATCGCCCACAGCAGCACGGACGTCCCGATCGCCCGCCTCTTCCACGTCGAGGACCTCACCGGCATCCCCGCCGACCGCGACCAGGACGCAGCAACAACACCCCACAGCAAGGAGACCGTCCATGTGCGCGCGTGACCTCTCCGCTCCCTGCCCCGCCACCTCGACCGAAGCCACCGCCGCGGCGGCCCAACGCGGAAGCCCTGCAGGTGGCAACGCTCATGGCCGCTGGATGGAACGACTCATCGGAGAACAATGAACGACTGGCAGAGCTGGGCCGCGATCGTCATCTTCGTCGGCGCATACGCCCTGATCATCACCGAGAAGATCCACCGAGTGGCGGCGGCCCTCGGCGGCGCCGGCCTGATGCTGGCCATCGGGGCGACCGACGACAAGTCGGCCTTCCACTCCGAGCACAGCGGCATCGACTGGAACGTCATCTTCCTGCTGATGGGCATGATGATGATCGTCGGCGTCCTGAAGAAGACCGGCCTGTTCGAGTACCTGGCCATCTGGTCCGTGAAGAGAGCGAAAGCCAGGCCCTTCCGCGTGATGGTCATGCTGATAGTGATCACAGCCGTGGCTTCGGCGCTGCTCGACAACGTCACCACCGTGCTGCTCATCGCCCCCGTCACCCTGCTGGTCTGCGAGCGCCTCGCGCTCCCCGTCGCACCGTTCCTGATCGCCGAGGTCCTCGCCTCCAACATCGGCGGCACCGCCACCCTCGTCGGCGACCCGCCGAACATCATCATCGCCAGCCGGGCCGGACTGACCTTCAACGACTTCCTCGTCCACCTCGCTCCCCTGTCGGCCCTGCTGATACTGGCCCTCATCGCGCTCAGCCGTGTGCTATTCCGCAAGTCCTTCCGGTACGACGAGGCGCGGGCCGCCGAGGTGATGGAGCTGGAGGAACGCGAGGCGATCCGCGACCCCCGTCTCCTCGTCCAGGGCCTGATCGTCCTCGCCCTGGTCGTCGCCGGCTTCGTCCTGCATCCGGTACTGCACTACGAGCCCAGCATCGTCGCCCTCCTCGGCGCCGGCCTGCTGGTCGCCGTGTCCACCGCGGAAACCGGCGACGTGCTCAGCGAGGTCGAGTGGCCCACGCTCGCCTTCTTCGCAGGGCTGTTCATCATGATCGGCGGACTCATCGAGACCGGCGTGATCGGTGAGGTGTCCAAGGCCCTCGCGCAGGCGATCGGCGGCGACGAACTGGGCGGGTCCATGCTCCTGCTCGGAGCCTCGGCCGTGTTGTCCGGCATCATCGATAACATCCCCTACGTCGCCACCATGGCCCCCATCACCAGCGACCTCGTCACGGCCATGGGCGGCTCCGCCGACCACGTCCTGTGGTGGGCGCTGGCCCTCGGCGCGGACCTCGGCGGCAACGCCACCGCCATCGGTGCCAGCGCCAACGTCGTCGTGCTCGGCATCGCCGAACGCAACCGCACCCCCATCTCCTTCTGGCAGTTCACCAAGTACGGCCTCGTCGTCACCGCCGTCACCGTGGCCCTCTCGGCCGTATACGTGTGGCTGCGCTACTTCGCCCTGGCCTGACCGATGGCCACATGGACCCAGGCGGCACTCGGATGCGGTGCCGTCGTGGCGGCACTCGTCGTCCGCACCGCACTCGGGGAGATGGACCAGGACGGGAACGAACGGAAAAAGAGGCGGAGGACCACGGGGTGAGCGTGACCGGGCTCGCGCTGCCGCACTCCGGGGCAGCGCGAGCCCGGCGCGCAACTGGAGGGCTGGCGCAGGCGCCGCCGCGGCCAAGCCTGCGGCGTAAGCGTCGCGTCAACGTAATCGCCGGGAGCGCGGCGATGAGCCACGCTGGGACCAGGGACATTCCCACCGGACGAGGAGCAGGCCGTGCGCGCACGAGATCTGGCCGTTGACTACGAAGCAGTGAGCATCGACAGCGATGCCCTGGTGGCGGCGCGGCTGATGGCCGAGCACAAGCTCCCCGGCCTCCTGGTGCTCGACGAGCACGGCCGTCCCAGGGCGATCCTCCCGGCCTCACAGATGATCAAGGTCCTGGTGCCGGGGTATGTCATCGAGGATCCGGCCCTCGCCCCGGTCGTCGACGAGAAGCACGCCGATCAGCTCTGCCGGGCCCTGGCCGGGCGCAGCGTCGGCGACTGCCTGCCTGTAGACGCACCCCCGCCTCCCATCGCGGACCCCGATGACACCGCGCTGGAAGTGGCGGCACTCATGGCCCGCGTGCGCAGTCCACTGATCGCCGTCGCCGACCAGGCCGAGAACGGCACGCACCTGCTCGGCGTGGTCACCGCCGCCCACCTGCTGCACGAACTCCTCAAAGCATCCGGAAGCTGAGGCCGCACCACACTCATCCAGACCATGCTTTGGCGCCGAACGGGCTTCGACACCGCTATGCAGCTGGCCCCACCAATGCTGTGACCGAAACGATCGCCGGGTTGGCGGCAATCGGTCTCTCGTCACACAAGTGCGTCCCGATGATGGGGAGATGACAGCCAACTCCCGCGCACAGTCGTTCAATATGGCTGCCGCCCAGTACGCGGCCAGCCGGCCTTCGTATCCGCCTGCGCTAAGGCAGAAGCCGAGCCAGCCCTTCCCCGGCGTCTTGTCGTTGCCCGGTGCCAGGTTCGGGTTGTACGCGGCGTAGGACAGCAGTCCGGTCACGAACAGCACGGTGATGCCGACCAGGAGGATCAGCCCGAACACCGACGTCAGCCACGGTCCCCGCAGCGGACTGCGCCAGAAGCCCGGCCGTGTGGGGCCCGGCGGCGGAGTGTCCAGCAGCGCGGCGAGGCGCCGGCGACGACCGGGACGGGGCTTGGCGGCCTTTTCGGTGAGTGGGGAGGCGCCGGCGGCCCGTCGATGTGCGGAACTCCCTCGGGGTGGCGGGCTGTCGGCTGCCTCGTCAGGCTGTCGCTGCGGCCTGGCACGACGAGGCTCGCCATCGCGGTCGCTACCCTCCACATCGATCCCCTCACGGTGGCCGGTGCGACATGATCGCCGCCCAGGACCCACCGTATGCAGCTCGATGCGCAATTCGCCCCTTGCCGCACATTGCGGATCCCTTTCGGCCTCACGCCGACCTCACCCCCGCCCAGACGGACTCCCTACGCGCAGAAGCACCCGAGTGTGATCAGCGATTGGTCTCGGCCCCCTGCCAGGCCCCTCGGCTTGCCGCCGATGCCCCCACCGGGTCGCGCATCGTTCGGTGCACCGAACGGACACAGGTGGTCACCTCGGCGGTGCTGACTGGTCTGCTGGCGCCGCAAGAGGCGCGTGCCGCGTCCGATCCAGCAGTCGGCGTGAGAATGACATGGTCATTCGTCACTCATGTCAGCTGGCACTCCCCCGCAGACCATCAGCGACCACCTGATGTCCGCTGTCGCGGTGGCCGGTGGTCAACGTTTGACACGGTTGCGGATCGCCAGGACGGCCAGGCCCAGAAGGACGGGTTCGGCGAAGCGGGAGGCCATCTCGGTGTAGGTTGCCCGCGGTGGTGAGGTCCTGGCCGGAAGAGCGGAACGCCACCGAATTGGCCACCGTGTGCAGGGCCCTTTCGAACCGTTCGGCGGTCAGCCGGCCGGTGAGCGCGCCGGTGGGGTTGGCCGGTTCGGGTGTGTCGGTGACCGGCGTGAGGTCCTGTCCAGCCGGTACCTGGCGGCCGGTGGTGATCGGCTTGGGGTCACCTGCCGGGATGCCCCACAGCATCATCACCAAGGTGGTGATGCCACCGCCACAACGAGCCGGGTCAGGGTACGGAAGGCGCGCAACCCGTAGCCCGACACCGCCCAGTGCCCCCAGCAGGGGAGCCTTGTACCACCAGCAGACGAAGAGCTTGCTGGGCGTTCCGCGCTCGTGGAGCAGCGACACCACTTAACCCCACCAAACCCCAGCACTTTCGTCACTCACAGGATGGCGTTCGGCGGACCCGGCCAGCGACCGACCGACAAAAGTTGCTCCTCTGGAGGCAGGAAGTCACCCCAGGAAGCTCAACCGGACCCGACGGTCCGTGTTACTCGCGTTCGTGTCCGCGAACCTCCGTTAGGACAACCCGTACCCTACGTTCCTGACGGCAGCCTCCGTAGGGCTAATGTCACCAGCGGGCAGCACTGGAAGGCAGGTAGCAGAGGGCCCGGAAGTTCCTGGCGAGCGCATGCCATGCGCGGCACCTTCGTCGTGCACCGCGGGCTGCGGGATCACAGCCCAGATTCACGCCGGCGGAGACGGGACCGCATCCCTCCCCCGGGCGCCCACACGCTGACCCAACCTTGGTCCGAGGTGTGCCGTCGGCCGGGTGCGCACCCGGGGTGAGGACAGGGGCGCGTGTTCGACAAGTGGCTCAGGCCGCAGGAAGTGGATCAGCCTGATGGACTGTTGGATGACCAGCTGCCCACGGTGGGCCGCCCCGATCTGGTCGAGCCGCGGCTGACCGAGCAGCTGGCCCGTGCCCAGCATGTCTCCGCCCACCGCCTGGCCGATGAGCCGGACGACGAGGTGCCGGCGCTGCCCACCCACGGCTTCGGCAGCTTCTGCTCCTCCTCACAGGCCGAGGGGGACGCGACCACGATCGGCCAGGACCTGGCTGATCCCGTGGGGCAAGCCCGTCACCCTGCTCGCCGACACTCCTGAGCAGGTCACCGACGCACAGCGAGAACTGACCCGGGTAGGCATCGACCGCCCGGTCGCCGCCACCGGCGACCCGGGCACCTGGGTCGGCGCCGGCGAGCAGCTCGCTTCCTTCCTCCGCGCCCGGACGAACTGCCCGTACAGCAGCACTTCCAGAAGTTGCGGTGGTGGGCGGAGACCTTCTCGATCTGCTCGAACTGCTTGGCGAATCCACCGAAGCCGTCCACCGCCTGCGTGACCGCGCCGAGCCCGCCGGCCTGCACCACCTGGGCCTTCACCAGGCGAGGACTGCCGGGGAGACCCTGCCCTCCAGCCGCGTCGCGACCTCGTCGGCCGACGCCTCCTGTGCCGGGCCGCCCTCGTCGATGCGCTTGACGGGGACGAAATCCCACGGCTCCGAGGCATCCGCCGCGTCCGCCTCCCCGGCAAAGTCGGTGATCTTCCCTGTGGCGACTCAGGGCCCAGACCGAGCTCTGGTCGCACTTCGGCGCAAGTACGGCTGTGGTCATGAGCCGCAGCCCGGCCCGCCTCGCTCGGTGCCGCCCGCCGGTGGGGACGCGATGGGGGTTACCCAGATCCCCCTTCCATGCGATGTTCAAATGTCTGATGTTTGTATACGCTGTCTTCATGAAGCGCATCAGCACACCGCGGAGGACGGCAAGCCTGTCCGCGCAGCTCGTGGACAGTCTCCGCTCGCACATTGAGGCAGGTGGATGGCCAGTGGGAACGCGAATCCCGCCGGAGCAGGCCCTCATCGAGGAGCTCGGGGTCGGACGCAGCACGCTACGGGAGGCGCTCGGCGCGCTCGTGCACCTGGGCCTGTTGGAAGCCCGGATCGGGGACGGCACCTACGTCCGCGCGTCGAGTGAGCTCCAGTCGGTCATGGTGCGGCGAGCGAGTGCCGCGCAGCGGGACAACGTTCTCGAACTGCGCACCGTCCTTGAGGAGTACGCCTCAGGGGCCGCCGCCCTGCGTCGCAGCGAGGACCAACTGCACCAGCTGAAAGAGCTGTTGGCCGACGCCGACGCGGCCTGCGCCGGTGAGGACATGTCCGCGGCCGGCAGTGTCGACGCATTGTTCCACCGGGCCGTCGTCCGGGCGAGCGGAAACGACCTCCTGATCGAGGTGTACGACTACCTCGGTACAGCTCTCACCTCCGCCCTGGGCGGCCTGCCCTGGGACGCCGTCGGCGCCGAGGAGCATGCCGGCCTGCACAGGCGACTCGTCGACGCGATCGAGGACCGGGACGAGAGCGGCGCCCGTGGCGCGGCGGCTGCGATCGTCCAGCTCACCCGTGACCACGATGCCGAGGCACCACGAGTGACGGAGGCGCAGTGAGTAAGGAGTTATCTTCGATATCCCGTCAACCCTCCACCTTCGGGCCGCCGGCTGCCGACAACACCCGGCCTGCCGTGTCGATCGGGCTCGCCTTCGCGATCTGCCTCGTAGCGGCGAACCTGCGAACGCGTCTCACCGGTGTCGGTACGCTGCTGCCGGCGATCGAGCACGGCAGCGACCTGACATCGAGCTGGGGCGGGCTGCTGAGCACTCCCCCTGCTGACGTTCAGCGCGACGCCGCCTGTGGCGGCCCGGACCTCTCACCGGTTCGGCACCGAACGCCTGCTCGTGGCAGCCCTTGGCGCGCCGGCCGCCGGAACTGCGGTCCCGTTCGATTGCCTCTGTGATCTGCCTGTTCACCGGGACCGTGATCCCTTCTGCTGCCATCGCGTTCGGCAATGTGCTGCTACCCGCTCTGATCAGGCGGAGCGTGCCCGCACACCGCCTTCAGGGCATCAGCGCTCTCTACGTCACCGTCATGGGCGTCACGGCCGCGGTCTCCTCCGGGATCTCCGCGCCGCTTTCCCACACCTTCCCGGGTTCCTGGCACACCGCTGTCGCCCGGGGTATTGCCTTCACCATCGCGGCGTTCGTCGTCTGGCTGCCCCGGACACGGGGCGACAGGCCCCAAGCCTCCACCGGCGTGACCCGCAGTCCGGCCCCCTTGGCGGTCGCGACTGGCATGGCAGGTCAGCAAAATCAGGGACCTGCAGTCCCTGGGCTTACACACCGCCGTCGCGTGGCCACCCAGCATCCTGATGGACTGCGGCCGGGACCTCGGTCGTTGTGGCCGGTGGCTTCGCCGCGCTGGTGTCCGCCCCGCGCTGTCCGTTCTGGCGTGCGCCCTGCTCGGTCGGGCGGTGGCGAGTTCCTCGTCCTCTCGCCGGCCTTTCAGAGCGAACGTGCCGGTAGCTCCGGCGAAGCTGCCGCGCCGGCAGGCATGGCGCAGTCCATCAGCTACCTCGTAGCAGCGGCCGGCCCCCTCCTCCTCGACATCCCGCACGACATCACGAGCCGCTGGACATGCCGCTCATTGCCCTGATTGTCCTCGGCTTTGCCATGGGGTACTGGATACGACGCAGGGCGAACCATCAAGAGCACGACCTCGACGCGTCGTTCCCCCGCCTCGTTCGCCCGAGCCGGAGCCACGTGCCCGGCCCAGGTCCGTTCCAGCACCACGGCACCCTGCCGCACCTGCCTTCCCTTGCCCGAAAAGTGAAGATCCCTCCCGACGAACGAGCCTTCAAGGCCACAGAGGAGACCACTCATGTCCGAATCGAAGCCCCAAACTGACGAGTTCAGCGCGCGTACCGCTCAGCGCAGCGCTCACCTGTACGCGACAGATCCGCAGTTCCGCGGCGCCGCGCCCCTGGACGCCGTCACCGAGGCGATCCGGCGGCCGGGCCTACCGCTCGCCGACCTCGTAGCCACGGTGATGGAGGGGTACGCGGACCGCCCCGCCCTGGGCGAGCGTGCCACGGAGCCGGTCACCGACCCGGATACGGGCCGCACCACGTTGCGCCTCCTGAAGCGGTTCGACACGATCACCTACGGCGAACTGTGGGGACGGGTCGGTGCGGTGGCCTCCGAGTGGCGGCACCACCCCGACCACGCCGTGGGCCCGGGTGACTTCGTCGCGGTCCTCGGTTCCACAAGCGCCGAGTACACCGTGGTGGATCTGGCATGCGTCCGCTCCGGTGCGGTGTGCGTTCCTCTCCAGGCCGGCGCCTCGGCGGGGCACCTGGCCCCCATCGTCGCCCAGACCGGACCACGTCTGCTCGCGGTGGACGTGGCACACCTCGACGTCGCGCTCCAGGTCGCGGCGGACGCCCCGTCGCTGGGCAGGATCGTCGTTTTCGGCCACCATCCGGAGATCACCGCTCACCAGGAGAGGCTGGAATGGGCGCGCGGCCAACTCGCGGCGCAGGGCCGAGGCGTCACCCTGGACGCGCTGGCATCCGTCATCGAGCGGGGAAGGACCCTGCCGTCGGCTACCCGGAGCCCCGAGGGATCGACTGCCGACGCGCTCAGCACGCTGATCTACACCTCGGGGAGTACGGGCACGCCCAAGGGTGCCATGTACACCGAGCGTCTTGTCACGCAGTTCTGGGTTGACTTCGTGCCTGACCAGGAGATGCGACCGTCCGTCGTGCTCAATTACATGCCTCTGAGCCACATGATGGGACGGGGTGTGCTGTTCGGCACGCTCGCAAAGGGGGGCATCGCCTACTTCGTGGCGTCGAGCGATCTGTCGACCCTCTTCGAGGACCTCTCCCTGGTCCGCCCCACCGAGTTCATCATGGTGCCCCGCATCTCCGACATGCTCTTCCAGCGCTACCAGGCTGAGTTGACCCGCCGAAACGACGTGGGCGCGGGAGGGGATGCGGCCGAGCAGGCGGACCGCGTGAAGGAGGAGCTGCGGGAGAAGACCCTGGGCGGCCGCCTCCTGTGGGCCGTCAGCGCCTCGGCCCCGCTGAGCGCGGAGATGACGGCGTTCGTCGAGAGCTGCTTGCACGTCAGGATGCTCGACGGTTACGGGTCGACGGAAGCCGGAGTGGTCTCGCTCGACGGCCGGGTGCTGCGGCCGCCGGTGACCGACCACAAACTGGCGGATGTGCCCGAGCTGGGATACTTCCGCACCGACTCGCCGCACCCCAGGGGCGAACTGCTGATCAAGTCCGACCGGCTCGTTTCCGGCTACTTCCAGCGACCCGATGCCACCGCCGATGCCTTCGACGAAGACGGCTTCTACCGCACGGGCGACATCATGGTCCGCATCGGTCCCGACGAGTTGGTGTACGTCGACCGCCGTTCCCACGTACTCAAGCTGTCACAGGGCGAGTTCGTGGCCGCTTCCCGTCTGGAAGCCCTCTTCACCGGCAGTCCGGTCGTCCGGCAAATCTTCGTGTACGGCAACAGTGCTCGTGCCTACCTGCTCGCGGTCATCGTGCCCACGCAGGACGCGCTCGATCTCGTCGGCCACGACACCCAGCGCCTCAGGTCGATCCTGCGCGAGTCCCTGCAACGCCTCGCCGCCGAGGCGGGCCTCAACTCGTACGAGATCCCACGGGACTTCCTCATCGAGACCGAGCCGTTCAGTCAGCAGAACGGGTTGCTCTCCGGAGTGCGCAAGCTGCTGCGCCCCGCGTTGACGAAGCGCTACGGCGAGCGCCTCGAAGCGCTGTACACCGAGCTGACCGAGCGTGAGACCGACGAACTCCAGGCACTGCGCCAGGCCGGCCCGTCCCGACCGGTACGGGAAACTGTGTTCCGGGCTGTCCGAGCGCTTCTCGGACACCAACAGGACGACGTGAAGCCCGGCACACGCTTCCTCGAACTCGGCGGTGACAGCCTCTCCGCGCTGTCATTCTCCCAGCTGCTGAAGGAGATCTTCCACGTCGACGTCCCTGTCAACGTCGTCGTCAACCCGGTCAACACGCTCCAGCAGGTGGCTGATCACATCGAAATGGCCCTTGCGTCGGGACACCAGCGCCCGACCGCCGACAGCGTCCACGGACCGAGCGCGACACGGCTCGTGGCGGGCGACCTGACGCTGGACGCGTTCCTCGACACGGAGACCCTGGCGAAGATCGGCAGGCCGGCCGGTCCACTGCCCGAGGCACGGACCGTCCTGCTGACCGGCGCCAACGGCTACCTGGGCCGCTTCCTGTGCCTCGAATGGCTGGAGCGCGTCGCAGAGCGCGGTGGCACGCTGGTGTGCGTGGTCCGCGGCAGCACCGACGAGCTGGCCCGGGCACGGCTCGACGCGGCCTTCGACAGCGGCGACCCGGAGCTCCTCCAGCACTACCACGACCTGGCCGCCGAGCACCTGGAGGTGGTCGCCGGCGACATCGGGGAGGCCGGCCTCGGGCTCGACAAGGAGACCTGGCAGCGGCTGGCCGACGCCGTGGACCTGATCGTTCACCCGGCGGCACTCGTCAACCATGTCCTGCCGTACGACCAGCTGTTCTGCCCCAACGTGCTGGGTACGGCCGAACTGATCAGGCTCGCGGTCACCTCCCGGATCAAGCAGTTCACCTACCTGTCGACGGTCGCCGTCGCCTTCGGGTCCGAGGCTGCGGCCGACGAGGCGGCGGACATCCGCACGGCCTGCGGGGCGCGCGACCTCGGCAGCGGTTACGCGAACGGTTACGGGGCCAGCAAGTGGGCGGGCGAGGTGCTGCTGCGCGAGGCGCACGACACGTTCGGCCTGCCGGTCGCTGTGTTCCGCTCGAACCTGATGCTCGCGCACCCACGCTACCGGGGCCAGCTGAACATCCCGGACGTGTTCACACGCCTCTTGCTGAGCCTGCTGGCGACAGGAATCGCCCCAGGCAGCTTCTACGCCCAGGGCACCGGTGACGGCAGCGGGCACTACGACGCACTCCCCGTGGACTTCACCGCGCGGGCCATCGCCTCGCTGGGCGACCACGCACGGGAGGGGTACCGGACGTTCAATGTCGTGAACCCGCACGAGGACGGAATCTCACTCGACACTTTCGTCGACTGGCTAATGACAACCGGACACCCTCTGACGCGCGTCCACGATTACGACGAGTGGCTCGACCGCTTCGAGACCGCCATGCGCGGCCTGCCCGACCGCCAGAGGCAGCATTCGCTGCTCCCCTTGCTGCACGCCTTCGCAAGGCCGGAGGAGCCCCTGCCCGGCTCCGCCCTGCCGGCGGACCAATTCCGCGCGGCAGTGCGGGTCGCCGCCCTCAACAAGGAGAACGACATCCCCCATCTGTCGCAGGACCTGATCACCAAGTACGTGGCGGACCTTCGGTCGCAGCACCTGCTGTGACCGAGCCGCCCGGACGATCGCTACATAGGACGCCGCTTCGGAGCGGAGGGCCTTAAGACCGTGTCCTACGGCGCGGTGGCCCTGTTGCTGATGTGAACGGTATTGGTGCTCGCCCCGTCGATCCGCACCGCCCAGCCCTGCGGAACGATCAACTGAATATTGCCCGTTCCGCAGCTCGCCTCGACGGTGACGTCACGGTGCGCACAGGTTGCCTCGGTGAAGTCGATCACGATGTGCAGCATTTTGCATTCAGCGACGATCCTCCGGGGAACTGTCCACCGGCCGCTCTGCTCGATACTGCCCAGGCGGGGCTTGAGGACGAGGGTTTCCGCGTCAGTGCCAGAACGCGAGTCGGAAGGCCGCTCCTGTGGCAGATCAGCGACCAGGGCGCCGAGCTCGCCGTACGTCTTCGTCCGTACAGCACGGCTCCGGGGAAGCCCAGCTCGAGCACCCGCGCTCCAGGTTGGCCGCAGCCGCGGCCGGTGACTGGGTGGGAGTCGCTGCGAACCCTTGAAGCGGCCGGGCCAGGAGGCGGCAATCTCGGCGAGCTGGTCATTTGCCTCGCGGGCCACCGCGATGGCGTCGGCCTCCGGCAGGTCCTGCACGCCTGGCGACGGCCAAGACAGCACGGCCATCGATGCCCTGATCATCCATGTGGGCCAACCGCTGCTCACGGGGCTTGCAGAGGCACCCTGATTCAAGAATAGGCGCAGAACGGCCCGCCCTGAAACGGACTGGGCGGGCCGTCACTCAATGCCGATGCTGCTCAGGCCAACCTCACCAAGGGCTGATTACACCTTCCGTTCCCCTAAAGAACGAAAGGTTCACCGTACCGGATTGTCACTTCTGCCGACATAGATGCAGACGTCCGTTGGCCGCCCCACCGTCGCCGTTTCGTCCGAAAGTGCTTCCGCCACACCCTTCAAGACGGCAATAGCCATCCGGTAGTCTTCCGGACTCTCGTCGGCAAACGTTGTTGCATCGGTCCACAGAATAGCCACGCGGCCATGATTTTTCGAGTGGATTCCCTCCCAGAGGGAATCAGAGAGAGCATCCCAGCTACTGGAGCCGACCACCGGAGGATCCAGCGGAAGCGCACTCCGGACTGCACAGAAGAGCGCCTCGCTCCCCGCCTGATCATCCGTGGCGAACTGATAGAGGGGGCGCCCCTCGGCAGCTGCCGCCTTTATGGCCTCATCAGCGCCATCCGGCCGGATAACGGTCAGCCCGGGCTCAAGATTCACTGCTGCATCACCGGATCCTTACGAAGGCTGGCGGACCAGAGTCGCCATAGTGAGTCCAAGTGTATTAGGCATCGCCCGTCCGAGTATTTTTCACGACGCGTAGCGGACCGGCGCCACCAACACCCGACGGAGGAGTGACTTCTGCATTCACGATAGGGCGAATTCTGCCCCTTCTCGCCGGGTAGATCACCGTCCCGGATTCTGAACTGAATACCCCACCTCCTCGCGCTCGGCCCGGAAGGTACGGTGCCGGCATCGATATGTCCCATCGCGTCATTCAGAGCCCGTTCCTAGGCTTGCGGAAGCGATCCAGGGGTGATCCACAGAACGCACGGGATCGAGGTGTTGCCGCGGGCCGGTGTCGCGCCAACGGGCACCGCCCGGAAGGTACTGGCCTGGTTGACGCCGGCGCCCGATTCGACTCTGATCGCCCGGTCGGCGAAATGAAAATCTTCGATCGACCTGATCCGGTGACCGACCGTCGGAACGTAGGAGCGTCGGATCAAGCCCTTCGGGCACGCCTTTTTCGCCCTCTTCAACGCTTTCAACTGCGCTCAGCGCGAGATCCGGCAGGCAGGAGAGCGACTTCTTTTGAAGGCATTGTTCGATCTCGTCCGCACCTACATACCAGGCGATCAGGCGATCAAGGAAGGTGCTTGTAATGCAGCCCATCCCACCGGCCCCGTCACCCCCGCAGACAAGGATCGTCTCGCCGGGCTTCAGATCACCGTTCGCCAGGACATCCGTCCGGTACTTAACCAACCGCTTCTCGAGAGTTTCGCGAAGGCGGTCAGCTCGCCGACTCGGCCGGTGGAGGTGTCCAGCATGTGGGAGAACTCTTGGCGAACCCGTTCTGCGAGGTCCGGCACGGACAGGGAGTGCAGGTACAAGGCCGCGGCGTCGTGGCCAGAGGGGGCGGTGCCCCAGCCCTCCCAGTCCATGAGGGTCAACTGTGGTCAGGCTCGGACGCATACCGCCCAGCGAATCGAACGCCCGAACCGGAGCGCCCGGAACCGCTCGGGAAGGTCAACCCCTTCCGAGCGCTCCGCTGACCAACCAAAGAATCGCCCCGGCCGTTGAGGCCGGGGCGATTTTGCGTTGCTTCGATTACCTCAGGACACCGCAGTTCGGGCAGTCGTTCCCCGGCGCCAACCCAGCTTTTCGCAGGTGGCGCCCTGCCAGAATCCCGAAATTCCATGCTTCTTGATTGAGGTCAATGAGGGGCTGTCATTAGGCTGGCAGACCCTATTGCAAGATCGAAGCCTAGTATTTCACGATTTCCTTTGCGTCACCTATGTCCAGCACTAAATCGCTGACCATTGCCGTGCATGGCGTCAGCTGAAGGCGACGGCAACGACATACGCTAGGGAGACTTCTTGAAAACGAATCTGTTCGGTGAATCCTCCGAGGTTTGGATGTAGATTCCGTCCTTGGCTCCCTTACCCATGACGTAAAGGTCATCTATGAGCGCGCGGATCTTTGGACCCGTCTTGAGATCGAGAGTGATCTGCTGATCCGCCAAGGAGGTGGGCATCTTCGGTAGGGTCCATGTCCCCTCGCCGGTGATGGAACCTACGGGTGTCTCGCCGACCAAGCCACCTGGAATCTTTACCGCCTCGGCCGTTCCGTCTTCATGCAGGGTTACACGTGCCCCCCGGGGTCCGGACCAGGTACCTATCAGTTCACTCCGCTTTGCGGAGGCACCAGTGAAGAACCCCGAGTCAATAACGCAGTAGAGGAGAAACCCTCCACCGGCGAGCACCAGCGCGACGCAGAGCACGGAAATCATGATGCCTTTTTTCATCGCAAGTTCACCTCTTCTTCCCAATAAACGGTCTGATGCTTTGTCCTGAGCGGAAGATCGAACGCATCCGCAATACCGGTGAGTGGGTTACCGACATATTTCTCAATATACTTCTTGGCGGGCCCCGGCAGGTGAGTAAAGGAGGTGATAGTGGTGTCGTTATCGATCTGGATACCTATCTTGACTTTCCCTGTCTTGGAGTCTCGCGAGATGACCTTGAATTTATAGCCGTATGAACCAATGAAGGTGGCGGTTGAGGTGCCGAACTTCCCGCCGGAGGCCCAGTTCTTGGCTGTTCCTGTCCCGCCGAGCGAGAGTACATCCGTGGCGTCCGATAGCAGTCGAGGCCAGCCCTCAAGCTTCATGACGCTATAACCGCCAAGGAAATCGTCCGGATCGCCGTTCCGGATCTTCGTGACGATCTCTGCGCGGACGTAGTCCATCGAATGATCATTGCGGATTTGCTCGGTGAACTCGTCTCCGGCGGTGAAGAAGTCCACCTTGTTTCCGGTGCCGAACAGCCATTGGAATCCGAGGTCGATGGCATCCGGCTTGGGGCCTTGACCATCCTTCCAGGCGGCTACGATCGCTTCCCGCAGGAACTGGAGCTGCTGCCGCTCCACTTCCGAAAGGGCCTGTTCTGCCTGGCGGCGCCGTTCCTCCTCCTGGCGGCGAGCCTCTTCTTCTTCGCGCTTCTTAGTGGTCGGCTCCGGAAGTCCTTCGGGGGTTGACTACGGAGCCGGGACCATGCGTGTCGGTGCGTCAGATGCCGGGGGCGCTGAATGGAGGCCGCAGGAGCAGGCTAGGTGTATTGCCCTGTGAGCCCGCGAACGCGCCGATGGGCAGGAAGACGTCCTCATACTGTGCAGTGCCACGGATAGAGGTCCGAAGCCGTCTGCGGAAGTCACGTGCAGCGGCAGCAGCGCATCACTAACCGGCCGTCTTTTGTCCACCCACTTGCCTACTTGAGGTCGGAGAGAAGTGCGTCAAGTGCCTTCCCCAGAGCGTCGGAGTTGGCTGTGTCGAACCACGTGGTGCGGATGCGTTCGTTGGCTCCTTTTGGTGTCTCGTGGTCGGCCGCGAGCTGGTGCAGGGAGCGGGTCTCGTCGCTCAGGGCGTGCCCAACGCCCTGGAAGAGGCCGCGGACGTAGCGGTCGGCGTCCTCGGCGGGAATGCCCTGCCGGGCGGCCCAGGCGGTGAGCGTGGCCAGGTACCAGTAGTGGGTGGTCAGCGTGGCGGTCAGGGCCTGGTAGACGTTGAGGGTCGCTTCGTCCGCGACGGGGAGCGTTCCGCCGAGGTGGCCGAAGAGGTCGTCCACGGCAGTGTGGGAGGGGCAGGTCACGGTGACGGACTGCCGCTCGCGCGCGGCGGGCAGTGGGATGGCGCGCACCACGGGGGCGCCGGTGCCGAGGGTGCGGCGCAGCTCGCTGATGGCGACGCCGGTCATGACGCTGGCCGCGACGCGGTCGCTGCCGATCCGGAGCCCGGCGAGGGCCTCGGCGCGCTCCTGGGGGCGGACGGCGAGGATCACCAACTCGCAGCGGTTCACCACGTCCTGGTTGTCGGTGCACACCCGTACGTTCGGATACTGCTGGGACAGTTCGGCGGCTGTACGGGCTCCTCGTGGCGAGAGGTAGATCTCCGGTGGCTCCTCGACGCCGTCGCACAGGCCGTCCACGATAGCGCGGCCGATTTCGCCCACGCCGATGATCCCGATGCGCTTCATCATGTCTCCTGTCGTCTCGCCAGCAGTGGCTCCGGCCCCCCCATCCGTGACACCGCTACTTTGAACCTGCGGGTGGAGGGCGGCGGTTTGAGCATGGCGGTCATCCTGCCTGATCGGTGCCCGCTTCGACGTGCCGGGCCCGCCGGGCGACGGATCGGGCAGGCTGGCCAGTTCTTGATCCACTTGACGAACGGTCCGTCATGCCCGTTGCCCTGGCCTGTCCGATAGCCCCGAGCGCCGCTGAACGTGAGCGGCTGAAGAAGATGGCCTACGGCCACAGGACCGAACACCGGCTACGGGTGCGCGCCCAGGTGGTTCTGCATGCCGCGCGCGGTCGCTCCAACGCGCGTATCGCGCGGGAGACAGGGCTGCACATCGACACTGTGCGCCGATGGCGGGGCCGGTTTGCCCAGGCGGGACTGCCCGGACTCCGGGATCGCGAACGCTGCGGCCGCCCGGCCTCGTTCACTCCGGTGCAGGCCGCCGAGATCAAGGCACTGGCCTGCCAGCTCCCCGCCGAGAGCGGCACGCCGCTCTCGCACTGGTCATGCCCGGAACTGGCCCGTGAAGCCGTCGCGCGGGGCGTCGCACCCTTCCTGTCGGCCTCCACTGTGCGCCGCTGGCTGACCCGGGACGCCCTCAAGCCCTGGCAGCACCAGTCCTGGATCTTCATCACCGACCCGGACTTTCGTCTCAAGGCCACCCGGGTGCTGGACCTCTACGCCCGCACCTGGCAGGGCGAACCGCTGGGCGAGGACGAGTACGTCATCAGTGCGGACGAGAAGACCTCTGTCCAGGCCCGCTGCCGCTGCCACCCCACCCTCGCGCCGGGACAGGCCCGCGCGATGCGCGTCAACCACACCTACGGCCGTGGCGGCGCACTGGCCTACCTCGCAGCCTACGACGTCCACCATGCGAGGGTGTTCGGCCGCACCGAACCACGCACCGGCATCACCCCGTTCATGAGCCTGGTTACCCAGGTCATGAACCGCGAGCCCTACGCCAGCGCCAAACGCGTGTTCTGGATCGTCGACAACGGCTCCTCCCACCGCGGCCAGAAAGCAGTCGCCCGGCTGAGGACCGCGTTCCCGAACACGGTCATGGTCCACATCCCCGTCCGCGCCTCCTGGCTAAACCAGATCGAGGTCTACTTCTCCGACATCCAGCGCAAAGTCGTGACCCCCAATGACTTCACCGACCTGACCCAAGTCAGGGACAGGCTCCGGGACTTCGAGAACCGCTACAACGCCACGGCACAGCCGTTCCAGTGGAAGTTCACCACCTCCGACCTGGACGATCTGCTGGCCAGGCTCGACCGGCACACCGCCGACCACCCAGAACAATCCTCCGACGCACCGACAGCATGATCAACCCCCGAAGGACTTCCGGAGCCGACCACTAAGGAGTCGCCTGGCCTCCGCCGGAGCTGGATGAGTTGGACCGGAATCCGGAGCCTTCGGGGCTGTCCGGCGGCGAGGCGGGCCCACTCGAGGAAGCGTCCTGGTCGGGGGGCTGGGAACAGGAACGATATGAGCAACAGCGCGGTAGGGAAGGCGACGAACGTGAGGGACAACACTTCTCATAGCCGGCAAGGATCCTCGGCAGGCGGCGCTCGCGGACGACCCCAGGAGCGGTCGGATGGCCGCCGGTCAGGTAGCGCATCACCGCCGGGTCGCTGCCCAACTCGATCAGCAGGTCCGCATCATCGGCAGTGAAGCGGCGCAGGGCCAAGCGCTCGGTCTCCAGATAGGTGTTCCACGCGTCGATCGAGCCCGAGGCACGTCGGGCAGTCCAACGGAATTCCCCGGCAACTCGGGGACTTTGCCATGCCCGTCGCGCTGACCACCTTTGAGCGCCACCGGCAGCGCCGCATCCGGACCCTCTTCCCGCAACCCGCCGACCAGATCGAACACCGCCTGCGCGACTTCAGTCGCTGCGGCACGCCCCGGAAGCTCGAAAACCCTTCCTCTGAGTGAGCGGAAGCCCACCGAAGAACTTATTCGGTGAGCTTCCGACTCTCCGGAATCTGCTACTCGAGTCGCCTCAGCGACATCTCGTGATCCCCGCTGGAGACCAAGTCTCTTACTGCTGCAAACATTTCGTGCACGCCAGGACGGCGCGTGACCACCAGATCAGGACAGGTGAAGTACGTTCCGGCGAGACATTCGCCGGTACCCGCCCACCTTTCCATGATCCGACCCATCTCACGGTACGTAAGAAAGGTCGCAGACCATCGCTCTCCGGTGGGGAGCGAGACCCATCCATCGGCGTTCTCGATCGCTTCTGGCAAGTCCTCCCCGAGTTCAACCTGAAGCGTCAAGAAACCATCGCTGATCTCGTACATCGCTACTTTCCGTAGGTCGCCAGGAGGCGTTGGATGACGTTGGGCTCGTTGTTCTTGTCGGCCTTGGCAACGATCTGCATACCATCGCTGGTATTCCGGTAGAACACTCGACCGCCCCTGCGCCCTCGAAGGTGCGAAATGTCCGTACCAGCAAGGGACTTACTCCCGAGCCCGGGGTTCGTGTTGCCGCCACGGAACTGTTTGACCAGATCGTTCATCTCTTTCTGAACTCTCTCGTTCTTTCCAGCTGCTTCCGCTGCGCCAACAAGAAACGGATCATTATGGATAACGGAAGTTACCCCACAAAGCCCATCCGAGTTATGAACCAATACCGGAGTGGCACCCGCCAACACATAGTACGTGTGCAGGCCGTTGACCGTGAGGTTGTAGGTCCGCGCCCGTTCAGCGAAGGGACGATTGCCCGTAATCTTGACCGTACTGCCATCTACGCTCCTGAGCGTCATGCCCGGATGGAGCCGTCCGGCCTCGACCCACGCCTTCGCTGAGGGTGACCAGAAGGGATGCTCGTTGGTGGCAGAGAGATGCTGCTTGCCCTGAGGGGTGGCGATGGAGAGTTCGTTGAACTTCTTGTCGTGCTCTGTGACGATGACGTTGGTGACCGTGCGTCGACCGGTCTCACCGCTCACGGGGTCCGTAGAAATCACCGCATCGCCGGTCTTCACGGACTCGATATTCACTTTTGAGCGGTCCGCCATGAGTACCTTGGTGCCGGCGAGGAAGCACTTGAAGCACTTCGCTGCTTTCGCGATCCGCGTGCTCTCGGCGATGTCTTCGATGCCCTCGCCGAGCTTCTTGAGGAGCTTCACCTTGCCGACGGGGAGGACGGAGATGGCGAAGGCGGTGCATGCTCCGAAGGCGGGGTTCTTGATGCACTCCCTGAGGTCGTTGAGTCCGGTGATTTCCCATACCACGGCGGTGAGGGTGGGGTCGATGACGGGAGTGACGTCGCCGCCGGCCATCACGCAGGGCAGGAGCCCGGCTATTTCGTTGCTGGTGTGAGAGACGCAGTGGAACTTTTTCGCAGCCTTCTGCTTTTCCTGTTGCTTGCGGGCTTCTTCAGCCTTGCGGCGTGCTTCGGCTACCTCGCTCTCGCGCTTCTTCTTCACCTCCGTCCATGCCTGGGTGGCGAGGGCGTTGGCTTCCTTAGCGCTCTTGCCGGCGTCGAGTGCTGCAAACCGGGCGTCATCAGAAGCGGAGTCGGCCAGATAAGCCGAAGTGCGAGCATAGTCGGCGGAGAACTCTGCCTGGGCTGCGGAGCTTTCGGCGTCGGCGGCATCGTGGTCGGCGGCGTTGGCGGCGCTGCGTGCGGTTTTGGCGGACTTGGCTGCCTCGGCGGCGCTGCCTTCTGCGCTGGTGGCGGACTTGTCGGCGTCGGCGGCGTACTGTTTGGCGAGGTTGGCGGACTTCTTCGCCCCGTTTGCGGCCTTGGCGGCGTCGTCCTTGGCGTCGACGGCCTTGGCGGCGGATTCTGCCGCCTTCCAGCTGTTGTGCCGGGCCTTGGCCGCCACGCGGATGCTTCGGCGATCAGCCGCTGCATCTGGGCGATGTGGGTACTGGCGAGCTTGTCCTTGCGGTCGGCCATGTACTGGCCGACCTGAACGAAGTCGTGGAGCTCGTCAGCGGGGCCGGCCAGGGCGATTTTGGCCGCGGCCTTCATCTCCGGGCCGCCGTCGTTGACGAGCTTGGAGGCGATGACCTGCTCGTCGGAGTTCAGCGCCGCATACTGGCCGTTGCTGACGAACGCCGCGAGCACCTTGCCCTTGCCGTTGGCCAGTGCGGCCTTGGACGCCTCCTTCACGCCGGGGCCGCCGGCGTTGTTGATCTGTGAGACGCGCACGGCGTAGTCGGTGGCGGCCACGTCGTACTGACCGGTCGTGTAGAAGTCGCTGACCTGCTGATCGGAGCCCTTGAGCGCCTCCTCAGCACCCTTGCGCACGACCTCGTAGGGGCTTTGCGTGCTGAGCTGGGAGACCTGCTCGCGGATCTCGTCCTGAGCGGCCTGCTTCCACCCCGTGCGCAGGTACTCCAGGACCTCGTCGTCCAGCCCGGACAGGGCTCTGGCGGCGGCCTCCTGGTGCCAGGGACCACGGATCTTCAGGGCCTTGAGAGCGAGGACGCGGCCCTTTTGTGCGATGGCCTTGGTATCGGCCTCGGGCTTGTCGGCCTCGGCAGCCAGTTCGGCCGCCGTGGTGTCCAGGGAACGGGACTCCACCAGACCCGCGGCAGAGGTCGCAGTGACCGAGGCGGTCTGTGCCGCGTGGGACCGGGCGCGTTCGATGGCGGCAGCGGTGCGGGTGGTCAGGTCCTCCGCCTCGGCCTCACGGGCGATACCGAAGACCTTCTTGGCGGTCGCCGCCGCAGACTCGGCAGCATCTGCGGCCCTCTTCGCCGCATCTGCGTGTTTCTTCGCCTGTTCGGCCGCCTTCGCTGATTCACCGGCGTGCTTGGCGGCCTCTTCCGCGGCCGCGGCGGCGTTGTCGGCATGCGTGGCGGCGGAGTCCGCGGCCTCACGTGCTTCGTCGGCGGCGTTGGCGGCCTTGCCGGCCAGGGCCTCGGCGGCGTCGGCTGCGCGGTCGGCCTCATTGGCGTGACGGCGGGTCTCCGCGGCGGCCGCCCTGGCCTCGCTGGAATGGACGCCCGCGGCCTCGGCGTAGGTGTTGGCCTCATCGGCAGCGTCCGCCGCGGCGTTGGCGTTGCTGTTGGCGCTGCGGGAGGCCTTTGCGGCGGCGCCTGCGGCCAGCGAGGCAGCGCCGGCCTGCTTGGCCGCCTGTGCGGAGGTCCGAGCGAGGGTGGCCGCTGCGCGGGCCTTCTTCGCCATGTCCCTGGCTTCGCCCGCCCGGCCCGCGTCGTACGCGGCCGCGATCGAGGCGTTGTAGGCGTCGTTGGCCGCATCAGCGGCATTGGCGGCCGCCGCGGCGGTCTGCGCCGCTGCGAAAGCGGCAATGCGGGCCGAGCGGTTGGCGGCGTTGGCCGCGCTGATGGCCGTCTGCGACGCGGCAGCAGCAGCACGCGCCGCATCGGCGGCCTGCTTGGCCTTGACCGCCGCCCGCTGGGAGTCGTTCTTGGCGGCGTTGGTCTCCCGTGCCGCCTTCCGCGCGGCTTCCTTGGCGAGATCCGACGCCTCGATCGCACGCGTGGAGGCTACCTGCGCCTTCTCGGTCGCGTCCTTGGCCCGCTTGCCGGCCAGGGTGGCCTGCTCGGTCAGCTGGGCGATGGTGGCATGTTCCTGGTCGCGATTCCGGGCGACGAACTGCCCCACCTCGAGGAACTCGGCGATGTCGTCGGGCGTGCCCTTGAGCGCGACCTTGCCGGCTGCCTTGACCGCCGGGCCGCCCGAGTTGACGAGCTGCGAGACCTCGACCTCGTTGTCCGTCTCGCGCGCCGTGTACTGCCCCTCCGCGAGGAACTTCGCCCGGTCTTCCGGGGTGCCCTTCAACGCTGCCTTGCCGGCGTCCTTGACCCCGTTGCCCCCGAAGTTGATGACCCGGGAGACCTCGACCTGCTGGTCCTCCTCCAGCGGAGCCTTCCAGCCATCCTTCAAAAACGCCCGCAGCGCCTCGGGGTGCTCCGAAGTGCTGCTCTTCAAGGCCGTTTTGGCCGCCTCGCGTACCGCAGGACCACCGGCGTTGAAGATCCGGCTCGCATCGACATAGTCGTCGACGAACTCGATACCGTCCCTCTGGTCAAGGAACGTCTCAAGATCTTCATCCTTACCAAGAAGTGCCTGCTCAGCAGCTTCCTTGACCCCAGGACCGCCATCTGTCCAGTAGTCGACAACTCGCTCACGCATGAAATGCAGGTCGTCGTCGTTCGTGTCCGCAGCGGCGGCAGGCCCCGATCCCAGGAGTCCAGCCACCAATGACGCGGTCAGCAGCGTGGCCCAGGAGCCAAGAAGCGGCCGTCCACTGCTGCTGGGTAACAGGCCGCTCTTGAGGAGCCAAGCGGCTCTCTTTGCGCTTGATCCCGGTCTCATACGGTTCGGTCCTCTCTTGTCATTCATAGCGATCGGTCATCCCCCGGCTGCCGGCAAACCGCTCAGTAGACGGGGCGGCACGCACGGGCATATCTCAAGGCAGTGGGCAGGTGGTCACGCAATCGACTCTGCTCGCGCGCACCTTTTGACCCGCGTCACGGCCTCACCAGAAGACGCTCCGTCGACAGAAGGGTGCTGGTGGTGTCGGGATGGAGGGTGAGTTTCCCTCCGGGCCAGAGCACCACGAGGTCGTTCTGACCGGCCGGGCCACCGAAGGAACCCACGGTGGCCAGCAAGGCATCGCGCCAAGGGGACTTGGCGGGCATCAGCCGGTGCTCGCGCCCGAAGACTTCAGCGGCGATGTTCTCGTATGCCGTGACCTCGCCGTCGCTCCAGCGGACGAACAGATCCTGGTCTCCCGTTCCCGGGCGGAAGTCACCCGCCGAGACGTCCCGTGCGTGCGGCCAGGTGGTGTCGGGCGGTTTGACGAGCTGCCGCTCGGCGTGCAGCCCCTTGGCGTCCACGTTCGTGTACAGGGTCACTTCACCATCGGTCCAGGTGACCAGGAGGTCGTCGCTGCGCGTGTTGCCACCGCCGAAGCGCCCGGCGGCCATCGTGCTCGCGTGGGTCCAGGTGTCGTTGGGCCCCTTCAGCTCCACCCTGTCCGTCAGCTTGTTGCTTTCGTTGACATCCTTGAAGAGGGTCAGCCTGCCGTCGGTCCAGCGGACCAGAAGGTCATCACTCGCGTCACCGGTGAAGTCGCCGGCGGTGATGACCGCGGCCTGCTGCCATGCCTTGTCCTTGACGAGCTGGACGTCCTTGCCGAATCCGTATGCGCCGTCACCCGGGTAGAGGGAGAGCTCACCGTCGGACCAGCGCACGATGAGATCGCTGACGTTGTTGCGTACCGAGGAAGTGTGGAAGCGGCCGGTCGTCAGGACCCTTGCATGGGTCCAGGTTCCGGCGGTTCCCATGGACGTGCCGGTGCCCGGATCCGGGTCCGACGGCGTCCCCGTGGCGGCCTGCCGGTAGAGCCGGAAGACGTCCTCGTCGAATTGAGACGTGTAGCTGGTGTGGTCGAAGAGGCCGCCGGTCTTGTAACCGCCGATGACACCGACGAGGTCGCCACGCCGGCCGTCGAAGTTCTCCAGGAAGGGACCGCCGCTGACACCGGTGCGGAAACCCTCGCACTTGATTTCCATGAACCGGCCCTGGAAGGCGGTGGTGTCATTGATGCACTGAAGAGGGGTCTTCTGGCCACCGGGGTAGCCGACGAGGGTCACGGCTTTGCGTGCGAGCTTCGCCGTGGGCACGGAGGTCAGTTCGTTGCCGCGTCCGACGGCGTCCTCCAGGAGCTGGCCTCGGGCGTTCGGGCCGACGTTCAGGAAGGCGAAGTTGACGTCATCGTCGGGCGTCGAGCCTGGGTAGCGGGTATCGATCCAGATTTTGTCTTCCTGGACCGGGAAGATCCCGTAGGGAGCGTCTCCTGCCTGCCCGGCCGTGGTTGCTCCGGCGCGGTAGCCCGGCACGAATGCGAAGTCGTGGTGGCGGCGGTCGCCCTTGAGGCAGTGCGCGGCCGTGATGGCGAGGCTCTTGGTCGGCGAGGCCACCGCACTGGCGGTGCAGAACTGGTCCGGAGTGGCCGAGCCATCGGTGGCACGGATCAGGAACACGCCGACCGTGGCGATCCCCTCGGGCACCTGACGGGACGGCTCGTTCGCCAGCGAACGCTTCCGCCTCTGCCCGGGCTCTGACGGTGATGGTGTATCCGCCTCACCCGAAGGCGAGGCATCCACCGGAACGGCGGCACGGATGCGCTCCGGCGTCCAGTACCGCTGCGCCTCCCGTGCCTTCTCGGCCTGATCCTCGTGCACACCGTGCACAGAGTCGGGCCCGATTCCTGGTGGAACCGTGGTGGGGTCGGTAGTAACGGGCTCAGTACCGGAGGAACCCGGTCCCTCATAAGGGAGGGCAGTCGCCGGAGTGGCGATTGCCAGTGATGCACACAGGGCCAGGACGGTGGCGCGCACCCACGATATGCGTCTCATGGAGCTTTCCATTGTGAGGTTCGGGGGATGTGGAGGTCGGGTCAGCCCGGAGCAAGCCGGTCACTTGGTGACATCGACGCCGCGTGATGCGACGGGAGCACTCGGCGCCCTGTCGCGTCTCGCGGCGTGGGCGTCAACCGACGATCTTGACCTCGCGGGGCTTGGTCTCGGGGGACAGGCCCGGGTAGATGCTGAGGGCGCCGTTCTCCCGTCGCACGAGCACGTCGTGGATCCGCTCGTTGCCGACGAAGGCCCCGGCATTGACGACGGTGGCGTCGTCCCAGTCGGTCTTCGGCTTGAACAGCTGACTCTCACCGTGGAACCCCGCGGTGTCGACCCCCGGGTAGATGGTGGCCTCGCCGTCCGACCACCGCACCAGCAGGTCCATGGTCTTCTTGCCGGTGAACTCTCCGGCGCTGATATGGGTGGCGTGCGGCCAGGTGGTGTTCTTGTTGACGATCACCTTCTGTGCCTTGTCCGCCACGCCGTTGGTGTCGAGGTCGGGGTGGAGCGTGACGCGGCCGTCGTCCCAGGTCACCAGCAGGTCGTCACGCTGCTGGTCGGTCGAGTAGCGGCCCGCCGTGATCTGGGTGGCGTGCGGCCAGAGGGTGTTCTTGGCCTTGGCGAGCTGCTTCTCGCCGTGGAAGCCCTTGGCGTCGACGTGGGTGTACTGCGTCAGCTCACCGTCGCCCCAGCGCACCACCAGCCCGTCCGTACCGCCGCCGAAGCTCGCGCCGGTGATCTGCTTGGCGTGCTGCCAGATGCTCGTCTTGGGCGGCTTCGGTGGCTCGGCGAGCTGGTACTCGGCGGCGAAGGGGTGGCGGGGGTCCTTGTCGTCGGAGCCCTGGTAGAGGGTGACTTCCGCGTCGTTCCAGCGCACGATCATGTCCATGTGCCGGGTACCGCCGGCCGAGCCGCCGGTGAAGTACCCCGACGCGATGTGGGTGGCCTTCTCCCACGGCGCGGCGGCGAAGACCGGGCGGTAGCGGACCTGCTGCACCCAAGCACCCAGGTCATCCACCCGGGCGTCCACGGCGCCGGTGCGAGTCTCGGTCGGGGCGGTGCCCAGGCACCCACCCTGCCAGGACACACTGTTGACGGCTACCAGCTCCACCCGGCCACCGCTCTCCCGCAGCGCCGGACCTCCGGTGTCGCCCTGGCACACGGCCGCGCTCTTACCGGTGATCTCCAGCGTCCCGTCCTGCACCGCGTCGACCGTGAAGGCGGCCGCGTGCAGCTTGTCGGGCACCCACTCGGTCGCGGTCCGCCCAAAACCGATGACCTTCAACTCCTCACCCTGAGCGGGAGAAGCCGAGGCAAGGGTCACGGGCGTGATGCCGCTGACCGGCTTCGCCAGCTGGGCCATCACCACATCGCGCCCCGGATAGGGCACCACCTGGGTGACGTCGGCAACCGTTCCTGCCGAACCACTCAGGTCGGTCCGACCGACGGTCACCGAGGTCTTCCACTTGGGCGCACCCTCGGTGACCTTCGGGCTCTTGGGGTCGTCGGCGAAGCAGCCGGCGGCGGTGAGCACCCATTGCTTGTCCACCAGCGCACCCGAGCAACTGCGCTTGCCGTCACCGATGCCGAGCTTCACGGCGAACGCGTAGGTCTCGCCCGAGGCGGCGGTGCCACCTGCGACTGCGTACGCCGGCACGCCCGTCATGAAGGAGGCCGCGCATAATCCTGATATCCACGCGGCGCGCGAACGTCTGCCCATCACTGACACTTTCTGTTCGATCGAGGAAGGGGGCACAGTTCCGGGCACGCTCAACAGCGTGCCCCTGCCCACTTGGTGCCGGAGAAGTTGCCGCCCGACGGCGTCAGCTGGTGACGCGGAGCTCCACAAGGACTGAGCGCTTCTCGGAGTTGCCGGCCTCGCCCAATGGCTTGTAGTCGTTCTTGGGCGCGTTGATGACGGTTTCCTTGCCGTCTGCGGTGATCGTGGCCTGCACCGGGTGCCCCACGGTCCACATCCCGAAGGCGTCGGCCAACTCCATCGTCAGATAGCCCTTGGTGCCACGGACCGCAAAACAGTAATCCACCTGGCCCGTACGGGATTTGACCATGATGTCGTAGGCGGAGTCGCAGCCGGTCAGCACGATGTGACCGTCGCCCCGCTTCAGGGAGATCTTCTGATCCTGCAGGATCCGCGCGGCGTTCGGGTAGCTGAAGTCCTCGACCGCGGAGGGCATCTCGGTTGCGGTCGCGGACGGCGGATCGTCCTGCGGGGCGGCCTGCGCAATCGTCAGGCCGGCCATCACCGCCGACAGCGACATTGCGCCAACAAGGCTGGCTAACAGCGCTTTTCGGGCACGAGCTATCACTACGGTGTCCTTCCGGCTAAAGGGTTGGATATCAACATGTGTCGTTACAGTGAAGAAGTAAAGCATATGTAAGGCATATGTGAACGTGTTCATGACTCGTTCGTGACGGTGGCTGCCAACTTCCGCCCGAACGAGATGCCGGGCCCTGGACGCACGAGCATGCGCGGGAGGGCAAGATCCGGACCAGGCGCGGACCAGTCCCCAGAGTGTGGGGTCGTTGCAACACTCAGACAGGCCAACGCCGCCGGGGACGCATGTATGCGGGACTACGCACCCCCGCCACTCACAGGACGGCGTTCGATGCTCCCGACTGGCGAATGAGCGAAAATTCCTGCCCCTCGGGAGGCAGGAAGGTCACCCCAGGAAGCTCAACCGGACCCGACGGTCCGTGTTGCTCGTGTTCGTGTCGACCAGGCAGACCGACTGCCAGGTGCCCAGAGCCATGTGACCCGCTACGACGGGGAGGGTGGCGTGGGGTGGGACCAGGGCGGGGAGGACGTGGTCGCGGCCGTGGCCGGGGGTGCCGTGGCGGTGGTGCCAGCGGTTGTCGGCGGGGAGGAGGTCGCGCAAGGCGGCCAGGAGGTCTTCGTCGCTGCCTGCGCCGGTTTCCAATACGGCAATGCCGGCCGTTGCGTGCGGCACGAAAATATTCAGCAGGCCGTCGCGGCCCTCAGCTGTTTCGCGGAGGAAGGCGGCGCAGTCGGCGGTGAGGTCGGCGACGGTTTCCGTGGTGCCGGTGGTGATGTCCAGGGTGCGAGTGGTGAATGCGGTGCTCATGCGTTCATTTTCGTATGGATGGTGCGTCCTCGTCCGTACCCCCGAGGGGTGTCGTTCGCAATGCCGGATCCATGCTGCGGCAACAAAGGTCCATCAGCCGAGACGGTGTTTGACCCCTCTTTGAGCACGCCGCTACGTTCAGCGGCATGTCTTCATCAGCCCTGCTCACCACGCGCGGTCATATCGACCTGCTGCGGGTGGCTTCTGCCGCGTGTCGCCGCGGCGGCCGTTGCTGATGCGCTCTGTGTTGTTGACGCGCTGCTGTCGCTGAGGGCGTTGCGCGTGTGCGGCTGAGGGCTTTTTCGGTCGGCTGAGTGGGCCGGTTGCCCGTGTTTCGCCAGTGATATTGCTGGTGGCTGGTTCTGGTGGCTGGTTTCTGGGCGCCGCGGTATTGCGCGGACTGTGTGTGATCGCGCCGGTTCTTCCCCTTCCCCCTCTCCCTTCCCCTCTCCCTTCCCCTTCCTCCCTTTTTCCCCTTCTTGGGTTGAGCTTTCTGCGGAGTGTTTATGACTCTTGATCAGGCCGTGCGCGGCGGCCATGCCCCGCCCGATTCTTCCGGTCATGCGGTACGGCCGTCACTCGGCAAGGAGGCTGCGGACGACGCGGCCGTGGTGAGCGATGGGCCCGTGCTGGAGCGGGTTGTCGCGGTCTCGGGGCGGCGGTGGGCGGTGCCGCGGTGGTTGCGCCGTGCGGTGGGGCCCGTTGCGCTGCTGGTGTTGTGGCAGGTGCTGAGTGCGAGCGGTGCGCTGGCGGAGGAGATCCTGGCGTCGCCCGGCACCATCGCGGCCACTACCGGGGATCTGGTCGCGGACGGGACGTTGCCGTCGGCGATGCTGGTTTCTCTCCAACGGGTCGCGGTGGGGCTGTTGTTGGGTGGAGTGGTCGGGGTGGTGTTGGCGCTTGCGTCGGGGCTTTCGCGGCTCGGTGAGGACCTTGTTGACGCCACCGTGCAGATGCTGCGGTCCATCCCGTGGGTGGGTGTGATCCCGCTGTTCATCATCTGGCTGGGTATCGGTGAGGCGCCCAAGATCGCGTTGATCTCGCTGGGAGTGGCCTTCCATCTGTATCTGAATGTCTATGCCGGTATCCGTGGCGTGGATGCCCAGTTGGTGGAGGCCGGGACCTCGCTCGGGCTGAGCCGGTGGGGGCTGATCCGGCATGTCGTGCTGCCGGGTGCGCTGCCGGGCGCCATGACCGGGCTGCGCTATTCGCTGGCCACCGCCTGGCTCGCGCTGGTCTTCGGTGAGCAGGTCAACGCCGATGACGGCCTCGGCTTTCTGATGAACCAGGCCAGGGAGTTCTTTCGCACCGACGTGATCGTGGTGTGCCTGGTGGTCTACGCGATCCTCGGGCTCATCGCCGACTTCCTCGTCCGTACCCTCGAAAGGCTGCTGCTGCAATGGCGACCGACGTTCACGGGTCAGTGACCGATATCGCGTACGAGGAGGGGGCGCCGACCGCGCCTCCCGGTGTCGCCGTGCGGGTGGCGGGGCTGGTGCGCGCCTTCGGTGATCATGCCGTCATCGATGACCTTCAACTGGACGTACGGCCGGGTGAGTTCGTGGCGTTGCTCGGGCGCAGTGGCTGCGGTAAGTCGACGCTGCTGCGGGTGCTGGCCGGGCTCGACCGGGAGATCGAGGGTGAGGTGCTGGTGCCGCGCCGTAAAGCCGTGGCGTTCCAGGCACCGCGGCTGATGCCCTGGAAGCGGGTCTGGCGCAATGTGCTGCTGGGGCTGCCGGGCCGGCCCGAACGGGAGGCTGCCGTACGGGCATTGGCGGAGGTGGGGCTCAGCCATCGGGCCGACGCCTGGCCCAAGACGCTTTCCGGCGGTGAGGCGCAGCGTGCGTCGCTCGCCCGCGCGCTGGTACGTGAGCCCGATCTGCTGCTGCTCGACGAGCCGTTCGGCGCTCTCGATGCGCTGACCCGGATCAAGGCCCAGCGCCTGGTGGCCGAGCTGTGGCGGGAGCGGGGCTGTGCGGTGCTGCTGGTCACCCACGACGTGGAGGAGGCTCTGCTGCTCGCCGACCGGGCGCTGGTGATGGAGGGCGGCCGGATCGCGTATGAGACGCCGGTGGAGCTGCCGCGTCCGCGCGATATCTCCGATCCGCGGTTCGGTGCCCTGCGTGCCCGTCTGCTCGACCGGCTGGGTGTGGAGGGCAGCAGGGATGACGTGGCGGGTGGCGGGTCGGATCACGGCCACGGCCACAGCCACGGCCACGGCCACAGCCACGGCCACGGGGAGACCGCGGACGAGGGCTCCGCCGCTGCTGCTGCTTCCTGATGACGCAGCCGCCACCCGCCCCTCCCCCGCGCACCTGATTACGCCCTCGTCGGCCTCACTCCCCCGCGCACATGAAACGCCGATCGGCCCACCACCCCACGGCCGGAGAGCGCACAACCGCCCCTCATCCCACCACCCCGAGCGAAACGGACACCCCATGAGAGCACGCCATATCGCCCCAGCCGCCCTGCTGCTTCCGTTCACCCTGCTACTGGCCGCCTGCGGTGGCGCCTCCCGGGCCGAGGGGGCCGGCGGCGGGACCGGGAGCGGAACCGACGGCAAGGGGTCGCTGACGCTCAACGTCGGTGATCAGAAAGGTGGTTCGGAGGCTTTGCTGCGGGCCGCCGGAGAGTTGGACGACCTTCCGTACAAGATCAAGTGGTCGACGTTCACCTCGGGGCCGCCGCTGCTGGAGGCGGTCAACGCCGGGGCGGTGGATGTCGGCGCGGTCGGCAATACCCCGCCGGTGTTCGCGGCCGCGGCGAAGTCGAAGATCAAGGTGATCGCCGGGTCCCACAGCAGGTCGGACGGCGAGACGATTCTGGTGAAGAAGGACTCCCCGCTCAGGCGGCCGGCGCAGCTCAAGGGCAAGTCGATCGCCGTCGCCCAGGGCAGCTCCGCGCACTACCAGCTCATCGCCTCGCTGAAGAAGGCCGGGCT
Source organism: Streptomyces tubercidicus (assembly GCF_027497495.1). GTDB lineage: Bacteria > Actinomycetota > Actinomycetes > Streptomycetales > Streptomycetaceae > Streptomyces > Streptomyces tubercidicus. The sequence continues at coordinate 977,393 of NZ_CP114205.1, forward strand.
GACGCCGAAGGATGTCACGCTCAACTACCTTCAGCCGGCGGATGCGCTCGCCGCGTTCACCCGGGGGAAGGTCGATGCCTGGGCGGTGTGGGACCCCTACACCTCGCAGGCGCTGGATCAGGCGGCGGCGCGGGTGCTGACCACCGGGCAGGGCGTCGTCAACGGACTCAGCTTCCAGGTCGCCGCACCGGCCGCGCTGGACGACAAGAAGAAGGCGGCGGCGCTCAAGGACTACACGGACCGGCTGCGGCGGGCGCAGGACTGGGTGTTCCAGCACCCCGACGCCTGGGCCAAGGCGTGGGCGAAGGAGACCGGGCTGCCGGACAAGGTGGCGCTGGACGCCGTCAAACGCACCCGGGGGACGGCGGTCGCGGTCGCCGTGGACAAGGCCGCCGTCGCCTCCGAGCAGCGGATCGTCGACTCGTTCGCGGCGCTGAAGCTGATCCCCCGGTCCTTCGACTTCGGCAAGTTCGTCGACCCCCGATTCAACGGTGACCTGCCGCCTTCCGGCACGGCGCCGCGTACCTATGGAAAGGCTCAGTGAGATGTCCGTACACCTGCATTGGTTCTTGCCGACCGGCGGCGACGGGCGGACGCTCGTCGACCGGCATGCCTATACCGACGGCGGGATCCGGCGTGATCGCATCACGCCGGTGAGCGGGGTACGGGCCCCGGATGTCGAGTATCTGGCCCAAATCGCCAAGGCCGCCGAGCAGTTGGGGTTCGAGGCGGTGCTCACGCCGACCGGTACGTGGTGCGAGGACGCCTGGCTGACGACGGTGGCGCTCACCCAGGTCACCGAGCGGCTGAAGTTCCTGGTGGCGTTCCGGCCCGGGGTGATCTCGCCGGTGCTGGCGGCGCAGATGGCCGCGACGTATCAGCGGATTTCGCGGGGGCGGTTGCTGCTGAATGTGGTGACCGGGGGCGACTCGACCGAGCAGCGGCGGTTCGGCGATCATCTCGACCATGACCGGCGATATGCCCGTACGGATGAGTTCCTGCAGGTCGTACGGGGTGTGTGGGGCGGCGAGCCGTTCGATTTCCGGGGCGAGCACTATCAGATCGAGGGCGGTCTGACCGCGCTGCCGCCGGACCCGCTGCCGCAGATCTTCTTCGGCGGCTCGTCGGCGGCCGCGGGGCCGGTCGCCGCCCGGAATGTGGACGTATACCTCACCTGGGGCGAGCCGCCCGAGGAGGTCAAGCAGAAGATCGACTGGATTCGTGGGCTGGCGGAGAGGGAGGGGCGTACGGTCCGGTTCGGCATCCGGTTGCACACCATCTCGCGGGATTCGTCGAAGGAAGCCTGGGCAACCGCCGGGCGGCTGCTGGACGACCTCGATCCGGGGACGGTGGCGGCGGCGCAACAGGCACTGGGCAAGAGCGAGTCGGTGGGACAGCAGCGGATGCTGGCGCTGCATGGCGGCTCGCGCGAGAAGCTGGAGATCTCGCCCAATCTGTGGGCAGGGGTCGGTCTGGTACGCGGTGGCGCCGGGACCGCGCTGGTCGGCAGCCATGCCGAGGTGGCCGACCGGATCGAGGAGTACCACTCCCTGGGCATCGAGCACTTTGTGCTCTCCGGCTACCCGCATCTGGAGGAGGCGTACTGGTTCGGGGAGGGCGTACGGCCGGAGCTGGCCGCGCGGGGGCTGCTGGAGGCGGGCCGCGGTCCGCTGGCCGGCGTACCGGCCGCCAATGGCCGGCCGGCGTCGGCGCCGGGTGGGGCGCCGCTGCTGATTGCCGGTGGGCGATGAGCGTCGGCGGTCGATGAATGTCGGGGGCGGTCCTGGTGGCCGGGAACCCGGGAACTCCGGCCACCAGGAAGGCCCGCCCCCCGACCAGCCCCAAAACCCGCCCACCCCCACGGGAAGAGCCGACCCCCTCCCCCCCGTTAGTAGAAGCATGAACTACACCGGGGTGCGTGCGGTCGATGTCGTGGTGATCGGTGCCGGTCAGGCCGGGCTGGCCGCCGCCTTTCATCTGCGGCGGGTCGGCTATCGGCCCGACCGGGACTTCGTGGTGCTCGATCACTCCCCCCGGCCGGGTGGCGCCTGGCAGTTCCGGTGGCCCACGCTGACGTACGACAAGGTGCACGGGATGCATGCGCTGCCGGGCATGGAACTGACCGGCGCCGACCCGCGGCACCCGTCGTCCGAGGTGATCGGCGCGTACTTCGACAGCTACGAGCGGACCTTCGGGCTGCGGGTGCACCGGCCGGTGAGCGTGCTGTCGGTACGCGAGGGCGGCGGGGACTCCCCCTGGACGGAGCCTGCCGGAACGGAGTCGGCCGGGACGGAGCCTGCCGGGGCGGCGCCCGCCGGCCCCCTCGGGCAGTCCCGGCTGCTGGTCGAGACCTCGCAGGGAACCTACGCGGCACGCGCACTGATCAATGCGACCGGCACCTGGGACCGCCCGTTCTGGCCGCGCTTCCCCGGGCAGGAGATCTTCGGCGGCCGCCAGCTGCACAGTGCGCAGTACCGGGGCCCGGAGGCGTTCCGTGCGGCGCGGGTCGTGGTGGTCGGTGGCGGGACCTCGGCCGTGCAGCAGCTGCTGGAGATCGCTCGGGTCGCGGCCGGTACGACCTGGGTGACCCGTCGGCCGCCGGTGTTCCGCGAGGGGCCGTTCGGTGAGGAGCAGGGGCGGGCCGCGGTCGCGAGGGTGGCGGAGCGGGTGCGGCAGGGGCTGCCGCCGCGGAGTGTGGTGAGCGTGACCGGGCTGCCGATGACCGAGGCGATCCGGCGGGGCCGGGAGAGCGGTGTGCTGGAGCGGCTGCCGCTCTTCGAGCGCCTCACGCCGACCGGTGCGGTCTGGGACGACGGACGCACGGTCGAGGCCGATGCGGTCCTCTATGCGACGGGTTTTCGGCCCGCCCTCGACCATCTCGCCCCGCTGCGGCTGCGCGAGCCGGGCGGCGGTATCCGTATGGAGGGCACCCGCACGTTCCGTGACCCACGGGTCCATCTCGTCGGTTACGGACCGTCAGCGAGCACCATCGGCGCCAACCGCGCGGGCCGCGCCGCGGCCGTCGACATCCGCAGACTGCTGACGGAAGACCCTCAACTCGGCTACGGAGCAACGTCCTTGACCGGCAGCATCGCCTCGTAGGCGGCCGCGCGATGCGAACAGACGAACGTGCGAGCGAGTGTTCGCCGGTAAGCATGATCGATGAGGTAAGTCCTTCAATTGACTCATAGCGACGAGCCATGATGACGGGGCGCAAACGACGTGCTGCAGACCGTTACGCGCCTCCGGTCGAATTCCCTTGCTGGGCCGGAGAGTTGAGTCCCGCAACTTCAAGGAGACGAATCCCCATGAACATCCTCACCGATCTGCTGGCCAACATCCTGCACATCGTGGGTTGGCTCGTCTGACAGACCGCACCCCCTCAAGGCGCCGCCCGTCCCTGTCCCGGGGCGGGCGGCGCCTTCGTGTCCGCCGGACTACTCCTCCAGCTTCCGCCGGGACGTCTCCGGCAGCGTCAGATAGACGAGGAACGACACCAGGCACAGCGCGGCCACATACCAGGGGAAAAGATCGGCGCGACCGGCCTGCTTGAACCAGGTGCCGACGTAGGGGGCGGTGCCGCCGAAGAGGGCGACGGTGAGCGAGTAGGGGAAACCGATGCCGGCGGCCCGCACCCGCGCGGGGAACAGCTCGACGTTCACGGCCGCAGCGATCGCGGTGTAGCCGGTGAGCAGCACCATGCCCGCGCACTGCACCAGCAGGAGCGAGACAAAGTCGTCGGTGACCAGGTGCAGCAGTGGAACAGCCAGGACGGCGAAGCCCAGGGAGAAGCCGAGCAGCAGCGGTTTGCGGCCGATGCGGTCCGAGAGCATCCCGCCGAGCGGCTGGAGCAGGGCGAAGAAGACGAGCGAGAGGGTGCCGACGGTGAGCGAATCGCCCTTGTCGAAGCCCGCGTTGACCTGTGCGTAGGTGGGCAGGTAGGTGGTCCAGGTGTAGTAGGCGATGGTGCCGCCCACGGTGATACCGCAGATGCGCAGCGACTGGCGGGGGTGGCGGCGCAGCGCCTCGAAGAGGCCGGGGCGTTCGGCCGTCTGCCGGTCGTGAGGGGTCTCCCCTGCTCGAACAGCGTCGAGAGCTTGCGGAAGGGTCTCCTGGGCGCCGCGGCGGATCCACAGCCCGAGCAGGCTCAGCAGCGCGCCGACGAGGAACGCCACCCGCCAGCCCCACTGGCCCATCTGCTGCTCGGTGAGCATGGCCGCGAGCAGTGCCGCGGTCCCGGACGCCAGCAGCTGTCCTGCGGTCGTGGACACGTACTGGAAGCTGGAGAACAGCCCGCGCCGGCCGGGTCCCGCCGATTCGACCAGGAAGGTGGTGGAGGCCGCGAACTCACCGCCCACGGACAGACCTTGCACCAGACGGGCGATGACCAGCACGAGCGGGGCCAGTACTCCGGTGGCCCCATAGGTGGGGGTGAGTGCGACCAGCAGACTGCCGCCGCCCATCAGCAGGATGGTGAGGGTCAGCGCGGTCCGTCGGCCGCGCCGGTCGGCGATCGCGCCCATCAGGAGCCCGCCGATCGGCCGCATGAAGAAACCGACCGCGAAGACCGCGAAGGTGGAGAGCAGCGGTACCAGGGAGTTGCCGGTGCCCTTCGGAAAGACCTGTTCGGCGAAGTAGACCGCGAGGAAGGAGTACGCGTACCAGTCGTACCACTCAACGGCGTTGCCGATGGAAGCGGCGGCAAGCTGCCGCAGCCGTGACGGCGAACGGGCACCGCCGGGCGCCCGGTCCTTGGCCAGATATTCGGCGTTCGACATGGTCCTCCGCTCCCGGTTCTTCTCCGCTGCCGGTCACTGGGGCAGTGGAGCCGCCAGGTGATCATGTACCGCGGGAGGGGGGATGGTCCAGGGGAAGACGGTCCCTAACCCTCGGGGTAGAAGACGAAGAGTGTGCAGCCCGTTGCCGTCTGCGGGATGTGTGAGGAGCCCGCGGGAGCGTGGATGAAGGAGCCGGCGGGATAGTCCCGATCGCCATCATTGAAGACGCCGGAGACGACGAACACCTCCTCGGGGCCCGGTTCGTGCACGTCGATTCCCTGCCAGCAGGTCTGCGGGTCCATCTCCAGCACGTGGGCCGTCGCGCCGTTGTCCCCGCTCCACAGCGGGCGCAGACGGATGCCGGGAAAAGCTCGTGAAGGGGGGCGTCAGCGACGGCGGACCACACATCGCCGGGCATGTTCTGTGCTGTCGTCATCATGTTCTGCTCTGTCGTCATGTGGGACAGCCTGCCGGGCAACCCTTGCCCCGCCGAGTGTCAGCGCGCGCTCCCGGCTGCCCGGATCGACCCGGACGTGCTGTACGTGGACCACGGCGATGTGGCCACCAGCGCGGGCGCAGGGGCCGGTATCGACCTGTGCCTGCACCTGATCCGTACCGACCACGGCGCCCGGTACGCCGCGGACGTCGCACGCCATATGGTCCTGCCGCCGCACCGCGAGGGCGGGCAGCTGCAGTATGCGGCGCCCCCACACCCCGGGTGGGCAGGGCCGGGTGGGGCCGGTAGGGCCGAGGACAGGCCGACGATGCCCGTGAGCCGTCACGCGATGTCGCGCGCGGCGATGAATAAGTGAGGGAGCCCCTGGTACCAGGGGCTCCCTCACTATGACTACGCGCTCCGGTCCGTGACCGTCAGAGCTTTCCGCCGATTTCGCACGCCTGGCAGGGCGGGCGGCCGCAGGTGCACTGCATGATGGCCGCCAGCACGTCGCGGTCGTGGTAGAGGCACTCGTCCTTGCAGGTGTGGCGCGGGATGAAGCCTGCCGGGATTTCGCCCGGCCAGGGCTCATGGCCGTCGCGGCAGCGGATGAACCGCTCGGGGTCGGTGGAGTGCAGGTCGTGCATGCCCGACCGGGCCTCGTCCTCCAGCTCCCGTACCCGCTCCACCAGGGTCCTGAGCTCGGCGGCGATGTCGGTGTACTGGTCGGAGCCGGTCCGCACATGTGCGGAGCGCAGCGCCATGGCTGCGTTGCCCAGAAATCTGCCGGCATCCTGCAGGTCGGTCACGTGGTGCATCTGAATGCCGTTCACGCCACGTACCCACACGGCGTCCGTGCTGGTCACTGATCCACCTTCCCGGCGGTCACCTTGGTTTTCTTGCGAAACGGTATGCGCGGCGCCGGTGCCTTCGCATAAGGAAAAATCATTCCATTTACGGACGCTAAGGGGCGCACCTCGCATCCGTCCAGGAATTTCTGCGTGAGTCGGCTCACAGCAGGGTGGTGGATCTCATGATGGATCTTCTGCTGGAGATTTTTTCGGGAATGCTGGTCTGCTGGTCCAGGAATGTGGGTCCAAGAATGCTGGATCTTTCAAAGACCGCTGGGAATCTTCACTCCTAAGAATCTTCCGGTGTTTTCTCGTCGGGCCCGGCCGCCGTTTGCTATCCGGCGACCGTGTACGACGCCGCTCCCGTCCCGGCGAGCCCGCCACCGTCGACGATCAGGTACTCCGGGCGGACGGGGCGGCCGTCGAACCAGCACTCCAGGATCTCCCGGGTGCCGGCGGAGTAGCGGGCCTGCGCCGACAGCGTCGTACCGGATACGTGTGGCGTCATCGCCTCATACGGCATGGTGCGCCAGGGGTGGTCGGGCGGTGGCGGCTGCGGATACCAGACGTCACCGGCGTAACCGGCCAGTTGGCCGCTGTTGAGGGCCCGGACCACGGCGTCGCGGCTGACGATGAGCGCGCGTGCGGTGTTGACGATGTACGAACCGCGCTTCATGGCGCCGATCAGCTCGTCGTCGAAGAGGTTCTGTGTCTGCGGGTGCAGCGGCGTGTGGATCGACAGCACATCGATCGCGGAGACCAGCGAACGGGCGTCGGGGTGATAGGTCAGCCCCAGCTCCTCCTCGACGTCCTTGTGCAGCCGGTGCACATCGCAGTAGTGGAGGGTGACATCGAACGGCTTGAGGCGGCGCAGCACCGCCTGGCCGATACGGCCGGAGCCGAGCACGCCGACGTGCATCCCTTCCAGGTCGTAGGCGCGCGCCGCGCTGTCCGCGATGTTCCAGCCCTTCTTGGCGGTCACCCACTCATGGGAGGGCAGGTAGTTCCGCACCAGGGTGAGGATCTGCATGACGGCGTGCTCGGACACGCTGATGCTGTTGCTGAAGGTCACCTCCGCCACCGTCATGCCGTGCGAGATCGCGCTCGGCAGGTCGACGTGGTCCGACCCGATCCCGGCGGTGATCGCGAGCTTGAGCCGGGGGGCCGCGGCGATGCGCTCGGGGGTCAGATAGGCGGGCCAGAAGGGCTGGGAGATCACCACGTCGGAGTCGGGCAGCTCGCGGTCCAGTGTGGAGCCCTCGCCCTCCTTGTCGGACGTGACGACGAGGGTGTGGCCCCGGTCCTCCAGGAAGCGGCGCAGTCCCAGTTCGCCCGAGACGCAGCCGAGGAGCTGTCCCGGGGTGAAATCGATGGCTTGTGGGGTCGGTGCGGTCTGACCGCCCGGATAGCCGGTGATGGCGGGAATCTCGTCGCGTGCGTAATCGGGGGGATATCCGCCCACGGGGTCCGGATAGAGCACCGTAAGGATCTTTGCCATGGCCGTCCTCCATCGGTGGGGGGCCACTGCTTCTACAAACCGTCCGGTCACTTCGAACCGGTCGGTGCCGTTGATCAAATTTTAGTCGCGTGGGCAGCGGCGCGGCAATGCCAGTCACCAAGGCGTTCTCCACGTTCCGTGACGAGTTGATCGGTCTGCGTGAGACCCGTGCGAAAAGCGACGACTCGGGGCTCGTCGTCAGGGCGTTCCGACCCGGTGCGGGCACGGTCGTCCGCGACTTGACACGTGCATTTCCCGGACGTCTCCTTGAAGAAGGAAGTGGGCTGTGGCGCACGGTTGTCGGGGGTCGCGTCGCCACACACTCGGATCGGATTGGCCGGCGTCCACCGGCATCATCCGGAGGCTGCTGATGGCGACCTATGAATTCCAGTGCAGTCGTTGTGGGCCCTTCGACGTGAAGTTGGCGATCGGAACGGCGCCCGCCACCCATGACTGCCCCGTGTGCGCGGGCGCTGCGCGACGCGTCTACACCGCGCCCGGACTCACGCTCACGCCGCACGCGGTCGCTGACCTCCATAACCAGGAGGAACGGGCCCGTGAGGCCCCGGCAGTGGTCTCCGAAGTGCCGTCACGCAGGACAGTGCCGAGGCGCCCGCATCCCGCGCTGTCGCGGTTGCCGCGTTCCTGAGGAGGGTGGTCGACCAGGCAGAACGTCGTAGGCGGGATTTGACGATTCCGTCCCCCACGCGGACTGAGGAGGTGCGTCCCCGTGGGCAACGTGGGACTGCTCTTTGTCGGTGCGGTGCTGTTCATCAACGGCATGCTGCTGCTGGGAAAGGTCGATAGCCGGTCCGGAGCGGTTTTCAACCTTTTCATAGGCTCACTGCAGGTGCTGACGCCGACCTACCTCATCTTCTCCGCCGCTGGTGACCCCCTCAAGATCCTGGCGGCGTCCGGTATTTATCTGTTCGGCTTCACCTACCTCTACGTAGGTGTCGGACTGCTCGCCGGCCTCGACAGCACCGGTGTCGGCTACTACTCGCTCTTCGTGGCAATCGCGGCCCTGGGATACTCGTTCGCCAACTTCCATCTCCTGAAGGACTACCCCTTCGGTGTCATCTGGCTCTACTGGGCATTCCTGTGGTTCCTGTTCTTCCTGCTGCTCGGTCTGAAGTGGGACGGCCTCACCACCTATACGGGCTATGTCACGGCAATCGAGGGCTGGGTCACCGGTGTGATTCCCGCGGCGCTGCTGCTCTCCGGTTACTGGCAGCACCCCACCGAAATCGCCATCGCCCTCGCGGCCTTCGGCGTGGTGGTGTTCGCGGCGCTGTGGCCGCTCACCCGGAAATCGCGGAAGCCGGCGGTCCCGGCAGACGGAACTGTGGGCGCACCAACGTGACCGGATCGTAAATGAGGAGCTGTCATGCCCGAAATTCTCTTCAACGTGGACCACAGCAAGTCGATGCGTGACCAGGACGTCCCCGGGCACAACAGGTGGCACCCGGACATCCCCTCCGTCGCCATGGTGAAGCCGGGATCGGAATTCCGTATGGAGTGCCGTGACTGGACCGACTGCCAGGTCGGCAACAACGACACCGCCAACGACGTACGCGATATCGACCTGACCATCCCCCATATGCTCAGCGGCCCGATAGGCGTGGAGGGCGCCGAACCCGGCGATCTGCTCGTCGTCGACATACTCGACCTCGGCCCCGTGCCGCAGCAGTCCGGGGACGCGGCGGGCCAGGGCTGGGGCTACACCGGCATCTTCGCCAAAGCCAACGGCGGCGGCTTCCTGACCGACTACTTCCCGGACGCCTACAAGGCGATATGGGACTTCCACGGGCAGCAGGCGGTCTCCCGCCACCTTCCCGGAATCCGCTTCACCGGGATCACCCACCCCGGTCTGTTCGGCACCGCCCCGTCCGCGGAGATGCTCGCCCGCTGGAACACCCGCGAGCAGGCGCTGATCGACACCGACCCGAACCGGGTACCGCCGCTCGCCGTACCGCCGGACAGCAACAACGCGCTCGCCGGGACGGCCACCGGAGACCTCGCCACGCGCATCGCCGCGGAAGGGGCCCGCACGGTGCCGGCCCGTGAGAACGGAGGCAACCACGACATCAAGAACTTCACGCGCGGTTCCCGGGTCTACTACCCCGTGTACGTCAAGGACGCCAAGCTCTCGGGCGGCGATCTCCACTTCAGCCAGGGCGACGGAGAGATCACTTTCTGCGGCGCCATCGAGATGGGCGGCTTCATCGACTTCCACGTCGATCTGATCAAGGGCGGCATGGAGACGTACGGCATCAGCACCAACCCCGTCTTCATACCGGGCAACGTCGAGCCCAGGTACACGGAGTTCCTCACCTTCATCGGCGTCTCCGTCGACCACGACACGGACACGAACTACTACCTGGACGCGACGCTGGCCTACCGCCGGGCCTGCCTCAACGCCGTCGAGTACTTCAAGAAGTTCGGCTACAGCGGCGAGCAGGCGTACCTGCTGCTCGGTTCCGCACCCATAGAGGGACGCATCAGCGGCATCGTCGACATCCCCAATGCCTGCTGCTCGCTGTACGTGCCCACCGCCATGTTCGACTTCGACGTCCGCCCGTCCGCCGCCGGCCCGATGAAGGCCGACCGCGGACAGTGCGCGATGGCCGGCGCCTGAACTCGCCTCGGAAGGACCTGTCTGCCGGCCCCACGGCCTGAAGCCGGGGGCCGGCAGCCCTGGCCTGGGGTGGTGGGACGGGCGGCCCTGGCCTGAGCCGGTGGCCGGGATGGGCTGCGACAGGTGTGCGACCCCGCTGTCAGTGGGGATTCCTACACTGATCGGGATGCTCTTCGCACAGGCCGTGCGGGGGCGTGCGCCCGGGGGGAGGGGGCAGCAGATGGTGCTGCGGCAGGACTTACCACCACAGCGTTCCGGTGCGGCCGACCGCGCGCCGGTGCCGGATCCCGGCCCGCCGTCCGCCGCCTCTCCGCGGGCCCTGTCGCCGTCCCGGCTGCTGCCCTGGCTGGCGCGGCTGGGCGCGCCGGCCGCCGCATTCGCCGTGTTCCAGGGCCTGTTGGGGATCCTGCCGGAGAATCTCGCGGCCGAGGCGGCGCGCTACTGCGTGGCGGCGACCGCCGCTGCCGGTGTCGGTGCCGTGGTGTGGCTGGCGGCGGCCCTGCTGCGGGCCCGCGGCGCGGCCGCCTCCGCGGTGGCACCGGCCGTCCCCGTGCCCGTGCCGGCGCCCGCCGGGTCGCTGCCCGAGCTGGTGGACGGCACGTATCAGGCGCTCCGGCGCGGTCTCACGGTGATCGAGGTGCCCGGCCGCGGACCGCTCACGGGCTGGCCGCACTCCCTCGCGGAGAGTGAGCCGCCGGTGCATCCGACGGCGTTCGGCACGGCGTACGGGCTGCATCTGCTGCTCGACATCGCGCCGTACGACGGCCGAATACGGGCCGGGGAGGTGGCCGAGACGCTGTGGCGGCTGCGGCTTCCCGGCGGCGGGTGGGCCGCCCGGTCCCAGGGCAGCGGGGCGCGCCCCGAGGTGTCCGCGATCGTGCTGGGTGCGCTGGCGCGGGCCGGTGCCGATGCACGGCTGCTGGAGGCGGAAATACGCTCCTGCGAGGTGCTGTGGGACCCGGACCATGACGCGTCGGGGCTGGCCAACACCTACGTGGTCACGAATGTGCTGCGCGGGCTGCTGCGGGCGGCGCCCGGGGCCGCCGCGCTGGACGGACTGCGTGAGGTGCTGGTCAATGGCGCCACGGCCGATCCGGCGCGGGACCATCACCGCTGCTGGGGCGCGGCGCTGGCCACCGGACACGGCAATCCGGCACCGTCCGCGGTGCACACCGCGCGGGCTGTGGTGGCGCTGGACCGGGCCGCCCGGGTACTGGGCGAGGACGAACGGCAGCGTGCGGTGCGTGAGGAGGGATTGCGCTGGCTGCTGGCCGGTCCGGCGGCGCCCGGGGGCGGCGCGGCCGATCTGCTGAACTGCCAGGAGGAGGTGCGGCGGCCGGTCCAGGAGGATCCGCTGCATCAGGAGCTGCTGTCCGTACGGCACTTCGCGGCCGCCTGGGTGGCCCGCGCGCTGATGACGGACGGCGCCCGGCAGGTGGCGGACGGGGAGGTGGGGCTGCCGGTGTGGGAGGCCCAGCTGGCCGCCGCCGTGGCGCGGGTGCACGGTATGCAGCAGGGCGGGGTGTGGCGGTGGGACGACGGGCCCATGGGACACCCGGTGTGGATGGCGTATCAGGGCCTGTCGGTGCTGCGGCGGTATGCCCTGATGGTCTATCGGCCGTGAGGCGGGGCGAGTTGCGGGGGCCGGGGGCGGCCGGAGGTGTCGTGGGTCGGTGCGGGGCAGGGGGCGGTGCGGGCCAGGAGGCGGGGCGGTTCGGCTCAGGAGACCGGTGCGGGCCATGGGGTCGGTGAAGGGGAGGCGGAGATGCAGGTCGAGGAGGCCCGGCGGCTGCTGGTGGACGGGCTGGGCGCGGGTCCTGAGCCGCCGTCGCCCGAGTCGGCGCGCCATGCGATCGCGCAGTTGGCGCAGCCCGGCACGCTCGGTCCGCTGGTGCGCCGATTAGCCGTCGGTGATCTGGAGCTCGCGGAGTGCGTCCGGCTGTCGTACCGCCATGTGCTGGGCTTCGACAAGCTGGTGCTGCTGTCCGGTGCGCCCCGGTTCATGCTGCGGGTGCATTTCTGGCACGGCACGGCCGGTGCCGTCTCCGAGGACATCCACAATCACCGCTGTGCGATCGCCTCGGCGGTGGTCCGCGGCCGGGTGCGGATGGAGTGCTACGAGCCGGCCGCGGACGGCGTGCCCGCGGTCGCCTACCGGGAGACCATCGACGGCCCCGGCGGGGCCTGGCAACTGCGACGGGTCGGCGACGCACGGCTGCGGCTGCTGCACACCGAGCAGTACGGCGCCGGGCGGAGCTACGGCCTGGCGGCCCATACGCTGCACCGGGTGGAGAGCGTGGAGCCGACGGTGACGCTGTTTCTGGAGACCGCCCCACAGCGGTCGATGACCGACGTCTATGTCCGGAGCCGCGGCCGCGTCACGGACCGCGGCTCCGTCGGCGACTGCGGCTCCGTCAGCGGCCGCGGCCCCGTCAGGCCCGCCGGTGAGCTCAGCGCCGCCCGCGGCGAGCGCGCGCATCCGCCGCCCAAGACTCCGCTGCCGCCGGCCGTCTACCTTGCTGAACTCGATTCCCTGGCAGGGTCTTTGGGCTATTGAACGGCAGCGGCCCCGGATGCCCGAAGCGGGCCGTCATGGCGCGGAGGCCGACGGCGTCCAGCCGGCCGCCGAGCGCCTGGCGGATCACCGTGAGGTTGTAGGCGTCCACCCCGGCCTCGGCCAGCTCGGCGGGCCTCGCCCAGCGGTAGACCTGGTCCGCGCTGGGCAGGACGACGTCCAGCGTGAGCGGGCGGACGATGAAGTTCTCCTGATGGTTGTGGACGCGGCGGCCCTGGTAGTCGCTCAGGAAGCTGGTCGAGCCGGTGTGGGCGACGATGGTGCCCAGCAGCCCGGTCTCCTCCTTCAACTCCCGTAGAGCACCGCTCTCGGCGGACTCCCCACGATCGAGCTTCCCGCACGGCACACCCCAGGCGCCGGGCAGAAATCGCTCGCGGTAGCTACGGCGCACGATCAGCACGCGGGCGTGGTGCACCACCACCGCCGCGGCCAGATAAGTGTCGGCTGCAATCTGATTCATCGGACTTCTCGCAATCCGAAGTGACGGGCGTCAGGCCCGTGGCGGACGTCCACCGTACCGGCGATGAATCAGCGAGGGACCGGTTCCGCAGCCATGTCGAAGAGTGGGTGCGGCGGCCACCCCGACCATTGAACTGACCGCCGCGCGTTTGACCTTACCCGCGGGTTACTTGCGAGGTCATCACGTGATCGGAGACCGGGGTGAGGTGTGCGTCACGCCGTACCAGCGCCGCATAGCGTCCGTCGGCGGCGAGCAGTTCGTCATGGGTGCCGCGTTCGGCGATCCGGCCGGCGTCCAGCACGACGATCTGGTCGGCGTCGCGGACCGTGGACAGGCGGTGCGCGATGGTGAGGGTGGTGCGGCCGGCGGACAGCTCGTCGATGGCCTGCTGCACGGCGTGTTCGGTGCGGGTGTCCAGGGCGCTGGTCGCCTCGTCCAGGACGAGGACGGGCGGGTCGCGCAGGATGGTGCGGGCGAGCGCGAGGCGCTGTTTCTCGCCGCCGGAGAAGCGGTAGCCGCGCTCGCCCACGAGGGTGTCGTAGCCGTCGGGGAGGGCCGCGATGTGGTCGTGGATCTGGGCGGCGCGGGCGGCGCGTTCGATGTCCTCGTCGGTGGCGTCCGGCTTGGCGAAGCGGAGGTTGTCGGCGACCGAGGCGTGGAAGAGGTAGGTCTCCTGGGAGACCACGCCGACGGCGCGGGCCAGGGTGTCGAAGTCGAGGTCGCGGACGTCCGTGCCGTCGAGGGTGACCCGGCCTCCGGTCACGTCGTAGAGGCGTGGCACCAGATAGCTCAGGGTGCTCTTGCCGCTGCCGGTCGGCCCGACGATGGCGAGGCTGCCGCCGGCGGGGAGGGTCAGATCGATGCCGTCGAGGGTGGTGGCGGCCTCGGGGTCGTAGCGGAACGTCACGTTCTCGAAGCGGACTTCACCGCGCGGGGCCGGGATACGGACCGGTTCGGCGGGCTCGGTGATGGCGACCGGCAGATCGAGGTACTCGAAGATGCGCTGGAAGAGCGCGAGCGAGGTCTGCATCTGTACGCCGGTGGACAGCAGGGAGACGGTGGGGCGCAGCAGGCCCTGCTGGAGCGAGACGAAGGCGACGAGGGTGCCGAGGGAGAAGGCCGGGCCGCCCAGTTGGAGGACCAGGCCGGCCGCCCAGTAGATCAGGGCGGGCATGGCGGCCATCACGATCCCGATGGTGGCCATCCGCCAGCGGCCGGCCATGCTGGCGCGGACCTCCAGGTCGACCAGCCGCTCGGATTCACCGGCGAAGGTACGGGTGAGGGAGTCGGCGCGGCCCATCGTGCGGCCGAGGAGGATGCCGCTGACCGAGAGGGACTCGGTGACCATCGCGGACATGGCGGCCATCTGCTTCTGCCGCTGGGTGGTGATCTTCTTGCGTTCGTTGCCGACCCGGCGGCTGATCCAGACGAAGAGCGGAAGCAGCAGCAGTGAGACGGCGGTCAGCCGCCAGTCGAGGGCGAGCATGGCGCAGACGGTGGCGAGGACGGAGGTCAGGTTGGAGACCAGGGAGGTGGCGGTGGAGGTGACCGTCGCCTGCATACCGCCGATGTCATTGGCGATCCGGGACTGGACCTCGCCGGTGCGGGTGCGGGTGAAGAAGGCCAGCGGCATCCGCTGCAGCTTGCCGTAGACGGCGGTGCGCAGATCGTGCATGACGCGCTGGCCGACGGTGGTGGAGAGCAGGGTCTGCAGGACGCCGAAGACGCTGGTGGTGACCGCGGTGGCGATCATGCCGAGGGCGAGCAGGGTCAGCAGTCCGGTGCGCCGGCCGGGTATCGCCACGTCCAGGATCTCGCGGAGGAGAAAGGGCGAGGCGACCGAGACCAGCGAGGAGGCGCCGACGAGCAGGCCGACGAGGGCGAGCCGGGCGCGGTAGGGGCGGAAGAGCGCGAGGATCCGCCGCAACGGGACCGGTTTTCCCGGGTCCTTGGGCGGTGCGGTCCACTGGGGTTCGTCGCTGCGCATGGGCTCCTTCGGGGGTGCGGAAGACGGCCAGGGGGCCGCCGGACGGACAAGCATCGTGGAGCTTAGCTCATTGTTACCTATACTCACAATGAATAAACTCCGGCTGTCCGCTATCCTCGCGGTATGCCCTCCTCCGAGCCGACGGTCAGCACCACGAACCTCGCCGAGCAGCTGGTACGGCTGACCCGCCGGATGCACCGCGCCCAGAAGCACCAGCTGGCCCACCTGGACCTCGCGTTCACCCCCGCGCAGTCCCGGCTGCTGCGGATCGTCGCCCACTACGGCGACACCCCGCCGCGGATGGCCGATCTCGCCGAGCGGCTGGAGGTCGTGCCGCGCGCGGTGACCACGCTGGTGGACGCGCTGGAGACCCAGGGCGCGGTGCGCCGGGTACCCGATCCGGCCAACCGGCGGGTGATCCGGATCGAGCTGACCGACACCGGCCATACCGCGATGCGGGCGTTGCGCAGCGCACGGCGGGCCGCGGCGGAGGAGATCCTGGCACCGCTCACCGCCGATCAGCGCGAGGTGCTCGGCGGACTGCTGTCCACCCTGGTCGACGGGCCGGGGGCCCCGCATTGAGCTGACACACCGTCAACCGGAGGAGTGCCGCCATGCCCCTGCTGGAGCCGGATCCCCAGACCCTGCGGCCCACCGCCCCCGGCGGCCCGGCCCACGACCGGGTGGCCGCCCCGCGCGCGTCCGGCACCCCCGAGCCGCTGCGCGGTGACCTGATCGCGCTGCTCGGCGCGGACAAGGTGCTCCACAAGCTCTCCGACCTGGTCCGCTACGCCTCCGACGCCAGCCCGTACCGCTTCGTCCCGCAGGCCGTGGTGATGGCCGAGGATCTCGACGACATCTCCGCGGTCTTCTCCTACGCGCACGGCAAGGGCCGCAAGGTCGTCTTCCGGGCCGCCGGGACCTCCCTCAACGGCCAGGCGCAGGGCGAGGACATCCTCATCGACGTACGCCGCCACTGGACGGGCATCGAGGTGCTCGACGGCGGGGCCCGCGCCCGCATCCGGCCGGGGACCACCGTGCTGCGCGCCAACACCACGCTGGCCCGCCACGGCCGGGTACTCGGGCCCGATCCGGCCAGCGCCGTCGCCTGCACCCTGGGCGGCGTGGTCGCCAACAACGCCTCCGGGATGACGGCCGGCACCACCCGTAACTCCTACCGGACCCTGGCCTCGGTCACCCTGGTGCTGCCGTCGGGCACCATCGTCGACACCGCGGAAGCGGACGCCGACGCGGAGCTGGCGCACGCCGAACCGGCGCTGTGCGCGGGCCTGCTGGCGCTGAAGGCGGAGATCGAGGCGGATCCGGACCTGGTGGCCAGGATCCGCGCCAAGTACCAGATCAAGAACACCAACGGCTACCGCCTGGACGCCTTCCTCGACGGCGCGACACCGGTGGAGATCCTGCGCGGACTGATGGTCGGCTCCGAAGGGACCCTCGGCTTCCTGGCCGAGACCGTCTTCGACACCCTGCCGCTGGACCGGTGCACCTCCAGTGCGCTGCTGTTCTTCCCGACGCTCGGCGCCGCGGCCGCGGCCGTACCGCGGTTCAACGCGGCGGGCGCGCGGGCCGTCGAGCTGATGGACGGCAACACGTTGCGCGCCTCGGTGCGGGTGGCCGGGGTGCCCGCGGACTGGGCGGCGCTGCCCAAGGAGACGACCGCGCTGCTGGTGGAGTTCCGGGCACCCGACGAGGCCGGCCAGGCGGCGTACGAACGGGCCGCGGCGCAGGTGCTGACGGAACTGGAGCTGGTCGCGCCGGTCCCGTCCGTCACCAATGCCTTCACCCGGGACCCCGGGGCGATCGGCGGCTACTGGAAGGCGCGCAAGGCGTTCGTGACGGCGGTGGGCGGCTCCCGGCCGCCCGGGACGACGCTGATCACCGAGGACTTCGCGGTGCCGCCCGCCCGGCTCGCCGAGGCCGGTACGGCCCTGCTGGAACTCCAGTCGCGGCACGGTTTCGACGCGGCCGTCGCGGGCCACGCCGCACACGGCAATCTGCACTTCCTGCTCGCCTTCGACGCGGCGGAACCGGCCGAGGTGGCGCGCTACGCCGCGTTCATGGACGAGTTCTGCCGGCTGACCGTCGAGCGCTTCGACGGCTCGCTGAAGGCCGAGCACGCCACCGGCCGGAACATCGCGCCGTTCCTGGAGCTCGAATGGGGCGAGCGGGCAACGGAGTTGATGTGGCGGATCAAGGAGACCGTGGACCCGCACGGCATCCTGGCGCCGCGGGTGCTGCTGGACCGCGATCCGCGGGCGCATCTGCGCGGGCTGAAGACCATCCCCCGGGTCGAGGCCCGCGCCGACCCGTGCATCGAATGCGGCTTCTGCGAACCGGCCTGCCCCAGTGGCGACCTGACCACCACTCCCCGCCAACGGATCGTGCTGCGCCGCGAGATGCTGCGCCAGCCGGCCGGCTCCCCCGTCACCACCGCGCTGCTGGACGCGTACGGCTATGACGCGGTGGACACCTGCGCCGGCGACTCGCTCTGCCAACTGGCGTGCCCGGTGGGGATCGACACCGGTGCGCTGATGAAGGAGTTCCGGCACCGGCGCCACACCTCGCGCGAGGAGTGGGCCGCCGCGCAGTCCGCCCGGCAGTTCAAGGCCGTCGAGAAGGCGGCGCGGCTGGCGGTGGCCGCCGCCGACCGGGTCGGCGACCGGCTGCTGAGGTCGCTGACCGGCGCGGCCCGTAAGGCCGTGCGCCCCGACCTGGTGCCCGAGTGGCTGCCGCGGATTCCCGGCGCGGCGCCCCGTACCCGGCCCGTGACCCGGCGGGCGGGGGCGGCAGCGGTCTACTACCCGGCGTGTGTGAACCGGATCTTCGGGCCGCCCGCCGGGTTCGACGGGCCGTCGCTGCCCGAGGCGGTGGTGGCGGTGTCCCGGCGGGCGGGCCGGCCGGTGTGGATTCCGCCGGACGTGGCCGGGACCTGCTGCGCCACGATCTGGCAGTCCAAGGGGTACCGGAGCGGCACCGAGGTGATGGCCAACCGGATCGTCGAGGCGGCCTGGGGGTGGACGGCGGGCGGCCTGCTGCCTCTGGTGGTGGACGCGTCCTCGTGCACCCTGGGCCTCGCCCATGAGGTCGTGCCGTATCTGACGCCCGGCAATCGCGCGCTGCACCAGGAGCTGACCGTCGTCGACTCGGTCGTCTGGGCGGCCGAGGAGCTGCTGCCCCGTCTGGAGACGGTCCGCACGGTCGGCTCGGCGGTGCTCCATCCCACCTGCGCCATGGAGCACTTGGGCGACGGGACAGCGCTGCGACGGGTCGCCGAGGCCTGTGCGCGGGAGGTCGTGGTGCCGGATGACGTGGGCTGCTGTGCGTTCGCCGGGGACCGCGGGATGCTGCACAGGGAGCTGACCGAGTCGGCCACCGCGAAGGAGGCGGCCGAGGTGACCGCCCGGCACTTCGACGCGCATCTGTCGGCGAACCGGATGTGCGAGGTCGGGATGGACCATGCGACGGCGGGCCGGGGCTATTACTCGGTCCTCCAGGCGCTGGAGAGGGCCACCCGGCCCGCTTGAGGTCAGCGCGTGAGGTGCAGCGCCACCGCTCCCTTGGCGGGGACGGAGAGCCGGGCCTTCCCGTCGTCCCCCACGGTGACGGTGTGGCCGTCGCACGCGGACGGCTTGGCCGCCACGACATTGCAGTACGTACCGGCGGGCAGCGAGGTGGCGAAGGTCTGTGTCAGCTCCCCGTCACCGTTGTTGAGGGCGACGAACCCCTTGCCATCCCGGGCGAAGGCGATCGCGCTGCCGCCGTTGTCCCACCAGTCGGTCAGCTCCGCCGCGCCCACCGCATTGCGGAAACCGACCATCCCGGTGATCGCCTGCTTGGCGTGCTGACGGGTCCAGCCGTCGCTGCCGCCGGGCGGTCCGGCGTCCTTGTCGGACCATTCATAGCCGGAGTAGACGTTCGGCGCCCCGTAGGGCGAGGCGAGCATGAAGACGTTGGCCAGTGTGTAGGCGGCGCCGTCCTTGTAGGTGAGCGTCGAGCCGTTGCGCTCGGTGTCCCAGTTGTCGACGAAGGTACGGGCCTTGTCGCTGCCGAGCTTGCCGTCCGCGATGGTCTTGAGCTGAGCGAGGTTGCCGCCCTGGAAGGCGCTCTTGAGATGGCTGCCGTAACGGAATTCATCGACATCGCCGTTGCCGGTGTACTCCTCGGGCCGCACCGCCTCACCGGCGCCGTGGATGACCTCCTGCACCCAGTAGCCGGGGGCGCGCATCGTGCCCTTGATGGCGGCGAGGTCGGAGGCCGGGATGTGCTTGGCGGCGTCCGCCCGGAGGCCGTCCACGCCCAGCGACCGCAGATCGTCGAGGTACTTGGCGATGGTGGCGCGGACCTGGTCGCGGCCGGTGTCGAGGTCGGCGAGGCCCACCAGTTCGCAGGTCTGGACGTCGTCGCGGTCGCCGTAGTCGGAGATGCTCTTGCGGCAGCCGTGGAAGTCCTGGTCCTGGTAGGTGCCGGGGTAGTCGTACTTGGTGTACTGGGTGCCGCCGGTGCCCGTACCGGATCCGGCCGCCATGTGGTTGATGACGGCGTCGGCGATGACCTTGACGCCCGCGTCGTGGCAGGCGCTGACCATCGAGGCGAACGCGGTCCGGTCGCCGAGCCGTCCGGCAATCTTGTAGCTGACGGGTTGGTAGGAGGTCCACCACTGGTCGCCCTGGATGTGCTCGGAGGCGGGTGAGACCTCGACATAGCCGTAGCCGGCCGGGCCGAGCTGATCGGTGCATGCCTGGGCGACGTCCGCGTACTTCCACTCGAACAGCGTGGCGGTGACGGTCCTTTCGCCGGGTGGGGCGGCCTGGGAGGGCCACGGGGCGAAGGTGGCGAGGCCGGCCGCGGCCAGTACTCCGGCCAGCGCCCGGACCGGCACACGGGAACGTTGCTGCATCTTGCGGCTCCTTGGTCATGGGGCACGGCAGCGCGCACCGCGCCCACGAGAGCAGCCACGCGCCGGCCGCCATGGGGGATGTCCGTACCGGAGCCTGCCGTTCGCCTCGTGGACACGTCAAGGCTTTCTGCAAGGCTTTTCAGTGACTTGCGAAAGGTGCTGGCGGTGGCCCGTCCTGCCTTGCCGCGAAGGATCCGGTAATGCGGCAAAGAGTCCAAGCGTGCCGTAACAAGAGTCCAATCGGCCCTCTTGTGCCTCAGGCCGACGGCCGACAGGGTCCTGACCGAGGTTCACGTATGCCCCGGCACACCACCGCTCCTGGAGGACCGATGAACGAGGCACCATCGCAGAACCACGACGACAACGAGGCCGGGCCGAGCCGCCGTTCGGTCCTGTGGACCGCCGGTGCGGCGGGCGCCGGGCTGGGGCTGGGCGGCCTGTCGTCCGGACCGGCCGCGGCGGCCGCACCGGGCGCCGCGGGCCCCGCGACGGCCGCCGCGGCCCCCCGCGCCACGGGCCGGACGATGATCGGAGTGCCGTTCGAGCGGCGCGGCACCGTACGTGTCGGGATCATCGGCCTCGGCAACCGGGGCGGCAGCATGATCGACCTCTTTCTCGCGGTGCCGGGCGTCCGCGTCGTCGCGCTGTGCGACCCGGTGAAGGAGAAGACCGCCAAGGCCGCCAAGAAGGTCACCGACGCGGGGCAGCCGGCGCCCGCCGTCTACACCAAGGGCGAGCACGACTTCGAGAACCTCTGCAAGCGCGGCGACATCGACTTCGTCTACGCGGCCACGCCCTGGGACTGGCATTTCGACATGGCGAAGACCGCGATGCTCAACGGCAAGCATGTGGGCGTGGAATGCCCCCTGGCGCTGCGCCTGGACCAGCTGTGGGAGCTGGTCGACCTCTCCGAGCGCACCCGCAGACACTGTATGCAGCTGGAGAACTGCTGTTACGGCAAGAACGAGATGCGGGTGCTGCGGATGGCCCATGCGGGCCTGTTCGGAGACCTGCTGCACGGCGCCGGCGCCTACAACCACGATCTGCGCGGCCTGATGTTCGACCCCAAGTACTACGAGGGGCCCTGGCGCCGGCTGTGGCACACCCGGCTGCGCGGCGACCTCTACCCCAACCACGGATTCGGCCCGGTCGCCAACTACATGGACGTCAACCGCGGTGACCGCGCCGTACGGATCTCCAGCTTCGGCACCCCCGCGCTCGGTCTCGCCGCCTACCGCAAGGAACACATGCCGGCGAACGACCCCAGCTGGAAGGAGTCGTATATCGAGAGCGACCGGACGATCAGCCTCGTCCAGACCGCCAAGGGGCGGGTGATCCGGCTGGAGCACGATGTCTCCACCCCGCACCCGTACAGCCGGATCAACAGCCTCGGCGGCACCAAGGGCGTCTTCGAGGACTACCCCGAGCGGATCTATCTGGAGCCGGACCAGAGCAACGACGAGTGGGGCGACTTCAGCAAGTACGCGGAGTGGGACCACTGGCTGTGGAAGGAGCACGCCAACCCGCCCGGCGGACACGGCGGTATGGACTACATGCTGGTCTTCCGGCTGATCCAGTGCATGCGGCTGGGCCTCGTCCCGGACTTCGACGTCTATGACGCGGCGACCTGGACCGCGCCGGTGCCGTTGAGCGATCTGTCGATCAAGGCGAAGGGCGCGCCGCAGGAGATCCCCGACTTCACCCGCGGGCTGTGGAAGAAGGCGCGGCCGGGGATGGATTCGAAGAAGCCCGAGGAGTAGGAGCCGGGGGTGCTCCGGGGGCCCGGCGGGCGGTGGCGGCGCGCCGGCCGGGCTCTCCTCGTCGACGGCGTACGCCCCGCACGCCCGGCGCTCCCGTGCGCCCCGTTATGCCTCTCAGGCGGCCAGGTGCGCCTTGTCCCCCATGACGACGACGGGGCGCCGCGCCGGATCGAGGGCGCGCAACAAGGCCCGCATACCGGTCTTCGGGACGCTGACACAGGCGGATGTGCCGCTTCCATGGTCCATATGCAGCCAAACCCCGCCGCCCTTGGACTGGCCCTCCGGCCGGGTCGGGTCCAGTGGGGAGGTCCCCTTGACGCGGTTGTAGTTGATGGCGACGACATAGTCGAAGTCGTGGCGAGTGTTCTGGGACCAGTACGACGGCGGGGTGAACGCCGATGAGTGCGTATAGGGCAGCTTGGCGCCGGGGTCCGCGAGCACACCGCCCGCGTCGGTCAGCGTGAACACCCCGACGGGGCTGCGCTTGTCCCCTTCGTGATGATTCACCGTCCAGCCGCGCCGGCCGTTGTGCGCGTCCCAACTCCCTTTACGGCCCCAGCCGTTGGCGCCCTTGTCGTAGAGGACGACGGTGGCGTCGGCGGAGTTCACACCCGCGCCGTAGACCGCCACGACCTGCCGGGAAGCGGCCGGGATCCGTGCGCGCAGCGCCGCGCCGACCTCGGGGATGCGCTTGAGGTGCGTAGTGGCCGACCCGCCATGCGCCGGACCACCGGGCCGCTCCCCCTTCGCCGCGCCGTCATCCTTGCCACCGCCGTCCCGGCCGCCGCCCGTACCGCCACCGCAGCCCACCAGAAGAACCAGCCCCGCCGCGGCCACCGCCGCCACCCGTATCGCCCTGCCCGCTGTCCGCATGGCCCCATGGTCGCACTCAGGGTCCGACGGCCAGTCAGCGCTCACCCGCCGCCCCGAACCGGCGCACGCACGATTGTCCGGATCGCGCGGCCACATCGGAAAAACCGTTTGAAATCCGCCCAGCCCGCGGGCCACCCTTCCAGCACCTCCACCGGCGACGAGACCTCCGCGGGAGGGCACTTCGCCTGCCGGGACGGCCCGCTGCCGCCCCCTCACCACGACTCCGGCTGGATCAGCATGCACCTTCGTGACCTTCCGCACCCCGACCCGGGCGTCCCGGACGTCCGTACGGGCGGCGCCTTCCTCCGATGGCTCTGCCGACAGCAGCTCGGCGGCCAGCTCAAGGCCATGGCCTGGGGGCTGGTGAATTTCGGCGCCCTCGCCGCCTTCCCCCTGCCGGTCGGCCTCGCCGTACAGGCCGTGGTGGACCGCGACGGCGGCCGGCTCCTCCTGGCCGGCGGCCTGATCTTCGCCCTAGGCGTCCTGATCGCGGTCGGCAGCACCATGCTGCACCGCGCGGCCGTCACCAACTGGATCACCGCCGTCGCCCGCTTGCAGCAACTGCTCGCCCGCAAGACCACGGAACTGGGCCCGGCCATGACCCGGCGGGTGGCGGCCGGTGAGATCGTCAACGTCAGCACCGGCGACCTGCAGAAGATCGGCTCATTCGTCGAAGTCCTCTCCCGGTTCGCCGCTTCGGCGCTGACCGTGGTGGGCGTCTCCCTCGCCCTGGCCTTCTACCAGCCGGAACTGGGCATCCTGGTAGCCGTCGCGGTACCCCTCGTCGCGCTGGCCGTCCTGCCGCTGCTGCCGCCCGCGACCCGGCGCGCCGACGCCCAGCGCGAGAAGGCCGGCCAGGCCACCGAGCTGGCCTCCGACACCGTCGCCGGGCTGCGCGTGCTGCGCGGCATCGGCGGCGAACAGCTCTTCCTCGGCCGCTACCGCAGCGCCTCCCAAGAGGTACGCAAGGCCGCCGTCCGCAACGCCCGGATGTGGTCGCTGATCTCGGCCGTCCAGGTACTGCTGCCGGGCCTGCTGCTCATCGCGGTGGTCGGGTACGGCGTCCGGCTCACCCTCGACGGCACCCTCGCCGTCGGCGACCTCGTCACGATCTACAGCGCCGTCACCTTCCTGCTCTACCCACTCCAGCACTTCGAAGAGACCGCCCGCGCCTACTCGTTCGCCAAACCCTCCGCGAAGCGCACGGCCCGCGTCCTGGCACAGCACCGACCGGCCGGCGGACGCACCGAGGAGCGGGGGACGACGCCCACCGGCGCTCTGCACGACCCGGTCAGCGGTCTGACCGCCCCGGCCGGCCGACTGACCGCGGTGGTCTGCGGCGACCCCGACGCCGCCGGCCGGCTCGCCGAACGCCTCGGCGGACACCCGGCACAGACGGAGGACGACGGCGACGACGGCGGCCTGTCCGTCATGCTCGGCGGCACCCCGCTGGACGACCTGCCGAGGGACGCCGCGCGCCGGGCCGTACTCGTCCAGGACAAGGACCCGATGCTGCTCTCCGGCACGCTCGGCGAGCTGCTCGACGTACCGGCCTCCGGACGGGTCGGCGCGACGGACGCGCTGGCCGCGGCCCAGTGCGGCGATGTGCTGACCGCGCTGGCGCAGGCCTCGGCCGATGACTCGGGAGACCCGATGCTCACCTACATCACCGAGCGCGGGCGGTCGTTGTCCGGCGGGCAGCGACAGCGGCTGGCCCTGGCCAGATCGCTGGTCACCGACCCGGAGGTGCTGGTCCTCGACGAGCCGACCAGCGCCGTCGACGCCCACACCGAGGTGCGGATCGCCGACGGTCTGCGGACGATCCGGACCGGGCGGACAACGGTCGTGCTCACCTCCAGCCCGCTCCTCCTGGACCGGGCCGAACAGGTGGTGTTCCTCCAGGAGGGCAAGGCCGTCGCCGCGGCCACCCACCGCGAACTGCTGCACAGCCACCCCGACTACCGCGCGGTCGTCACCCGCGAAGTCGGCACCCGTGAAACAGACCCCGAGCCGGCGCTGTCGACCGGCCGGACCGAGGAGACCGCATGATCGGCCTGGCGCCGCCGGACCACGACCCGGACGCCCCGCAGACCCTGACGACCCTCCCCGTCGGCTCACCGGCCACCGTGCGCCACTACGTCGGCGGGCTGATCCGCCGTCACCGCGGGGCCTTCACGGTGCTGATCACCGTGAACGCGGCCGCCGTGATCGCCTCCATGGCCGGCCCGTATCTGCTCGGCGGAGTCGTCGAAAAGCTCTCCGCGGGCGCCCGCGACCTCCAACTGGAGCAAACCCTCGCGGTGTTCGCCGTCGCACTGGCCGCCCAGACGGTGTTCGTACGCACGGTCCGGCTGCGCGGGGCGGTGCTCGGTGAGCGGATGCTGGCGGATCTGCGGGAGGACTTCCTCGTACGGTCCGTGGCGCTTCCGCCGGGCGTACTGGAGCGGGCCGGCACCGGCGACCTGCTGTCGCGGATCACCACGGACGTCGACCGGCTCTCCCGATCGATGCGCGAGGCCGTACCGCAACTGGCCATCAGCGTGGTGTGGGTGGGCCTGCTGATCGGCGGGCTGACCGTGACCGCCCCGCCGCTGGCGGTGTCCGTCGCCGTCGCGCTGCCGCTGCTGATCGTCGGCTGCCGCTGGTACTTCAAACGGGCGCCGAGCGCCTATCGCTCGGAGTCCGCCGGTTACGCGGCGGTGTCCGCCGTGCTCACCGAGTCGGTGGACGCGGGCCGGACGGTCGAGGCCCACCGGCTGGGCGCCCGCCGGATCGCGCTGTCCGAGCGCCGCATCCGCGAATGGACCCAATGGGAGCGCTACACCCTCTTCCTGCGCTCGGTGCTCTTCCCTGTCATCGATCTGACGCATGTGCTGCTGCTGGGCTCGGTGCTGCTGCTCGGCGGCGCCTTCGTCATGCGGGGCTGGATCAGCCCCGGGCAGCTGACGACGGGGGCGCTGCTGGCCCAGATGCTGATCGAACCGGTCGGCTTGATCCTGCGCTGGTACGACGAGCTCCAGGAGGCCCAGGTGTCCCTGGCCCGACTCGTCGGCGTCCGGGAGATCGAGCCGGAGGCCACCGACGCGGACCGCCACCCGGACGGCCGGGACGTGCACGCCGACGGGGTGAGCTTCGGCTACCGCGCGGGCGTCGATGTGCTGCGCGAGATCTCGCTGCGGGTCCGCCCGGGGACCCGGCTGGCGCTGGTCGGGCCTTCCGGCGCCGGCAAATCGACGCTGGGCCGGCTGCTGGCCGGTATCTACGGGCCCCGCGTCGGCAGCGTCACCCTGGGCGGCGCCGAACTCTCCACGATGCCGCCCGAGCGGATCCGCGAACAGGTGGCGCTGGTCAACCAGGAACACCATGTCTTCGTCGGCTCGCTCCGCGACAACCTCCTGCTGGCACGCACCGCAGCGGCCGATGCCGAACTGTGGGCCGCGCTCGGCGCGGTGGACGCCGCCGACTGGGCTCGGGCCCTGCCCAGGGGGCTGGACACCGGGGTCGGCTCGGGCGGGCACACCCTGACGCCCGCCCAGGCACAGCAGATCGCGCTGGCCCGGCTGGTGCTGGCCGATCCGCACACCCTGGTACTGGACGAGGCGACCTCGCTGCTCGACCCACGGGCGGCCCGCGACCTGGAGCGCTCACTGGGGAGGGTGCTGGCCGGCCGCACGGTCGTGGCCATCGCACACCGCCTGCACACCGCACATGACGCCGATGTGATCGCGGTCGTCGAGGACGGCAGGATCAGCGAACTGGGCAGCCATGACGAACTGGTCACCGCCGGGGGCGCCTATGCGGCGCTGTGGCGGTCTTGGCATGGCTGAGGGGCCCCGGGGGCGCGGTGCTTGCCGGTACGGCTCGGGCGGCGGCAGACCTCGTACAGTCTGCCGCCGCCCGAGCCGAGGTGCGGAACGGCTCAGCCGCCGGAGCCGCCGCGCATCGCCTTGCGCAGATCGACCGTCTGTTGCGCCAGCGTCTTCAGATCAACCTTCTTGAGGGAGGGCGAGGTGGCCTCGCCCAACCCCAGGACATCACCGACCGAGGTGCGGTCGGCCCAGACGCACAGGGGGATGTACTCGCCCTTGCCCTTGGATATCCCGCAGCGCAGGACGGCCCCCTTGGCCGTGGGGTCCTGGAGATCGAAGTCCTTCGGCTTACCGGCCATCGCGTTGGGGGCGAACGCCGCCGCCACCCGCTGCGCGGGGTCGGACACCGTCCCCGAACCGGTGTGGACGGCCAGATTGACCGAGCGGTTGTCCTGCGGGTAGTAGACGGAGTCGACCTGGGCCAGGCCCTTCAACTCCGGGTAGGACGCGGGGTTTCGCTTCTCCGGCGGGTACAGGTCCGCGGTGGCCTGCGCATCGTAACGAAGCTCGCCCGCGGTCGACTTCACCACCTTGGGAACCGCCGCGGTGGCCCCCTCCTTCCCCTGATCCTGGCCGCTCCCCTGGCTCTGCCCTTGCCCCTGCTTCGCCTCGGTGTCCTCGTCCCCACCACCGAGCATCGAGAACGCCAGAAAGCCGCCCCCGACAAGCAGCACGACGGCCACCAGGACGACGGTCAGGATCAGTCCGGTGCGGCTCCGCTGAGGGGGCGGAGGCGGCGGCTGCGGTACGAAGCTCCCGCCCCCACCCTGGTGCGGAAATCCGGCCGACGGCGTCGATCCGTTCTGCGGCGGAACCGGTGCCCCGGGATAGGGCGGCAGCGGGGCGCCAGATCCGGCTGGTGGCATCTGCGGCGGCTGGTGGGTCACGGTTGTCGGTTCCTCATCATCGGGTGCAGGAGCCTGAACATCCTTCCGCATGCCTGGGGATGGGGGCGTCAGGGGGCTGTGGCATCAATGGCAGCGTTCGATCTTCAGGCCACCTGCGGTCACCCTGCGGATGTGGTCACCGGCGAGCATGTCGTGCGGGGAGCCGAGCCCGATCGCGCCGACCTCGTCGAGGCGTGCCCGTTGGACGGCGGTGAAGCCGACCTCCAGGGCGCCCAGATCGTCCTCCAGCCGGGCGAGAGTGGGGGCGCCGGTGATCGGTTCACCAGGCCATGCTCGAACATCGCCCCGACTTCACAATCTCGCGCTCACGGGATGCGCTGGCTCTGGTTCACGGCGAGGGTGTCCCGTCCGTCCGGCGTCGCAACCCCGTCCGGCGAAGTGAAGACCGTCACGACTTCCTCACCGGCGCCGCGCAGCGGTTGACCTCTCCATCCGGTCCGTCCTAGGGCTCATCCGACATGATCCACGGCGGGCGGTTGTCGTCGCCACGCCGAGCCGATCGGTCAACTGCCGCCCCGGACACGACCATCGGGACCGTTCTAGCTCATGGTTTCAGCGGGGGGGGCGCCGTCACCGTCGCCTCGCATCGACGACCTGCTGCTGCGCGCCGCACGTCGGAGGGCGCGCGTCCTCAGCCAGCTGGTGCAGCACCCCAGACGTTACTGATGGCACCGCAAACGTCAGAGGTAGCCGAGCGCGCCCAGACCACCGAGGCCGCCCAGCACCATGAACAGCGGCATCAGCACCTTCAACTCCACCCAGCTGCCGGCCTTGAAGCGCATGCCCTTTGGCGGGCCGACGGGGTACCAGCGCTTGCGGCCTATCGGAATGGGCCACAGGATGGGGCAGCCGGAGACGGTCAGGGCATCGCCGATGTCATGGACCAGCGCGCCGAGGACAACCGGCAGACCCAGCCAGAGGTACTGCTGCCCCGGCTCGGTGAACAGCCAGCTGGCGCCATTGCCCGGCTGATCGAGAACGCCGGCCAGGATCCAGGCCGAGGCGGCGCCCAGCAGCCACACCAGTACGTCACTGGAGACCCGTGCGGCCCGCCAGAGCAAACCCTCGATGGCGAGCACCATATGAACGAAGAGGATGCCGAGTACCGCCCAGCGCCCGCCCTGCATCGCCAGCAGGGACATCCCGCCGCCGACCAACACGGCCCACACCCAGGTGTGGGTGAGCGTGCGGTGACCTCCGTTGCGGTTCGAGTCACCGCGCATCTTGGTCGCCTTGTAGACCGCATGCGAGATGGCGTCGACCACCTCGCACAACATCCGCGAGAGCGGACCGAAGGCCCGCGAGATGGTCGCGGACTTGTGGTCGAGGTCCGGGGCAAGCGCCGCTCCGGCGCAGATCAGAGCCCCACAGACGAGCACCGGCCAAGGCATCGGATGTCCGGCGGCAGCCGCTGCCGCACCCACCCCCAGCCAGGCCGCGGCCCCGGACAGCGAGTGCGCCGGTCCCATCATGGTTCTTCCCACCCCTTGTTCTCTTGCACGTGTCCACCTGCGCGCTGTGTGGCTCTCACGCTGCTGAGCCGCTCCGCTGACGCCCGGTCGGCGACTCAGCGTAGCGTCAGATGATCTCCGCCCGAGGAGGGGGTGAGCCGTCTCCTTCCCACTCGCCCAAGACAGCACCCTCCAGCTGAGCGAAGCCAGGTGATGCCCGAGGGGCGCTGTTTACCGATGAGCTGGGGCTGATGCGGCGTCAGCAGCCAGCCGCGGGTACGACTACGGCGCGTTGCTGATCGAGGGCGAGGGGCGAGGGGCGAGCGGAGCCGAAGCGGGGACCGATGGGCGAGCAGAGGCGGGGCGACGGAAACGAGCGGGGCGGGGCGGGGCGATGTGAGGGCGACGTGAAGTGGGGGCGGGATGAGGTGGGGGCGACTCAAGGGGCAACAGGGCGAAGAGGACAAGCAAGGGTGGGTAGGGCGAAGGGGGCGAGCGGGGGGGCGGTGGGGCCAGAGGGACGGCAGCTGGGGATGGAGCGACGGCGGGGCTGGTGACTGGGGGTGGGCGAGGGGGCTGGGGGCGGTGGGTGGGATTGAGGTGGGGCAGGGCTGGACGGACTCCAGGGGCCCCTCCCCCTCCCCTCCCCCCTCCTCCGCCACCACCCCCAGCTCACTCTCGCGATCAGGCGATGCCCGATCACACGACGCCCCGATCGCACGACGGCCGATCAAACGACGCCCCGCCCCTCCCGCAGCACGGAACGGGCCCCGCTCTCACCACCAGACGGCCGCCGCCCGTCTCAGGTGATCTCCGCCACGCACCAGCTGCGCTGCCGCGCGACGCGGGCCCAGCCGACGCGACCGTGTGTCCCTGGCCGTGCACGGGTTGTAAAGACCTTGCGTGGAAGCCTCCCCCGATGTCGAGGTCGCTCAGAGCCCCACGAGGTCAACGTGGTCTCGGTTCCGTTGGCGTCGCGGGTCCGCTCGCCCTGGTGAGTGGCGACCGAAGCCGGGGTACACGGGGTCCGCGTATTCGCAGGTCAGGGCAGATGTTGTGGTGGCTCACAGGGCTCCCGCGGGTAGCTCCGAGGAAAGGGATAGGCCGTCGGGCCGGTGGTTTGTGGGGTTGTCGATCTTCGGTTGGGGGGTCTCTGGGTCGCCGGTTCCCTGATTGGGGGTGAAGGCAGGCAGTATGGGGGGCGTGACCCTCATCGATCATCTGCCGAACGACGCCGACCCCGATGCCCTCTTCGAAGCCTTTTCGGGCTGGGCCGAGCAGCAGGGCATCTCGCTCTACCCTGCACAGGAGGAGGCGCTGATCGAGGTGGTCTCCGGAGCGAACGTCATCCTGTCCACCCCCACCGGCTCCGGTAAGAGCCTGGTGGCGGCCGGTGCGCACTTCACCGCTCTCGCCAATGATCAGGTCACCTTCTACACCGCACCCATCAAGGCACTGGTCTCGGAGAAGTTCTTCGATCTGTGCAAGCTGTTCGGCACCGAGAACGTCGGCATGCTCACCGGTGACGCATCGGTCAACGCCGACGCACCGGTCATCTGCTGCACCGCCGAGGTGCTCGCCTCGATAGCGCTGCGGGACGGCAAGGACGCCGACATCGGCCAGGTCGTGATGGACGAGTTCCACTTCTATGCCGAGCCGGACCGCGGCTGGGCCTGGCAGATTCCGCTGCTCGAACTGCCGCAGGCGCAGTTCATTCTGATGTCGGCGACGCTCGGCGACATGTCGCGCTTCGAGGAGGATCTGACCCGGCGCACGGGGAAGCCGACGTCGGTGGTGCGTTCGGCCACGCGGCCGGTGCCGCTGTCGTACGAGTACCGCACGACGGCGCTGACGGAGACACTCACCGAGCTGCTGGAGACCCGCCAGTCCCCCGTCTACATCGTGCACTTCACTCAGGCCGCCGCCGTGGAGCGGGCGCAGGCCCTGATGAGCATCAATATGTGTACGCGTGCCGAGAAGGATGAGATCGCTCAGCTCATCGGGAACTTCCGGTTCACCACGAAGTTCGGCCGGAACCTGTCGCGGTATGTCCGTCATGGCATCGGCGTGCACCACGCCGGGATGCTGCCGAAGTACCGTCGGCTCGTCGAGAAGCTGGCGCAGGCGGGTTTGCTGAAGGTCATCTGCGGTACGGACACGCTCGGCGTGGGTGTCAATGTCCCCATTCGTACGGTGTTGTTCACCGCGCTGACCAAGTACGACGGCTCGCGGGTGCGGACGCTGCGGGCGCGGGAGTTCCATCAGATCGCCGGCCGCGCCGGCCGGGCGGGCTTCGACACCGCGGGCTTTGTCGTCGGGCAGGCTCCCGAACATGTCGTGGAGAACGAGAAGGCGCTGGCGAAGGCCGGTGACGACCCCAAGAAGCGCCGCAAGGTGGTGCGCAAGAAGGCGCCGGAGGGCTTCGTCAACTGGGGTGAGAACACCTTCGAGAAGCTGATCGCTTCCGAACCCGAGGCGCTGAACTCCCGTTTCCGGGTGACGCACGCGATGCTGCTGTCCGTGATCGCCCGGCCGGGCAATGCCTTCGAGGCGATGCGCAAGCTCCTGGAGGACAACCATGAGCCGCGCAAGAACCAGATCAAGCACATCCGGCGGGCCATCGCGATCTACCGCTCGCTGGTGGACGGCGGGATCGTGGAGCGGCTCGCGGAGCCGGACGCGGAGGGCCGGATCGTCCGGCTGACCGTGGACCTTCAGCAGGACTTCGCGCTCAACCAGCCGCTGTCGACCTTCGCCCTGGCCGCGTTCGACCTGCTCGACCCCGAGTCGCCGTCGTACGCGCTGGACATGGTCTCGGTGGTGGAGTCCACGCTGGACGATCCGCGGCAGATCCTGGCCGCGCAGCAGAACAAGGCAAAGGGCGAGGCGGTCGCCCAGATGAAGGCCGACGGCGTCGAGTACGAAGAGCGCATGGAACGGCTCATGGACGTCGAGTACCCCAAGCCGCTGGAAGAGCTGCTCTTCCACGCCTACGGCCTCTACCGCAAGAGTCACCCCTGGGTCGGCGACCACCCGCTGTCGCCGAAGTCGGTCATCCGCGATATGTACGAACGCGCCATGACCTTCACGGAGTTCACCTCCTTCTACGAGCTGGCGCGCACCGAGGGGATCGTGCTGCGCTACCTGGCGAGTGCGTTCAAGGCGCTGGACCACACCGTGCCGGACGATCTGAAGTCCGAGGACTTCCAGGACATCATCGCCTGGCTGGGCGAGATGGTGCGGCAGGTCGACTCCAGTCTGCTGGACGAGTGGGAGCAGCTCGCCAATCCGGAGGTGGAGACGGCGGAGCAGGCCGCGGAGCGGGCGGATCAGGTCCGGCCGGTGACGTCCAATGCGCGGGCGTTCCGTGTGCTGGTGCGCAATGCGATGTTCCGGCGGGTGGAGCTGGCGGCACTGGACAAGGTCGAGGAACTCGGCGAGATGGATGCCGAGTCCGGCTGGGACGTGGACGCCTGGGGCGAGGCGATGGACGCCTACTGGGACGAGTACGAAGAGCTCGGCACGGGTCCGGACGCGCGTGGTCCGAAGCTGCTGCAGATCGAGGAGGATGCCGCGCACGGGCTGTGGAAGGTGCGGCAGACTTTCGCCGACCCGAACGGCGATCACGACTGGGGCATCTCCGCTGAGGTGGATCTGGCCGCCTCCGACGAGGAGGGGCGCGCGGTCGTGCGGGTCACGGACGTGGGTCAGTGGTGAGGCGGCGGCTTCGGCCGAAGCCGCCGAGGGATCTGACGGAGGGTCACTGGTCATGACCAATCCTGCCGAGAGGCTGGTCGATCTGCTGGATCTTGAGCAGATCGAGGTGAACATCTTCCGGGGCCGCAGTCCCCAGGAATCGCTGCAGCGGGTCTTCGGCGGGCAGGTCGCGGGCCAGGCGCTGGTGGCGGCCGGGCGGACCACGGAAGGGGACCGCCCGGTCCACTCGCTGCATGCGTACTTTCTGCGGCCCGGCCGGCCGGGCGTGCCGATCGTGTACCAGGTCGAGCGGGTCCGCGACGGGCGGTCCTTCACCACGCGCCGGGTCGTCGCCGTCCAGCAGGGACGCACGATCTTCAATCTGACCGCCTCCTTTCACAAGCCGGAACCCGGCTTCGATCATCAGTTGCCGATGCGTCGGGCCGTGCCCGGCCCGGAGGAGCTGCCGACGGTCGCGGACGAGGTCCGCGAGCGGCTGCGCGATCTGCCCGAGGGGCTGGAGCGGATGGCGCGCCGGATGCCGTTCGAGATCCGGTATGTCGACCGGCTGCGCTGGGCGCCGGACGAGATCGAGGGTGCGGAGCCGCGCAGCGCGGTGTGGATGCGCGCGGTCGGGCCGCTGGGCGACGATCCGCTCGTCCACACCTGCGCGCTGACCTACGCCAGCGATATGACCCTGCTCGACGCGGTCCGCATCCCCATCGAACCGCTCTGGGGGCCGCGCGGGTTCGATATGGCCTCGCTCGACCATGCGATGTGGTTTCACCGGCCGTTCCGCGCGGACGAGTGGTTCCTCTACGACCAGGAGTCGCCGATCGCCACCGGCGGCCGGGGGCTGGCCCGCGGGCGGATCTACGACCGGGAGGGCAAGCTGCTGGTCTCGGTCGTCCAGGAGGGGTTGTTCAGGAAGCTCGGGGGCTGACCGGGACGGGCGACGGAGGCCGTGGCGGCGGGTGTCCGCAGCCGTCCCGGGTCTTCCCTGCGGGCCGTTTCGAGCTCCCGGGAGAGGTTGACGCGGTACCACATCACCTCATCGAACTCGTCCGCCGTCAGCACCCGTTCGAAGGATTCCCGGGCTGCCGGGGTCACCGTGATCACGGAGGCCAGAAGGGGCCTGAGCCGGCGCAGCAGGGACCGTTCCCGCGGGTCCTCGGCCACCGACGCCAGCTCCTCCGGGGGCAGCACGGCGGCGATCACCGCGGCCGCCTCCCAGGGATCGTCGGTCTGCCCCATGAGCTGGGCGACCCGTCGGCTGCGCCACTGGCGGGCCCGCCAGTCCTGTCCGCCGTCGAGCATCACCCGCATCGCCGCGGGGGTGTTGCCCCGCATCAGGTCGGGTTCGCGGTCGGCGAAGTCGCTGACCTCGGCCGCGAGATAGAGCCAGACCACCGCGCCGAAGCGGTTCACATAGAACCTGACGGGGCCGAAGCAGCCGGCCCGGGTCAGGCGCAGGACCCGTCCGGGGCCGACGCCCATCAGATTGGCCGCCTCGTTCGTGCTGACCGTGCGGATCCGTTCGCGGAGCGCGTCCGGGAAGCCCGGCTCGGCCTGCAGGCGGACGATCTCTTCCGCCGGGACCCGGCGTCGGCCGAGCGATCCGGTGGCTCCCGGCCGGCCGCCGGTCCCGGCCGGGACCGTCCGTACCTTTCCGAGCTGGGTGGCGAGCTCGAACTCGCCGGTCCTCAGCTCCAGTTCGCGAGCCGCTCGCGCCATCGTGAGCGTCTGCTGCCCGTCGCACATCACCGTCATGTCATTTCCCCCGCAACTCGATCGATCACTGACAGTGACGACTGTAGGCGCAGGCGATGACAGTGGGTCAACCCCCGCCTCAGACCTGTGGATAACTTTCCGGCTGGCGGACCGCGACACCCAGATGCTCGCCGACACGATTGACCAACAGCGTCATTTCGTAGGCGACCTGGCCCAGGTCGGCGTCGGCGCGGGCCAGGACGCACAGGCAGCTGCCGTCACCCGCGGCCGTCACGAACAACACCCCGTCGTCGAACTCGATCATGGTCTGACGTACCCGGCCGATGCCGAAGTGAAGCGCCGAACCCTTCGCGAGGCTGTGCAGCCCCGAGGCGACCGCCGCGAGATGCTCGGCGTCGTCCCGCTGCAGTCCCTCGCTCGCCCCGGTCACCAGTCCGTCGTTGGAGAGCACCAGCACATGCCGTACCTTCTCCACCCGTTTGGTCAGGTCGTCCAGCAGCCAGTCGAGTCCGCTGCTCAATGCCATTGCTGCTTCCTCCCCGTGTCATTGCCCGCACTTGTGGCCGGACCGCAGCCAGTGGTCCGTTCGACGGCTGCCGTGCCAGCCTGTCCCACCTCCGCCGTCTCGGCAAGCGGCCCCGCGGTCCGGCGTGCCACGCGGCGCCGGTTCGTGCCGCATGCCCGAGGATGTCGGCATGGCACACAAGATGACGAAGGACGAGTGGCAGAGGTTCCTTTCCGAAGGCACCCGTACCGGCAAGCTCGCGACCGTACGGGACGACGGCAGCCCGCACCTCGCACCGGTGTGGTTCCTCTTGGACGGCGACGAGCTGGTGTTCAACACCGGCGAGGAGACGGTCAAGGGCCGCAACCTCGCGCGTGACGGGCGGATGGCACTGTGCGTCGACGACGACCGGCCACCGTTTTCCTTCGTGGTGGTACAGGGGGCGGCGGAAGTCAGCCACGATCTGACGGACGTCCGTCACTGGGCGACCAGGATCGCGGCCCGCTACATGGGCGAGGAGCGGGCGGAGGAGTTCGGCGCCCGCAACGGCGTTCCGGGCGAGCTGGTGGTACGGGTGCGGATCGACAAGGTCATCGCCCTGGCGGACGTGGCCGATTGAGCCGCATGTGGCGCGGTCCGTCCGGCGCCGCGCCACATGCCGCAGGCGGTCATCCCACCGAATCCAGCACCTTGGCGGAGTGCCGCCGCCCCGCGTGCTCGACGAGCCGCACCAGCACTTCCTTGCCGGAGTCGCGGTCCCGCGCGTCGCAGAGCACGACGGGGGTGCCACGGTCCAGGTCCAGCGCGCCGGCCACCTCGTCGGCGCCGTAGGGCCCGGACTCCGCAAAGCAGTTGACGGCCACCAGGAACGGGATCGCGCGGCGCTCGAAGTAGTCGACCGCCGGGAAGCAGTCCTGCAGACGCCGGGTGTCGGCCAGGACGACGGCGCCCAGCGCGCCCTCCGACAGGTCGTCCCACAGGAACCAGAAACGGTCCTGCCCCGGGGTGCCGAAGAGGTAGAGGGACAGGCCCTGCCGGATGGTGATGCGGCCGAAGTCCATCGCCACGGTGGTGCTGTCCTTGCGGTCCACTCCCCCGGTGTCGTCGACCGTCTCGCCCACCTCGCTGAGCCGTTCCTCCGTACGCAGCGGGTGGATCTCACTGACCGAGCCCACCAGGGTCGTCTTGCCCACGCCGAAGCCGCCCGCGACTAAGATCTTCAGGGTCAACTCGGCGTCGCGGCCCGGGGCTGCGCCCTCCGGGGCCCCTTGTGCGGCGTTCATCGGCCGTCTCCTCCAGGATGTGGGTCCTGCGCGTCACGGGATATGCGGATCCATGGCTCGACGGGGGGAGCCTTCGGCGGCAGAGGGCCGCCCGAAATCCATGGCGAGGACCGTACCGCCCGCTGACAGGGTTTTCCCCGGAATTGCCAAAGCCGTCACGTCTTCCGATCAAGAAGCCCATCAACCTCCGGATTCGTGATAGTTGGACCGGGGCGCGGCATCCGCCACCGCCGTGAGTCCGGTCCGTCCGCAGCGGCGCCTCGCCCGGTGACCGGCCGGCCGTCGCGGGAGCGCCCTGTATACCTGCACCGCCGCCTCACCGACCGTCGCACTCACGGAGGACCGATGACCGACCACCACGCCGACCGTCCGGAGGAGGTCCGTGCGTTCTTCGCCACACGTGCCGCCACCTGGGACACGAAGTTCCCCGACGACGGCCCCGCCTATGAGGCAGGCGTCGCCGAACTGGGCCTCCGGGAGGGCGACCGGGTTCTGGACGCCGGATGCGGTACGGGACGTGCGCTGCCCGCGCTCCGGGCGGCCGTGGGGCCGCGTGGCACGGTGCTGGGCGCCGATCTCACGCCCGAGATGCTGCAGGCCGCCGTACGGGCCGGGCGCGACCGTGACGCGGCCCTGCTGCTCGCGGACGTGAGCCGGCTGCCGCTGCCCGACGCCGTACTGGACGCCGTCTTCGCCGCGGGTCTCCTCTCCCATCTGCCGGACTCGGCGGGCGGCCTCACCGAACTCGCCAGGGTCGTACGCCCCGGTGGCCGGCTGGCCCTCTTCCACCCCATCGGGCGGGCCGCCCTCGCCGCGCGCAAGGGGCGCGCGATCACCCCCGACGATCTGCGGGCGGAGCCGAATCTGCGGCCCCTTCTCGACAGCTGCGGCTGGGACCTCATCCGGTACGAGGACGAGGACTCCCGCTACCTGGCGCTGGCGGTGCGCCGGGGCTGACGCCGCGCACCACCGGGGCGAGCGGGACTTGGGCGGTGCGGCGGGGTGCCCGATCGCGCCGCGCGGTGGCCGGAATCAGCCGCGGGAGAGTGCCCATCGGCCCATTGGCCCCGGTCTCCCGCGCGAGGTCGGCGCCTCTCTGCAACGCGGCCCGGGAGGCCAGGCAGGCCCGGCAGGTCCCGCACACGAAGGGCGTCCTGGCGCCGGGAAACGCATCTGCGCAGGGTACGGCTGGTGACAAGGTCGTACCGAGCCAATTAGGGTGCGCCGACGTACTGCGGAATGGAACGGATGGGGAGGCCGCGTGCCCACGACCGAGAGCGCCGACAACGACCAGTTGTTCGTGCTGACGGCGGTGCTGCTGACGCCCGCGCAGTTCCCGAGCGTGCTCGGCGACGACTACCCCGAGGTGTGCGCGGGCCTAGGCCTCGAACCGTACGCGGAGGGCTACGGGCTGGTCCTCGGGCAGGACGGCGACGGTGCGCGCTGGACCGTGGTGACGGAGGATGTCTCGCTGGTCGCCTGCGCGATCGCGGCCTGGGACTGCGGGATGGAGTACGACCTCTCGCCCGACGAGAACAGCATCGTCGGGGCGCTGCCCGGCTGGCCGCTGGCGCTCGCCGTCGCGGCACCCGGTGTGCCGCAGCCGCACGATCCCGAGCCCCAGGAAGGCGACCCTGCACCGCTCGCTCCTCCGGACGCCGAGGAGTGGGGGCCGGCGCAGCGGCGGCTCGGGGCGGATGAGATCGCCATGCAGTGGGCGGCGTGGCGCGAGCAGGTGGAGGGTGACATCACCTTTGCCGAGCCGGGGGATGAGGCGCACAAGGGGGTGCGGCGGGTGCTGGAGGAGGCGCGCGGCTATGTGAACGATCCGCCGCCGGCGGGGCGGGTGCGGTCGTCGTTCGCAGCGGGCGAGGCGCGTACGCTGCGCGTCGACGGGCCGGGGTGGAGCATGGTTGCCCGTACCGATGACATCGCGTTTGTGCTGCTGGATGAGGAGCCGGGCGAGGTGCATCCGGTGGGGCGGGGGCCGGAGCTGCCCGGTCTGTTGTCGTCGCTTGACGAGTTGGCGGCGCGGCCGGTCTGACGGGTGGGGCGGCTTGCTGTGGTTGCCGCGGGGTCGGAGGAGACACACCAGGGCCCTCCGACCCACCACCCGCCACGCGTAGGCGAACGGCCCAACCCCTCTTAGCGGCCGAGCTGTTTGCGGCTGACGCGGCGTAGGCGGCGGCGTTGGGAGGAGTCGAGGGTCAGGTATGCGACCGCCGGGACTCCGACCATGACCAAGAGGGCCGCCCAGAAGGGCAGCAGCCACAGCAGGATCACTCCCACCGCGACGCCGCCGACCGCGACCTTCGCTTGTGTGGACATCCTTCACGCCCCTTCCGCGGCGCATGCCGCGCTCTGTGTACTCCATTGAACGCCGTTTTCGCGCCGGAGGTTCCTTCCGGGTGCCCGGAGTCCTGTACTCTCGGGCGCTCCAGGCGCCAGTAGTCAAACTTGAGGAGTTCGCGACCCAGTGACTTCCCTTCCCGCGGTCACCCCCGCTCAGCTCTCCCCGCTCGCGCACTGCGCAGCGGTCTTCCTGCCGTCGGATCCGCCGCGGGCCGGGCGGATCGCCTTCTGGCGGCCCGATGGTGAGCCCGTGGGGCCCGTCGGGGATGCGTCACTGGGTGTTGCCCTGCCGGATGACGACGGCGGGATTTCCTTGTGCGAGGTTCCGGCGCTGGTCATGACGGTCGCGGAGGCGGTGCCGGTGCTCACCCGTGCGCGGGCCGGGCAGGGCGCCCATCCGGCTGCCGCCTTCTGGGGAGCCGCGTCCGTACTGGCGCTGCAGCTCGCGGCCCGTGGACGGATTCTGCCCGGGGTCGGTCCGGGCGGATATGACGCCTGGCGGCTGGGTCCGCTCGACCCGGCGGACCTGGCGCGGCTGCGCGATCTCGCCGCCGCGATGCCGCCGTACGCGCACGCCGCCCCGCTTCCGGGGACTGACCCGTTGGAGCTGCCGGATCCCGAACGGCACCTTCGGGCGTTCCTCGACGCGGTGGCGGACGGGCTGCCGCGCTCCCCCGGCGCCGCGCTGGCCACCGGAGCGCCGGCCTTCGCGGTGACGGCTCCGCAGCACATCCCCGAACAGCGCGCCTGGGCCGCCGACGTCGCCGCGGGGCATGACGCGGGCGTACGGATCTCGTTGCGGGTGGAGGTGCGCGGAGGGGAGTTCTCCGAGGTCGGTGCGGGCGGCAGGCAGCAGGGCGGTGATGCGGACGGGGAGACCAGTGCGGTTCCCGGTGGGGCGCCGTTCGCGTTCAGCGCCGTGGTCCAGTTGCACAGCCTTACCGATCCGGCGCTGGTCGTGGATGCCGCGGAGGTGTGGGCGGGGGCTTCGGCGGCGGGGCAGGCGTTCGGGGCGCGGGCGCGGATGGACACGCTGCTGACGTTGCGCCGGGCGGCGGATGCCTGGGCGCCGCTCACCCCGTTGTTGTCCGCGGCGGTGCCGGATGCGCTGGAACTCGCGGAGGAGGAGGTCGCCGAGCTGCTGGGGCCGGCCGCCGGGGCGCTGGCCGCCGCCGGGGTGCAGGTGCACTGGCCGAAGGAGCTGGCACGCACGCTGACCGCGCGTGCCGTAGTGGGGCCGCCCGAGGCCGACCAGGAAGACGGGGCGGCGGGAAGGGGGGCGGGGCCGCCGTCGCTGTTGTCGGCGGATGCCCTGCTCTCGTTCAGCTGGCGGTTCGCGGTGGGGGATCAGGAGGTCGGCAAGGCGGAGCTGGACCGGCTTGCCGAGGCGGGGCGGCCGCTGGTGCGGCTGCACGGTCAGTGGGTGCTGATCGATCCGGCAGCGGTGCGGGCCGCCCGGGAGCGGCGGGAACGTAAGATCACGCCGCTCGACGCGCTCGGCGCGGCGCTCACCGGCAGCGCCGAGGACGGGGACGGCGGCCGGGTGGAGGTGGCCGCTTCCGGCTGGCCGGCCCGGCTGCGTGACCGGATCGCCGACCCGGAGGGCGGTGACGCCCCACCGGTCCCGCAACCGGCGGCGCTCGCCGCGACGCTGCGCGACTACCAGGTGCGCGGGCTGGACTGGCTGCACCGGATGACCTCGCTGGGTCTGGGCGCCTGTCTGGCCGACGACATGGGGCTGGGTAAGACGATCACGCTCATCGCCCTGCATCTGCACCGGCAGACCGGGCCCGAGTCGGCCGGCCCCACCCTTGTCGTCTGCCCCACCTCCCTCGTGGGCAACTGGCAACGGGAGATCGAGAAGTTCGCACCGGGCACTCCGGTACGCCGTTTCCATGCCGGGCGGCGCAGTCTGGCGGAGCTGGCGGACGGCGAGTTCGTGCTCACCACGTACGGCACGATGCGGCTCGACGCCGGGAAACTGGCGGAGGTGGGCTGGGGGCTGGTCGTCGCCGATGAGGCCCAGCACATCAAGAATCCGTTCTCCGCGACCGCCAGGGCGCTGCGGACCCTGCCCGCCAAGGCCCGGGTGGCACTGACCGGTACCCCGGTGGAGAACAATCTGTCGGAGCTGTGGGCGATCCTGGACTGGACGACGCCGGGGCTGCTGGGGCCGCTGGGCCGGTTCCGTACGCGCTATGCGCAGGCCATTGAGGGCGGTGCGGCGGCGTCGCCGGAGGCGGGGGCGGCGGCCGAGCGGCTGGCCCGGCTGGTGCGGCCGTTCCTGCTGCGCCGCCGTAAGTCCGATCCGGGGATCGCGCCGGAGCTGCCGCCCAAGACGGAGACCGACCGTGCGGTGGCGCTGACCAATGAGCAGGCGGGGCTGTACGAGGCCGTGGTGCGCGAGGGGCTCGACGAGATCGCCGGGACGGACGGGTTCGCCCGCCGGGGGCTGGTGGTCAAGCTGCTCACCTCGCTCAAGCAGATCTGCAACCACCCCGCGCAGTACCTGAAGGAGGGCGGTCCGGCGGCGGACGGGCGGGCGGCCGACACGGTGCGGATCGCGGGGCGTTCGGGGAAGGTCGAGCTGCTGGACGAGTTGCTGGACACCCTGCTCGCCGAGGGCGCGAGCGTGCTGGTGTTCACGCAGTACGTACGGATGGCGCGGCTGCTGGAGGGGCATCTGGCGGCGCGCGGGGTGCCCACGCAGTTGTTGCACGGCGGGACTCCGGTGGCGCGCCGTGAGGAGATGGTGCGGCGTTTCCAGGACGGGGCGGTGCCGGTGTTCCTGCTGTCGTTGAAGGCGGCGGGTACCGGGCTGAACCTCACCAGGGCGGCGCATGTCGTGCACTTCGACCGCTGGTGGAATCCGGCCGTCGAGGCGCAGGCCACCGACCGCGCCTACCGCATCGGCCAGACCCAGCCGGTGCAGGTACACCGGTTCATCACGGAGGGCACGATCGAGGACCGGATCGCCGGGATGCTCTCCCGTAAGCAGCAGTTGGCCGATGCGGTCCTCGGGTCCGGCGAGGCCGCGCTGACCGAACTCACCGATGCCGAGCTGGCGGATCTGGTCGCACTACGGGGGAGCGAGTGAGGAACATGCCGGGAGATGAGGGACCGATGTACGTGGACGAAGGCGCATCCGATTCCGCTGCCGATTCCGCCGCCGTTGAGCGGACGTTCGAGGCGCTGCCCGCGGCCCGTGGGCAGGCTTTTGCCCGGAGCTGGTGGGGGCAGGCGTGGCTGAAGGCGCTGGAGGACTCCGCGCTGGACGGTGCGCAGGTGAAGCTGGGGCGGCGGCATGCGCGGGCCGGTGCGGTGGGCGCGGTGTCGGTGCGTCCCGGCCGTATCACCGCGGTGGTTCAGGACCGTGACCATACGCGGCACCGGTCCGATGTCCTGCTCCAGCAGTTGAGCGCGGCGGACTGGGACCGCTTCCTGGACCTGGTCGCGGACCGGGCCGGGCATATCGCGGCGCTGCTGGACCGGGACATGCCGCCGGTGCTCGTCGAGGACGCCGCCGCGGCCGGGATCGAACTCCTGCCGGGCATCGGTGACCTGGAGCCGGAGTGCGACTGTGCGGCGTGGGACCACTGCGCGCATTCGACCGCGCTGTGCTACCAGTTGGCGCGGCTGCTGGACCAGGATCCGTTCATCCTGCTGCTGATGCGCGGCCGGGGTGAGCGGGAGCTGCTGGACGAGTTGCAGGCGCGCAGTGCGTCACGGGCGGCGGGGGCGACGGGCGCGGACGCGGCGGCGGAGCCGGACGCCGCGGGGGTGCCGGCGGCCGAGGCGTATGCGGCGCGTGACATTCTGCCGCCGCTGCCCGCGGCGCCGCCGCCGGTCGCCGCACCTGGCGCCCCGCCGGTGCTCGGGGGCGGCACCCCGCCCGCGCCCGGGGTGGACGTGGCCGCGCTGGAGTTTCTGATCGGGGACGCGGCGGCGCGCGCCCAGGGGCTGCTGGCGGACGCACTGTCCGCCCGGCATCCGGAGAGTCCGCCGCCGCCCGTACTGACGCCCGCCCAGGATGCGGTGCGGCTGGCGGCGGCCGCTCCGGGGGCGGCGATATCGGCGCGGCTGGCGGCCGGTTCGGGGCGCGATGCGCGGAGTCTGGCCGTGGCCGTACGGGCCTGGGAGCTGGGCGGCGCGGCGGGGCTCGCGGTTCTGGAGGAGGACTGGACGCCGGAGCCCGAGGCGCTGGCGCGGGCCACCGGACGGCTGGCGGCCGCGTGGGAGGACGACGGGGCCCGGCCGCGGCTGCGGGTCACCCGTAACCGCTGGACGGTGGTGGGCGGGGCGGCCCAGTTGCGCTACGGGCGGGACGGGCG
This sequence comes from Streptomyces tubercidicus, assembly GCF_027497495.1. Taxonomy (GTDB): domain Bacteria; phylum Actinomycetota; class Actinomycetes; order Streptomycetales; family Streptomycetaceae; genus Streptomyces; species Streptomyces tubercidicus. The sequence continues at coordinate 1,020,293 of NZ_CP114205.1, forward strand.
TTGGTGGCCGTACCGCCGGGAGGGCGGGCGGTGGGTGCCCGCGGGGCCGGGCACGGACGATCCGGCGGGCGCGTTGGCGGAGTTGACGGCGGAGGGGTGGTCGGCGGAGGGGTGAGGTGGAGGGGGGGTGGGGTCGGTCAGCGGCCGGTGCGGTGCCGGCCGACGCGGCCCAATCCTCCCCATCCGGCTGCGCCGTGCCGCCGCGCGTGCTTCGCTGAATCGATCCCCCACCGCCCGGCACGTCGCCCGCAGCAGGAGGACCAGTGACCGGCATTTCGCCGCCCGCGCCGCAGCCCGCATCGTCCGCAGAGCCCGTGCGGACCACCGACCAGATGGACAGCGCACCGCACTCCCTTCCGTACTACGAGGACCGCTCGCCGGGAAGCGGGGCCCTGCCGCCCCGCGCCTGGTATGCGCGCTCGGATGCCGCCCGGATCTCACTGGACGGCACCTGGCGATTCCGGCTCTCGCCATGCGCCACCACGGAGGACGAGGCGTTCGCCCGGCCGGACTTCGACGACACGGAGTGGGAGGAGCTGCGGGTACCGGGCCACTGGCCGCTCCAGGGGCGCTTCGCCACCGAGGGCTCCTACGGGGGCGGTGACCGGCCGCAGCTCGGCGGGGCGCCTGCCTACACCAACACCGCGTACCCCTTCCCGGTCGATCCGCCGCGGGTGCCGGACGAGAACCCGACGGGCGATCACCGGCGCCGCTTCGATCTGCCCGAGGAGTGGGGCGAGGGGCCCGCGGTGCTGCACTTCGGCGGGGTGGAGTCCTGTGCCCGGGTCTGGCTCAACGGGGTGGAGCTGGGCCATTTCAAGGGCAGTCGGCTGCCGCACGAGTTCGAGGCCGGGCATCTGCTGCGGCCGCGCGGCAATGTGCTGGCGGTGCGGGTCCACCAGTGGTCGTCGGGCAGCTATCTGGAGGACCAGGACCAGTGGTGGCTCCCCGGCATCTTCCGGAACGTCTCGCTCCACCGCCGCCCCGAGGGCTCGGTCGCCGACCACTTCGTGCACGCCGGGTTCGATCACGTCACGGGCCACGGCACCCTGCGGGTGGAGTGCGAACCGGCCGGCCGGGTGACCGTCCCCGCGCTCGGCCTCGATCTGGCAACCGGGGAGCGCGCCACGGTGCCGGTGCGTCCCTGGACGGCCGAGGAACCACACCTCTACGACGGCGAGCTGGTCACCCCCGGCGAGCGGATCCCGCTGCGGATCGGCTTCCGTACGGTCCGCGTCGAGGAAGGGCTGCTGAAGGTCAACGGACGGCGGATCCTGCTGCGCGGCGTCAACCGCCATGAGTTCCATCCGTGCTCCGGGCGCACCCTCGGCCCCGAGACGATGCGCCGTGATCTGCTGCTGATGAAGCAGCACAACATCAACGCGGTGCGCACCAGCCACTATCCGCCGCACCCCGCCTTCCTCGATCTGTGCGATGAGTTGGGCCTGTGGGTGATCGACGAGTGCGATCTGGAGACGCACGGTTTTGGCCGGCAGGGCTGGCGGGACAATCCGGTCGATGATCCGCGCTGGGAGCCGGCGCTGCTCGACCGGGCCCGGCGGATGGTCGAGCGGGACAAGAACCACCCCGGCATCGTGCTGTGGTCGCTGGGCAACGAGTGCGGCACGGGGCGCGGGCTGTCCGCGATGGCCGCCTGGATGCGCGAGCGCGACCCGTCCCGCCCGTTGCACTACGAGGGCGACCCCAGCTGCGCCGACACGGATGTCTACTCCCGGATGTACGCCGACCACGCCGAGGTGGAGCGCATCGGGCGGCGCGCGGAGGCGCCGCTGTCCGATCCGGAGCTGGACGCCCGGCGGCGTGCGCTCCCGTTCCTGCTGTGCGAGTACGCGCATGCCATGGGCAATGGTCCCGGCGGACTCAGTGAGTACCAGCGGCTGTTCGAGCGCCATGAGCGCTGTCAGGGCGGTTTCGTCTGGGAGTGGATCGACCACGGGCTGCGGCAGCGGACGGCCGACGGTGCGGTGTTCCACGCGTACGGCGGCGACTTCGGCGAGGAGCTGCACGACGGGAATTTCGTCTGCGACGGGCTGGTTCTGCCCGACCGGGTGCCCTCCCCCGGCCTGCTGGAGTTCAAGAAGGTCATCGAGCCGGTGCGGATCGAGGCCGTGAGCGGGGGCGCGGCGCAGGCGGTCCGGATCACCAATCTCCACGACTTCGCCGGCCTCGGCCACCTGGAATTCCGTTATGCCCATGAGGTGGACGGCGGGCCGCGCGGTCATGGGTGGCTGGACGTCCCGCCGTTGGCGCCCGGCGAATCGGCCGTGCTGGAGTTGCCGACGCCGCCCGACGAGCCGGATGACGACGGGGAGGCGATCTGGACGGTCCAGGCCGTACTGGACAAGGACACCGCATGGGCGCCCGCGGGGCACGAGGTCGCCTGGGGCCAGCTGCCGGCGGCGCCGCGGCCCGCCGCCACTCCCCCGGCGGCCACCGCCACCCCGCGCCGCGGCGAGGGCAATGTGATCGTCCTCGGTCCGGGGACCTTCGACGCCGCCACGGGAACGCTCGGCTATCTGGACGGCGTACGCCTCGGCGGGCCCCGGCTGGACGTGTGGCGGGCGCCGACCGACAACGACGAGGCCGCGCCCTGGCAGCCGGGGCCCCGGCCGGCCACCGAGTGGCGGCGGCTCGGCCTGCACCGGATGCGGCACCGCGTCGATGCCGTCGAGACCGGCCCGGACGCCTTGGTGGTGCGCACCCGGGTCGCCCCGGCCGGTACCTCGTCGGCGCTGCGCACGGTCTACCACTGGACGGCACAACCCGGCCTGCTGCGACTGGAGTTGAGCGTCGATCCGGAAGGTGACTGGCCGGTTCCGCTGCCCCGGCTGGGTGTGCGGATGCGGCTGTGCGGCAGCCTGGGGCTCGCCACCTGGTTCGGCGGCGGGCCGGGCGAGGGCTATCCGGACACCCGGGCCGCCGCCCGGATCAGCCGCTGGTCGATGCCGGTGGACGCGCTCCAGACGCCGTACGTCCGGCCGCAGGAGAACGGTGCGCGGCCCGGCGTGCGCTGGGCGGAGCTGACCCGTACGGACGGCTCGGGCCTGCGGATCGAGGGCGACCCGGACTTCTTCTTCGCCGCCCGCCGGTGGCCGGCCGAGGAGCTGACCGCGGCCCGCCACACCACGGATCTGCGGCCCGGCGAGGATCTGTGGGTCCATCTCGACCATGCGCAGCACGGCATCGGCAGCCAGTCCTGCGGGCCGGGGGTGCTGCCGCAGCACCGGCTGGCGGCGGCCCCGGCGCGCTTCTCGTTCGTGTTCTCGTCGCTGGGTTGATCCCCCGCGTCGGACCGTGCGCCGGCCGCCGCAGAGGACGGCGCACGGTGCCGCCCAGGGGCGTGCGCACCGGCCGGGACTACGCTTTCGGTGAGGCGTGGGTACCCGCGCGTCCCGCAGCACCGAGAGGCTTCGCACCATGGTCAGCACGTCCCGGCCGCTCGCCGACGCCCTCGCCGCGGGGCCGGTCGTCCTCGACGGAGGGCTGTCGAACCAGCTGGAGGCCGCCGGGCACGACCTGGGCGACGCGCTCTGGTCGGCGCGGCTGCTGGCCGAGGAGCCGGAGGCCGTGGTGCAGGCGCATCGGGCGTACTACGAGGCCGGGGCGCAGGTCGCGATCACCGCCAGCTATCAGGCGACGTTCGAGGGGTTCGCGCGGTACGGCATCGGTGCGGAGCGGGCCGCGGAGCTGCTCACCCGGAGCGTGGAGCTGGCCCGTGAGGCGGCCCGGCGGGCGGTGTCCGGCGGGGTCGACGGGCCGCTGTATGTGGCCGCCTCGGCGGGCCCGTATGGCGCGATGCTGGCCGACGGCTCCGAATACCGCGGGCGCTATGGCCTTTCGGTGGACGAGCTGGTGCGGTTCCACCGGCCGCGGCTGGAGGTGCTGGCCGCGGCGCGGCCCGATGTGCTGGCGCTGGAGACGGTGCCGGATGCCGAGGAGGCTCGTGCGCTGGTGCGGGCGGTGCGCGGGCTGGGCGTCCCGGCCTATCTGTCGTACAGCGTCGCCGGGGACCGTACCCGGGCCGGGCAGCCGCTGGCGGAGGCGTTCGCGGTCGCCGCGGAGGCCGATGAGGTGATCGCGGTGGGGGTGAACTGCTGCGCGCCGGACGATGCGGACCGGGCGGTACGCACGGCGGCGCGGGTCACCGGCAAGCCGGTGGTGGTCTACCCCAACAGCGGCGAGCGCTGGGACGCGGCGGCGCGGGCATGGTGCGGCGCCCCGGAGTTCGGCGCGGACCGGGTCGCCACCTGGGCCGCGGACGGCGCCCGGCTCATCGGGGGCTGCTGCCGGGTGGGCCCGGACACCATCACGGAGCTGGCGGCGGGGCTGGGGCGGGCCGGGCCTGATCCACTGGTCCGGCCCTGAAGACACCGGCCGGACCCTGATCCACCGGACCGCCCCCGGCCCTCTGACGAGCACCCCCGAAGCCGCACCAGCCCTGCCCGCGTCCCCCGACGCGGGTCGAAGGCGTTACACAGACGCAACCGACCGAGCGGCGACAGAGCCCCGGGCCGGTGGCAGGATGCAGCCACATCGCAGCATGCACAGCTTGGATGATCTGTATCCGCCCTGGAGGACCAGTGTCCGCTCGCTCCGCGTTGCCTGTCATAGCCGTTGCCACGGCCGTCGTCGTTCTGGCGGGGTGCAGCAGCACCAAGTCCGACGGAAAGAAGGGTTCCGGCGGTCTGGAACTGGTCTCCTCCGGGACCCTGAAGACCTGCACCCACCTTCCGTACGCACCGTTCCAGGTGAAGAAGGACGGCAAGGTCGTCGGGTTCGATGTGGATCTGGTGGATCTGGTCGCCAAGGATCTCGGCGTCAAACAGGAGATCGTCAACACTCCCTTTGAAGGCATTGAGACCGGCCAGGACTTCACCATCCGCAAATGCGATCTGGCCGCCGCCGGGATGACGATCACGGATGCGCGCGACAAGGTCATGGAATTCTCCGACCCCTATTTCAATGCCACCCAGGCGCTGCTGACGAAGAAGGGCAAGCCCGTCAAGAAGGTCGAAGACCTCAAGGGCAAGAAGCTCGGCTATCAGAAGGCCACCACCGGCGGGATCTACGCCAAGGAGCACGGCAAGGGCGTCGAGCTGGTGGAGTTCGAGGATCTGGGGCTGTTGCTGACCGCCGTGAAGTCCGGTCAGGTCGATGCCGGGATCAATGACAACGGGGTGCTCCTCGACTATGTGAAGCAGAACCCGGACACCAAGGTCACCGCGGAATTCAACACGGGTGAGCACTACGGCATCGGCGTACGCACCGGAAATGACGCACTGCGCAAGAAGATCAACGCGGTGCTCAAGAAGGCGAAATCCGACGGGAGTTACGACCGGATCTACAAGAAGTGGTTCGGCACCACCCCGCAGAGCTGAGGCCGCCCGTCATGCCTGTTTCCAAAAGACAGCGCGCGCGGGCCATCCGCGGCGCGCAGTACGGCGTCCTGGTCGCCGCCGTGGTGGTCTTCGCGCTGATCGCCGACTGGCATCAGCTGCGGATGGCGTTCTTCGATGTCGAGGTCGCGAAGGCGCTCTTCCCCGAGATCATCACCACGGCGCTGGTGAACACCGTCCTCTACACCCTGCTCGGATTCGGTTTCGGTCTGGCGCTGGGGCTGGTGCTCGCACTGATGCGGCTCTCGTCGGTGCCGCCCTATCGCTGGATCGCGGTCACCTATATCGAGTTCTTCCGCGGGATCCCCTGTCTGCTGGTGTTCATCGCGCTCGGCTTCGGGGTGCCGCTGGCCTTCGAGGTCGCGCTCGATATGAACATCACCGTGATGCTGTCGCTCGGTCTGGTGGGCGCGGCGTATATGGCGGAGACCATCCGGGCCGGCATTCAGGCGGTTCCCAAGGGGCAGACGGAGGCGGCGCGTTCGCTGGGGATGTCGCACGGGCGGGCGATGGTATCGATCGTCATTCCGCAGGCGTTCCGTATCGTGCTGCCGCCGCTGACCAATGAACTGATCCTGCTCACCAAGGATTCCTCACTGGTGTATCTGCTGGGGCTCTCCCTCACCCAGTTCGAGCTGGCCAACTTCGGCCGGGACGCACTCAATGAGCACAAGAGCCTGACCCCGATCCTGATCGCCGGGCTGCTCTATCTCGTGATCACCCTCCCGCTCGGCCAGTTGGTCCGTCGGCTGGAGGCCCGTACGGCGAAGGCCAGGTGAGCGGCGTGACGACCGAACAGGCGGCACCGGAGACGGCGGCCGCGCAGGCCATCGATGTCCAGGGCCTGCGCAAGTCCTTCGGGGAGCTGGAGGTGCTGCGCGGGATCGACTTCTCGGTGGCGCGCGGTGAGGTGGTGTGTGTCATCGGGCCCTCGGGGTCCGGGAAATCGACCCTGCTGCGCTGTGTGAATCTGCTGGAGGAGCCGAGCGCGGGGCGGGTCACGGTGGCCGGCACCGAGGTCACCGACCCGGACGTGGACATCGATCTGGTCCGCCGCCGGATCGGCATGGTCTTCCAGTCCTTCAACCTCTTCCCGCATCTGACCGCGCTGGAGAACCTGACGATCGCTCAGCGGCGGGTGCTGCGCCGCGACCGTCCCGAGGCGGAGCGGATCGCCCGCGCCAACCTCGAACGGGTGGGGCTCAGCGACAAGGCGTCCGCCTACCCGGCGAAGCTGTCGGGCGGGCAGCAGCAGCGGGTGGCCATCGCCCGTGCGCTGTCCATGGAACCGGAGTTGATGCTCTTCGACGAGCCGACCTCGGCGCTCGACCCGGAGCTGGTCGGTGATGTGCTGGCGGTGATGCGGGGGCTGGCGCAGGACGGTATGACGATGCTGGTCGTCACGCACGAGATGAGCTTCGCCCGGGAAGTGGCCGACCGGGTGGTCTTCATGGACGGCGGAGTGATCGTCGAGGAGGGCACCCCGGAGCAGGTGGTGGGCGCCCCGCAGCACGAACGGACCAGGACGTTCCTGGCGCGGGTGCTGGATCCGGCGGCCGCCGAGGTGAGCGAGGTCGCGGACACGCCCTAGGGGAAGTAGTGGACGGGTGAGGGCCGCGGGTTCGCCTCCCGCGCCAACCGCCGCACGTGCGGCCGCCGATCGCTCGCGCCAGGGAACGGGCCATGATTCACCGGACCGGATGCGGGGTGTCGATCGCCAATCGGCCGCAGTTCACCTGTAGTTGGGGCTCCGGTGCAAGGCTGGGGAACTTGTGTTCCGTGTGCCGGCCCTGGAGGTCCGATGTCCCTACGTCAGCTGCGCCGTCCGCTCATGGTGGCGCTGCCGCTCGCGGTGCTCGCCACGGCAGTGGTACTCGGCCAGACGACCGCCCAGGCCGGTCCGGCGTCGGCCGTCGTCACCGGATCCGCGCAGCTGCCGGCAGTCCCGCTGGGCGAGTTCAGTAACGCGCTGCTGCCGGGCAGCGTGGGCAATGACCGCGGGGTGAAGCTGGGCGGCATCGGCAGCGACATCTTCCCGGCCGGGCGGGCCGGGGAGTTCTGGACGGTGACCGACCGCGGGCCCAACGGCCAGATCAAGGTGGACGGCAGCAAGCGGCGGACGTTCCCGGTGCCGGGCTTCGACCCGGCGCTGGTGAAGATCAAGGTGCGGGGCGACCGGGTCAGCGTTCTGGAGGCGCACCCGGTCACCACCCGTTCCGGCAAGGCCGTCACCGGGCTGCCGAACCAGCGGGGCCGGGACGAGGCGCCGTACACCTACGATGCCGGGAAGCCGCTGCGGTACGACCCCAACGGCCTGGACACCGAGGGCGTGGTGCGGGCCGCCGACGGCAGTTTCTGGCTGGCCGACGAGTACGGCCCGTCACTGGTGCATGTATCGGCTTCCGGCCGGGTGCTGGCCCGCCATGTCCCCAAGGGGCTGCATCTGACCGGCACCGACTACCCGGTCGTGGAGTCGCTGCCCAAGCTGCTGCAAAAGCGCGCGACCAACCGGGGTTTCGAGGGGCTGGCGCTGCTGCCGGACGGCGATCTGGTGGCGGCGGTGCAGAGCCCGCTGTCGAACCCTGACACGGCGGCCGGTGAAGCGTCCCGTACGGCCCGGCTGCTGCGCTTCTCGCCCGGCAAGGGCGCGGTGACCGCCGAGTACGCGTACCGCTTCGACCCGGTCGGCGAGGTCGACCCGGGCGAGGACGACACCTCCGAGCTGAAGATCTCCTCGGTGGTGGCGGTGGGCCGCGACCAGCTGCTGGTGGAGGAGCGCACCGACAAGGCCGCCCGGCTGCAACGGGTCGAGCTGAACAGGCGCTGGGACATTCTCGGCTCGCGCTGGGACGATCCGGCCACCGACCCGTCTCTGGAGCAGTCCGGCGGCCGTGCGCCGGTGCTGCCCAAGCAGCTGGTCGTCGATCTGCGCAAGGTCAAGGGCGTACCGCAGAAGACCGAGGGCATCGCGATCAGCGGGCGGCGCACCCTCACGCTGGTCAACGACAACGACTTCGGCATGACGGACGGCCCTGACGCGTTCGACGATCAGGGCCGTCTCGTGGACAGCGGGGTGCCGACGAAGGTGGTGACCGTGCGGCTCAGGACAGCGGCTTGGTGAGCTTCTTGGTGCCGCTGCTGTTTCCCGTCAGCGCGCAGCTGACGGTCTTGATGCCGAGCCGGTAGCCGCTGATGCTGGGGTACTGGATGAAGGTGCCCTCGGCGGTGCCGGCGGGCTGCTGGGCCGCTTTGCGCTCCAGCTCGTCGCGGCACAGCGACGAAGCCTTGCTCTTGATGCCCGATTCGGTGGTGAGCCCGGACTCCAGACGGTGGGTGGTGACGACCTCGGCGTCGTGCGGGCCGTTGCACGAGGCTTCGTCGTTGTAGCCGCCGCCGTCCGCCATGCGGTCGTAGCAGTCGCCGACCTTCAGCAGATAGAACGGGATCTTGCCGTTGGAGGGCTTCGGCAGGGCGCTCTCGAAGTCGCTGTCGGTGGGCGTCGCGCTGGGCGTGGGGTCACCGTACGGTGTCGGGGACGCGCTCTCGGACGGGCTGGCGCCGACGCTCGAACTGGGCCTCTGAGCACGGTGGTTGCCGTTGTCATCGCTGTTGCTCACCACGATGACGGTGATGACGGCGGCCAGCACGAGCACACCACCGCCGATGATCGCCGCGATGGTCTTGCCGTTGCCGCCACCGCCGGGCGGGCCGGGCGGCTGCTGCCAGCCGCCGGGGCCGCCCGGTCCGGGAGGTCCGAAGCCGCCGCCCGCGGGCGGGCCGTAGCCACCGGGTGCCTGGTTGCCCGGGGGTGTGCCGTAGCCACCCGGGCCGTACCCACCGCCCTGGCCCTGGCCGCCCGGCCCGTATCCGCCGGCCGGCGGGCCGAAGCCGCCCGGGTTGGGGTGGGGCGGCTGGTTCGGCGGCGGAGGCGGAGACGGAGGAAAGCTCATGGCGGAAATGATCGCTTCTTTACTCGGTTTTGCGGGACTCGGTGACCAACCTGGAACAATGCACGTCTGAATTGTCCGGACCCTGGGCACCGTTGGCGACAGACAACAAGCCAGCCTACGGCTCGGAGGTTCTCCGTGTTCACCGACCTGCCCCTGGACGAGCTGCACACCTACTGCCCGCCGCGTCCCGAGCCGGCCGGCTTCGACGCGTTCTGGCGGCGCACCCTCGTCGAGGCCCGTACCCATGACCTGGACGCGCGCTTCACCGAGGTCGACGCGGGACTCACCCTGCTCCACACCCATGACGTGACGTTCGCCGGATTCGGCGGGCATCCCGTCCGCGGCTGGTTCCTGGCTCCGCGCGCGGCCGCCGGGCCGCTGCCGTGTGTGGTGCAGTACCTGGGTTACGGGGGCGGGCGACTGCTGCCGCACGACTGGCTGCTGTGGCCGTCCGCGGGCTACGCCACGCTGGTCATGGACACCCGTGGCCAGAGCGGCCCCAACCGGCCCGGTGACACCCCCGATCCGGTCGCCTCCGGCAATCCGGGCGTCCCCGGCAAGCTGACCCAGGGGCTGCTGGATCCGAACGGCTACTACTACCGGCGGCTGTTCACCGACGCCGTACGGGCGGTGGAGGCGGCGCGCGGCCATCAGGCGGTGGACACCGACCGGATCGTGGTCGCCGGCCACAGCCAGGGCGGCGCGGCGGCGCTGGCGGCGTCGGGCCTGGTCCCCGGTCTGGCGGGGGCCCTGATCGATGCGCCCTTCCTGACGCACATCCGCCGCGCGATAGACATCACGGACGCGGGCCCGTACGGCGAACTCACCCGCTACTTCGCGGGTGCGCGCAGCCACATCGACACCGCGCTGCACACCCTGGACCACTTCGACGGCCTGAACTTCGCCGCCCGCGCCACCGCCCCGGCCCTCTTCGGCACCGCACTGCGCGACGAGGTGACGCCGCCGTCCACCGGGTTCGCCGCCTTCCGTCACTACGCGGGCGAGAAGGAACTGAAGGTGTGGCGGTTCAACGCCCATGAGAGCGGCGGCGGTGAGCAGCGGGCCGCCGAGATCGCCTTCCTGCGCGGTCTGCTGGGGTGAGCGGGCCGGGCCCGGGTGCGGCCGTCATGCCTGGCCCGGGTGCGGCCTCGGACCGGGCCCGGTCACTCCCCTCAGACCGCCCCCAGCAGATGCTCCAACGCCAGCTGGTCCAGATGCTCGAAGGCCATTCCGCGGGCGCCCGCCGCCGCCACATCGAAGGTCTCGTAGGCGGTGGCGTCGGCGAGCAGACCGGCCAGGCCGTCCTCCGCGGTGCGGCGCTCCAGTTGGTCCAGGCGGGCGGCCCGCAGCGCTTCCTGGACGGCCGGGTCGGCCCGGAAGGCCGCCGCGCGCTCCCTGAGGAGCAGATAGTTACGCATACAGCCGGCCGCCGAGGCCCAGACACCGTCCATGTCCTCGGTGCGCGGCGGTTTGAAGTCGAAGTGCCGAGGTCCGTCGTAGCCGGCGGTTTCCAGCAGGTCGACGAGCCAGAAGGCGGAGCGCAGGTCACCGGCGCCGAAGCGGAGGTCCTGGTCGTACTTGATGCCGCTCTGCCCGTTGAGGTCGATATGGAAGAGCTTGTCGGCCCACAGTGCCTGGGCGACGCCGTGCGGGAAGTTCAGTCCGGCCATCTGCTCGTGGCCGACCTCGGGGTTGACGCCGTAGAGCTCGGGGTGCTCCAGCCGCTCGATGAAGGCGAGGGCATGGCCGACGGTGGGGAGGAGGATGTCGCCGCGCGGCTCGTTGGGCTTGGGTTCGAGGGCGAACCGCAGGTCGTAGCCCTGCTCAAGGACGTACTGGCCGAGCAGGTCGAAGGCCTCCTTCAGCCGGTCCAGGGCGGCCCGTACGTCCTTGGCCGCGCCGGACTCCGCGCCTTCCCGGCCGCCCCAGGCGACATAGGTGCGGGCGCCCAGCTCGGCGGCGAGGTCGATGTTGCGGAGGGTTTTGCGCAGGGCGTAGCGGCGGATGCCGCGGTCGTTGGCGGTGAAGGCGCCGTCCTTGAAGACGGGGTGGGTGAAGAGGTTGGTGGTGGCCATCGGGACGACCAGGCCGGTGGCGTCCAGTGCCTGCCGGAAGCGGGTGACGGCCGCCTCGCGCGCGGCGTCACCGGAGCCGAACGGGATCAGATCGTCGTCGTGGAAGGTGACGCCGTACGCGCCGAGGTCGGCGAGGCGGTGCACCGATTCGACGGGGTCCAGGGCGCGGCGGGTGGCGTCCCCGAAGGGGTCACGGCCCTGCCAGCCGACGGTCCACAGGCCGAAGCTGAACTTGTCCCCGGGCGTGGGCCGGAGGCTCATCGCGACTCCCTCGCTCATTTCGTCAAGGCGCTTTACAAATTCTCCCGCGGCCAAACTAATATGCGACAGCACACCGGGGAACCCCCTGGACCGAGACCACGGACGACCGGCCGCCGAGGGAGAGTGCACGATGGGCGCACAGTCAGCGGGACCACTGGTCGTCGGGGTGGACAGCTCCACGCAGTCCACCAAGGCGCTGGTCGTGGACGCGGTGACCGGTGCGGTCCTCGCCCGGGGGCAGGCACCGCACGCGGTCAGCGGCGACGCCGGTGGCAAGGAGAGCGACCCGCGGCAGTGGTGGCAGGCGCTGGGCGAGGCGCTGGACCAATGTGGCGATGTGGCGCGGCAGGTCTCGGCGGTGTCCGTGGGCGGGCAGCAGCACGGGCTGGTCACCCTGGACGCGGCCGGTGCGCCGGTGCGTCCGGCCATGCTGTGGAACGACGTCCGGCCCGCGCCGCAGAGCGAGCGGCTGATCGCGGAGCGGGGCGGCGCGGCGGCCTGGGCGGAGCGGGTCGGGAGCGTGCCGCCCCCGGCGTTCACGGTCGCCAAGTGGGCCTGGCTGCGCGAGAACGAGCCGGCCGCGGCCGCCGCCACCGCCGCGGTACGGCTGCCGCACGACTACCTCACCGAGCGGCTCACGGGCGAGGCCGTCACCGATCGCGGCGATGCGTCCGGGACCGGCTGGTGGGCATCGTCCACCGAGTCCTATGACGCGGAGATCCTGGCACACGTCGGACTGGACGCCGGGCTGCTCCCGCGGGTGGCGCTGCCGGGCGAGGCCGCCGGGACCGTACACGCCGGTCATCTGCCGCTGCCCAAGGGCGCGTTGGTGGCCGCCGGTACGGGCGACAACATGGCGGCCGCGCTCGGCCTGGGCCTGCGGCCCGGTCAGCCGGTGCTGAGCCTGGGGACCTCGGGGACGGTCTACGCGGTCTCCACCCACCGGCCCGCCGATCCGTCCGGCACCGTCGCGGGCTTCGCCGATGCCCGCGGCGACTGGCTGCCGCTGGCCTGCACCCTGAACTGCACGCTCGCGGTGGACCGGGTGGCGGCGCTGCTGGGCCGCGACCGGGAGGCCGTGGAGGAGGGCGGCGGTGTGGTGATGCTGCCGTTCCTGGACGGTGAGCGCACCCCGAATCTGCCCGGCGCCTCGGGCCTGGTGCACGGGCTGCGACACGACACCACGGCCGGCCAGCTGCTCCAGGCCGCCTATGACGGTGCGGTGTTCACCCTGCTGAAGGCGCTGGACCGGGTGCTGGACGCGGACGCCGCACCGGATGCGCCGCTGCTGCTGATCGGCGGCGGTGCGCGGGGCCGGGCCTGGCGGGAGACCGTACGCCGGCTGTCTGGCCGCCCCGTGGTGGTGCCCGAGGCGCGGGAGCTGGTGGCGCTCGGGGCGGCGGCACAGGCGGCCGGGCTGCTGCTGGAGGAGGACCCGGCGGCGGTCGCGCGCCGCTGGGTGACGGCGCGCGGCGCGGAGTACGAGGCGGGGCCGCGGGACGAGGCCGCCTGGGAGCGGCTGACGGCGACGCTCGCCGACGGCGAGCCGCTGCTGCGGCCGTGACCGCACCCGAAGCCGTGGACCAGGAGGGCCACCGGCTCCCGCCCGCACCCCGAGGAGACCTGGTGACCGTGCCCGGCGGCGACAACCAGCGCGGCATCCGGCGGCGCAATCTGGCCCGGGTGCTGCGGACCGTGGCCGCGCAGGGGCCGCTCTCCCGGCCGGAGGTCGCGGCGCGGATCGGGCTGACCCGGGCCGGGGTGGCCCCGCTGGTCGACGAGCTGCTGCGGGCCGGGCTGCTGGTCGAGTCGGGGCGGGCGGCGACCGGCGGCCGGGGCAGGCCGGGCAGTGAACTGGCGGTCAGCGACCGGGGTCCGGCCGGGATAGGGGCCGAGATAGGCGTCGACCACCTGGCGGTGTGTGCGGTCGATCTGCGCGGCCGGGTCCGGGCCCGGGTGGCGGCCGATGCGGCGAACCGGCACAGCGCTCCCGGGCCCGTGCTGCGGCAGCTGTCCGGGCTGCTCGCCGAGGTGACCGACCGGATCGCCGCCGAGGGACTGCGACCGGCCGGGCTGACGGTCGCGGTGCCCGGTCTGGTCGCCCGTGATGCGACGACGGTGGTGCACGCCCCCAACCTCGGCTGGCGGGCGGCCGATCTCGCACCGGGGCTCGCCACGGCGACGGCCCCGGCGGACGGCTCCCGCACCATCCCGCTCACCGTGGAGAACGAGGCCAACCTCGGTGCACTGGCCGAGCTCCGGCTGGGCGGGGGCGCCGGCCGGCCCGCCCCGCCGCCGGACTTCGTGCATGTGTCGGCGGAGGCCGGGATCGGCGCCGCGGTCGTCGTGGACGGTCAACTCCTGCGGGGCGCCCGGGGCTTCGCGGGGGAGCTGGGGCATGTGCCGGTGTATCCGGACGGCCCGCCGTGCGACTGCGGCGGCCGTGGCTGTCTGGAGCAGTACGCGGGGGAACCGGCCGTCCTGCGGGCGGGCGGGCTCACCGCCGAGCAGGCGGCGACACATCCGGGCCCTGGCGCCCGTATCGCTCTGCTGGCGCGCCGGGCCGCCGACGGGGACGCCGCTCTCGTACGCGCCCTGCACGACGCGGGGACGGCGCTGGGCATCGCGCTCGCCGGGGCGGTGAATCTGCTCGATCCACAGGCGGTGGTCCTCGGGGGTGCGCTGGCCGCACTGGCGCCCTGGGTCCTGCCGTCCCTGGAGCGGGAGTTGACGCTGCGGACGGCCGTCACGGCGGAGCACGGGCGGGGCGGCGGGCCGGTGGTGACGGTGTCCCGGCTGGGTGCCGACGGACCGCTGCTGGGGGCGGCGCACGCCGCGCTGCAGGGGGTCCTGGAGGATCCCCTCCATTCCTGCACCCCGGCACACTCTCCCCGGAATTGAGCCCGCTAAACCTTTCCATGGCAGGGGAATTCCATGCCACCCCATCGAGCGATTGTGCCGATAAAAACAGCAGCACTACCTTCGGTTCGGCGGGCTGCCGCGGAACCGCCTGGAAACGGGGTTTCGGGCGGTCCGCATCGCACCCTTCGAAGAGCTAGGTGGCACTGTGACCATTGCCGATGAATCGCTGCACGACAGTGCGGAAGACGCCCGGAATTCCAGCCTGAGCACCACCGCGGCACGGAATTTGGCGACCACCACCAAAACCGCACCGCAGATGCAGGGCATTACTTCCCGATGGCTGCTGCGGCTGCTGCCCTGGGTGCAGGTTTCCGGTGGCACCTATCGCGTGAACCGCCGGCTGACGTACACCCTCGGCGACGGGCGTATCGATTTCGACACCAGCGGCAGCGATGTGGCGATCATCCCCGATGAACTGCGTGAGCTGCCCGCCCTGCGGGAGTTCACCGATACCGAGGTGCTGGCGGCGCTCGGCGACCGCTTCACCCAGCAGGAATTCGCGCCCGGTGAACTGATCGGTGAGGCGGGCGGGCCGGGTGACCGGCTGGTGCTGATCGTGCACGGCCGGGTGGACCGTATCGGCACCGGCAAATACGGCGAGGACGCGGTGCTGGAGGCGCTGGCCGGCGGCGACCACCTCGGCGACGAACCGCTCACCGACCCCGAGGGGATCTGGCAGTTCAGCTATCGCGCGGTGACCCGGGTGACCGTCATGACGCTGACCCGGCAGGCCGCACAGGCGATCATCGACCGCTCCCCCGCACTGCGCGAGCATCTGACGACGGCCCGCCAGGGCGCCGCGCAGCCGATGAACGCCAGTGGGGAATCGGCGGTCTCCGTCGCCTCGGGGCACCAGGGCGAACCGTCCCTCCCCGACACCTTCGTCGACTACGACACCACGCCCCGGGAGTACGAACTCAGCGTCGCGCAGACGGTGCTGCGCACCCACAGCCGGGTCGGCGACCTCTACAGCGACCCGATGAACCAGGTGGAGGAGCAGCTCAAGCTGACCATCCAGGCGCTGCGGGAGCGCCAGGAGCACGAGATGATCAACAACCCCGGGTTCGGGCTGCTGCACAACGCCGACCTCAAGCAGCGCATCCACACCCGCACCGGCCCGCCCACCCCCGACGACCTCGACGATCTGCTGGCGACGGTCTGGAAGGACCCGGGCTTTCTGCTCGCCCATCCCCTGGCCATCGCCGCCATCGGGCGGGAGTGCAGCGCCCGCGGACTGTATCCGACCGCGGTCGATGTCATGGGGCATTCACTGCCCTCCTGGCGCGGGGTGCCGATTTTCCCGTGCAACAAGATTCCGGTGACGAAGGAGCGGACGAGTTCCATTCTGCTGGTGCGCACCGGCGAGGAGAAACAGGGCGTCGTCGGCCTGCATCAGACCGGAATTCCCGATGAATATGAGCCGGGTCTTTCGGTGCGTTATATGGGCCTGGACGACCGGGCGGTCATCAAGTATCTGGTCAGCGCCTACTACTCGGCGGCCATTTTGGTGCCCGATGCGGTGGGCGTTCTCGACGACGTACAGATCGGCCACTGAACCGCATCCGGCGGAACCGCCCTTCGCGCCGCACAGCACCGCCCCGCACCGCTCCACGCACAGCACAGCACAGACAAGAACAGGTGAGCCTTCCTCATGACCACATCGGTGGACCCGACGTCCGGCCCGCAGGTGTCCGCGAGCGAGCAGACCCGCTCCAGCCTGGACACCGCGGCCGCGCGCAAGCTGGCGACCACGACCAAGACCGTGCCGCAGATGCAGGGGATCTCCTCCCGCTGGCTGCTGCGCATCCTGCCCTGGACGCAGGTCTCCGGCGGTACGTACCGCGTCAACCGCCGCCTTACCCACACCCTCGGTGACGGACGGGTGGAGTTCGTCTCGACCGGCTCCGAAGTCCGGGTGATTCCGGAGGAGTTGCGCGAGCTGGCGCCGCTGCGCGGCTACACCGACACCGCGGCGCTGGAGGCGCTGGCGGACCGGTTCGTCCAGCGGGAGTTCGCGCCCGGTGATGTGCTGGCACGGGCGGGCGGTCCCACCGACCGGATCGTGCTGATCGCGCACGGCAAGCTCGACCGCATCGGCGCCGGCAAGTACGGCGACGAGACCGTGCTGGGGGTGCTGGCCGACGGTGACGCGATCGGCGCGGCGGCGCTGCTGACCGCGGACGCGGAGTGGGAGCACTCCGTACGGGCGGTGACCCGGGTGACCGCGCTGACCCTGTACCGCAGCGACCTGGAGGAGGTGCTGGGCCGGTCGGAGTCGCTGCGCAGCCATCTCGCGGACGTCGGTGCGGCGCTGGTGCCGGCCCAGAACAAGCACGGTGAGGCGGCCATCGAGCTGGCCGCGGGCCATGTCGGTGAGCCGATGCTGCCGGGCACCTTCGCCGACTACGACCTGGCCCCGCGCGAGTACGAACTCAGCGTGGCGCAGACGGTGTTGAAGGTGCATTCGCGGGTCGCCGATCTCTACAACGACCCGATGAACCAGCTGGACCAGCAGCTGCGGCTGACCGTGGAGGCGCTGCGGGAGCGCCAGGAGCACGAGATGATCAACAACCCCGGGTTCGGGCTGCTGCACAACGCCGACCTCAAGCAGCGCATCCACACCCGCAGCGGTCCGCCGACCCCCGACGACCTCGACGAGCTGATCTCCCGGCGTCGTAAGACCCAGTTCCTGCTGGCGCATCCGCGGACGATCGCGGCCATCGGGCGGGAGTGGAACGCCCGGGGCATCTACCCCACCACCGCGGAGTGCGAGGGCACCGCGGTCCGTGCCTGGCGGGGCATTCCGCTGCTGCCCTGCAACAAGATCCCGATCACCCCGGAGCAGACCAGCTCGATTCTGGCGCTGCGGGTCGGCGAGGAGAACCAGGGCGTGGTCGGGCTGCACCAGACCGGCATCCCGGACGAGTACCGGCCCGGTCTGTCGGTGCGCTTCATGGGCATCAATGACCAGGCGGTCATCAACTACCTGGTCAGTGCCTACTTCTCGGCGGCGGTGCTGGTGCCGGACGCACTGGGCATTCTGGAGGACGTCGAGATCGGCCACTGACCGGCCGGTCGCCGCGCCGGGTGCCACGTCGACAAGCCGCCGTCAGGGCCGTCGGCGTGGCACCCGGGTGACGTCCGATCAGGTATCCCGTCACTCCTGACCTGCACCGTTCCGCCTTTGGTCCAGCCATTGGCGGAACGGCCATTCCCTTGGCAGGGCGTGCCCTGTTGCGCATCATGAACGCACCGCATGTGCGTGACATGTACGCGACCACCCCTCGCCTTGTCAGGAGTTCACATGGAGCCCGCCCCCCACCGCCCGGCCCGCCGGCGTCTGCTGACCGGTGCGGCCGCGCTCGCCGCATCCGCCGCCCTCACCCCCCTCGCCGCGGCCTCCACCGCCGCCGCACCGCACCGGCACACCCCGCCCGGCGGCGCCTACCCCCCGGTCCACTGGGTCCCGGCGAACCGGGCCAACTTCACCGCCGCCGACCGCCCGGCGCGGTACCCGGTCGAACGGGTCGTGGTGCATGTGACCCAGGAGACCTACCCGGACACCCTCAAGCTGTTCCAGGACCCGGCGCACAAGGCGGCCGCCCACTATGTCGTACGGTCCGCCGACGGCCACATCGCCCAGTGCGTGCGCGAGCGGGACGTCGCCTGGCACGCCGGGAACTGGAACTACAACACCCGCAGCATCGGCATCGAGCACGAGGGCTGGATCGACGACCCGACCTGGTTCACCGACCCGCTCTACACACAGTCCGCCCTGCTCACCGCCGCCATCTGTGACCGGTACGGGATCCCCAGGGACCGGGAGCACATCATCGGCCATGTCGAGGTCCCCGGCACCGACCACACCGACCCCGGGGAGTTCTGGGACTGGGCGCGCTATCTGCAACTGGTCAACGAGGTCTCCTGGCAGCACCCTGAGGACCCGGTCCGGCGACACGACGGCCGTTCCGCGGGTGTACGGATTCCTGACACGTCCGGGTCATAGTGAGCGTCTTCGGCACCTGGGACAGTTGACGTGACGTCAGGGGGGATCGTGAGACAGCGATTCGGTCGGGTTCGCGCGGTGCTGACGGTGCTGGTGGCATGGGGTGTGCTGGCCGGCGGAGGGATAGCGGGCGGCGGGGCGCCGGCCGCCGCCGCGGGCCCGGACCTCCGCCGCTCCGGTACCGCGCCGGTGGCCCCCGGTGTGACCTACGGCGAGTTCCGGATGACGCTGCCGCGCGGCACCGCGCACGGGCATCTGCTGACCATCGATCTGGCCGATCCGCGGGTCTCGGTGGATCTGCTGTACCCGGGGGCGGTCGGCGCGCGGTCTCCGGTCTCCCAACTGGCCGCGGAGCGCCGGGCGGTGGGGGCCGTCAACGGTGACTTCTTCAATATCACCGAGACCCAGCACCCGGGTGTGCAGCCGACCGGCGCCTCGGTCGGCCCGGCGGTGGCCTCCGGACGGCAGCTGAAGGGCGCGGTGCCCGACGGGCAGCGGTTCGGTCCGGTGATGCCGCCCGGTGCGACCACCGAGGACGTCATCGGTGTCGGCTACGACCGCCGCGCCCGGCTGGACCGGCTCACGCTGCGCGGTGCGGTGCTGACCGGCGAGGGGGCGCTGCCGCTGCGCGGACTGAACCAGTACGCGCTGCCGGTCGGCGGGATCGGCGCGTACACCGCGCAGTGGGGTCCGGCGTCCCGGATGCGCGCCACCTGCGGTACGGACACCGACCGGGCCGCGCCGTGCAGTACGGAGACCGCGGAGGTGACGGTCCGGCACGGCCGGGTGACGGCGGTCGGCGAGGTGCCGGGCGCCGGCGGGGTGCCTGTGGGCAGTGTGGTGCTGGTGGGCCGGGAGGACGGGGCGCGGCAGCTGCGCACGCTGCGCATCGGTGAGCCGGTGGAGGTCAGCTCGTACCTCGTCGGCCGTCGGCCCGGCCGGCTGCGCTGCGCGGTGGGCGGCTTCCCGATCGTGCGGGACGGCGCGCCGCTGGCCGGTCTGGACACCGTCGCCGTGGCGGTGCGTACGTCCGCGGGGATCGGGGCCGGCGGCCGGGTGCTGTATCTCATGGCGCTGGACGGGGCGCCGGGCCAGACCGGCCTGACCGTGCGCGAACTGGCGGATCTGATGGCGGAGTTGGGCGTGCGGGACGCGATGGACCTGGACGGCGGCGGGTCCTCGACCCTGGTCACCGGCGACGCGTACGGGGCCACGGTCCGCAACCATCCGTCGGGTGGCGCGGAGCGGCCGGTGCCCAATGCGCTCGGGGTGTTCTCCGCCGGCTGAGCGGACCGGGGTGCCGCCATGGGCGCCGCGCAACCTGACGGCGGCGGGCCGCCACCGTCACGGACGCAGACTGCTCACCACATCGGCGGCGCCGGACAGCCCCTGGTGAATGTCGGGGGCGAGGCTGCTGCTCGCCAGATAGAAGCCGAGCAGCGCGCACACCAGGGCGTGCGAGAACTTGAGCTTGCCACTGCGCAGGAAGATCACGGTCAGGACCACCAGCAGCAGGACGACCGAGATGGAAATCGCCATGGGACGCACGCCTCCTCAACCGCCGCCCGAACGGGCAGCAAGGGGTGGCCAGTTTGGCGTATTTCAGGGTATGTCCGGTTCTCGCCCGGGTGCTCCGATCGGGTGATCACTGCGGGTCACGGGAGGATCCGCGTCAGGCCCGGCCGAGCACGCAGAACTCGTGACCCTCCGGGTCGGCCAGGCAGGTCCACGGGACGTCGCCCTGCCCGAGGTCGAGGTCGGTGGCGCCGAGGGCCCGCAGCCGGGCCACCTCCGCCGCCTTGTCGTCACCGGTGTACGGCAGCAGGTCAAGGTGGGCGCGGTCCGGCACGGTCTTCGCGTCGGGCGTGCGGAGGAACTCCAGATACGGGCCGACCCCCTTGGCGGAGCGCAGCACCGCACGATCGTCGGCCACCTCGCAGAGGGTCCAGTCGATCGCCTCACCCCAGAACCGGACCATGGCCCGCGGATCCGCACAGTCGACCACCACCGCGGCGATCGGCCCGGTGTCCCGGTAGATCTCCCGGGGCTCCAGCACGCAGAACTCGTTGCCCTCGGGGTCGGCGAGGACCGTCCACGGCACATCACCCTGGCCCACGTCGACGGGGGTCGCGCCGAGGGACCGCAGGCGCGCGACCAACTCGGCCTGATGGGCCGCGGAGGTGGTGGCGAGATCGACGTGGACACGGTTCTTGGTGGTGGTCTTGGGTTCCGGGACGGCCACGACATCGATGCAGACGGCGGCCGGGTCCGGCCAGACGAAGTCGCCGCCGGGTTCCACATTGCTCACACCGGGGGCCTCGCTGGACAGGCCCCAGCCGAGCGCTTCCGCCCAGAACCGGCCGATCGCCGCGTCATCGAGCGCCTTGATGTTCACCTGTACCGGTCGCAGTGCCATGCCGGTGATCTTAAGCCGCCGCTCCGCAGCGACATCAGGTGGCGAGCCGGATCGTGATCACGGCACCCTGCCCCGTGATGTGGATCACATCACTCCCTGCAACG
Organism: Streptomyces tubercidicus; assembly: GCF_027497495.1. Classification (GTDB taxonomy): domain Bacteria; phylum Actinomycetota; class Actinomycetes; order Streptomycetales; family Streptomycetaceae; genus Streptomyces; species Streptomyces tubercidicus. The sequence continues at coordinate 1,041,444 of NZ_CP114205.1, forward strand.
AACTGTGGCGATCGGTCGTCTTAGCGTCCGTCATTGACACCCTCCCCCACCGCAGACGGAAAGCCCCGAGATGAGCCAGCCCTCTTTCTTGCGTCACCGGTCGTTCCGGCCGCCGTGCCTCGCGCTCACCCTGGCGACGGTCGTCGGAACGGGCACGCTCAGTGCGTGTGCGGGCTTCACGGCACCGGCGTCCATGGCCGCGCCGGTGAAGGTGGCGCTGGGCACGGCCGGGGGCACCAGGACCGCGCAGGCCGGGGACAAGCTCAAGGTGACCGCGGAGGGTGGTGTGCTGACCGAGGTGACGGTCACCGACCCCAGGGGCCGGCGGCTGCCCGGCGGGCTCGGGCGCGATGGCACCTTCTGGACCTCCAGCGCCGAGATCGCCCCGGCCACCAAGTACTCCGTCGTCGCCAGGACCAGGAGCGACCGGGGCGGCGTGGGTGCCGCCAAGGAGTCGCTCACCACCGCGCAGCCGGCCCGGCTCAACACACTGGTGCCCGATCCCGGCACCCGGGACGCCGTGGTCCCCGTCGAGAGGCTGCTCACGCTCACCTTCGACCACCCGGTGACCGACCGGGCCGCGGTGGGGCGCCGCCTGAGCGTCACCAGCGACGACCGGACGACCGGTTCCTGGGACTGGGAGAAGGACCGCAACGGCAAGGACCAGGTGACCTGGCGGCCCGCGCAGCGCTGGAAACCGGGCACCGAGGTCCGGCTGCGGGCGGAGCTCCACGGGGTGGACTCCGGCGGCGGCCGCTATTTTTCCGGCGACTATGACCTGAACTTCACCATCAGCCGGAGTTGCACCGACTCGGACCTGCGACAGGTTTGTGGCAAGGTCCACGTGGGTGACCCCGCCGGGGTCACTCCGTCCTCCGTACGGGGGAAAGACGACCACAGCACCGGGATCGGAGACTGGGATGACGGCCGGTCCCCGTGGCGCAGAAACAGCGCCTTCGCGTCGAGCAGCTGACACCTTTCAGAGCCTAATGTGACGGAATGAGCACCGTGCAGGACCAGGATCAACTCACGGGGTGGCGGCGCTTCAGGCGCCGTGTCCCCAATGGCTTCGCCATCATCTTCAGCGTATTGGGGCTGTTTTGTGCCCTGACGGCGCTGATCGGGCCCCTCCGGCGCGGACTCCAGCCGGTGATCTACTGGCTGGACACCCTCACCATCCCGGTGGCGCCGAACTTCGCCTACGCGGCCTTCCTCTTCCTCCTGGGCGCGGCGATGACCGCCAGGAAACGGGTGGCCCTGTGGTTCGTGGTGGCCTACATGGTGCTGGTCACTTTGGCCGACGCACTGTTCCTGGCCAACGGGTACTGGGAGTTCGCCTTCTCCCTGGTGCTCTGCGCCGGGGCGCTGGTGCTGCTGCTCGTCTCGCACCGCGAGTTCTACGCGATCACCCGGCGCGGTGCGTTCCTGCGCGCCATCCTGGTGCTGGTCGGCGGGCTCGTGGCGGCGGTGCTGATCGGCTGGGGGCTGGTGTCGCTGGCCCCCGGGACCCTGGAGTACGGCGCCGCCAACCGGCTGCTGTGGACGGCCAACCGCGTCTGCGGCGGGCTGGTCGGCGGCCACATCGTCGAGGGCCATCCGCCGCACTGGATCAGCGTCGTCCTCGGACTGCTCGGTGCGCTGGCGCTGCTCAACGCGGCGGCCGCGCTGTTCCGTTCGCAGCGCATGGAGGCCGCGCTGCACGGTGACGAGGAGGACCGCATCCGGGCGCTGCTGGACCGTTACGGCAGCCAGGACTCGCTGGGCTACTTCGCCACCCGCCGCGACAAGGCCGTGGTCTTCTCCCCCAGCGGCAAGGCCGCCGTCACCTACCGCGTCGAGGCCGGGGTCTGCCTGGCCAGTGGTGACCCGGTCGGTGACCGTGAGGCGTGGACCCAGGCCATCGAGGCATGGCTGGAGGTCGCCGGGCGGTACGGCTGGCAGCCGGCCGTCATGGGCGCGAGCGAGGACGGCGCCAAGGCGTTCGCCCGCAGCGGTCTGAACGCACTGCAGCTCGGCGACGAGGCGATCCTGCATGTGAAGGACTTCGACCTGGCCGGCCGCGAGATGCGGGTCACCCGCCAGGCCGTCAACCGCGTCGAGCGGACCGGTGCGACCTTCCGCGTACGGCGGCACTCCGCGCTGACCGACGAGGAGATGCAGGAAGTCATCCACCGGGCGGACGCCTGGCGGGACACCGAGACCGAGCGCGGCTTCTCGATGGCGCTGGACCGGCTGGGCGACCCCGCGGACGGGGAGTGCCTGCTGGCCGAGGCGTTCGACGGCGACGGCAACATGATCGCGCTGCTGTCGTTCGTCCCCTGGGGCACCGACGGCATCTCGCTGGACGTGATGCGCCGCGACCGCAGCGCGCCCAACGGCGTCATGGAGTTCATGGTCGCCCAGCTGTGCGCCCAGGCCGGGGCGATGGGTGTACGCCGGATCTCGCTGAACTTCGCGGTGTTCCGCTCCGCCTTCGAGGAGGGCGCCCGGATCGGTGCCGGCCCGGTGCTGAAGGTCTGGCGCCGGCTGCTGCTGTTCTTCTCCAAGTGGTGGCAGCTGGAGGCGCTGTACCGCTCCAACGCGAAGTACAACCCGGAGTGGTATCCGCGGTTCCTGTGCTACGCGGACGCCGGCGCGCTGGCCCGGATCGCCCTGGGCTCGGGTATCGCCGAGGGCTTCGTCGACGTACCGAGCCTGGGCGCGCTGTGGGGCAAGGGCCACAAGAAGCGGGTGCTGGCCCCGGCGAGCACCGCCGGACTGCCGTCGCTGGACGAGCTCGGTCTGGTCAAGGCCGCGCCGGCCAGCGAGGAGGAGCTGCACGAGCAGGAGCTGGCCGCGCTGCCCGAGCAGGTGCGGGTGCGCCACCGCAAGCTGGAGCGGCTGCGGGAGGACGGCACCGACCCGTATCCGGTGGGCGTCGAGCGGACGCACACCCTGGGCCAGGTGCGCGACGAGTTCCCGGACCTGACGCCCGGGGCCCGTACCGGCAAGTCCGTCAGCGTCGCCGGGCGGGTGCTGCTCACCCGCGACCACGGCGGGGTGCTCTTCGCGGTGCTGCGCGACTGGTCGGGCGATCTGCAGATCGCGCTGACCCGGGACGGCAGCGGCACCGAGCTGCTGGACCGCTTCGGCTCGGACATCGACCTCGGTGACCATGTCGAGGCGGAGGGTGAGGTCGGCACCAGCGACCGCGGTGAGCTGACCGTGTTCGTCACCCGGTGGCGGCTGACGGCCAAGTGTCTGCGGCCGCTGCCCGACAAGCGGCGCGGGCTGTCCGACCCGGAGGCCAAGGTCCGCCAGCGGTATGTGGACCTGGTCGTCTCGACGGACGCACGGGAGAACGTCCGGGCACGCAGCACGGCCGTGCAGGCGCTGCGCCAGGGACTGATCGAGCGCGGCTATCTCGAAGTCGAGACGCCGATGCTGCAGCAGATCCACGGCGGCGCCAACGCCCGCCCGTTCCATACCCATATCAACGCCTACGACCTCGATCTGTATCTGCGTATCGCGCCGGAGCTGTATCTCAAGCGGCTGTGTGTGGGCGGTATGGAGAAGGTCTTCGAGATGGGGCGGACGTTCCGTAACGAGGGCATCTCCTACAAGCACAATCCCGAGTTCACGATGCTGGAGGCGTACCAGGCGTTCGCCGACTACGACGTGATGCTGGACCTGACCCGGGAGCTGATCCAGGGTGCGGCGATCGCCGCGTTCGGCAGCGCCACCGCCCGTAAGGCGGATGCGAACGGCCGCCTGGTGGAGCACGACATCTCGGGCATCTGGCCGGTCAAGACCGTCTACGGCGCGATCTCCGAGGCACTGGGTGAGGAGGTCGACGCGGACACCGCGCTGGACCGGCTGCGGCGGCTGTGCCACACCGCGGCGGTGCCGGTGAAGCCGGAGATGGGCCGCGGCGACATCGTCCTGGAGATGTATGAGCGCCTGGTGGAGGAGAAGACCCAGCTCCCCACGTTCTACAAGGACTTCCCGACCGATGTGTCGCCGCTGACCCGGCAGCACCGCAAGGACCCGCGGCTCGCCGAGCGCTGGGACCTGGTCGCGTTCGGCACCGAGCTGGGCACCGCCTACTCGGAGCTGACCGACCCCGTCGAGCAGCGCCGGCGGCTCACCGCCCAGTCACTGCTGGCGGCGGGCGGTGACCCGGAGGCGATGGAGCTGGACGAGGACTTCCTGCAGGCGCTGGAGTACGCGATGCCGCCGACCGGCGGGCTGGGCATCGGCGTGGACCGGCTGGTGATGTTCCTGACCGGTCTGTCGATCCGCGAGACCCTGCCGTTCCCGCTGGTGCGGCGGCGCTGAGGGCGGCCGTCGACGAGCGGCGGATGGCGGATACCGGCCACCTCCTTATGGGGGTGGCCGGTGTCGTTTGGGGGTGACGGCCTGCCCGTCGGTCCGGCGGTCAGAACCAGTTGACGGTGAGCGGGAAGGTGGCGGTGGCGGTGGCCTCCGCGGCGTCGGTGGCGGTGACGGTGACCGGGAAGGTGCCGGTCGCCCAGGGCCTGCCGGTGATCCGGCCGGCTGCGGCGTCCAGGGTCAGGCCCAGCGGGAGGCCGGTGGCGCGGTAGGTGAACGGGGGTTTGCCGCCGGTGGCGGTCAGTTGGACGGTGCAGCCCTGGCCGAAACGGCAGGTCTGCGGGCCGGGGGCGGTGAGGGTGAGCTCGTCGCCTGGCGGCTCGGTGCCGGTGTCGAACACCCCGGTGACGGGGGTGGCGGTGGCGGCGTTGCCCGCGTGGCCGGTGCCGTACATGTCCTCGAAGGTCCGCAGCAGACTGAAGTGGTTGTAGTCGCCGCTCACCGCGGACCGTCTGACATGGGCTCCGTGGAAGACGGTCGCGATCCGGTTGGAGCCGAGGTAGTTGTCCTCGTCCCAGGTCACCATCAGCAGGCTGTTGTGGTCCTTGGCCCAGCGGGCGTAGGAGTCGAGGTTGTTCTTCAGCCAGGTGTCGCCGCTGCCGACCGCGCAGTCGTGCATGTCGTTGCACATGTCCGGGATGACGAAGGACAGTGTCGGCAGCTTGGTGAAGTCGTCCTTGGGGAACTGGGCGAAGGTCTTGCCGCTGGTCACCGGGACGTTCTTGAAGGCGAACCAGGGGTTGTGCTTCTGCGCGTAGCGGCCGCTGGAGCAGGTGGTGGAACCCTCGTCGGGCAGCCCCTCGTTGTAGCTGGCGAAGGTCTTGCCGGCCGCGATCAGTTCCTGGGCGAGGTTGGGGGCGGACAACGACTGCGCGGTGTAGCAGCCGTCGCCGGTGACTCCCTGGGTGGCGCCGGAGAAGAGGTTGAAGTAGTTCGGCTGGCTGGGGTGGGTCAGGGCCTTCATTCCGGTCAGTTCGGCGCCGTCCTGGGCGAGTTGGTTGAGGTAGGGGGCCTGGGCGTTGCCGATGATCTCGCCGTACTGCTTGTTCTCGAAGACCACGATCACGACATGGTCGTAGGACGGCAGCGCGGACCGGACGGTCCGGGCGTCCGCCGCGGAGGCGACGGCGAGCAGGCCGAGCGTGCCGAGTGTCGCCACGACCGCCCTGCGCAGGCGGATCGCTCTGCGTCTCATCAGGGTCTCAGCTCCTTGTCCGGGGGGTGAGGGACGGGTGAGGGGGTGTCCGTCCTCGCGAGGGCGGATGAGGGGTCTCAGTCCTCGCGTCGGGCCGCGTCCGCGACGGTGATCCGCAGAAAGCGCGGGACGGGCAGGTCACCGCGGCGGCAGGCGTCGGCCACCGCGGACCGGACGGCCGCACGCCGTCCGGGCGGCATCGCCAGCAGCACGCTGCGGCCGGGCCGCAGTCCGGGCCACGAGGCGGACCAGGCACCGGCGCGCAGGGCGTCGTGGACCGCGGTGGCCAGGGCGGTGGCGGTGGCCGTGGGGCCGCCGGTGGCGAGGCGGGCGGTCACCAGCAGCAGGCTCGGCGGCGGGCCGCCGTCCGGGGAGCGCAGCGGACGGCTGCTGCCGTCGGGGGCGAGCAGCTGACCGCTCCGGGCGAAGAGCACCGCCCGGCGCAGGGCGTCGTCGCCGGGTACGGCGGCGGCCAGCAGCCGCGCCAGCTGTGCGCGGGCCGGCGGGCAGCCGCCCCGGTCGGCGTGCACGGACGCGACGGCCAGCGCGGTCGCGCACTCCAGCGGCTCGGCGGCGGACAGCCCCACCGCATCCGGCAGGGTGGCGTTCAGCTGTAGATCGGCGCCGCCCCGGCCGACTCCGGCGGCGGCGAGTGCGCGCAGCGCGGCATACGGGCGGGCGGCCCAGCCGGGGGCGCGGCCGGCCGGTCCGGTGAGCGGGAGTTCGGCGGTCTCGGCCGGGTGGTGGAGCGAACCGCAGCGCAGCATTCCGTCATCGCGCGGGGCGACGGCCGCGGCGACATGCCAGTTGGCCGCCGCGATCCCACCGGCCCGGGGCGCGGTACCGGTGGGGGGCGGGGCCGCGGGCGCGGTGAGCCGGAAGGCGTACGGCGCCCGCCACACCGCTTCGGGCCGGCGGTGGTACTCCGTCGCGAAACCATGGGCGAGCAGCCGCAGCAGCGGCTCCGCCGTCGCCCGGCGGGCCAGGTCCACCCCGTTCATCCCAGCTCTTTGCGGGCGAGCAGCCGGTAGGCGTTGCCGCCGTCGGTGGCACGCGCGAGCGCCGTACGCACATTGTCGAGCGCGAGGGCGGCGGCGTAGCAGGGAATCGCCAGGGTCTGTACGGCGCTTCGGGCGGCGCGCCGGGCGCGGGTGGCGGGGATGGTGGCCCAGGGGGCGAGCGGGTCGGGGGCGAGCCGGTTGGCGGTGAGGGCGACGGCGCCGAGGAAGTCCGCGTTGTTCTGGTGGGCGGCGCCGTGCTGCTCGGCGAGGACGGTGAAGCCCCGGGACTCCAGGGCCTGTTTGAGGTTGCCGGCCGGCATCAGATGCTGGTGCTGGGGCTGGAACCACGGCAGCCAGTGGGGGCCGAGCAGACGGGAGATCCGGGACTCGGGGTCGGGGAGTTCGATCAGCAGATGTCCGCCGGGGGCCAGGACCTTGACGGCCGCGTCGAGTTCGGCGAGGGGGTCCCGGGTGTGTTCCAGGTAGTGGTGCATGCTCACGGTGTCGTAGCGGCCGGCCAGCCGGTCGGCGAGATCGGGGAACTGGCCCTGGTAGGCGGTATCGATCCAGCCGCGCCGTGCCGCCTCGTGGACCCCTTCGCCCATGTCCAGCCCGTCGAAGCGGGTGGCGGGCCATACGCCGCGGGCGGTATTGCAGAAGTGTCCCCCGGCGGTGCCGACATCGAGCCAGTTCCTGGGGGTGGTGAAGGGCCGGAGCAGTTCGGCGCGGTCGCGGTAGGTGGCGCTCATCCGGCCGAGGACCAGGGCGGCGCCCTCGCCGCCGAGGCCCTCGTAGAAGTCGCGGTAGTAGAAGTCGAGTCCCTCCAGGGTGAGCCGGGGGTTCTGGAAGACATGGCCGCAGTGGCGGCACTCCTCCAGGGTGAAGCGGCCGGGCTTGGCCTGGAGCAGGTCGGGCATCCGGACCCGTACGACGGGGTCGGGGGCCGAACACCAGGGGCAGTCGGTGCGCCGGGGTTCGAAGAACCGGTCGGTGCCGGCCGCGAGTTCGGCGGTGTAGGCGGCGTGGCCCGCGGTGCCCTCGGCCCGGGGCGGTTCGGCGGGCGGGGTGGCCAGGGTGCGCAGCGCGGTGGACAGGGAGCGCAGCGGACGGGTCGCGGTGGCGCGGGCCAGTCCGGCCGGGCGCAGACCGCGGGCCGGGCTCAGCACGGCGGCGGGCTGCAGCCAGTACAGGGCGGCCGCCGCCGCGCCCCAACGCGGCTCCGAGAGCGCGCACTTCGCCAGCAGCGCCAGTCCTGCCAGCTGGGCGGCGGACAGCAGGGCGGGCGGGAGACCGCGGGCGCGGAGCTCCTCGGCGCGCCGGGCGGGGTCGGGGTGCGGCGACCGCAGGCCGGGGGCGATGGCCCAGCCGGTGGTGTCCGGGGCGTACTCCTTGAGGGTGCGGAGGAGGCGGATCAGGCCGGCCACCGACTGCGGTGGCGGCTCGGCGTCGAGCCCGGCCCGCCGGTGGATGTCCTCGGCCACCAGCAAGGCGTGGCCCGCGCCCTGTCCCGGGGCGCACCGGTCCGTGCGATGCGCCTCCGGGTCGAGCAGCCGCAGCAGACCGAGGACGCTCTCCGCGTCCAGGTGGGCCGGGATCAGGTCCACGACGCGCAGTCCTTCGCGGGTGGCGTGGGCGACCGCGGCACGCAGCGTCGCCTCGTCGGCCACGACGCCGGGTGCGGTGATCAGCTGCCAGCCGGGGAGCGGGGGTGGCGCGGTGTCGTGCGGCCCGGCGGGGGTGTGCGGCCCGGCGGGGTCGAGCACGGGCAGCGAGGCGAGCCGGCGGCGGGCGCGTACGGTGCCCGCGCCCAGGGCCGTCACGGCGACGGCCGCCGCCCATCGCGTGCGGTGTCCCGAACGGTGCGCTCGCGTCATGTGGCTCACGGTCCCTTCTCGTTGTCGGTCGGGGCGGTGCCGGGTGCGGACGGGCCGGGGTGCGGTCCCTTCGGGCCGGGGTGCGGTCCGCGGGCGCCGGGCGGGAGTTTCTCCAGGCGGTCGGCCGCTGCGGCGGCGCCGCCCGCCGCGGCGAAGGACGCCTGGATACGGCGGGCCGCACTCCGGTGCGCCGGGTCGTCCAGTACAGCGGCCAGGGCCTGATGAAGCTCGTCCGTACGGGCCCGGCCGAAGCGCACCCGTACGCCCGCCCCGGCCTCGGCCACCTGGCGGGCGACGATCGGCTGGTCATCGCGTACGGGGGCGACCACCAGCGGCAGCCCGTACGCGAGCGCCTCGCACACCGTGTTGTGGCCGCCGTGGCACAGCACCGCGTCGAGATGCGGCAGCAGCTGGAGCTGGGGGACGTACTCCTGGTGCAGCATGTGCGGCGGAATGTCCCCGGCGAGGTCGGCCGGTGCGGCCAGGATCAGCTGCGCCCGGTCCGCGAGGGCGTCCGCGGCGCGCAGTACGGCGGGGTAGAAGCGGGCGCCGGCCGCCCGGTTGAGGGTGCCCAGCGAGACGAGCACCCGGGCGCGGCCGGGGTCGAGCCGACCCCACGGGAAGTCCCCGCCGGTGGGGCGGGCGCCGAAGGCGGGACCGACGAAGGCGTAATGCGGCGGGTACCTCCCGGGGGCGCCGCCGGGCCCGCCGTCGGTCGCGTGCGTGTGTGCATGCGTGTTCGCGTGCGTGTGTGCATGCGGTGCGCTCGCCGCGGCCGGATCCGGACCGCCGTCTCCGATGAGTGCGGGGGTGGAGAAGACCAGGACGAGGTGCGGGGAGAAGCGGGGGTCCCAGCCGCCGGGCGCACCGCATTCGGCGAGCAGTGCCGCGATGCGCTGGGTCACCCACTCCCCCACCTTCGGGAAGTCGTCGAACGGCCGGATGATCTCCGCCGAGGTGGTCGCCGAGGTCGCCCAGGGCAGGCCGTGCCGGCGCGCCACCAGAGGCCCGGCGAGGGCCTGTTGGTCGGCCACCAGGACATCGGGCCGGAAGGCTTCGACGGCGGTGTGCACACCGGGCAGCATCGCGCGGGCGAGCGGGATGAGGGCCTCCGCCCACAGGAAGCGCAGCGCGGCGATGCCCCGCAGATCGCGCCACCGCGCGCCGCCCAGGTCATGGCCGCCGTCCGCGTCCCGGTCTCCCGCCGCGTACAGCAGGGAGCCCGTGGGGAGCAGCGGTGTCAGGGCCGCTGCGGGCCCCGTCCAGGCGACCTGGTGGCCGCGCGCGGCGAGTTCGGCGGCGACGGCGAGGGTGGGGTTGACGTGCCCGGCCAGCGGCGGCACGACGAACAGCACTCTCATCGGGCCACCGCCCCGGCCGGTGCGCCGAGCCGGCCCAGCAGCGCATCACACAGCCCCTCGGTGGCCTCGTTGAGCACGGTGTGCCCCACGTCGGGCAGCACACAGAGTTCGCAGTCCGGCGCGCTCAGCATCAACTCCTGTGCACCGGGGAGGAGTTCGGAGTGCTCTCCGTAGACGCCGAGGACCGGACGGCGCAGCCGGGCGAAGTCGTGGCAGGTGAAGGGCGTATCGGCCGCGATGTCCTCGATGAGGGTGGTGTGGTTGAGCAGCGCATCGGCGGCGGCGGACAGCCGGGCCTCCTTGCGTCGCCCGAGCGCGGCCAACTGCTCCCCCGTCCGGCGGTGTTCGAGACCGAGGGCGGCGACGGAGAGGGTGTCGGTCATGTCCTCGATCCAGTCGCCGGTCAGATGGGCGTCGATCAGGACGACGGAGGCGACGAGCTCCGGCCGGACGAGGGCGGTGTGCAGTGCCAGCGCGCCGCCGTAGCTGTTGCCGACCAGATGGACCGGGTGACGGTCGAGGCCCAGGGAGCCGAGCAGGGCGATGAGGTCGGCCACCGAGGTGGCTCTGTCGTACCCGCTGGGCGGGCGTTCGCTGCGGCCGTGCCCGCGCTGGTCGTAGAGGAGCACATCGTGTCCGGCGCGGGAGACGGGGCCGGCGAGGGTGCAGTAGAAGCTCGACAGGTTGTCCATCACCAGCCCGTGGAGGAAGACGACGGCGGGTCTGTCGGGCCGGGGGCCGCCGTGGCCCGGCAGCCACTGGGTGTGCAGGCGCAGCCCGCCCGCGGGTGTCAGGGCCATGGCGCGGTCAGCTCGCGCAAGCCTGGTCGGCGACGGTGACCCGGTCGATATGGGCGGCGAGTTCACCGACCGTCATGGCCAGGATCTGGTCGATGTCCTTCTCCGCGAGCAGGCCGAGGAAGTCCACCGACGGGCCGTAGCGCTGCTGGAGCAGTTCGGCCAGCGCGACGAACTCGATGCTCTCCAGGGCCAGATCGTCATTGAAGGTGGTGGCGCCGGTGATCTCGCCCACGACGAGGAGTTCGTCGCCGACGACGCTCACCAGCATGTCGGTGATCTCGGCCAGGATCGTCCCGGTGCGCTCGGGGAGCGGGTCAGCTGCCATGGGTGGCCTCCGTGGGAGTGAGGGTGTCGGTGCCCGTACGGTCCTCGGGCCGCGGCCCGGTCCAGGCCACGACATGGCGCCCGGACAGATCGTCGACGGAGTCGAGGTGGACGAGGTGGGGCCGGCCGTCCGGGGAGACCACCCGGAGCGCGCCGCCCGGTCCGGGGGTCACGGTCCACTCCAGCGGCCGGCGGCCGGGTACGGTGCCCGCCGCCTTCGCCGCGGCTTGTTTGGCGCACCACAGGGCGGTGAGCCAGTAGGCGCGGCCGGTGTTCCCGGGTGCGTGCCGTGCGTGGAGGTCGTCGGCCAGGCGGCGTTCGGCCGGGGTGAGGGCGATCCGTTCAAGGGCCTGCGGATCGTCGGTGACGCGCTCGACGTCGATCCCGACCGGGCCCGACCGGTGGGCGAGGGCGACGGCGATCCGGTCCTTGTGCGCGAGCGAGAGATGGAGGCCGTCGGCGAGCGGGCCCCGGGGGCAGGGGCGGCCGTGCGCGTCGGTGCCGACCTGGATCTCGGCCGGGAAGACCGGCCCGGCCCCCGACTCCCACAGCAGCTCCCGCACCGCGTCCTTGGCCGCGATCCGGCCCAGCAGCCAGGCCGCGCGGGCGCGGGGCGCACATTCTTCGTAACGGGCACGCTCGGCAGCGCCCAGATAGCGGCGCATGACCAGCTCCTGCGAGGCCGGGTCCGACCAGCGCCGCCGGACCAGGCACCAGCCGCCCGGCCGCGGCTCACCGATACCGCACACCTCCGGCGTGAACTTCATCGGCCACACCCGCTCATCGGCACCGAAGCGCCGGTAGGTCCAGCCCTCCAGACGCGCCCATACACGGCCGTCGGCGCCGCACAGCTCCACCTCGCCGCGCACCGAACCGGCTCTGACCTCGCGGATCCGGGCGGTGGCCGCCAGCAGCGCACCCTCGCGGGGCGGCGGGCCGTAGAGCCGTACGCGCTCCAGCGTCGCGGGGAAGACCAGGCGGTCACCGCTCAGTTTCAGCTGCATCCAGTGGCCGAGGAGCTGCCCCGCGGCATCCAGGAGGGCACCCGGCGCGGGCAGTGCGCGCAGTGTGCCGCGGATGCCGTCGGCGGCGACCGTACTGACCTCGTGGACCCCCGCGAACGCGGGCCCGTGGAACATCCACCGGTCCCGGTAGAGCGCCTCCGCACTGACCGGCGCCGGCCGGCCGGACGCCAGAGGCGCCGGGTCGGGGGGCGGCGGCGCCGGGTGCTGTGCCGCCAAGTGGACGGTCACGGCGGCGTACTCACCAAGACTCACCCGCACCCGCCCCTCCCCGTCGGGGGTGGCGGTCACGACCAGATCGACGGGCGGAGCGACGGCCAGCCAGCGCAGGGCCCGCACATCGGAGTACCCCGTGACGAGCCGCCCGGGAACCAACTCCCGGGCCGCCTCGGCGGCCAGCTCCAGCAGGGTGGTCATCGGGACGACGGGGAAACGGTCGGCGGCCTCGGGCCAGTCGTCGGGCTGGAGGTAGACGCAGTGGTCACGTACGTAGGGGAGGGCTTGGAGGGAGAGGTGGCGGAGGGCGGTTCGGGGGGCGGGGGCGGCGGTGACCGAGGGGGCGGCGGTGTGAGGGGCGGCGACGGGGTGGTGGGCGGGGACGCTGCGGACGTCTGCGGTGGCGAGGGCGGCGGTGACGGTGCGGGTGGCGGCCCGGGTTTCGGCGAGGACCGTGTCCAGGGCCTGCCGGACGGGTTCGGCGGCGGTCGGCCGGGGGTGCGGGAGCGCTCCCCCGCCCCCTCCCCCTCCTCCCCCTTCGGGGGAGGGGGCGGGGGGTGGGTTCGGGGGTGGGGGGGAGCCGGCGGGCGCGAGAATTGGGGTGCCTGGGGCGAGCGGCGCGGTGAGAACCGGGAAACCTGATGTCCGCTCGCCGAGGCGGACCAGCGGTGAGCCGAGGTCGAGCCGTATCGCCGCTGCGGCTCTTGCCGGGGCCGCCGCCGAGCGGTCCGCCGCACCGGCCCCTTCCGGGCCCGCCGTACGGCCCGTGGCGCGGTCCGTAGCGCGGCCCGTGGCACCGCTCGTAGCTCCGCCCTCAGCGCCCTCCGCGACGCGGTCCACGGCCCGCCCCGTAGCGTCGTCCGTGGCCCGGCCCATCACCACGCCCGCCCCGCGCGGGAACCCCAACCGCTCCCACCGTGGCGACAGGCCCTCGGTCCACAACGCGGCGGCCAGGTGGCGGAGTTGGGCGGGGCCGTCGCGGCGGGGGTCGGTTGCGGCGACGGTGAGGTGGTCCTGGCCGTGGAGGGTGTCGGAGACGAAGCCGGTGAGGCTGCCGGCGCCTACCTGGACGAAGGCGCGGACGCCCGTCTCGTACAGCCGTCGGGTCAGCTCCTGGAAGCGGACCGGCTCCAGGAGGTGCCGCAGCACCAGCCGGCGGATCGCGGAGGGACCGTCCGGGAAAGGGGCGGCAGTCGTCGCCGACCATACGGGGAGCCGATGGTCCCGTAAGGGCAGGGTGTCGAAGGCGGTGCCGGTCTGATGGAGGTAGGGCGCCCACATCGGGGTGTGGAAGCCGGACCGGAAGGGCATCTCCTGGGCCCGTACCCCCTGTCGGGCGAGTCTGCGTACGGCCTCGGCCAGCGGCTCCGGCGCGCCACAGATCACCGACTGGTGGGGGCAGTTGTCATGGCTGACCGCGATCCGCTCCAGGCCCGCGAGCGCGGCGGCCGCCTGCGGGGCACCGCAGCCGAGGGCCGCGTAGACCAGGTCGGGTACCGCGAGGGAGCCCGGCCGCAGCGAGTCGAGGAAGGCGTCCACGGCCTCGGGCCGATACATTCCGGCGACGACCATGGCGGTCCATTCGCCGAGGCTGTGGCCGGTCAACAGGTCGGGGGTGAGGCCCAGTTCGTCCAGTGCGCGGGCCAGTATGCGGCCGGCGGCGAGGGTGTCCACGGCGCGTTCGACCAGGCCGCTGCCGCCGGAGAACGAAGGCCGGGGCAGGTCCATCCGGTCGGCGATATCGTCCACACGGGGCGGCGGCTCCGCCTCCAGCCCCGGGAAGAGGTAGGCGAGCCGCGCTCCCTCCTGGCGGGCGTACGGGCCGAAGAACGGGTCCGGGGTGAACCACACCTCGCCGCGCCCCCGCCAGGGCAGACCACGGGCAAGGATCTTGGCGGCCAGGACGCGGCGCTGCGGGGTGGGGTCGAGGAGGGCGAGGCGGCAGGGGCCATCCTGGACGGGGGCACCGGGGCCTGCCGCCGGACCGCTCACGTCCGGCGCCGGGCCCCCCTCCCCCACATCCCGTAAGGCGTCGGCCAGTTGGACCGGCGTATCCGCGGCGAGCAGAACGGCGCGCTCCGGCTCGACCGTCCGCAACGAGGCCCTCGGCGGTAGCTCCGTCCACGACGAAGCCGTCGGCGACGGTCCCGTCCGTAACGACGCCGTCCGCACCAAGGCCCCCGGCCGCGGGCGCGGTGCCGCCGGAACCCACCGCCCCGGTGCCTCCTCCAGAACGGCGTGCGCGTTGATGCCCCCGAAGCCGAAGGCGTTGACGCCCGCCCGCAGCGGTGCCTGCCCGGCGTCCCAGGGCTCGGCCTCGGTGAGCGGGCGCATACGGGTCCGCGCCAGGCCCTCGTGCGGCTCGTCCAGGTGCAGTGTCGGCGGCAGTGTCCGGTGGTGGACAGCGAGCGCCGCCTTGATCAGTCCGGCGATACCGGCGGCCTGCATGGTGTGGCCGAGCATCGACTTCACCGAGCCCAGGCCGACCGGCGGCACGCCCGCACCGCGCGGGCCGAACACCCGGGCCAAGGTGGCGAGTTCCACGCCGTCGCCGACCGGGGTCCCGGTGCCGTGCGCCTCCAGCAGGCCGAGCGCCGTGGGGTGTGTGGGGTCCAGCCCGGCAGCGGCCCAGGCCTGCTCCAGTGCGCGGATCTGGCCCTCCGGCTGCGGGCTCATCAGACCGGCGGCGCGGCCGTCGCCCGCCACTCCCGTGCCGCGGATGACCGCGTACACCCGGTCGCCGTCGCGCTCGGCGTCGGCCAGGCGCTTGAGGAGGACGACGCCGGTGCCTTCGGACAGCAGGGTGCCGTCGGCCCGGCGGTCGAAGGGGCGGATGCGCTGGGTGGGGCTGAGCGCACGCAGCTGGGTGAAGACGCTCCACAGGGTGGCGATATGGCAGTGGTGCACGGCTCCGGCGACCATGAGGTCGCAGCGGCCGGCGGCGAGCAGGTCGACGGCCTGTGCCACGGCCAGCAGGGAGGAGGCGCAGGCCGCGTCGAGGGTGTAGGCGGGGCCGCGGAAGTCCAGCCGGTTGGCGGTGCGGGCGGCGGTGAAGCTGGGGACCAGGCCGATGGAGGCTTCCGGCTGTTCCGGGCCGAGGCTCGTCTGGAACGCCTCCCGTATGGACGCGATTTTCGACGCACCCAATTCCGGGGCGAGTTCGCGCAGGGTGAGGGCGAGCTGATGGGCGGTACGGACCCGCTGGTCGAGCCGGGCGGTGGCGACGCCCATGAAGCCGCCGCGGCCGAGGATCACGCCGATACGGGACCGGTCGGCGGGCAGCCGCTCTTCACCACCCGCGTCGGCGACGGCGTCGGCGATGGTGCGCAGGGCGAGCAGCTGATCGGGCTCGGCGCCCCCGACGGCGGCGGGCATGATGCCGAAGCGGGTGGGGTCGAAGGCGGTCGGACCGTCCAGGAAGCCGCCCCGGCGGCAGTAGAAGTGGTCGCTGCGGGCGGGGCCTTCGGCGCCCTGCGGGTCGTAGTAGATGTCCGGGTCCCAGCGGTCGGCCGGCACGTCTGTGATGCAGTCCTTACCGGCCACCAGGTTGCGCCAGTAGGCGGCGAGGTTCTCGGCGCCGGGGAAGAGCGCCCCCATGCCGACGATCGCGGCGTCCGTGGGCCGGGGGCCGGTGCGCCGGGCGGGGGACTCATTCATCGCCCGTCACCTGCCCGTCGGCCTCGGCCGCCAGTACGACCTGGGCCGCCGTGCCGTGGGCCAGTTCGTCCAGGAGGGCGGCGGCCGCGGCGTCGGGATCCAGGAGCGGGATGCCCCGGCGGGCGTAGGCGCGCTCCAGTTCGGGGGTGACCATGCCGCCGCCCTCGGCCGCCCACGGGCCCCAGTCGACCGCCAGGACCCGCCGGGAGGTGCGGGCCGACCAGGCCGTGGCGAGGGTGTCCAGGGCGTCGTTGGCGGCGGCGTAGTCGGCCTGGCCCCGGTTGCCGAAGACCCCGGCGACGCTGCCGAAGAGGACGAGGAAGCCGGTGTCGTCACCGGCGGCGGACAGCAGATGGCGGGCGCCGTCGACCTTGGTGGCGAAGACCCGGGCGAACGAGGCCGGGTCCTTGTCCCGCAGCAGCTTGTCCGCGAGGGTGCCGGCGCCGTGCACGATCCCGTCGAGGCGGCCGTGCCGGGCCCGGATGTCCGCTGCCACGGCGTGCACGGCGGACTCATCGGTGACATCGGCGGCGTGGTAGCGCACCGAGGCGGCGAACGGTTCCAGGGCGGCGAGGGTGCCGGTGATCTCACGGCGGGCCAGCACGGCCCCGGCGGCCGCCTCGATCTCGGCGGGTCGGCGCAGGCCCTGGGCGAGGAGCGCGGCGCGCAGTGCGATGCGGTCGTGGGCGTGGGCGAGGGCCGGGTCCTCAGGGGTGTCCAGTAGGGGCGTACGGCCGAGGAGTTCGATATGGCACCCGTGGGCGCGGGCCAGGGCGAGGGCCGTACGGGCGGTGATCCCGCGTGCCCCGCCGGTCAGCAGCACCACGGAGCCGGGCCCGAGCATCGGCCGCCCCAGGAGGGTCCGGTCGTCCGGCAGGGGTGTGGGGACGGCGCGCAGGGTGGTGCGGGTGCCGTTGGTGCGGCCGACGACGACCGGTTCACCGGGGGCGCACAGTTCGGCCAGGAGGTGGGCGGCGAGGCGTTCGGGGCGGTCCTTGGGGTCGAGGTCCACGGCGCGGATCAGGACGTCGGGGTATTCGAGGGCGGCCGTACGGGCGAAGCCGCGCAGCCCGGCTCCGGGCAGCGGGTCGGGGGCGTCCGCGGTGGTGTCCTGGCCGAAGGTGCCGCCGGCCGCGGTGGCCAGCAGCAGGCGGCGGGCCCCACCGGTCAGGGCGGTACGCCACGCCTCGAACTGTCCCGGCAGTACGGCACCGCGGCCCGCCCGGAGGGCGCTGAGATCCACCACTCCACCGGTACTGCCGGCGACACACCGGGCCAACCGCTCGGCGGGGACGGTCCGTACCCGTGCGCCATGACTCTCCAGCAGGGCGGCGAGAGCCAGCGCCACGCCCTGGCCGTCCTCCACCACGGCGAAGTCACTGCCCGCCACCACCTCGGCGGGCGGCCGGGCCACGGGCGGGCCCAGGGGGGTGACGCGGACGAGGGAGCGGGTGGGGCGCAGCGGCAGCGGGGCGGCGTCGGGCTCCTTCGGGGTGACGGGGTTTCCGGTGGTGGTGGGGTGCCCGGTGGCGGCGGGGTGCCCGGCGGTGGTCGGTTCTCCCGTGGTCGTAACGGGAGCGGGCGGCGCTGCGGGCGGCACCGGTGCGGCTGGTGCGGCTGGTGGGGTGGGTGCGGCCGGTGCGACTGGCGCGGCCGGTGCGGCCGGTGCGGCCTGTGTGGGCTCGGGTTCGGCTGGGGCCGGCGGGGGTTCGGTGCGGGTGGCGGCGATCCAGTCGACGATGCCGCTGATGGTTTTGACGCGGGCGAGCTGTTCCACGGCCGACTCCATGGCCCCGTCCGCGTCCTGCGGCAGTCCGATCCGGTCGGCCAGCGCGCCGATGATCTCCACCCGCTTGATGGAGTCCACCGAAAGGTCCGCCTCCAGGTCGAGCCCGGCATCGAGCATCTCGTGGGGGTATCCGGTCCGCTGGTGGATGATCTCCCTTACGGCATCGAGGAGTTCGGCGGGGCTCAGGAGCCGCGGCCCGGTGGCGGACGGCTGCGCGACTGCGGCATCCCCCACAGCGACGGCGGGGTCGGCCCCGGCACCGGCACCGGCACCGGCTCCGGCGGGTTCGGTATACGGCGGGACGAGAACGGGCCCGACGGCCTCAGCCGACGGGGACGCAGCGGACCGGGCAAACGCATCGGACGACTCGGCGAACCCACCAGCCGCGCCCCCCTCCCCCAAATACCGCAACACCACATCACGTTGCGCCGCCACCAGCTCCCGCGTGGCCCGCAGATACTCCAACACGGCCGCCTGCCGCGTGTCCTCCCCGGGAGCCGCACCGCCATCGGCCCGCGCCGCCCCCGAATCGCCCGGCCGACTCTCCACCCGCCGGGCCGGCCGCAGCCCACCAGGCAGGAAGGCCCCATCGGCAGTACGCACCGTATGCCCATTCACCAGCCACCCCGGACGGCGCGGCGCCGAAGCAGGCAAGGGCTGCGCACGCCCACGGAACAGCCCCTCCGGGTCAACCGGAACCCCGGCCGCCGCGAGCCGCGCCAGGACGTGCGGCAGCCGGGCCAGTCCGGACTCGCCCGGTACGTCCAGCGCCAGCGCGGTGTGCGGACGTCCGGCCAGGATCTGCCCGACCAGACCGGTGAGCACCCGGCCGGGTCCGGCCTCCACGAAGGTGCGCACCCCGGCGGCGTACATGTCCTCGATCTGCTCCACGAAGCGCACCGGGGCGGCGACCTGCCCCGCCAAGGTGTCCCGTATCGCGCACGCCTCGCGGGCGTAGGGGCGCGCGGTGGCGCCGGACCATACCGGGAGGGCGGGCGCGGCCACCTCGGTCGCGGAGAGTTCCGCGGCGAGTGTGTCGCGGGCGGCGGCGAGTTGTGGACTGTGGAACGCGCAGGCGACGGGCAGACGGCGCGCGTCAGTACCGGCCGTACGCAGCGCCGCGACGGCCGCTTCCACGGCCTCCGTCGGGCCCGAGATCACGCTCTGTTCGGGCGCGTTGTGATTGGCGACGACCACGCCGGTGTCGCGGATCAGCTCCCGTACCCGGACCGGCGTGGCCACCACGGCGGCCATCGCGCCGGGGTCGTCGCCCGCGGCCGAGAGGATCGCCTCGCCGCGCCGGGCACTGAGCCGGAGCAGTGCCTCGGTGTCGTAGGCGCCCGCGGCCCACAGGGCGGTCAGCTCACCGTAGGAGTGACCGGCCGTGCAGTCGGGGCGTACCCCGAGTGCGGTGAGCAGCCGGTGTGCGGCGGCGGAGGCGAGGCCGAGCGCGGGCTGGGCGACCCGGGTGTCGGTGAGGGTGGCCTGCTGGGCGGCCCGGCTCTCAGGGGTGAAGGCGGCGGGCGGGAACATGGCCGCGACACAGTCCGGATCGGCGTCGTCCAGGAGGCCGCGCAGCGCCGGGAAGGCGAGGAACAATTCGCTGAGCATTCCGGTGCGCTGGCTGCCCTGCCCGGGGAAGAGGAAGGCGAGCTGCCCGGGGTCGGCATCCCGTTCGCGCAGGTAGACGCCGTCGGCGGGGGTGAATTGGCGGGCCTGGGTCAGCTTGGCGGCGAGATCGTCGAGGTCCTCGGCCACCACGCAGACCTGGACCGGGCCGTCCGCCGTCGCGGTCTCGGCGGCCAGGTCGCGCAGCGGCCACGGGCGCCCGGCCTGGTCGTTCTCGGCCAGTCGCGCGGCGAGGCGCTCCATGGTCCGTACGGCGGCGGAGCGGTCGGTGCCACGGAAGCAGAAGAGCTCGGCGGGCCAGTCCGTCAGGGCGTGGGCGGGTTCGGGGGCGCCGTCGTAACCGGCGAGTACGGCGTGGTAGTTGGTGCCGCCGAAGCCGAAGGCGCTCACTCCCGCGATGCGCTGTGCGGCGGGGACCGGCCAGGGCCGCGCGTGTCCGGTGTCGAAGCGGAACGGGCCGGTGTCCGCCTCGGTCGGCCGGGTCAGATGCAGGGTCGGCGGCCGCACCCCGCTGTGCACCGCACGCGCCGCCTTGATCAGACCGGCCAGTCCGGCGGCGCATTTGGTGTGTCCGATCTGCGATTTGACCGAGCCGAGCGTACAGCTGCCGGGTGCCGCGCCCGCGGCCTCGAACAGTTCGGTGAGGACGGCCAGTTCGGTGGTGTCGCCGACGACCGTGCCGGTGCCGTGGGCTTCGAGGAGGCCGACCTGTGCGGGGCTGATCCCGGCGCGGCGGTAGGCGCGTTCCAGGGCCCGCCGCTGGCCCTCGGGCCGTGGTGCGGTCAGCCCGAGGGACCGCCCGTCACTGGACGTACCGACCGCTTTGACGACCGCGTAGACCCGGTCGCCGTCCCGTTCGGCGTCCGCGAGGCGTTTGAGGACCAGACAGCCGACGCCCTCGCCGAGCGCGATCCCGTCGGCCGCCGCGTCGAAGGGGCGGCAGCGGCCGGTGGGGGACAGTGCCTGCACAGACGCGAACATCAGGTAGTCGTTGATGCCGTTGTGCACATCGGCACCGCCGCACAGAGCCATATCGCTGTCGTGGTCGCGCAGTTGGCGGCAGGCCAGGTCGAGCGCGGCGAGCGAGGAGGCGCAGGCGGCGTCCACGGTGCAGTTGGCGCCGCCCAGATCGAGGCGGCTGGCGATGCGTCCGGCGATGACATTGGCGAGCACGCCGGGGAAGGAGTCCTCGGTCAGCCGGGGCAGTTCGGCGTCCAGGGCGGGCGGGAGATCGCCGAGGTAGGACGGGTGCAGTGCGCGCAGCCCGTAGGCACCGGCCAGTTCGGTGCCCGCCTCCGCACCGAAGACGACGCTGGTACGGGCGCGGTCGAAGTCGCGGCCGGCGTATCCGGCGTCCGCCAGGGCCTTGGCCGCGGCGTCGAGGGCGAGCAGCTGCACCGGTTCGATGCCGGTGAGGGAGGCCGGGGGGATGCCGTGGGCGAGGGCGTCGAAGGGGAGGGCGGGCAGGAAGCCGCCCCAGCGCGACGGGGTGCGCTCGCCCGCCCGCGCGGGGTCCGGGTCGTGGTAGGTGGAGGCGTCCCAGCGGTCGGCGGGTACTTCGGTGACGGAGTCGACGCCGGTGACGACATTGGACCAGTAGCGGCCCGCGTCGGGCGCCCCGGGATAGCAGCAGGCCATGCCGACGATGGCGATGTCCAGCGGCGCGGCATCCTCGCCCCGGCCCCGGTCCCGGTGAGCGGCGGGTGGCGGGACCTCGGCGGCGCGTAGGGCGAGTTGGTCGGTGGCCCCGTCGGTCACGGCACTGTGCAGCGCGGCGAGGGTGGTGGTGGCGCGGCGCGCGGTGGCGGCCTGGCCCAGCATGTACAGGCCCTCCCGGCGCTGTTCGTGCTCCCCCACGGGCGCGGGCGGTCCGCCGTCCGTGTGCCGCAGGCCCTTGCTCGCGATCCGCAGCCGTCCGAGGTTGCGCCGCTCCAGCTCCTCCCAACGGGCCCGGGGCTCCGTGCCGTTGGCGGCCAGCTGCCGTTCGGCCGCCGCGAAGTCCTCGGTGTAGGCGGTGTCGGCACAGCGCGTGGCGTGGCCCGGCGCGGTCCGCAGCAGTACGGTCCGGTCGCAGGCCAGAGCGGTGTCCTGGAAGCCGGGGAGCACGGCGCCGGTGGCCACCGCCTCCTCCGTGAACAGGTAGGCCGTACCCATCAGGACACCTATACGGGCGCCGAGTTCGGCGAGCGGGGCGGCGGCGGCCGCGGCCATCGCGGCCGAGCGGGCGTCGTGGATACCGCCCGCGAAGAGCACGTCCAGCCCCTCGGCCGTACCGCCGTGCGTACGGGCATGGGCGGTCAGCCGCTCGATCTGCTCCTCCCACAGCGGGAAGCTGGCCCGGGGGCCGATATGGCCCCCGCACTCCTGCCCTTCGAAGACGAACCGCCGGGCGCCTTCGGCGAGGTAGCGCTCCAGCAGACCGGGCGCCGGGACATGGAGATAGGTCCGGGTCCCGGCCGCTTCGAGGGGCGCGGCCTGGGCGGGCCGACCGCCCGCGATCAGGGCGTATTCGGGGGCGAACTCGGCCACCGCGGCGAGCTGTTCGCGCCGGAGTTCGGGCGGGGCGAAGCCGAGCAGGCCGACGCCCCAGGGCCGGTCGCCCAGCCGCTCGGCGGTCTCGGCCAGCAGCCGGCGTACCTGCTCGCCTTCCATGACGGCGAGGGCCAGAAAGGGCAGCCCGCCCTCATGGGCCACGGCGGCGGCGAACCCGGCCTCGTCACTGACCCGGGTCATCGGCCCCTGGGCCACGGCGAGATGGCGGGCGCCGGGGCGGGGGGCGAGCGGACGGATGCGCGCCGCGGCGTCGAGATGGCCGGAGATGGCGGCCCGTACGGCCTGCACGATGCCGCCGGTGGTGCGGTGGCGCGCGGCGAGCCGGGCGGCGAAGGCACCGTCCTGGCCGATGGGGAGCAGCTGGGTCCGCAGGTCCCGGGCGCCCAGGCGGGCGGTGACGGGGGTGGGATGGGGGGCATGGCCGGTCTCCGCTCCCCCGGCCTCGTCGCCTCGCCCGGCGCCGTCGCCCGCGTCGGACGGGCGGAGGTCCGGGCGGGTCAGGACTCGGTGGCCTGCGACGACGGTGGTTTCACTGCCGTCCATGGCGCGAATCGCGGCGGCGACCGCCCGGGGCAGCCGGTCCTCGCCCTCGGTGGTGAGCGCGAGCTGGGAGTCGAGCAGCACCCCGGCCGCCCCACCGGCGACGGCCGCGGCGGCGGTGTGCGGGCCGATGCCCCCGGCGGCCAGGACGGGAACGGTCACGGCCGGGTCGGCCAGGAGGCGTTGCAGCAGGACACAGGTGGTGAGTTCGCCCACCCGGCCACCCGACTCATGGCCACGCGCGACGACCGCGGTGACCCCGGCGGCACACGCCGCCGCGGCCTCCTCGGGGGTGGTGACCTCGGCCCAGACACGACGCCGCCCACCGTCGGCCCACTCCTCCGGCCACCCGGGGGCCGGGTCGCGGGCGGGGTCGGCGTACGGGCCGGGGGCGGCGTACGACCGCGGGTCGGCGAGCAGCACGGTGTCGACCGTCTCCGGCAGATCGGCGGCCGTCAGCGGACACCCCACCGGTATCCGCACACCGTGGGAGAGCCCTTCATGCCCTCCCGCCCCGCCGAGCCAGGCGAGCGCGCTGCGCGCCGCCCCAGGGTCCCGGCCAAGATCCAGCAGGCCCAGCGCGCCCGCGCGGGCGGCCGCCAGCACGATCCGCTCGCCCGGCTCCTCGAACGGCGAGAGCACCACGACGAGATCGCGGTCGGCAGCCTCCGGACGGGTGGCGGCTCCGGAGCCGTAAATCCCGCCATCGGGCCCGCCATCAGGCCCACGGGACCGTGAACCATCAGGCTCACCAGCCCCTCCACCACCAGGCGGAGCACCGGTACCGGACGATCGGGAAAGCGGGGTGCCGGGGAACGGGGGCCGGGGGACCACGGGCGCTCCTTCTGCCGGGGGGCGAACACGCTGACCACTGCCACCTGCGGTAACCAGCGGTAGCAGCCCGCTGATGCCGCGTTGCATCGTGAGGCCACCCCCGTGCACTGTCAACGCACGTGCAACATGCGGTAGTTGATTGCGCCAAGGTCACGACGACGGCCCCCGGACCACCCCGCGCCCCCGTCACCCCCGGGCCGACCTGCGCTTCGTTGCCCCGTGCCGCCCTCCTGGCGGCCCCGCCGAGGCGCTCCGCGGCGGTGGCGGCGACCGAAACCCGACCCCCGCATCTCAACCCGCCGGTAGCTCCTGGAAGTTGGCACAGTGAACCAACGGCTCACCGAAAGCAGACAGCGGCCGACGCCCGCAAGCGACGATCCACCCGGCCTTGTGCGCGCGGGTGCCCAGCCCACTCGGCGTCGCGTTGCGAACGAGCGCGCGCCGATGCGCGCTGCGCCATTCGGGTCAACTCGGCCGTCGCCCATGGTGTGGCGTCAGGCCGGTCGCTTCAATCGGTGCTAACCGACGGTGGGGTGCCCATCCCCTGGCGGGGACCATGGACGTTGCCGTCGTGATGCGGCGTGGTCGTTTCCTGGGCACCCCCGGCAGGTGAGCGCGCTCGGACAGTTTCGAACCCTCCGGCGTGCACAGCCCCCCACCTCCTTCGTGGAGCCTTCGAAAGGGGCTGTCCAGCATGGCACTCGCTCTCACTCTCACCCCGTCAACGGTCACGGTGGGCCAGACATTCCAAGCCGCCGTCACCGGTGCCGTAGCCGGAGAGTTGATCACCTTCACCTACGACGCGGCGCTCCCGCAGACCGCTGTCGCTGACCTCAGCGGCAATGCGAGCGTCACCTTCACCGGGACAGTGTCGGGCGCGGTGACTGCCGCCGGCGCCACCAGTGGGGCCGCCACGGCGACCGTGACCGTCACCGCGTTGCAGGACTGCGTGGTCACGGTCACGTCCTCGCCCGCCAACCCGACCGCCGGACAGCCGGTCACCTTCACCGCCACCGTCACCTGCGGCGGCACCCCAGTTGAAGGCGCAACCGTCCTCTTCGCCACCACGGCGGGCTCATTGGGCGTCGGAGTCACTACCGCCGCCGGGCAGGCCACCCTCACCACCAGCACCCTGCCGACCGGTCTCAACGTCGTCACGGCCACCGTGATCGCCGCCACCACCACCTGCACCTGCGTCGGCGTCTCCGCCACGGTCAACGTCACCGTCACCGCACCGCAGAACTGCGTCGTCACGATCACGTCCTCGCCCGCCAACCCGACCGCCGGACAGCCGGTCACCTTCACCGCCACCGTCACCTGCGGCGGCACCCCAGTTGAAGGCGCAACCGTCCTCTTCGCCACCACGGCGGGCTCATTGGGCGTCGGAGTCACTACCGCCGCCGGGCAGGCCACCCTCACCACCAGCACCCTGCCGACCGGCCTCAACGTCGTCACGGCCACCGTGATCGCCGCCACCACCACCTGCACCTGCGTCGGCGTCTCCGCCAGCGTGAACGTCACGGTCGCCGCACCGCAGAACTGCGCGGTCACGATCACGTCTTCGCCCGCCTCGCCCACCGCCGGACAGCCGGTGACCCTCACGGCCACCGTCACCTGCGGCGGCGCCCCGGTCGCAGGCGCGACGGTCCTCTTCGCCACCACAGCGGGGTCGTTGGGCGTCGGCATCACCAGCGCCGCGGGACAGGCCACCCTCACCACCAGCACCCTGCCGACCGGGGCCAACGTCGTCACGGCCACCGTGATCGCGGCCACCACCACGTGCACCTGCGTCGGCATCTTCGCCACGACGACCGTCACGGTCACCGCTCCGCAGAACTGCGCGGTCACGATCACGTCCTCGCCCGCCTCCCCCACCGCCGGACAGCCGGTGACCCTCACGGCCACCGTCACCTGCGGCGGCGCACCGGTCGCAGGCGCGACGGTCCTCTTCGCCACCACAGCGGGGTCGTTGGGCGTCGGAGTCACTACCGCCGCGGGGCAGGCCACCCTCACCACCAGCAGCCTGCCGACCGGCCTCAACGTCGTCACGGCCACCGTCATCGCCGCCACCACCACCTGCACCTGCGTCGGCATCTCCGCCAGCGTGAACGTCACGGTCGCCGCACGGCAGAACTGCGCGGTCACCCTCACCTCCACGCCCGCCTCCCCCACCGCCGGACAGCCGGTGACCCTCACGGCCACCGTCACCTGCGGCGGCGCACCGGTCCCGGGCGCAACGGTCCTCTTCAGCACCACCGCCGGCCCCCTGGGAACCGGCGTCACCAACGCGTCCGGAGTCGCCAGCGTCACCACCAGCACCCTGCCGGCCGGGGCCAATGTCGTCACGGCGACCGTGATCGCCGCCACCACCACCTGCACCTGCGTCGGGGCCACCGCCACGGCGACCGTGACCGTGGGCACGGCACCGAGCTGCGCGGTCACCCTGTCGTCCACGCCCGCCTCCCCGACCGCCGGGCAGCCGGTGACCCTCACCGCCACCGTCACCTGCGGCGGCGCCCCGGTCGCAGGCGCGAGTGTCCTGTTCAGCACGACCGGCGGCCCCCTGGGGCTCGGCGTCACCAACGCCTCCGGACAGGCCAGCGTCACCACCAGCACCCTGCCGGCCGGGGCCAACGTCGTCACCGCCACAGTGACCTCCGCCAACACCACCTGCACCTGCACCGGAGTCACCGGGACAGCGACCGTGACCGTGGGCGCCGCACCCAACTGCGCGGTCACCCTGACCTCCACCCCCGCCTCCCCGTCCGCCGGGCAGCCGGTGACCGTCACGGCCACCGTCACCTGCGGCGGCGCCCCGGTCGCAGGCGCCAGCGTCCTCTTCAGCACCATCGGCGGCCCCCTGGGCATCGGCATCACCAACGCCTCCGGACAGGCCAGCGTCACCACCAGCACCCTGCCGGCCGGGGCCAACGTCGTCACCGCCACAGTGACCTCCGCCAACACCACCTGCACCTGCACCGGAGTCACCGGGACGGGGACGGTGACCGTGGGCGGAGCGAACGGGTTCACGGCGCAACCGGCCTGCTACCGGCTGAACGTTCCTCCGCTGCCCTGGGCCTTCGCCCAGGCCACGTTCAGCGCCAGCGGGGCGACGCCGGGCGCGGTGGTCACCTTCCACCTGGGCGGTCCGTCCGGCCCCGTGGTGTGCACCGCCATCGCCAACGCGAGCGGCAACGCCAGCTGCACGGCCACCCTCAATGTCGGCCAGGTGCTGTTCGGCACCTACACCGCGACCACTCCCGCCGCCAGTGGCGGGACGCTCAGCTCTTCCAGCACCCTGGCCATCTGCCTCACCTGATGCCCCACCCCGGTTCGTGCGCCGCACAGCCTGATAGGTGCGGGCGCTCAACCGAACCAGCGACAACATCCTCGGGCCGGTGAGCGACCGGCGAGGCAGCCGTCCCCCGTAATCCACATACGGGGGACGGCTGCCGGGCCCGAAGGACAGGCCCGGAAGGCATCTTCCCCCGCCGACCGGGCCATATCGATCCCCTCGCGAAAAGTCACCGAAGGAGCGGAACATGGGCTGCAATTGCGGCGGCGGTGCCCGCCCGGGCGTCACCATCTACCAGTTGACCCTGCCGGACGGCACCGTGCGCCAGTACTACACCTGGCAAGAGGCCGAGGCGGCCAACCAACGGGCCGGCGGTATCGGCACGATCCTCGTCATCCAGCAGTGACGGACCGCCCGGGAGCATGCGCGGTGCCAGGAGGGAGGTGGCGGTCATGAGCCTCGCGGAGTTCCTGCTGTCCGTCGGCGCCACCTGCCGCCTCACCAGATTCATCACCAAGGACACCCTTGCGGCCGGATTCCGCTCATGGGTCGCCGGCCGCTTCGGTGACGATTCCAAACTCTCCTATCTGGTCAGCTGCAGCTGGTGTACGAGCGTGTGGGTGGGCTCCACCATGGCCGCCCTCACGTACGGGAGCGCGGGAACGACCGCGTTCCAGGTCGCCACCACGGCCCTGTCGCTCTCCTACCTCGCCGGGCTCGCGTCCCAGTGGCTCGACTGAACCGGACCGGCGGTGGCGGACGCTGGAACCGGCCCGGCGACGGCCGGCGCCGGAACCGGCCCGGCGACGGCCGGCGCCGGAACCGGCCCGGCGGTGGCGGGCGCTCGTCAGACGGCGGGGCTCGCTGCCCAGCTGGCCAGCAGGGCCAAGCGGTCCGCCGTCTGCGAACCCGGTTCCGGTGTGTACACCACCAGCAGCTGGTCCGGCTCCCCGGACACCGTCAAGGTCTCGTACGGCATGGTGAGTTCGCCCGCCACGGGGTGCCGCATGCGCTTCGCCCCGTAGGTCTTCTCCTTGACCTGGTGGTCGGCCCACAGGCGGCGGAAGTCCTCGCTGCCCAGGGAGAGTTCACCGACCAGCGTCGCCAGCCGCTTGTCCCGTGGATGGCTTCCCGCGTCCAGGCGCAGATAGGCGACCGTCTCCGCGGCCACCGCGGGCCAGTCCGGATAGAGCTCGCGCGCCTGCGGGTTGAGGAACACCTGGCGCGGCATATTGCGCTCCTCGGGCGGCATCTGCGAGAAGCCGACGACGGCGTCGCCCAGAGCGTTCCACGCGAGCACATCCATCCGGCGGCCGAGCACGAACGCGGGTGCCTTCTCCATGGTGTCCAGGACGAGGCGCAGACCGGGGCGGACCTTCTGGGGCGCGGGCCCGGCGGCGGACGGGCGGCGGGCCGCGGGCCTGGCCACCGTGCGCAGATACTGCTGCTCGGTGTCGTCCAGGCGCAGGACGCGCCCGATGGCGTCGAGTACGGCGTCCGAGACGGAGGGGCCACGGCCCTGTTCGAGGCGGATGTAGTAGTCGACGCTGACGCCTGCCAGCTGGGCGACCTCCTCGCGGCGCAGGCCCGGAACCCGCCGTCTGCCGTGCCCCGGCAGCCCGACCTCCTCGGGCCGGATGCGGGCGCGCCGGGAACGCAGGAAGTCGCCGAGTTCCCCCGTCAGGGATATGTCCATGCGCTGATCCTAGGAGGTGTCGACGCTCCGATCCTGGTACTGGTGGACCCAGGAAAACGGCAGCCCTGGGTAAGTGCGGTGGCCGGTCGCATGGTGGTGGTCGCCCCGGGAGACGCCCGGCGGCGCTCACCACCAGTCCAGGAGTTCCCATGTCGTACGCCACCCTCGCCGGCCGCACCGCTGTCGTCACCGGAGCCGCCAGCGGTATGGGCGAGGCCACCGCCCGGCTGCTCGCCTCGCACGGTGTGCGGGTGGCGCTGCTCGCCCGCCGGGCCGAGCGGCTGGCGGAGCTGGCCGCCACGATCGAGAAGGCCGGCGGACAGGCCCTGGCGGTCACCGCCGATGTCACCGACGCCGCCTCCGTGGAAGCAGCGGCCGAGCGGGTGCACAGCACATACGGTCAGGTCGACCTGGTGGTCAACGCGGCGGGTGTGATGCTGCCGAATCCGGTCACCGAAGGCCGCGCCGACGAGTGGCAGCGCATGCTGGACACCAATGTGGCCGGCGCGCTGCGGGTCATCCGCGCGTTCACCCCGGACCTGATCGCGGTGGCTGCTGCGGGCCGGACGGCGGATCTGGTGAACATCTCCTCGATCGGCGCGCACCTCGCCTTCCCCCAGTACGCGGTGTACGGGGCGACGAAGGCCGCGCTGACGTACCTCTCGCAGTCGCTGCGCACGGAGCTGGGCCCGCGCGATGTCCGCGTCACCAATATCGAGCCGGGTCTCACGGACACGGAGCTGGCCGACCACATCGACAACGCGGAACTGGCCGGCCAGTTGGACGGCATGTTCGACGCCCTGACCGGACTGGCGGCGGACGATGTCGCCGACCTGATCGCCTACACGACGAGCCGCGCCCGCCATGTGAACCTGCGTCAGGCGATCGTGCTGCCGACGCGGCAGGCGTGAGGCCCGGGCCGGTCCGCGGCGGTGTCGCGGACCGGCCCGGGCCGGGACGGCAACGGGCTGCGGTGGCTCAGCTGTTGAGGCTGGTGTGGTTCCACCAGCCCTGGCGGCCGACGGTGAAGTCGACGACCGGACCGGACCCGTCGATCTTGCCCTGGTACTGCTGCCCCTTCTTCAGCGGGCTCTCGATCAGCTTGTCGTGGGCGTCCCTGATCGAGTCGATGACGAGGGTCGGGACCTTCTTCAGCAGCGCCGGGTCGATCGGCTGCCCGGGGGTGACGGTGATGGCCTCGTCCCAGTTGGGGCGCTCCGCGAGCTGGTGGGCCATGTGGACCTCGTCGCCTTCGCCGAACACCAGGTAGGTGAGGTATTCGGGGTAGGGCAGATTGCCCAGCTTGCGGAAGGAGAGCACGTTCTCCGGCTTGCAGTCCACGATGGTCTCGGCCGTGGTCATCTGCTGGAAGTCGCGGCTGCCGTCGGGCTTCACGACCACCCGCTCCAGATGGACCCCGAACTCCTTGCCCTGCTGGAGCTCGGGGAGTTCGAAGTGGTGCGGGCAGCGCAGGGAGTAGAAGACCCGCTGGCTCTCGTGCTGCGCCAGATCCTTCAGGTACATGTCCCGCAGTTCGCCGTTGTCCCTGATGGAGAAGTTGAAGACCGCCTGGTAGTTGTGGCCGGACTGGGGGTTGTACAGCGCCAGGTGGTAGAAGAACAGCTTCTTCTTGCCCAGCAGCAGGAAGCGGTGGATGTGCTCGTGGGCGGGGGTGGGGGTCATGATGAGTTCTCGCCTTTCGTGGGTGGGGGGTTGTGGTGGAAGCTCCGCTGCCGCCGGGACCAGAAGGGCCGGTCGGGCCAGCGGGTTTCCTGGGCGTGCACGGCGCGGTGGCCGTGCTGGTAGGCGGTACGGGCCGTGGTGACCTTGGCCGCGTAGTCGGACAGAGCCGCCCGGTCGCCGTGCAGCCGGGCGTCGACCGCCTGGCCCGCGCTCAGCCCGGTGTAGAGGGCGGTGAGGATGCCCTGGGAACTGAGCGGGTCGAAGGCCGCGGCGGCGTCCCCGGCGGCCGTCCAGCCGTCGCCGTGCACCCGGTCCAGATGGGCGCTGTGGGCGGCGGCCCGGCGGGGCGGGCGCAGGATGGTGAGCCCGTGCGGGCGGGCCCGGCGGGAGATGTGCCGGGTGGCCAGCAGCCGTTGACGGAACCGCTCGGCACCGCGCGCGGCGGCGACGGGCAGGTCGGGGTCGGTGAAGTAGGCGACCAGCCGCTGCCGGGAGGGCAGCAGCGCGGTGTACCACCAGCCGTCCTGGTCGGACTCGACCAGCGAACGGCCGTCGAGGGGGGTCTGCGGGGCCGGGTCGAGGGTGAGGTGGAGGCCGGTCAGCTGGTCTCCGGTGCGCCGTCGGGCGCCGGAGCGGACGGCGATCGCGGCGCCGCGCCCGGTGGCGTCCACCACCCAGCGGCAGCGCACCGTACGGTCCCCGGCCCGGCCGGCCCGGTCGCGCAGCGCGAGCTGCCAGGTGCCGTCCGACTGCCGGGAGGGGCTCCGTACGGCGGTGTGCTCGGCGACCTCGGCGCCCGCCGCACCGGCGGCGGCGCGCAGTCGGCGGTCGAAGAGCGGACGGTCCAGGTGCCAGCCGTGGCCGTAGGGGTCGTGGAGGAAGTCCACGGCGTGCAGTTCCGGCGAGCCCCAGGCGGACAGGTTGCCGTGGCAGGGCAGATGGCCGCTGCCCAGGACCGGTTCGGCGACGCCGAGGTCGGCGAGCAGCAGCCGGCCCATGGACACCAGCGCCTCACCGGCCTTGGGCGGGCCGGTGCCGGCGTCGGCCAGCAGGACCGTCCGGCCGGCGTGGGCGAGGGTGAGCGCGGCGGCACAGCCGGCCGGGCCACCGCCCGCGACCACGACGTCGTAGGCGGGGGCGGGGCTCACGGGGTGCCGTGGAAGGGGTCGAGCTTCTCCAGGTATCCGGCGGCGATCGACGTCTCGTCCCGGCCGGTTGCCTCCATGACCTCCTGGACGGCCTGTTGGACGAGCATGGCTTCGACGGTCTCGGCCGCGATCTTGCCGGTCCAGACGTCAGCCGCGCCCGCCAGTTGGGGCACGCCCGCCTCGGGCACCTGGATGTTGAGGAGGTTGGCGTCGTCGGGGGCCGGCGGATAGCCGGGCTCGGACTCCACCTGGATGTACCGGGGGAACTTGTTGTCGCCCACGGTGTATTCGTGCGGCTCGACGATGCCGAACTTGTACCAGTCGTCGATCATCTGCCGGCGCTGCTTGTTGAAGTCGGTGCCCTTCAGGCCGCGCAGCCAGACCGCCCGGTGCTCGAAGGCCTTCTCCCTGGCGCTGTCGTCGGAGCCGCTGGGCGGGGTGTTGACGGTCGCGAAGTCGGCCTGCTTGAGCACGTGGTTGGGCATCTGGGCGGGCCAGAAGGTGGGCAGGTAGGGGCTGTAGCGGGGGCCGAGCCCGGACCGTACCTGGTAGCCGGAGCGGCAGCTCGCGGTGTCGCACTGCCAGGGGGCGGCCATCCAGCGGGTGAGGTCACCCGGCCCCTGCGCGTGCAGCGGGCCGTTCTTGCCCAGGGCCTCCTGGACGCTGAGCGCATCTCCGTAGTCGGGTTCCGGGTTCTCCGGTGTGCGGTGCAGGATGCGGAACGGCTCGGAGTACATGGTCTTGTGCCGCATCGGCCAGGTGACCTCGCAGCCCGGGTGGAACGCGTCGGCGGCGCAGTTGTCCAGCGCGGCCCGGTCCAGCAGACCCGGCTGCGCGGTGACCGGCGCCGCGTCCACGTCCGGGTGGCCCTTCCGGGGCGGGCCGGTGGTGAAGCGGCCGTCGGCCCATTGAGCCAGCATCCGGTCCTGCTCGGAGGAAATCTTGATGTGCTGCCGGACGGAGGTGGGTTTGCCGCTGGACATGTTGTCGCCGTAGAGCCACGGCCAGGGCAGCGGGGACGTCCCGTCCCGCCCGTAGTCACGCATGTGGATATAGACCTGGCGGCGGAGTTCCCGGCTGGCCGCGCCCGGGTCGGCGAGCCGCTTGCGCATGGCCGGGTCCAGGAAGTCGTGCGGGCCGGCCCAGCCGAACTGGGTGGCGAAGCCGTGGTTGGTCCACTGGAGCTCACAGAACCGGCTCAGCAGCGGTTCGATGTGTTCCGGGTAGGAGATCTGCTGCACGGCGGGCAGGGTCTGCTCGGTGACGAACACGTCGTAGAGCAGGTCGTAGAGGGTGCGGACGGTCTTCACACCGGGCGCGTAGTGCGGCGGGGCGATCACGGCCCAGGCCGGGCTCGCGGTCTTCGTGACGCCCCCGATGGTGACCTCCGCCGTGACCGGACCGTCGGACACGTCGTCGTACCAGGTGTCGTTGTTCGCGACGCCGGAGATCGGCTTCTCGGGAGTGGCGTAGGAGGCCGACTTGCCGACGCCGCCGACGACCACCAAGCGGCCGTCGTCCTGGGCGGAGATCGATCCCAGGGAGACCGGCTTGTTCATGATCTTCCCGGCGAGGGCGGCGGTCTCGTGCAGGGAGGCGCGGATCTGCTTGCGGCCGGCGTCGATGACGAGCTTCTTCCGGTCGGCTCCCGCGACGTCGAAGTTCCGCCGGCGCAGCTGGGCCTCCGGCAGGCTGCCCGCCTCGGGGATGTCGAGCGGGAGGTGGAACTGGTACCAGGCGGCCTTCTTGTTGGCCAGGTGCACCGACCACTTGATCTCGGTCACCCCCGCCTCGCCCAGCTTGAGTTCCCGGACGGCTTCGCCGGCCTGGTTGTAGCCGTAGACCCGGAACCGGGCGGCCTGCCGGATGACCTTCCCCGCGCTGTCCTTGTACGAGCCGGGCGGCAGCGGCGGCTGGTCCGGGGATTCCGGGCCGATGAAGGGCGGTTTGTCGCTGTTGCCGACCCGGGCTATGCCGATGGCGGGATGGATCTTGACCTGGACTATCTGCGTATCCATCGAGGAGCCTTTCACTGGGCTGGTGTGGCGCCCCCCGACGGCTCAAACGTGGATCAGTCCGGTGTCCGCCGTGACCTCCAGGCATCGCAATGGATGAACGGGTTCACCCTTTCGTGTCGGCGGCCGCGCCCGCTGCCGCCGTACGGAGCGGGCGCGGCGCCGCGGACCGCCCTCGTCAGGCGTCGGCGAGGCCCAGCAGCGCGGGCTTCTCGGCCAGCTCGCGGAAGGCGGCCCGTGGGTCCTGGAGCAGCTTGCGCTCGGTGAGGTCGAGCAGCCCGCAGACGGCGCTCACCTCGGCGGCCACCGTCCCGTCGTCCTTGCGGACGGTCTGCTCGATCCGGAAGGTCTTGCCCTCGCCCCAGACGAAGGCGCAGCTGACCTCGACCTCGTCACCGGCCCGCAGCTCCCGCCGGTAGCGGATGGTGGTCTCGACGGTCACCGGGCCGACCCGGCGGTCCACCATGGTGCTCTGGCGGATGCCGCTCGCCTGGAGCAGCGACCAGCGGGCGTGCTCGGCGTACTGGAGGTAGACGCTCTGGTTGAGATGGCCCTGGGTGTCCGTCTCGTAGCCACGCACGGTGATCCCGACGGTGAACGGCTCCGTCGCGTCCGTACCGGCTGTCTGCTCCGCCGCTTCTGTCACGTGCTTTCTCCCCGCTCCCCGTAGGCGCCGTCCGCCACGCGGGCACCCGGAGCCTCATTGGCCACTGGCTTCACATCGTAGGCGCGGAGGTCAAGAGGCCGGGGAGACGGACGCGTCAGGGGCTGCCCGTCTTGAGCCGCAGGTTCCACTTCGCCAGGGCCTCACCGACCGGCTGGAAGACGGTCAGCGTGGCACCGCCGAAGTTGCCGCAGCTGGCGGCGCCGCCGCCGGAGTGCACGCCCAGGGCCTTCGGGGCGCTGGGCTGGGTGACATACGAGCCGCCCGAATCTCCGGGCGCCGAGCAGGCGTTGGTGAACGACAGGCCCTCGATGACCGTGTTGCCGTAGTCCACGGTCTGGTCGACCCGGGTGATCTCCCCGCAGTGCCAGCCGCTGCTCTGCCCGGAGCGGCACATCGACATGCCGACCAGGCCCTCCTGCTCGCCGGTGACGGTGACCGGCGTACCGCCCTGCCCGGCCACGTTCGAGCTGACCGTCCAGTCCGGCTGGTCGACCCCGACCAGCCCGAAGTCCCCCTCGCGTCCGTTGACGCTGTGTCCGCCGCCCTGGTTGGAGGTCCCCATCCGGCTGCCGTCCTTGCCGAACGCGGCCTGATCGGCAGTGAGCGTGCAGTGACCGGCCGTCAGAAAGCCCTGGAAACTGCCCGGTCCGGTCACCGGGAAGCCGATGGAGCAGATGCCCTCGGCGCCGGGCATCCACCGTTCGCCGCCCACCACCGTGCCGCCCTGCTGACGCGGCGTCTGGTCGCTGCGCTCGACGGTGACGGGGATCTTCGAGCGCGCCCCCATCGCGCGGACGGACCTCTCGAAGGCGGCGGTCCGGACGGTGTGCCGGGTGCGGTCGACGCGCACCACCACACCGTTGGCCCGCTCGTCCACACCCCAGCCGGTCACGCCGGGCACCCCGTCACCGGCCCGGCCGGTGATCTGCCGCATCAGGGCCGTGAGCGCGGCGCGGCTGTGCGGCACCGCCTTGGGGACCGCCCCGGCGGCCCGTACCCGCTGTGCGTCGGCGGCGCCGGTGACCGCGACGACGAGCTTGCCGGTGGTCCGGTCGAACCACATACCGGCGGGCGGGGCGCTCAGCGTCCGGCGCACGGCCGCCGCGGCGCGGTGTGCTTCGGTCTCCTGCGCGAGCCGGGTCCGCACCTGCACCGCGTTCAGCCCGAGGTCCCGGCGCATCGCGTCGAGCATGCCGCGGGGCGAGGGCTGGGGCCCGGGATCGGGCCGGGGCACGCCGTGCGCCGGGCTGAACGGGCCGGCCGCCGCCACGACGGTGGCGACGACCGCGCCCCAGAGAGCTGCCTTGCGAAAGCGGCGTTCCATCGGGGATCTCCTCGCGGTGTCGAGTACACGTCGGATCCGATGTGGTGCCCGCCGGATCCGATGGGGTGAGCGTGCTCGACACCGGGGCGTGCGGCATGAGGGGAGGTCCCGGCATCATGACCGGGTGTCCCGTGAACCCGGCCGTCAAGTCCCCACCGCCCACGGCACGGTGGCGTTCTCGCGGCTCCCGGAGGAGCTGCGCAATGTGACCTACTCGGGTGCCCGCCATCCGGGAGCGGCGACACCTGAATGCCCGTCATACGCGGCGGACGGGACGGCCGGTGCCTCCGGCCACCCCGCCCCGGGCCCCTTCGCCGACCTGGCCCGGGGCGCGAACTGCCAGCTGTACGCCTACGCCGTACTGCGCCACTTCGGCCTGCTGATACCGCCGTTGCGCTCCGCGGAACTCTGGGCCGACACACGGGCGACCCACCGGGTGGACCGCCCGCGACCGCTGGATCTGGTGCTGTTCGACGGCGGTCCCGCCGAGGGCCGCCCACCGGGCTACGGCGCGCATGTGGGCGTCCATCTGGGCCCCGACCAGGTGCTGCATCTGTGCCGGGAGGCCGGCCGGCCCGCCGTTTGGCGCTCTGCGGACTTCGCGGCGCGGCCGCGCTACCGGCGCTTCCTCGGCGTCAAACGGGCCGGGCGACCCCAGGAACGCTGAGCGCTCAGAAGCCTCCGCCGTCGAAACCGCCACCGCCGCCGAAGCCACCGCCGTCCCCGAAGCCGCCCCCGTCGCCGAAGCCGCCCCCGAAGTCGCCGGAGTTGAAGTCGGATCCGGAGTAGTCACCGCCGGCGGCGCCCGCATCGCCGAAGTCGGCGCCGTAGGCGGCGGACGACCACATCACATTGCCGAGCAGCGTGCCGACCAGGAGGCCGGGCAGCAGGCCGCCGCCGAAGTAGCCGCCGGCCCA
Source organism: Streptomyces tubercidicus (assembly GCF_027497495.1). Lineage (GTDB taxonomy): Bacteria > Actinomycetota > Actinomycetes > Streptomycetales > Streptomycetaceae > Streptomyces > Streptomyces tubercidicus. The sequence continues at coordinate 1,077,355 of NZ_CP114205.1, forward strand.
GGGGCCGTAGGCCGGGCCCGCGTCCCAGTAGGGGCGGTCGCCCTCCGGGGTCCGGACCGTACGGGCCAGCGGCTCCCGCCCGTCGTCCATACGGGCCTTGTCGGCGGCGCAGACCGGGACGGTGCGCTCGGCGCCGCCCGCCGGTGCCCAGCCGACATCCACGACGGACGGGCCGTGCCGGGGGTCGAAGAAGCAGGGCAGCCGGCGCTCGGGCAGCGGCTCGCCCTCCCGTCGTGCGGCGAGGGTGGCCAGCGAGAACCGGCCGTCCTCCAGGGCCTTGGTCACCGCCTGCACCTCTCCGGGGTGCTGGGCCGCCGCCATCGCCGACTTGGCGTTCTCGTAGGAATCCAGCGCATGGCTGTAGTCGGCGCGCATCGCGTCGTCGGCACCGGGCTCACCGGGGTTGAAGTCGAGGCGGTCCAGCTCCTCGCCGAAGGCGGTGATGTCCTCGTCGACGACGATCCGCAGATCCTCCAGCGCGGCCCGCTCCTCCTCGATCCGCCTTCTGCGGTTGCGGCGGGCGATCGCATAGGCGCCGCCGCCTCCGACGACCACCAGCACCCCGAGCCCGATGGCCGTGCCGGTGCCGAAGCCGCTGTCGCCCACGCCGCTCCAGGAGGAGGGGGCCTGGCCGTGTGCGGACCGTGCCGCCGTGTCGACGAAGCTGTTCAGGCGCTCATTGACGGTCGGGTAGTCGGAACTCTTGACCGATCCGACGAGGTTCTGCACCGAGCTGCGCGTCATCACCCGTGGGTCGGCGCCCGCGTTGAAGCCGTTGCCGAGCTCGACGGCGTAGACGCCGCTGATGCCGACCTTGGTGCGCAGGTCCCGCAGCAGCGTGCCGGGCTGGTACTCGGCGGCCCGCGGCAGCACGGCGACGAAAATGGGCTTGTCCGCGTCCTTGATTTTCTTGGCCAGCGCATCCGCCTGGGCGTCGGAGAACTCATGCGCGGCGCGCGGGTCGACATAGACCGGGCCCTTCTCCAGGGCCGCCGCGGCTTCATCGAGCCCCCCTGCGGCACGGGCACCCGGTGCCAACGCGGCGGCCACCGCGAGCAGCGCGGCCACCAGCAGAAGGACTGGTCCGATCAGCGCACGACGAGTTGCGGTCTTCATGTGTTCGACGCTACCCGAACCACACTTTCCAGACATCACCGGAGCCGGGATCAATTCGGTCCCGAGCGGTGGATTCTCCCTTGCGTCGAGGGGTCTGTCGCGCCGGGGATGTCCATCCAGGTGATCGCTCAGCGCGTCGTTTTTGATGCGCAGAGTGCCGGGGATGTTCGGCTCGCCCCTCCCCCCGAGGAAACGAGGAGACGATGTGCAGGGCCACCTCGATGGCCACCAATCTGGCCGTCGCCGTCGCCACCACCGCCGTCGGCTGCATGCTGGTGATCTCGCTGACGCCGTCCCGCCCGGACACCGGGAAGAGTGGTCCGGCGGCCGGCCGGGCGATGGCCGCCACATCCGGCCATGCGGGGTCGGCCGCGCGGGCCGCCACCTCCGCCCTCGGCGCGGCCGCCGCCAGTGCCGACCCCGAGGAGTTCGCCTCGCCCCCGACGGGGCGGATCGAGGTGACCGCGCCCGAGCCCGGCGTCGACTACAAGGCGAACGGCAGTTTCGCGGTGGCCTGGAAGAACACCACGGGCGAGGAGGTGGACGTCTGGCTGCGGACGGCGACGGGCCACGGCGAGTCGGAGCGGGTGGCGCTGGTGGCGACCCGGGTCGATGCCGGGCGGACCGGTGAGGCGCTGGTGACGCTGCCCCGGGTGCCGCCGGGCCCCCGCTACTTCCTGGAGGTGGCCACGGCCGGCGATGGCGCGGTCCGCGACTTCACCCGGACCTTCGCCATCACCAACTGACCGGCGGCCGGCGGCCATACCGGCCCACGGCCGCTCGGACCTCGCCCAGGGACAGGCCCTACGGCGCGGCGATCCCGACCAACCCCGCCAGGGCCTCCCGGTGGCGCCCCGGCGACCCGAGGGCGAGCTCATCGCTCTTGGCCCGCTTGAGGAACAGATGCGCCGGATGCTCCCAGGTCATGCCGATCCCGCCGTGCAGCTGGACGCATTCCTGCGCGGCACGTACCGCCACCGGCGCGCAGTACGCCTGGGCGACGGCCACCGCCACCGGGGCGTCGGGGCTGTCGGTGGCCAGGGCGTCGGCGGCGTTACGGGCGGCGGCGCGGGCCGAGGCCACCTCCAGCCAGAGGGCGGCCATCCGGTGCTTGAGCGCCTGGAACGAGCCGACGGGGCGGCCGAACTGGGTGCGCTCGGCGGTGTGCCGCACGGTTTCGGTCAGACACCATTCGGCGACGCCCAGCTGCTCCGAGGCGAGCAGTCCGGCCCCGGCGAGCAGGGCCCGGTCGACGGCGGCGCGGGCGCGGTCCCCGACGGCCAGCAGGCGCCCGTGGGCACCGTCGAAGGTGAGGTGGCCCAGGGGGCGGGTGAGGTCGAGCGGGGTGACGGTGTCGGTGCGCACCCCGGCCGCCGAGGCGTCCACCGCGTAGAGGGCGGGGCCGTCGGGTCCCTCCGCCGGGACGAGCAGCAGCCCGGCCGCGGCGGCATCGGCGACCGAGGTCACCCGGCCGGTCAGGGCGCCGTTCGCATCGGCCCGTACGGACACAGGACCGGACGGCCCGCCAGGAGCGGTGGTCAGCGGGACCGCGAGCACACCGACGGTGCGTCCCTCGGCGAGCGCGGCGAGCGGCGCGGCGGTGTCCGCCCGGTCGTGATCGCAGCCCAGCAGGGCGGTCACCGCGAGGACCGCGCTGGTCAGATAGGGGACGGGCGCGACGGAGCGGCCGAGCTCCTCCAGCACGACGGCGGCCTCGCGGGCCGTAGCCCCCGCTCCACCGAGCTTCTCGGGCACCAGCAGGCCGGCGGTGCCGATCTCCGTGGCGAGGGAGTGCCACAGCCCGGTGTCGTAGGCGGCCTGCGACTCCAGACCGGCGAGCACGGTGGCCGGATCGCCGCGGTCGGCGAGGAGCGCCCGTACGGCGGCGCGCAGTGCGTCCTCGTCCTCGGAGTACAGGAGGTCGGGGTCGGGCGCCGTGGCGCCGGGCGGGGTGGTCGCGTCGGTCATCGGGGGAGGTCCTTCCACGCGACGTCCTTGTCGGTGCGCGGCTCGGGCGGCAGCCCCAGCACACGTTCGGCGACGATGTTGAGCAGCACTTCCGAGGTGCCCCCTTCGATGGAGTTCCCCTTGGCGCGCAGATAGCGGTAGCCCGCCTCACGGCCGGTGAAGTCGACCCGGTCGGGGCGGCGCATCGTCCAGTCGTCGTACGTCAGCCCGTCCTCGGCGAGGAACTCCACCTCCCAGCCGCTGATTTCCTGGGCGAGCCGGGCGAAGGCCAGCTTCATCCCGCTGCCCTCGGGGCCGGGCTGGCCCATGGTCAACTGCTGGCGCAGCCGCTCGCCGGTGAGGCGGGCGACCTCGGCCTCCACCCACAGCTTCAGCAGCCGCTGATGCAGATCGTGGGTGCGCAGTTCGGGGCGGGCGCGCCAGTCTGCGGCGGCGATGCCGATCATGCCGCCCTCACGGGGGATAGGGGCGCCGCCGATGGCGACCCGCTCGTTCATCAGCGTGGTCTGGGCGACCTTCCAGCCCTCGCCGACCGCGCCGAGGCGCTGGGTGTCGGGGATCCGGACGCCGGTGAGAAAGACCTCGTTGAACTCGGCCTCGCCGGTGATCTGCCGCAGCGGACGCACCTCGACGCCGGGATCGGTCATATCGCAGACGAAGTAGCTGATGCCGCGGTGTTTGGGCACCTCGGGGTCGGTGCGGGCGATCAGGATCGCCCAGCGGGCCAGATGCGCGCTGGACGTCCAGACCTTCTGCCCGTCGACGATCCAGGTGTCCCCGTCCCGGACCGCGCGGGTCGCCAGCGCCGCCAGGTCGGAGCCGGCACCGGGCTCGCTGAACAGCTGGCACCACACCTCCTCGCCGGTCCACAGGGGGCGCAGCAGGCGCTGCTTCTGCTCGTCGGTGCCGAAGCGCAGGATCGTGGGCGCGGCCATGCCGAGGCCGATCCCGATGCGGCCGGGGTCGTTGTCAGGGGCCCCGGCGTCCTCCAGTTCCGCGTCGACGACCGCTTGCAGGGCGCGCGGGGCGTCCAGTCCGCCGAGCCCTTCGGGGAAGTGGACCCAGGCCAGTCCGGCGTCGAAGCGGGCACGCAGGAATTCCAGCCGGTCCGTACTGGCGGGAGGATGGGCGGCGAGCAGCTCGGCGGTGCGCCGGCGCAGGTCGTCGGCGTCGGTCATCGGGCCTCCTCCGCTCCGGGGACCACCACGAGCCGGCCGACGGAGGTGCCGTCGGCGACCCGCTGGACGGCGTCGGCGGCGTCCGCCAGCGGGACCCGCCCGCCGATCAGCGGCTTGATGACGCCCTGCGCGGCGAGCTTGGTGAGCTCCTCGTGGCAGGCGTCGACGGCGGCGGGGTCCTTGGTGTTGTACAGGCCCCAGTGGAGGCCCAGGATCGCGTAGTTCTTCACCAGCGCGTGGTTGAGGGCGGGGGTGGGGATGGCGCCACCGGCGAAGCCGACGACGACGATCCGGCCCTCGAAGGCGATGCACTTGACGGACTTGGCGTACGCCTCACCGCCCACCGGGTCGTAGACCACGTCCGCGCCGCGCCCGCCGGTGGCGTCCTTCACGGCGGCGACGAGATCGTCGGTGCGCCGGTCGAGGACCACATCGCAGCCCAGTTCGCGGGCGATACGGGCCTTGTCCGCGCCGCCCACCACGCCGATGACGGTGGCGCCGGCGGCCTTGCCGAGCTGTACGGCGGCGCTGCCGACCCCGCCCGCAGCGGCGTGCACGAGCAGCGTCTCGCCCGCCTGGAGACGGGCCCGGCGGTGCAGTCCGAACCAGCCGGTCTGGTAGCCGATGTGCAGCGCGGCGGCCTCGGCGTCGTCCAGGGCCTCGGGGGCCGGGCGTACCGTCGCCGCGTCGACGACCGCGAGTTCGGCGAAGCCGCCGTCCGGCAGCGGCGGCTGGGCCAGCACCCGCGCCCCGGTCTCACCGGCCGCCCCCTCCCCCACGGCGAGCACCTCACCGCAGATCTCCACGCCCGGTGTGAACGGCAGCGGAGGCCGCACCTGGTACTGGCCGCGGCACAGCAGCGCGTCCGGGAAGTTGACGTTGGCGGCCCGCACCCGCAGCAGCAGCTGCCCCGGCCCCGGCTGCGGGTCCGGCACCTCCTCCAGCCGCATCACCGCTCGCGGCTCACCGTTCGCGTGTACGCGCCATGCCTTCACCGGGTGCCTCCACAGACTTGGGTACGCGGGTGGGCGGAGGGCGCACCGGCCCCCTCGCCAGCGACATACTAAGCGGTCGGTATCCGCCTGGGAACAGTCTCCGCCGGACCACTTCACGGGCCCGGTAACGCCCCCGGGACAGCACACCCGGCCCGCGCCGCGGCTACGCCTCGCGGAGCGCCGCCCAGAAGCCCGGGTCCTCGAATCCGAGCGCCCAGAGGCCGGTGCCCCGCACCCCGTACTTCCTCAGCAGCGGCAACTGTGCGCGGACCCCGCGGGCGTCCTGGTACCAGACCTCGTGCTCCTCGCCGTCCTTGCGATAGGTGAAGTGCGGGGTGCCGGAGACCTCGTCGAAGAGGTAGTCCGCGTCCTCCCGCTCGCGCAGCGCCTCGGCCTCTTTCCAGGTCAGATGGGCCGCATGCCCGGTGACGCCGCTGATCCAGTCCCAGCCGTAACCCGGGAAGGCCACCTCGATCTTGTGCCGGGGGACGGTGTCGGTGGCGTAGCGCAGAAACTCGTCGTACCAGTCCCTGGCGGAGAGCGGGCCGGCCTCGCCGCCCGACCAGTGCAGGTCGTAGCCCATGATGCGGAACCGGTCGACGATCCCGCCGAGCCGCTCGTAGTCGAAGGCCCGGCCGCTGCCGCGGACCCGGGCCAGCACGGTGACCACACACTGCTTGTCCCGGTCGTGCAGCCGGGCGCAGAGCTCCTTGACGAGTGCGTTGTAGCCGGTCCGCACCCGGTCGCGGTCCTCCTGGTCCCCGGTGAGGGCCATCGCCTCGTAGTCCAGGTCGAGTCCGTCGTAGGACCGGCTCTCGACGAGGTCCAGCAGCGTGTCGACATGGTCCCGTCGCCGCTGCGGATCGTGCATCATCTCGGCCATCGCCACGGCACCGAGGGTCTCGGTCACGGTGGGCACGACATCGATCCCGGCGTCGTGCAACCCGTCGATGATGTCGCGCCGTCCGGCGCCCGTGTGCCCCTTGACGATGGTGTCGTCGGAGGTCTCGTACCAGAAGGGGCTGACGGTGTGCAGCTGGGAGGCGTGTCGCAGGGCGTCGCGGTAGGCGGCGTCGACATCGCCCCAGTAGGGCAGCCAGGCCGAGCCGGTCCGCCCCGCACTCCTCGGGTCCCCGGCCGCTCCGGCCGCCGGGGCCCAGAGCCCGGTGAGCAGCAACGCCACGGTCACCACTAGCGCAAGCCCGGTGCGTGCCCGGGTTCCTGATGCATGATCATGATCCATTTCCCGAGCGCTACCCGGTTCCGTTGCTGACGTAGCGTCAGTTCGGCCGAACGGGCGCGAGCGGGGCGGGCGGAGTCCGGCGTCGGACGGTGATCCGGCGGCCCCTGGACGCTACGTACGCCCTGCCCGCTGCTGGGCGTCCCGCAGGGCCTCGGACGGGGTGGCCCAGCGCGCCCTGATCACCCGGAAGCCGGCCTTCTCGCAGGCGTCACAGACGAGTTCATCGTCGTCGACGACATGGCGGATCTCCCGGTCGCGGGCGATCCGGCGCAGGATCTCCAGCTTGGTGTGCCGCGCCGGGCGGCGGTCACTGTTGGGGCGCATCCACAACTTTCCCTCCGGAAGGCCGTGTTGGGCGAGCCAGGCCACGGTGTCCCGGCGGCAGCGCTCCGGACGGCCCGTCAGATAGACGACCTCGCAGTCCTCGGTGCTGCGCAGCGCCAGGGCCACGCCCTCGGGGAGGGGAGGGTCCTCGGTGGCCGCCGCGAAGAAGGCCCGCCAGTCGCGCGGGGTGCGCTGCAGCAGATGCTGGCGGTGACCGGCGTCGGCGAGCGTGCCGTCCAGGTCGAAGACAGCCAGGGGGCGCGTCGTCATGCCGTTGTCGTCCTCTTCCGTCGCTGCCGTTCGCCGGGCTCCCCGGGCTCCCGGGACTCCCCGGGCCATGCCACCGCGATCCGGCCGGATTCGATTCCCTGTGCGAGGGAGAGTCGATCGTATGCGATGTCGGCACAGGTCGCGGTGTCCATCCGCAGCCGGAGGTCGGGGTGCTCGGCCGGGCCGTCCGCATAGCCGGGCCCGACCTCCGGGCCGCCGGCGCTGTCCGGCCCGTCGCCGCCGCGGACGACTCCGCCGCCACCGAGCACGACATGGAACTCCCCCTCGTCGAGGGCGATATCGATCACGTCGGCCCCATCCCCGAAGTGCCGGGCCAGCCGCGCCATCAGCGGAACCGCGAACCAGTGGGCCCGCACCGCATCCGTCGGGCGCCGCTCGCCGAGGGCGGGGGCGCCCCAGTCGGCGAGGGCGGTGAGCGCGGGCAGCAGTGCGCGGCCGCGGTCGGTGAGGTCGTAGACGAAGGCGACTCCGGGCGGGGCGAGCCGGCGGCGGGTGACCAGGCCGTCCCGTTCCATGTCCTTGAGGCGGGAGGCGAGCATGTCGGTGCTGACGCCCGGCAGGTCGGCATGCAGATCGGTGTAGCGCCGGGGGCCGCCCAGCAGCTCCCGGACGATCAGGAGCGTCCAGCGGTCGCCGACGGCGTCCAGGGCTCGGGCGACGGCGCAGTACTGGTCATAGCTTCGGCGCGGCATGACACCAGCATAGACAGAGGTTGGACTTTCCAAGTACCGGCTTGGTAAAACCAAGTACGGTGTAACGAGTGCTGCCGCGCCGCGCGGTGAGCGAGGGACCGGGAGGCCACCGCATGCAGTTCAAGCAGTCCAGCAAGATGGCCGACGTCTGCTACGAGATCCGCGGGCCGGTGATCGAGCACGCGGACGCGCTGGAGGAGGCGGGCCACAGCGTGCTGCGGCTGAACACCGGCAATCCGGCGCTGTTCGGCTTCGAGTGCCCCGAAGAGATCCTGCAGGACGTGATGCGCAATCTGTCCCGCGCCCACGGCTACACCGAGTCCCGGGGCATCCTCTCGGCCCGCCGCGCGGTCGCCCAGCACTACCAGGAACGCGGTCTGCCCGATGTCGGCGTCGATGACATCTACCTCGGCAACGGCGTCTCCGAACTCGTCTCGATGGCGGTGCAGGCCCTCCTGGACGACGGCGACGAGGTCCTCATCCCGGCCCCCGACTTCCCGCTCTGGACGGCGGTCACCTCCCTGGCGGGCGGCAAGCCGGTGCACTACCTCTGCGACGAGTCAGCGGACTGGCTGCCGGACCTGGACGACCTCGCCTCGAAGATCACCGACCGGACCCGGGCGATGGTCATCATCAACCCCAACAACCCGACCGGCGCGGTCTACCCGCGCGAGCTGCTCGACGGCATGCTCGACCTCGCCCGGCGCCACGGGCTGATGGTCTTCGCCGACGAGATCTACGACCGGATCCTGTACGACGACGCGGTCCACCACCACGCCGCAGTCCTCGCCCCCGACCTGGTCTGTCTGACCTTCAGCGGACTGTCCAAGTCCTCCCGGGTGGCCGGATTCCGCTCCGGCTGGCTGGTGGTCTCCGGCCCCAAGCAGCACGCCGCCGACTATCTGGAGGGCCTGGGCACCCTCGCCTCCATGCGGCTGTGCCCGAACGCCCCCGCGCAGTACGCCATCCAGGCCGCTCTCGGCGGCCCGCAGAGCATCCAGAACCTGGTCCTGCCGGGCGGCAGGCTGCGCGAGCAGCGCGACCGGGCCTGGGAGCGGCTGAACGAGATCCCTGGCGTCTCCTGCGTCAAGCCCAAGGGCGCGCTCTACGCCTTCCCCCGCCTGGACCCCGCCGTCCACAAGATCCACGACGACGAGAAGTTCGTCCTCGATCTGCTGCTGCGGGAGAAGATCCAGGTCGTCCAGGGCACCGGCTTCAACTGGCCGCGCCCGGATCACTTCCGGATCCTCACCCTCCCGCACGCCGATGAGCTGGACGCGGCGATCAGCCGGATCGGACGCTTCCTGGCGGGCTACCGCCAGTGACGCCGGGCGGCCGGATCGCACCGGCCGCACCGGGCCTGCGGGGCGGCAAACCACACCCCGCCCCGCACTCACTCGAACAGCCGTACCCACTTCCCGGGCCCCGTCCGCCGCCCGCCGACACGCTCCCGGGGCCGGGCGGCGGGCAGGAAGGCCGTCCTGACGCCGAGGAGGCGCCGCGGCCCCGTCCAGGCGTCTCCGGGCCCGGCGGTCCCTCCCGCCCGGTGGCAGCCCGTCCCGCCGTCCGCTGGACGAACGCGCTCTTGAGCGCATCGCCCGCAGCAGATTAGGTGGAGGGCGGCAATGCTGCCGCCACCCCACGAGGGAGAGGGATTCCATGCCCGTACGACCTGCGGTTTTGGAAGCGGAGCTGGAAGCGCACCTGCGCGGAATATGCTTCAAGACGGGCCCCCCGCGCCGTATCGGCGTGGAGATCGAATGGCTGGTCCATGATGCGCGCAACCCTCGATGTCCGGTCGAACCGGCCCGGCTGAAGAGCGCGGCCACCGCCCTGCGCGCGCTCCCCCTGACATCCCTGCTGACCTTCGAACCCGGCGGCCAGCTGGAGCTCAGCTCGCTGCCCGCCACCTCCCTCACCGACTGCATCGAGGCCGTCACCGCCGATCTCGCACGGGTCCGGCCCGCCCTGCTGGCCATGGGCCTGGGCCTGGCCGGCCACGGCCACAATCCGTGGCACCCCCCGCGGCGGGTGCTGACCGATCCCCGCTACAACGCCATGGAGGCGTACTTCGACCGCTGGGGCTCCGCCGGGCGGTCCATGATGTGCGCCACCGCGTCCGTGCAGGTGTGTGTGGACGCGGGCCATGAGGAGCCGGGACCGTTCGGGTACGGCCGGCGCTGGCTGCTGGCCCATCTGCTGGGCGCCGTACTGGCCGCGGCGTTCGCCAACTCGCCGATCAGTGAGGGCTGCCCGACGGGCTACCGCACCACCCGCCAGCTCATCTGGTCCCAGCTCGATCCGGACCGTACGCTCGCCCCTCCCCCGGGCCCGGATCCGCGCACCGCCTGGGCCCGCTATGTCCTGGACGCACCGGTCATGTGCATCCGCTCCGAGGACGGCCACTGGGACGCTCCGGAGGGGCTCACCTTCCGCGAGTGGATCCGTACCGGCGTCCCCAGACCGCCCACCCAGGAGGATCTGGACTACCACGTCACCACCCTCTTCCCGCCCGTACGGCCGCGCGGCCATCTGGAGCTGCGCATGATCGACGCGCAGTCGGGCGACGCCGGCTGGATCGTGCCGCTGGCCGTCACGGCCGCACTGTTCGACGATCCGGAGGCGACCGAGCGGGCGTACCGCATCGTCAAGTCCCTTGCGGAGACCGCCGGTTCGCGCCCCGCGCCGCGCAATCCGCTGTGGCGGCACGCCGCCCGTGCGGCGCTGACCGACCCGGAGCTGCACACCGCCGCGGTGGCCTGTTTCGCCGCCGCGCAGGAAGCCCTGCCGCGCCTCGGTGCCTCCCCCGAGGTGCGCGCGGCGGTCGCGGAGTTCACCGAGCGCTATGTGGCACGCGGCCGCTGCCCCGCGGACGATCATCTCGACGCCCTGTATGCCGCGGAGGGCGATCTCATCGTTGGGAAGGACAGCCAGTGACCCCCGATCCCGAGTTCCTCCGTGAACGCGCGGCCGCTGCGCTGCTCGCCGCCCGCGACCGCACCCACCTGCTGACCACCTGCGTTGAGCATCCCGACCTCGTCGCCCAGCACTCCCCGCTGATGTCCCCGCTCGTCTGGGACCTGGCCCACATAGGCAACCAGGAGGAGCAGTGGCTGCTGCGCACCGTCGGCGGACGTGATGCGCTGCGTCCGGACATCGACTCCGTCTACGACGCCTTCGAGCACCCCCGCGCCGAGCGCCCCTCGCTGCCGCTGCTGGCACCGGACGAGGCACACGGCTATGTCGCCGAGGTCCGCGGCCGGGTGCTGGACGTCCTGGAGAGCACCCCGCTGCACGGCGGTCCGCTGCTCGACTCCGGTTTCGCTTTCGGCATGATCGCGCAGCATGAGCAGCAGCACGACGAGACCATGCTCATCACACATCAGCTTCGTGCGGGTCCCGCTGTGCTCACCGCGCCCGAGCCGCCGCCCGCCCCGGATGACGTGCTGCCCGCCGAAGTCCTGGTCCCCGGCGGCCCGTTCACCATGGGCACCTCCACGGAGCCCTGGGCACTGGACAACGAACGGCCCGCCCATCACCGGCTGGTGCCCGCCTTCCTGATCGACACGACACCGGTCAGCAACGGCGCCTACCAGCGGTTCATCGAGGCCGGCGGTTACGAGGAGCGGCGCTGGTGGACCGCGGCCGGCTGGGCCCTGGTGCAGGAGCACAAGCTGCGCGCCCCGCTCTTCTGGAAGCGCGACGGCGGCCAGTGGCTGCGCCGGAGGTTCGGGGTGACCGAGCCGGTGCCGCCGGACGAGCCGGTGCTGCATGTGAGTTGGTACGAGGCGGACGCCTACGCACGCTGGGCGGGCCGGCGGCTGCCGACCGAGGCCGAGTGGGAGAAGGCCGCCCGCCACGACCCGGCGACCGGGCGGGCCAGGCGCTACCCCTGGGGCGACGAGGACCCCACCCCGGCGCATGCCAACCTCGGCCAGCGGCATCTGCGGCCCGCCGCCATCGGCAGCTACCCGGACGGCCAGTCGCCGCTGGGCGTACGGCAGTTGATCGGCGATGTGTGGGAGTGGACGGCGAGCGACTTCCTGCCGTATCCGGGCTTTGCCGCCTTCCCCTACCGGGAGTACTCGGAGGTGTTCTTCGGCGACGCGCACAAGGTCCTGCGCGGCGGTTCGTTCGCGGTGGACCCGGTCGTCTGCCGGGGCACCTTCCGCAACTGGGACCTGCCGGTCCGGCGGCAGATCTTCTCCGGGTTCCGTACCGCCCGGGACGCCGACCCGATGGCGGTGGACGCATGAGGCCCGCGGCCCGGCGGCGTCAGGAGGCCGGTGCCTGATGTGCCGTCACCTTGCCTATCTGGGGCCGGAGCGGCCCTTCGGCCAGATACTGCTCGCCCCGCCGCACAGCCTCTACCGGCAGTCGTGGGCGCCGCGCCGCCAGCGGCACGGCACGGTCAACGCGGACGGGTTCGGCGTCGGCTGGTACGCGCCGGGCGATCCGGTGCCCGCGCGCTACCGGCGGGCCGGGCCGATCTGGGGCGATGATCTGCTGCCCGATCTGGCGCGGGTGGTGCGCACCGGTGCGCTGCTGGCCGCCGTGCGGGACGCCACGGTGGCCGGGGCGGACGCCGAGGCCGCGGCCGCGCCGTACGCCACCGGCCGCTATCTGTTCAGCCACAACGGCGCGGTGGCCGGCTGGCCGGACGCGCTCGCCCCGCTGGCCGCCGAGCTGCCGCCGGAGGAGCTGCTGCGGCTGCCGGCCCGCTGCGATGCGGCGTTCCTGTGGGCCCTGGTCCTGCACCGGCTGGCGCGCGGCGACGAGCTCGGCGACGCCCTGGCCGGCACCGTCGCGGCGGTCGCCGCGGCCGCGCCAGGCTCCCGGCTCAATCTGCTGCTGACCGATGGCACCACCATCGCCGCCACCACCTGGGGCGACACCCTGTCCTATCTGGCCCTTCCCGAAGGCGGCACGGTCGTCGCCTCCGAACCGTACGACGATTCCCCCCACTGGACCGAGGTCCCGGACCGCACCCTGCTGCGCGCGACCCGGACCGAAGTCCACCTCACCCCGCTCAAGGAGCCCGCGACGTGAGCCCCCTCAGCATCACCCGCACCCTCCCTGCCGACGCCACCGCGGCCGCGCTGCGTGCCGATGTCGCCCAGGGCCTGTCCCGTTCGCCCAAGCAGCTGCCGCCGAAGTGGTTCTACGACGCCCGCGGCAGCGAGCTGTTCGAGGACATCACCAAACTGCCCGACTACTACCCGACCCGGGCCGAGCGGGAGATCCTGCTCACCCGCGCCGATCACATCGCGGCGGCCACCCAGGCCCGGACGCTGATCGAGCTGGGGTCCGGCTCCTCCGACAAGACGCGCCATCTCATCGGCGCGCTGACCGGACTGCACACCTATCTGCCCATCGACGTCAGCGAATCCGCGCTGGCCGCGGCGGGCGAGGCGCTGCTCACCGAGCACCCCGGGCTGACCGTGCACGCGCTGGTCGCCGACTTCCAGCAGGGCATGGAGCTCCCCGCCACGCCCGGCCCGCGGCTGCTCGCCTTCCTCGGCGGCACCATCGGCAATCTGCTCCCCGAGGAGCGCTCCGCGTTCCTGCGCTCCGTGCACGCCATGCTCGCCCCGGGCGATGCCCTGCTGCTCGGCACCGACCTGGTCAAGGACGAGGCCACGCTCGTCACCGCCTATGACGATCCGCAGGGCGTGACGGCGGCGTTCAACAAGAACGTGCTGGAGGTCATCAACCGCGAGCTGGGCGGTGACTTCGACCCCGCGGACTTCGACCATGTCGCCCTGTGGAACGCCGGGCAGGAGTGGATCGAGATGCGGCTGCGGGCCCGTAAGGATCTGACCGTCAAGATTCCCGGAGTGGACCTGGCGGTGACCTTCGCGGCGGGCGAGGAGGTGCGCACCGAGATCTCGGCCAAGTTCCGGCAGGAGGGCGTGCGCGCCGAACTGGCCGCTGCTGGGCTGGAGTTGAAGAACTGGTGGACGGACAGCGCGGACCGCTTCGCACTGTCGCTGTCCTTCCGGGTCTGAACCTCTGCCGCTTCCCGGCCGGCGTGACCTCCGGGTCCGCCGGCTGGGTGCCGCATTCACTTCCGGTGTGGTTCGATGCCCCGACCGCATGTTCGCACCGGACGGCCGGTGCGTGCGCACGCAGACTCGACGGGCAGGGGAAGCGGCATGGGACCGGTGCTGGATCGACGGGGATTCCTCCGGGGGGGCGGCCGGGTTGTCGGCCGCCGGGGTGCTGGCGGGCGTCGGCAGCGGGCAGTTCACCGCCCGCGCCGCGGAACACCGGGCGTCCGCGGTGTCCGTGGCGGACTGGATGGCGGCGCTCGGAGACGACACCCCGGTGCGGCGGCTGACGGTCCCCGGCACCCATAACTCCGGTGCCCGGCACGGCGGCCCCTGGGTGGCCTGCCAGAACACCTCCATCGACGACCAACTCGCCTCCGGCATACGTTTTCTGGACGTCCGCTGCCGGGCCATCGACAACGTCTTCGCCATCCATCACGGCGCCTTCTACCAGGAGCTGATGTTCGGCGATGTGCTCAACGCCTGCCGGGCGTTCCTCCAGGCGCACCCGTCCGAGACGGTGCTGATGCGGGTCAAACAGGAGTACTCGGAGGTGCCCGCCGAGGAGTTCCGCCGGATCTTCTCCATCTATCTGGACGACAAGGGCTACCGGTCGCTGTTCCGTCTGGACGGCGGCCTGCCGACGCTGGGGCAGGCCCGCGGCAGGGTCGTTCTGCTGGCGGACTCCGAGGGGCTGGGCGGCGTCCGTTACGCCGATCCGCAGCTGTTCGACATCCAGGACGACTACATGGCGGAGCCGTTCGGGAAGTACCCGAAGATCGAGGCCCAGTTCCGCAAGGCCGTCACCCAGCCCGGCAAGCTGTTCGTCAACTACGTCAGCACCGCTGCCCTGCTCCCGCCCCGCTCCAATGCGGACCGGCTCAACCCGCAGGTCAAGAAGCTGCTGACGGGCTCGGAGGGGAGCGGCTGGACCGGCCTGGGCGTGGTGCCGATGGACTTCCCGAACGAGGTCGGTCTGGCCGGGACGCTGATCGCGCACAACCTCGCGGGGCGGCGCCTGCGGCGCGCGGCATGAGGACGGCGGCACAGCCCGGCGGCGCCCCTGAAGTCACCCGACCGGCCTAGCGGTCGGCGGCCGGGCGGCGCCGTCGCCCCGTCCGGCACACCCGGCCCCCGGACCTGCCGATCCCGGGTGTGCGGAGGTGTCGCGATCACGCGTTTCTCCGGCGCTCTTCGCCCCCCAAACGGAATGAGACGGCCCGCTGACCGAACCACAGCGGCCACCCCTGCATCAGACTGGGTGAAATGTCTGGATCCGGTGTCGCCCCTGTGTCCGACGGGGTGTTGCCGGCTGATGCGGCGAGGCGGCGGCTGGTGGAGACGAGCGAACGCGGGACCGTACCGGCGGACAGCGCCGGCGGGGCGGCCGAGGGCACCGGGGCGCCGGTGGCCGAGGTCTGCCCGGGTC
Organism: Streptomyces tubercidicus; assembly: GCF_027497495.1. GTDB lineage: Bacteria > Actinomycetota > Actinomycetes > Streptomycetales > Streptomycetaceae > Streptomyces > Streptomyces tubercidicus. Next base: position 1,092,641 of record NZ_CP114205.1, read on the forward strand.
CCGGCGGGTCGGCGTGCACCGGTCGCGGCCGCCCCGGGGTGCCGCTGCGGGTGACGCTGGCGCTCGGGGTGCTGACCGTGGTGGTGGGCAGCACGGTGCTGGCGCTGGGCTCCCCGTCCCGCGATCCGTTCCTGGCCCCCGGGAACTCCGCCACCGGCTCCTATCTCGCGACCCGGGCCGATGGCGACCAGGCCGCCGCCGCGGTGCTCGCCGGGCCCTACCGGGAGCAGCCCGGCCCGCCGGTGGCCGCCGCACGGCACAACAGCGTCATGGCGGTCCCGCTGGCGGCGTCCCGACCCCTGCTGGCGGCCCCGGCGGCCCCGTCACCGGCGATCGGCGCGCTCTTCTCCCCCGACGACGACGGCACACCGGTCCACCACTGCACGGCCAGCGTGGTGCAGTCCCCGGCGGGCGACCTCATCGCCACCGCGGCGCACTGTGTGCACGACGACGGCTTCCGGACCCGGCTGGTGTTCGCGCCCGGTCTGCACGACGGCATCGCACCGTACGGCCTGTGGGTGCCCACCCGGATCCATGTCGATCCGCGCTGGATCAGCGACCGGGACCCCGACCACGATGTGGCGTTCCTGCGGGTGCGCAGGGCGGGCCGGGCCGGTGGCCGGATAGCGGACCTCACCGGCGCCGAACGCATCCGCTTCGACACCGCGGCCGGGCGCCCGGCGCAGCTGACCGGCTATCCCGAGGACCAGGACACACCGGTCAGCTGCCGGCACACGGCGGACGCCCAGGGCCCGGCCCAACTCCGCTTCACCTGCCCGGGGTTCCCGAACGGGACCAGCGGCGGGCCGATGCTCACCGACCTCGATCCGGTCACCGGGACCGGTGCGCTGATCGGTGTGATCGGCGGTCTCGACGGGGGCGGTGACGACTTCGTCTCGTACAGCAGCCGGTTCGGCCCGGACGTGGCCGCGCTCTACCGGCGGGCGATCGCGGATCCGGGGCCGCGGCCCCCGCAGCCCGGCTACCGGGCCGCCGCGTCCGGCGTCAGGCCCCCCGCGGCACCACGGTCTTGAGGACGGACGGCAGCGGGTACCAGTCGGCGGTGGCGAAGCTCGCGTGCGCGGCGGCGAGTTGGCGGACCCGGGCCAGCGCCTCGGCCTCGGTCGGGCGGGTGCCGTCGATGGCCGGCGGCACGTTGTGGGCGTCGGTCATGATGAGCAGGTAGTGCCGGGTGTCGTACCAGGCGGTGTCGATGCTGCCGTTCAGATACGTCGCGGCGTCACCGTCGAACACCACGAACCAGGGGCGCAGCGCGGGATCCGCATAGCGCTCCCGGGGGTCGCCGGGGGCGGCGCCGTGCACCGCGGGGAAGGCCGTAGAGCGGTCCAGGTTCCCCTGCGCCGCGAGGTCCTTGAGGTGACCGGCGTACTCCACGTCCGTCCACAGCTTGTCGAACGGGTTCTTCTCCTCGACGGTGCCCGGTATCAGCTCGATCAGGAACTTGCCGGCCAGGTCGGCGCGTGAGGGCCAGCCGCCGGCCCGTACCGCCTCGTCGGGGGTGGCGTGTCCGGCGGTGAGGTCGCCGGGGCCGTAGACGGCGTCGCCCAGCTTCTCGCGCACCAGCGCGTCGAACTCGGCGGGACCGCGGCCGCCCTTGGCGTTGAAGCCGTCCTTCATCTCGATCTTGAAAAGGATCGGACGGTGGCCGGGGTGCGCGTCATGCCAGGCCCGCACGTCGGCGAGGCAGCCCGCGAAGTCCTGGTTGCGGTCCTTGGTGCGCAGTTCCCCGGGGTTCGCGGCGCCCTCGCAGTTGCTGCTGTTTCCCAGCGGGTTGCTGTGCGAGACCCGGAAGGACCGGCCCAGCCCGTTGGTCCAGAGGTCGAGTTCGAGCAGTGCGGCGCCGGAGTCCAGGGCATCCGCGAAGTAGGGGTACTTCTCCTTCTCATAGGCGTTGTGGACGCCCACGGACGTACTGGTCCCGTACGTCGTCCCGGCCGCCTCGGCGCCCGCCGGTACGGTCGCCGCGATCACCGCGGCCGCCGCGACGGCGACCGTCCCCACACACCGCTTTCCGTTCATGTGCCCCGCTTCCCCTAGGTTTCGACCGTCCGGGCACGCGCCCGACGGCCGGCCGACCGGTTGGTCACCCGGCCGACCGGGGAGCAGCGTACGGGAGTTGGGGTGCATGGGGCGCAGGGTGTGGATGGCGGATAAGCAAAGATCAGACCACACAACCTCATCGGGAGGACCCATGTCCGACAAAAGCTTCACCCGCCCTATACCGCGCACCGGGCTACCGCTCGCGGCGGCCACCCTCACGGGCATCGTCGCGCTCTACATCACCCTGGTCGCCTTCGGAAATATCACTGACTTCGGCACCAATCAGCAGTTCGTCCGGCATGTGCTGGCCATGGACACCACGTTCAAGGACCCGGACCTGATGGGGCGGGCCATCACCTCACAGACCTGGCAGGACGCCGCGTATCTGGGGATCATCGCCTGGGAGACGCTCACCGCGCTGGTGCTGATCGGGGCCACCGCGCTGTGGGCCGGGGGCATGCGCCGCCGGGACCGTCTCGTCAGAGCGCGGCTGGCCAGCACCGTCGGCCTGCTGATGCTCCTCCTTCTCTTCGGTGCGGGCTTCCTCGCCATCGGCGGCGAGTGGTTCGCCATGTGGCAGTCCAAGTCCTGGAACGGGCTGGAAGCGGCCACCCGCAATGTCACCCTCGCCGGTATCGCCCTGCTGGTCGTCCACCTGCCGGGTACGGCCGGACGGGACGAAGAGGTCACGGGGCGGGCGGGAGAGGCCGGGGTCCGGGGCGGAGAGGCCACGGAGCGGGCCGCGAAAGCCAAGGCCCCGGCCGCCGGAGAGACCGGGGAATGACGCCTCCTCACTCCGCCCGGAACCAGAACGCCGTTCTCCAGAAGGGCGAATCCTCCACCGCCGCATCATGACGGCACATCAGCTCGCGCAGCGCCGCCACGGCGGCGCGCGCGGTCGCCTGGTCGTCCGAGTCCAGCTCATCGCTGCGCTCGGCTATCAATCCGAGGAGGACGGCCAGATCCGGTAGCGACGAGGCCGCGGCGCCCTTGTATCCGGCGCCGTGGTCCCAGCCGTTGGGGTCGTAGTGGTCGATGCCGCCGAGTTCGCCGCCGAGCATCAGCATCTGGTCGCCACAACTGCCCACCGAAAAACAGAAGTTGACCGGCGGCGAGTCGTCGTCCGGATAGCGCTCTCCGTACAGCTCGTCGGCGTCGAACGGGTGCAGCGCGTCCCCGTCATCGTCCCGCAGATGTGTCGCGTCGAACCCGATGGCGTCGATCCGGACCGCGGGAAATCCGACGGTGGTCAGAAACTCCCGGGTCTGCTGGTCGGTCAGCTCCGCGGGCAGCTCGGTCTCGGTGGGCCGCCAGAGCGCGCCCGCCCCGAATCGCTGCTCCAGCCAGGCGGCATCCGGTACCTGTGGGATGTCCTGGTCAGTCGTGCTCATGGCGCTTCTCCCGCATAGCGACCGGCGCTCCGCCGATCTCCTGCGTCCAGCAGACCACAGGGGTCTGACAACGGCCCTCACCACTCGATGCGATAGCCCGTCAGCCAGTCGTCCGCACCGGCACCGCCACGACCGGCACCGCCGCCACGCTCGCCACCGCCACGCTCGGCAGCCCCGCGCCCGGCAGCGTCCGGGCGGGCCGGGCGGCCGGTGCCCCCCGACCCGGCGAGCTTGGCCATGCCCGCGCTCGCCGCGACGACCTTCTCCACCCGTTCCCGGCGCAGTTCCTCGTAGGCGGCGAAGGCGCTGCCCGGATCGGGCCGGTCGCGCAGGCACTTGGCGAGGACGATGCCGTCCTCGATGGCCATGGAGGCGCCCTGGGCGGCATTGGGGGCGGCCGCGTGCGCGGCGTCGCCAAGGACGACCATGGTGTCGGTGTGCCAGGTCGGAGTGCTGGCGAGGTCATAGGCGTTGGAGACGATGACGCGGTCGCCGGTGGCCCGGACGAGGGCGGCGGCCGGGGTGTCGTCACCGTCGAAGAGCCCGGCGACCCGCTCCCGCCAGGCCGCGGGCGTGACGGCCGGCGGATCGGCCCGGTCCAGCTCCGTACCGGGGATGTTGGCGAACCACCAGACCTCGCCGCCCGGGTCGACGGTGCAGCCGAAGAAGGCCTGCTTGCCGAAGATCATGGTGTACGTATCGGGCGCGAGCGGGATCCCGGCGTCGCGGACATAGCCGCAGACGGTGTTCTGGCCGGTGTAGCGCGGGCTCGGCGCGGCCGGGTCGATGAGGGTGCGGGTGACCGAGTGCAGCCCGTCCGCACCGACGAGGAAATCGCCTTCGGCGCGGCTGCCGTCGGCGAAGGACGCGACGACCTTCCGGCCGCCGGAGCCGTCCACGGTCTCGGCGCCGACCAGCCGTTTCCCGTGCCGTACGGCGATCCCGCGGCGGGCCGCCTCGGTGTGCAGCACCTGGTAGAGCGTGGCCCGCCGCAGGGTGCGCGGGCCGAGGCCGTTGTCCCCCTCGGCTCCGGCAAGGGGCCGCTCCCCCAGCCGTTCGCCGTCGTTGCCGACGAACGCCACCCGCTGCGCCGGGAAGGAGTGGTCGATGACGGGGCCGTGCGCGTCGATCACCCGCAGCGCTTCGAGGCCATTGGCGAAGACGATGAGAAAGGCGCCGACATCGTCCGCGCCGGTCGGGTAAGCCTCGAAGATCTCGGCTTCGATGCCCGCCTTCTGCAGCGCCATCGCGGTCACCGCCCCCGCGATCCCGCCTCCGATAATCAGGGCTTTGGTCATGGCAGTTGTTCCCCCCAGTCGGGTCGCCGCCCCGGTCACGGCCGGCGAACGGTACGACCCCGGTGGCCGCACCTCCCCACCTTGACCCGCGAGAGCCGGAAGATCCAGCCCGTCTTGGCCTTGGAGGACGGGGAGATGCGGCCCGCCTTGGGCCCGCCTTCGGCCCGAGGGCCGAAAGGTCCGGCCCACTCCCCCCACCCCCGAACCCACCCCCGCCCCCTCCCCCGTAGGGGGAGGAGGGGGAGGGGGCGGGGGACGCGCCGCCCGCCGGGCGGGGAGCCTCTCGCAGCCCCGTCGCCTCACCCCGCCGCGTACACATCCTCGATGTAGCGCCCGGCGGCGGTCAGTTCGCGTAGCCAGGTCTCCGATTCCTGGGGGGAGGCGCCGGTGTGTGTGCCGTGCAGGTCGCGGAAGGCGGCGCGGACGCCGGGGGCCATGCGGCTGCCGTCGCCGCAGACGTACACCCGGGCGCCGGCCTGTAGCAGTTCCCACACCTCGGTGGCCTCGGCGGCGATCCGGTGCTGGACGAAGCGGTGGCCGTTCTCGGGGCGCTCGCTGAAGACGGGGCGTACGGAGACGACGCCGGCGGCTTCGGCCGCGGCGAACTCCCTGGCGTGCAGGAAGTCGGCGGTGGGGTCGTCACAGCCGAAGTAGAGCCGGGCGGGGAACCGCCGGCCCGCCACGACGCGGTCGGCGATGGCGCCGCGGAAGGGCGCGAGGCCGGTACCCGCCGCGACCAGGATGACGGGGGTGTCATCGGCAGCGTCGAGGCGGAAGGCTTCGCGGCAGGGCTGGACGCGGGCCAGTACGGTGTCGCCGGGCTGTACCCGGTGCAGATAGGACGAGCCGGTGCCGCCGGGCAGCAGCGAGACCATGAGGTCGGCGTGCCGGGCGTCGGTGGCGGGCGAGGACGACAGGGAGTAGTGCCGGGGGCGCAGCGGCGGCAGCAGTTCCAGCAGCACCGGCCAGGGCAGCGCGCCGCGCAGCGCCGGGTGCGCCTCGATCAGCTCGATCAGGGTGCGCGGGTCGTCCTCGGCGCGGGCCTCCAGGGCCTGGCGTTCGGGCGGGCAGGGGTTGTGGGCGGCGAGCACGGCGACCTGTTCGGGCGTGGGCCGGATGCCCAGCTCCAGGTGGTGGGTGAGGAGTTGGCGCACCGTCAGAGGCCGGTCGACCGGCAGGGCGTCGCGTCCGGCGCGGCGGCCGGAGTGCAGCGCGAGGACGGTGTCCGGGTCGGCGCCGAGGGCCTGGGCGGCCCGTTCGACGGCGGCCGGGGCGTTGGCCGGCAGCACCGCGAGGTGGTCGGCGGTGCGGTAGTTCACGCCGTCCGGCAGAGCGATCCGCAGGAAGCGCTTGGGCCGCGGCCAGCCCTCGGCGGTGAGGTCGTGGGCCTCGGTGACGGTCATCGGGACGAGGTCATGGCGGGCGGCGAGGGCGCCGAGCGGGCCGCCGGTGATCTCGGTGACGGTGTAGCCGGCGTCCTCGGCGGCGGGTTGGCCGGCGCCGATGGTCGCCGGGTCGCCGTAGCGCGTCAGCAGCTCGGTGCGCAGCGCCGCGGCGAACTCCTTGACGGTGCCGCTGAGGTCGCCGGAGGCGTCGGCCTCGGCGCGCGGCAGCAGCCGATGGGCGCCGAGCGAGGTGAGCCGGTCGTCGATCAGGGTCGGTACGTGCTGGTAGGTGGCGGCCCAGTTGCGGTCGCCGACGCCGAGGACGGCGAACGGGAGGTCCGCGGCGGCGCCGTCCCGCGCGGTGTTCAGCCAGTGGACGAAGGCGGCCGCGTCGTCGGTGGGCTGGCCGTTGTAGGAGGCGGCGACGATGACGACCGGCCGGTCGGCGGGCAGCGTACCGGCGTAGGCGTCCAGCGGCGCCACATCGGTGGCGAAGCCGAGTCCGGTGGCCTCGTCGGCGAGCCGCTCGGCGAACTCGCGGCAGGTGCCGTAGTTGCTGCCGTGCAACAGCAGCAGTCCGGTGCCCTGGGAGACGCGGGTCGGCAGCCCCTCGTCGGTGGCCGCGTCGTCCCCGGTGCCCTCGGCGCCGCCGGGGAGTACGGCCAGCGCGGCGCGGACCGCGGCCCGGTCGGCGGGCGTACGGGCGGCCAGGGTGAGGGTGAACCCCTCGGGCTTGAGGGTGAGCGTCTCCTTGATGCGCAGGCGGTAGTCGCCGTGGTCGATCAGGCGGTAGCGGTGCGCGAGGAGGGCGAGCAGCATGGTCGCCTCGTGGAGGGCGAACTGCCGCCCGATGCAGGCGCGTTCACCGGTGCCGAAGGGCTTGTACGCATGCGGAGAGCGGGCCGCCTCGGCTTCCGGGCTGAAGCGGGAGGGGTCGAACAGCTCGGGGTTGTCGCCCCACGCGGGGTCGCGGTGCAGCATCGGGGTGAGCACGGTGACCAGTTCCCCGGCCTTCACCGGGTAGCGGCCGCCGAGCAGGGTGTCCTCCCGGGCCTGCCGGGTGAAGGCGGCGGCGGTGGGCCACAGCCGCAGCGCCTCGTTGAGGACCTGCCGGGTGAACGGCAGCCGTCCGATGTCCTCGAACGAGGGGTCGGGGTCGGCCTGGTCGCCCCACAGCTCATCGGCCTCGCGCTGGACCATGCGCAGCGCGAGCGGGTCCTTGAGCAGGTGGTAGAGGGCGAAGGAGAGCGCGCCCGAGGTGGTCTCGTGGCCGGCGATCAGGAAGGTGATGACCTGGTTGCGGATGTTGGCGAGGTCCAGTGTGGGGCCGTCGGCCGCGGCGCCGTCCTCCTGGCCCCGGGCGCCGAGCATCAGGCCGAGCAGATCGTCGTCGCCGCTCTCGCCGCTCGCCGTACGGGCGGCGATGACCTCGTCGACGACCGAGGCGAGGTAGTCGGCGTCGGCCTGGAAGGCGGCGTCCGCCGCGGAGTGGTCGGCGTCGGGGTCCCGGGAGAACTTCGTCATGCTCCATTCGAGGCAGCGCACCATGGCCTCGACGAACGGATGCGAGGTGTCGCCACGGGAGAAGGACTCGAAGTCGAAGCCGAAGCCGGCCAGTCCGATGGTGTCCAGCGTCATCCGGGTCATGTCCTCGGCGACCTGGACGGGCGTGCCGTCGGCCACCCGCCGGTCCCAGGAGGCCATGACCCGCCGGGCGACCTTGAGCATCGCCGGGTGGTAGGTACGCATCGAGCCGAGCGCGAAGGCCGGCATCAGGACCTCATGTGCCTTGGCCCAGTTCGGCTCGTCGTTGTAGGCGGTGAACAGACCGTCACCGGCGAACTCTCTGACGTTCTCCAGGACGACCGACACACCCTTGCTGAAGCGGGATTCGTCGGCGACCTCGGTGACCAGATCGAGCGAGGAGAGGAACAGCGTCTCCCGCTCGCCGAATTTGCGCTTGAAGACCGGGCCGTGGATCCGGGCGAGGTCCATGGACTGCTGGACGGGCGTCTGGGTGAGCCCGGCCTCCGTGAGGTCGGCCACCGGAATGCCGTCATCGGCGGCGCGTTCGTCACTGTGGAGCGCGATGGTGTCGGTCATGTCTCCAGCGTGCGCGCCCCCAGGCGCAGGTCGGGCCCGCAGAACTGCATGATTGTGCAGTGGTTTTTCGCTGCTCGCTCTTGCGCGCGGACCGGAGAAGGGGCAATGGACAACGGGACTGCCGACAGTGCACCGGGCACCGACGGCGCGGACACGCCGTCCTGTGACGCCGACGGCGCGGGCAAGGCGCCCTGTGAACGCGCTCACCGCGACCCGGCCGGGCCGTACGCGGACGGCCCCTGGCGCAACTACTTCCTGATCCTGCTGGACCGTATCCCCACGCCGATCGCGGTGTGCCGGGCGCATGGTGAGGTGCTGATCGCCAACCCGGCGATGGCCGCCCAGTGGGGCGCGGCACCGGGGCAGCTGCGCGGCCGCAATCTGCTGGATCTCTTCGAGCCCCGGGCGAGAGCGCAGCTCGACCGGCTGACCGAGGCCCTGCGCCTGGGGCGCCGTTCCCGCTATCCGGTGGAGGTGCGCTGGCGGGACGGCTCCGACGGCAGCGAACGGGAGGGGGAGCTGACGATCGATCCGGTGGGCGATCCGTCGGTGCGTCCGCCCGCCCTGCTGGCGCTGCTGCGGGTCGGCGACTCCGCTCCGACCCCGGCGCAGTCCGGTGCGGCGAGCCCGGTGGAGGCCCGCATCCTGGCGCTGGCCGCGGGCGGCGCGACCACGGCATCGATCGGTACGGCGCTCGGGCTGACGGTCGACGGGGTGAACTACCACCTCACCCGGCTCGCCCGCCGCTGGCGGGTGCAGGGCCGTACGGCGCTGGTCGCCAGAGCGTATGTGCTGGGCGTGCTGTCGGCGGACAGCTGGCCGCCGGCGCCCGCCTGACGGGGGCGGGCCGGGCGGCGGGCCCCCGGGGGCGGCGCGGGCGGCGACGCCGCCCAGCAGCCCAGGAGCCCGGCGGCCCGGCACCCCGACAGCACGCTTGTGCGGATAACCTCCGTGGTGTGGACGAGAACACAGCCGCGCAGTTCGAGCGCGGAACGGACGGCCCGAAGGTCATCGTCGTCGGTATCGACGGCTCCGACTCGTCGTGGCGCGCCGCCGCCTATGCGGCGGGGCTGGCCAGGCGCCAGTCCTCGAAGCTCGCCCTGGTCTATGTCCAGCCGGTGCTGCCCGCCGGTGCGGCGATGGGTGCTCCGGTCGTGGATGCCACGAACGAGGTCGCCGAGGAGCTGATGGCCGAGATCCGCAGCGCGACCGAGCGGCTACAGGGGATATACCAGGTGCACTGGGAGTTCCACACCCTGCGTGGTGACCCGTACAACGGCATGGTGCAGATGGCCGATGACCTGAAGGCGGACGCGGTGGTGGTGGGCGCCTCGGAGTCGGCCGGGCACCGCATCATGGGCTCGGTCGCGGTCCGGCTGGTCAAGGCCGGACGCTGGCCGGTCACCGTCGTCCCGTAGGCCCCGGACCGCCCGCCGCTCCGCTGGTGGGGTGCGCTGCCCTGAGGCACGGTGGACAGTGGACGGGCGGAGCGCCGCCCCGGCGAGGGAGATCACCGTGACCGACCGCACGTATCGCGTGACCGAGATCGTCGGTACGTCCCAGGAGAGCATGGACGCCGCGGTCAGGAATGGCATCAAGCGCGCCTCGGAGACCCTGCGCAATCTCGACTGGTTCGAGATCACCGAGACCCGCGGGCATATCGTCAACGGCGAGATCGACCATTACCAAGTCGGCCTGAAGGTCGGATTCCGGCTGGAGGACGCCGATTGAACACCTCTCCCGTGTACGTCTCCCGGCGAGTCCCGGCTGTACTAGGGAGTCGCCTTCCTTAGTCGCCCCCGAGGGTCCATGATGATCCGCCGTCGGACCACGACGGAGCGTACGGAGGGATGACGATGGGGCTGCGCGCGGGACAGGGCGTATTGCGCCGTAAACCGATCGAACAGATGGAACAGGCAGAAGGCACCGCGAGTGAGCAGCTCACCCGGGCGCTCGGCCTGTGGCAGCTGACCGCCATCGGCGTCGGCGGCATCATCGGTGCGGGGATCTTCACACTGGCCGGCACCGTCGCGAACGAGAAAGCCGGGCCGGCGGTACTGATCTCCTTTCTCATCGCGGGTATCGCGAGCGCCGCGGCCGCGTTCTCCTACGCCGAGTTCGCCGGGCTGATCCCGAAAGCGGGCTCGGCGTACACCTATGGCTATGCGGTCCTCGGTGAGGTGGCGGGCTGGTTCATCGGCTGGGATCTGCTGCTGGAGTACACCGCGATCGTGGCGGTGGTCGCGATCGGCATCTCCGGCTACTTCGGCTTTCTGCTCGGAGAAATGGGCGTCGATCTGCCCGTCTGGATGCTGGGCGCGCCGGGCACCGGACCGGGGCACCGGGTGGACCTTTTCGCCGCGGTGCTCTGTCTGCTGATCGCCTATCTGCTGACACTGGGCATCAAGAACGCCGCGCGTTTCGAGACGATCGTGGTGGGCCTGAAGGTCCTGGTGGTCGTCGTGGTCATCGTGGTCGGCTTCTTCCACATCAACTCCGCGAACTACAAGCCGTTCTTCCCCTTCGGGGTGAGCGGCGCCTTCACCGGCGCGGCCACGGTCTTCTTCGCGGTCTTCGGCTATGACGCGATGAGTACCGCGGCGGAGGAATCCAAGGACGCCCAGCGCCATATGCCGAAGGCGATCATGTATTCGCTGGCGATTTCGATGGTGCTGTATGTCCTGGCCTGTCTGGTGCTGACGGGTATGCAGAACTACAAGGACATCGACCCGGAGAGCGGTTTCTCGTCGGCCTTCAAATCGGTGGGCCTGAGCAGCCTGGCGGACGTCATCGCGGTCGGCGCCATCATCGGCATTCTGACGGTCATGTTCACCTTTATGCTCGGGGTGACCCGGGTGTGGTTCTCGATGAGCCGCGACGGTCTGCTGCCCAAGTGGTTCGCCAAGACGAGCCCCAAACACCATGTGCCGACCCGGGTGACCTGGATCGTCGGCTTCGCCTCCGCGGCCATCGCGGGTTTCCTGCCGATCGGCGAGGCCGCCGAGCTGACCAACATCGGCATCCTGCTCGCCTTCGCGGTGGTCTGCACCGCGGTGATCGTGCTCCGCTACAAGCGTCCCGACCTGCCGCGGACGTTCCGTACGCCGGGCATGCCGGTGGTGCCCGCGATCGGGGTGTGCTTCTCGATCTGGCTGATCACGTTCCTGGCGTGGCAGACCTGGGTCCGGTTCGCGGTCTGGTTCCTGGTCGGCCTGGTCATCTACTTCACCTACTCCTACCGCCGCTCCAACCTGGCACAGGCGGAACGCGAGGCTTCCGGCACGAGGAATGGCCAGGGGCAGGCGTGAACCGCGCCCGCTGACCGGGCGGCGGCCGTGCGGCGGGGACCGGCGGGCGTGGGTCCGCCGGCCCTCGCCCGTCTCTCAGAAGACGAACGGTCCTGGCGACTGCTTGGACGTGGCCTTGCAAGTGGCCGTGATGCCGAACACCACGACCTTCAGGGAGGTGGCCTCCAGGCGGTCGCCCGCGGTGACCTTACCGCTGAGCGGCCCGGTGGAGACCGGGCTGCCGGCCGGGATCGCCGGGTTGGACTTGCCGCTGAACTGCGTGGTCCCGGAGCCGTTCTTGGTGAGCGTGAGAGTGGACGCCACCGAGTTCGCGCCGATGGCTATGGGTGAGGTGATCGCCGAGGTGGAGAGGCTGATGGTCGCGGCCGTGCCGTTCTGGGTCGCGGTGAGCGTTCCCGTACCGGAACCGTAGAAGCCGCAGTCGAAGGAGAGGGTGGCGGTGCCGGGGGTCACCGCGGGGGCGGCAGGTGCCATCGCGAGGGTGCCCGCGGTGGCGACGGCGACGACAAGTGCCGTACGGAGGCCGCATCTGCCGGGTCTGAGGTGCTTCATAGGGGGGTTACCGCCTTCGTGAGGGGGTGCAGGTCCATGGCACCGGCCGTCGAGGGGTGCGGGGAACGACAGGCAGCCACCCGGGGGCCGCGGTCGGACCCCGTACCGACCTACCGCCGAGATCTGACGGATGGTCAGCGACCTGAATCGCTGACCATTGAGGCACGCACCCCTGAAGAGAGCAAGGCAGAACCTCATGATTTTCGGCGCCCCCGCCCCGTCCGCACACCCCGGCCGGCACACCCCCCTCACCCGTCACACTGCGCCGCCACCAAGCCCTCACCGGCCCCGGTCCGGAAATAGAGCACCGACCGCCCGACCCGGCGCCGGCCGACCAGCCGGGCATCGAAGAGCACCCTGAGGTGCCGGCCGACCGACCCCAGGCCCTGGCCGGTCAGCGCCACGAGCTGGGTGGTGCTCTTGGGAGTGCCGAGCAGGACGAGTACGCCCGCCCGCGCGGGGCCCAGCAAGGCACCCAGCGCCTCGGGCACCGCCACCCCGCCGGTCCCGGCCAGCACACCCGAGCACGGATACACCACGGCGGACCGTTGCCCGTCCGGGGCCGGCCGGACCTCCCACGAGACCCAGCTCTGACGCGCTGTGACGGGGACGAACAGCAGCTGTGCCCCGGCGAGTTCGCGCGGCGGATGGTCGTCCGCCGTGATCTGCAGCCGGTTCGCGCCGAGCCAGCGCATCCCGGGGCGCATCCCGTCCAGCGCCGCGGCCCAGCCACCCCGGCTCAACTGCGCGCTACGGGTGAGCACATCCGCCTCCAGGACCCGCCGGTGCCGTGGCCAGTACGGCAGCACCGCTTCCTGCCACACCCACTCCAGAAGGCCGGCGGTGCGCTCGGGCAGGTCGTCGGCGCGGCGCAGCGGGCCGGGGAGCGGCCGACCCGCCAGGGAAACGGCCAGATCGGCGCGGGCGGTAGCGGGGGAGGTCGCCCGGACGGACGCCAACTCGTCGGTGAAGGAAGGCGGTTCCACGGCCGGGGTGGGAGTCAGGAAGGTCGCGTTCCAGCGGTGTCCCAGAGCGGCCCGGACCAGCGCGGCGGTGACCGGGTCAGCGGCCAGCCGCCCGCGATAGGCGGCCCCATGGCGCGCGAGCCAGACACGCTCCCCCGGATGCGCGGCCGAGCCCCGGTGCAGGGTCTTCAGCGCGGCGATGGTCTCGGCCAGCGAGGAGATCACAAAGCGGCTGCCGGCGAGAGTGTCCGCGCTGACTTCCCACCAGCCCATCGCCGCCCCCGCTCCCCGTCCTCGCCGCCCCACCGTGACGTCCCCGTGGTTCGCCGTGGTTTCGCCGACCCGCGAAACAGTAACGCCCCATCGGCTCCGCCCCCGAGACTCCGGGACCGTGCGTACCTACCGACAGCTCTTCCGTACAGCGGAGTTCACCCCCTTCTTCCTGACCTCCGCGCTCCAGATGGGGGCGCAGACGACGAGCGGACTCGCCCTGGGCCACCAGATCTACGCCGCGACCGGCTCCCCGCTGCTCTCCGCCCTCGCCATGTTCGGCCCGGCCCTCGCCCAGGTGATCGGCGCGGCGACCCTGCTCTCGGCGGCCGACCGGATACCGCCGCGCGCCGCACTGACCGGCCTGGCCCTGCTCCTCGGCCTGGGCACCGCCGTCCAGGCCCTCCCCGCACTGCCCGTGTGGGCGGTGTTCGCCGTCCTCCTGGCGCTCGGCCCGGTCTCGTCGCTGGGCGGCGGAGTGCGCTACGGGCTGCTCCACGAGATCCTCGCGCGCGAGGGTTATCTACTGGGCCGCTCGGTGCTCAATATGTCCGCGGGCCTGTTGCAGATCTGCGGGTTCGCGGCCGGTGGTGTGCTCGTGACCGTCCTCTCGGCGCGCGGCGCCCTGCTCGTCGGTGCCGCGCTGTACGCCGCCGCCGCGGCCGTCACCCGGTGCGGTCTGGGCCGGCGGCCGCCGCGCGCAGCGGGCCGTCCCTCGGTGGCCGACACCTGGCGCGACAACGCCCGACTGTGGTCCGCCGCTCCCCGCCGCACCGTCTATCTCGCCCTGTGGGTGCCCAACGGGCTGATCGTCGGCTGTGAGTCGCTCTATGTGCCCTACGCGCCCCGGCATGCGGGCCTCCTCTTCGCCTGTGGTGCCCTCGGCATGCTGGTCGGGGACATCCTGATCGGCCGCTGCGTTCCCGGGCGGTGGCGGCCACGGCTCTGCGTCCCGCTGTGTCTGCTGCTCGCCGTGCCCTATCTGCTGTTCGCCGTACGCCCGGCGCTCCCCCTCGCGGTGGCCACCGTGCTGCTCGCCACCCTCGGCTATGCGGCGAACCTCCCCCTGCAAGAACGCCTGATGGCACTCACCCCGGCCGAACTGAGCGGCCACGCCCTGGGGTTGCACTCCTCCGGCATGCTGACCCTGCAAGGTCTCGGCGCCGCGCTCGCGGGCGCGGTCGCGGAGCGGACCTCGCCCACGACCGCGATGGCGGCGATGGCGGCCGCGTCGGTCGTGGTCACGGTGGCCCTGGCGCCCGGTCTGCGGCCGCTGGTGCCGGAACGCCCGTCGGTGTCGGAATGCCCGTCGGTGCCGGAACGCCCGTCGGTGCCGGAACGCCCACCGGCGCAGGACGGCGGCGACACCGGCGGCGGGACCGCCCCCGGCACCGCCCCCGCCAGAAAACCAACCCGGAAACTCACCCCAGCGCAGCGGGAATTACCCCCTGTGCGGCCCTCCGCAGGGGCCTGAGCGCCGCGCCTCCCCAGGACATGGCCGGACCCCTCGCCCTCCGCGCCCCAGCCCCGCACACAGCCGGTGACAGTATCCGCACATCCCCCCTGATCTGGGCTTTTGTGCCCTCCGAACCTACGATCGCCGGACAGGAAAGGGGGACCGGATGGACCGGAACATCCGCACCGTGGACGACGTACTCAGGCTGCTGGATGGCCTGTTCGTGCCGGAGGCCGACCGGTGGACGAGTGGGGCGGCCTCGTGGTGGGACGGCTTCTACGCGGACCGCGGCAGGGCGGTGCCGTTCTTCGTGGCCAAGCCGGACGAGAACCTCGTCTCGTACCTCGAACGCGGGCTGATCGCCCCGGGCCGGGCGCTCGATCTGGGCTGCGGGCCGGGCCGCAATGCGCTCCATCTCGCCTCGCTGGGCTTCGAGGTGGACGCCGTCGACCTCTCCCCGGCGGCCATTGCCTGGGCCGGGGAGCGCGCCCGAGAGGCGGGCGCCGAGATCCGTTTCCACTGCGGCGACGCGTTCGTCCTGGCGGCCGGGACCGAACTCGGCGGCCCGTACGACCTGATCCATGACTCGGGCTGCTTCCACCATCTGCCGCCGCACCGCCGCATCAGCTACCTCGCCCTGCTCGACCGGGCACTCGCCCCCGGCGGCCATCTCGCGCTCACCTGCTTCGCGGCGGGCGAGATGGGCTCCGAACTCCCCGACGGCGACTTCTACCGCCAGTCGCGCCTGCACGGCGGCCTCGCCTACACCCCCGAATCGCTGCGCTGGATCTTCTCCGACCTGACGGAGATCGAACTGCGCCGGATGCACGACGAGCCGCCGGAGTCCCCGTACTTCGGCGAACCCTTCCTCTGGACGGCCCTGTTCCGGCGCGACGCCCGGCCCTGAAGTCCAGGGAGCGTGGCCGGGCCTCGGAGCCCCGTCGGCCCTCGGAGCCCCGGACCCCGGAGCCCGGCCCTCGGAGCCCGGCCCTCGGAGCCCCCGAGTGCTCAGCCGCTGCGGCTGGGCAGGGGCTGTCCGACCGCCGGTCCGGCCGTACAGGAGGCGGTGTGCGCCAGATGACCGGCGGCCGAGTCCGCCAGGGTGCGCAGCGCCGGGTGCCAGAGACGGTTCTGCGGGCCGGTCAGGACGAGGCGGCGCGAGGTGTCCGGCTTCAGCGGGAGCAGGACCAGGTCGGCGGGGATCAGCGAGCGGGAGACCTCGGACAGGACGGTCACGCCGATACCGGCCTGCACCATGCTGATCAGTGTCGCCAGGTCCCGTACCCGGTGCGTGGGGGAAAAGCGCAGCCCGGCCAGGCGATGGATCGTACGGACCCTGGCCTCGCAACCGTTGGGCGATATCAGGAACGGGTCGTCCTCCAGGTCACGGAGGTCGATAGCGGGCTCTTCCGCGAGCGGGTGGTCCCGGGGCAGCAGGGCCCGGTACCCGTCCGTGGCGAGCTGGACGCCGGGGTGGGGGTAGCTCCCGGCGGTGGCCGGAGGAGGGTCGATCAGGACGGCGGCATCGGCGGTCCCGTCCTCCAGCCAGGCCGAGACCTCAGAGCTGTCGCCCTCGAAGACCCTTACGGTGACCAGCGGCTGATCCTCACGCCAGTGACGGAGCAGGCCGGGCACCAGCCCCTGACAGACCGTTGGTGTGGCGGCCAGCCGCACGGTGCCGGTCATGGTCCCGGTGGCCTCGGCCGCGAGCTGCTCCACCGACCGGACCGCCGACAGCGCCATACGGGCATGCGGCAGGACCCGCTCACCGAGCACGGTCGTCCGCACCGGGTGGGCACGGATCAGCAGCGGGGCGGCCAACTCCCGTTCCAGGGAGGCGACGGCGTGCGACACCGCCGACTGGCTCATGCCCAGCTCGGCGGCTGCCGCGCTGAACCCGCCCGCGTCGACGACGGCGAGAAAGGCCCTCAGCTGGGGCAGATTCAGGGTCGTACGGCGGGTCATGCGGCGGCCTCATATCCCTATGACAGCTATGCGTTGGATCTATGATGCCGGGTCGGTGACGCTTGCTCCGTGCCGCCGGTTCCGGCGGCGACACCCCGAGCAGGTACCGAGGAGAGCCATGCCATACTTCCGGGTCACCGTCCCCGACCCCGACCTCCCCACCGACATCCAGCGCGCCCTTGCCGAGGGGCTGACGCGGCTGGCGGTCACCGTGCTGCACAAGGACCGCGCACGCACCATCGTCCACCTCAGCCTGGTTCCGCCGGGCCGCTACTACGTCGACGGCACACCGCTGACCGGCGGCCGTGACGCGCATGTGGAGGCCACTCTCACCGCGGGCACCAACAGTGCCGCGGAGAAGGCCGCCTTCATCGCCGCGGCCGATGAGCTGCTCTCGGACCTCCTCGGCCCCCTCCCCCGGTCCGGCGTCGCCCTGCACGAACTGCACCCGGAGAGCTACGGCTACAACGGAGTGACCCAGTTCGACTACTACCGGCGGGCCGTGGACGCACCGCACACCCCTGCCACCACGGCCGCTCCCGCCGCCCGCTGAGTCCCTGACCGGCGCCTCGACCCCTGCCCGCCCCGTCTACTCGACGGCGCCCCAGGGTCCACCGTGCTCGACATCCTTCACGCAGCCGCAGCGCGAGCAGACGGAGATGGACCGGCCGTCCGAGTCCCGCTGTCCCCACATCGTGGCGTGACACTGCGGGCATCCCGTGGTCACGATGCCGCGCGGGCCGAGCGGTGGCGGGTCGGGGGTGGCAGCCACATAAGCGATGATCTGTTCCCGGTCGCGCGCACTGTCACCTGCCATACGCAGCAGATTCGCCAGCCGCGTGCGCGCTTCGTCGGCGAATGTCCCCATAGGCGGAGAGTAGCGGGGGCGGCGGCCGGAAACAGGCGATAGGCATCGGTCCGTCCTTCCGGATGACACGGGACGGGGAGGATGGGGATGAGGGCCGGCGGCCGCGGTGTGTGGCACCGTCTCAGCCGCGGTGTGTGGCACCGTCTCAGCCGCGGAGCAGCAGTCCGACCGCCAGCGCCGAGATCACCACGGCGGAGAGCAGCGCGGTGACGACCCGCCCCCGTGGGCCGGTCAGCGTCCTGCCCAGTACGGCTCCGCCCGCGGCCAGGAACAGCTGCCAGCTCACGGAGGCGGTGATCACGGCCGCCACGAAGGCGGCGGATCCGGCGGCCCCGGCCCCCGGGGTCCCCGCACCGCCGGCCAGCACCAGCGCGGAGAAGTAGAGGACTGCCCAGGGGTTGATCAAGGTCAGCCCCAGGAAGGCGAGATAGGCCCGGCCGGGGCGTCCCAGCACGTCCCGGTCTCCCCGGTCTCCCCGGTCTCCCCGGTCTCCCCGACCACGTTGGCGCAGTGCCCGTACAGCGGTCCGGATCGCCATGCCGAGCAGGATGACGGCCGCGAGCGAGCGCAGCGGCCCCGCGGCCGGGGCGACCGCACGGGAGAGGGCGGCGCCACCGACGACCGCGGCCAGTGCGTAGAGGCCGTCGGCGGTGGCCACCCCGAGCGCCGCCGAGGCACCGACCCGGAACGACGTCCGGGCGGTTACGCTCACCAGCAGCACGGCCAGCGCACCGACGGGAACGGCCAGCGCATAGCCCGCCCACAGGCCCGGCAAAAAGGCATCGGTCAG
Source organism: Streptomyces tubercidicus (assembly GCF_027497495.1). GTDB lineage: Bacteria > Actinomycetota > Actinomycetes > Streptomycetales > Streptomycetaceae > Streptomyces > Streptomyces tubercidicus. The sequence continues at coordinate 1,111,053 of NZ_CP114205.1, forward strand.
GATCTCGGTCACGCCATGCGCAGTCATGCCGTCCGCAGTCACGTCGTCCGCAGTCATGCCGTCCAGCTTCAGGCGGGCCACCTTGTGGGTCCATCGAAAGTTTCCGTACGGAACTGTGTGGCGAATACGGACGGTTGGTGCGGAGGCGGTTCGTCTACGCTCCCCGCATGATCGATCCCCGGCTGCAGACCCTGCGCGTCCTCCATGAGCGGGGCACCGTCACCGCGACCGCCGAGGCGCTGTATCTGACCCCGTCGACGGTCTCCCAGCAGCTGCGGCAGCTTTCGGCCCGGCTCGGGCTGGAGCTGCTGGAGCCCTCAGGCCGCAACATACGCCTGACGCCGGCCGCGTTGGCGCTGGTCGAGCACGCGGATGCGCTGTTCGCACGCTGGGAGGAGGCTCGCGCGGATCTCGCGGGGTACGCGGACGGGGTGGCCGGGCGGCTGCGGATCACGGGGGTGGCGACGGCGATTGCCGGGGTGATCGCACCGGCGGCGGCGCGGCTGCGTGCGGAGCTGCCGCGGCTGGCGGTGGAGATCGGCGAGGACCCGGGCGAGAACCGTTTCGAGCTGCTGCTGGCCGGCCGGGCGGACATCGCGGTGGTGATCCCGGCGCCGGGCGGCCCCCCGCCTGACGATGCGCGCTTCGTTCAGCAGCCGGTCCTGGAGGAGCCGCAGGATCTGTTGGTGCCGGACGGGCACCGGTTCGCCGGGCGGGCGGCGCAGGGGGTGACGCTGGCGGAGGCGTCGGCGGAGAGCTGGATCCGGGCCGGCGATCCGGCCGATCAGCATCAGCTGCTGCTGACCGCCTGTGCCACGGCGGGCTTCACCCCGCGGGTGCGCCATGACGCGGTGGACTGGTACGCGGTCGCCGCGCTGGTCGCGTACGGCTTCGGCATCGCTCTGGTGCCGAGGCTGGCGCCGGTGCCGGAGCGGTGTCCGGTCGTTCGGGTGCCGCTGCGCGGGGAGCCGCTGCCGGTACGGCGGTTCCTGGCGGCGGTGCGGCGGGGCAGTGAGCGCCGGCCCCCGATCGCCCGCGGGCTGGCGGCGCTGCGCGCGGCCGCGGGCGAACGGGAGGCGAAGGGGGTGTGAGCGGGCCGGTCAGCGCTGCAGGGCCTGCCAGAACTCGTCGAAGGACATCCGGCCGTCGCTGTCGGTGTCCTTGGACTTGATGACCGCCTCGGCGACCGGGCCGGTGACGAACGCGTCGCCCATCTCGGCCATCGCGTGCTTGAACTCCTCCGGCGTGACCTGGCCGTCGCCGTCCGCGTCGAACCGGTCGAACGCCGCCCTGGCCTTCTCCATGTCTGCCATGCGAGGTGCCCCCTTCGTGGTGGTGCTGCGCAGTAGTGCGCGGTGGTGATACCTGGTGATCTGACCTGCGTACATTAGCGGACCGTCAAGATGCCTCCGGCTGCGCCCTCCGCCTCGCCAGGTAGGGGGCGGTCCGGCTCCCCGGGGCGGCCGCGACCTCGGCCGGGGTGCCCGCCGCCACGATCCGGCCGCCGTCCGCTCCGCCGCCGGGACCGAGGTCGATGACGTGGTCGGCACCGGCCACCACCCCCATGTCGTGCTCGACGACCACCGCGGTGTGGCCCGCGTCGACCAGGCCGTGCAGCTGGCGCAGCAGCACCTCGGTGTCGGCGGGGTGCAGTCCGGTGGTGGGCTCGTCGAGGAGGTAGAGGGTGTGGCCGCGGCGGGTGCGCTGGAGTTCGGTGGCGAGCTTGATGCGCTGGGCCTCGCCACCGGACAGCTCGGTCGCGGGCTGGCCGAGCCGCAGATAGCCCAGGCCCACGTCCTGGAGGGTGCGCAGACTGCGGGCGGCGGCCGGGATGTCGGCGAGGAAGTCCGCGGCGGCGTCCACGGTCAGCGCGAGGACATCGGCGATGGTGCGGTCCCGGTAGGTGATCTCCAGGGTCTCGGGGTTGTAGCGGGCGCCGTGGCAGGCGGTGCAGGGCGCGTACGTACCGGGCAGGAAGAGCAGTTCGACGGCGACGAAGCCCTCGCCCTGGCAGGTCTCACAGCGGCCGGCGGCGACGTTGAAGGAGAACCGGCCGGCGGTGTAGCCGCGGGCGCGGGCCGCGTCGGTGGCGGCGAAGACCTTGCGTACGGCGTCGAAGAGGCCGGTGTAGGTGGCGAGGTTGGAGCGCGGGGTCCGGCCGATCGGCTTCTGGTCGACGCGCACCAGCCGGTCGATCGCCGCCAGGCCCTCGGCGCCGGTGAGTTGTGCACGGGCCATCGGCCCGGCCTCGGCGGCGTCCTCGCCCGTATCGGCCGCCCCGTCGCCGAGGTGCTCGCGTACGGCTTCCGCGAGCACGCGGGTGACCAGCGTCGATTTGCCGGATCCCGAGACACCGGTGACGGCGGTGAAGACGCCGAGCGGGAAGGCGGCGTCCAGGCCGCGCAGATTGTGCAGGGTGACGCCGTGCAGGGTGAGGGTGCCCGCGGGGCGGCGCACCGTGCGCGCGGCGGGCGGTGCGGTGTCGAAGAGGAACCGGCGGGTGGCGGAGGCGGTGGCGTCCGCGAGCCCGGCGACCGGACCGCTGTGCAGCACCTGTCCGCCGTGTTCCCCGGCGCGCGGGCCGATGTCCACGATCCAGTCGGCGCGCCGCACCACGTCCATGTCGTGCTCGACGACGAACAGCGAGTTGCCCGCTTCCTTGAGCCGGCCGAGCACCGTGAGCAGGGACTCCGTATCGGCGGGGTGCAGTCCGGCGGAGGGCTCGTCCAGGACGTAGACGACGCCGAAGAGGCCGGAGCGCAGCTGGGTGGCCAGCCGCAGCCGCTGGAGTTCCCCGGCGGACAGGGTGGGCGAGGGCCGGTCCATGCTGAGGTAGCCCAGCCCGAGTTCGGTGAGCACCTCGATCCGCGCCACCAGGTCGCGGGCCAGCGTCGGGGCCACCTCGTCGTCCGCCCGTGCGGCGGTGGGGCGCAGCAGTTCGGCGAGGGCACCCAGCGGCATCGCGGCGAGGGCTGCGATGTCCTGGCCCTCGAAGGTCACGGCCAGCGCCTCGGGGCGCAGCCGCCGCCCGGCGCACACCGGGCAGGGTTCGGCGACCATGAACCCCTGGACGCGCTTGCGCAGGGTCTCGCTCTTGGAGTCGGCGAAGGTGTGCAGCACATAGCGCCGGGCGCTCATGTACTGGCCCTTGTAGGGGCGCTGGATCCGGCCCACGTCGCGTACGGGGTGGACGGTGACGACGGGCTGTTCGTCGGTGAACAGGATCCAGTCGCGGTCGGCCTGCGGCAGCTCGCGCCACGGCCGGTCGATGTCATGGCCGAGGGCCGCGAGGATGTCGCGGAGGTTCTTGCCCTGCCAGGCGCCGGGCCAGGCGGCGATGGCGCCCTCCCCGATGGAGAGCGCCGGGTCGGGGACGAGGGACTGCTCCGTGACGCGGTGGACGGTGCCCAGGCCGTGGCACTCCGGGCAGGCGCCGGCCGCGGTGTTGGGCGAGAAGGCGTCGGAATCGAGCCGTTCGGCCGTGCCCTCCGGGTAGTCGCCGGCGCGGGAGAACAGCATCCGCAGGGTGTTGGAGAGGGTGGTGACGGTGCCGACCGAGGAGCGGGAGGTGGGCGCGGAGCGCCGCTGCTCCAGCGCGACGGCGGGCGGCAGTCCGGTGATGTCCTCGACCTTGGGCGCGCCGACCTGGTGGATCAGCCGCCGGGCGTAGGGGGCCACCGACTCGAAGTAGCGGCGCTGCGCCTCGGCGTAGAGGGTGCCGAAGGCGAGGGAGGATTTGCCCGACCCGGACACCCCGGTGAACGCGACCAGCGCGTCCCTCGGGATGTCCACATCGATGGTGCGGAGGTTGTGCTCACGGGCGCCGCGCACCCGTACGTACGAGTCGGCCATGCCTCCATGATCGGGCACCATCTGCCGGGATCGGGCACCGGGCGGGCCGGGTGCCTCAGCCCGCGGCCGTGGCGGCGCCGATCCGCTCGCGGGCCTCCTCCCAGGGCAGCGGGGTGGCGACGACCGCGCGCAGTGCCCGGAGCTGACGGGGCGGGATCCCGGCCGCCAGGACGCCCACGGCGCGCCCGTCCCGCCCATAGAGCGCGAGGGCACGCCGCTCCGCCCGGTCCAGGACGGTGGTCTCGACCCGGTCGGCGCCCGCGGTCAGCCCGTACGCCTGGAGCTTGAGGCCGTACTGGTCGGACCAGAAGTACGGCACGGGGGCGAACGGGCGGCGTTCCTGGGCGGGGGCGCCGTCCCCGGCCCCGGTGGCGGCGGGGTCCGTCGCGGCCAGTTCGGCCAGGAGGTTGCGGGCGGCGGCCATGCCCTGTTCGGTGGCGTTCATCCGGTGCTCGAAGCGCAGCGGTCGGCCGTGCACCGGATGGTCCCAGCGGGCCACATCACCCGCGGCGTAGATGCCGGGGGCGGCGGCGCAGTACGCGTCGCAGCGCAGCCCGTCGATGGTGTCCAGGGCCGGGTCGGCCAGCCACTCGACGGCGGGCCGGGATCCGATCGCCAGCAGCACCAGGTCGGCCGGCAGCCGGGCGCCTCCCCCTCGCCCGGCGCCCCCATTGGCCAGTCGTACGGCGGTGACGCGCGGGTCGCCGGTACCGGCCGGGTCGGCGGGCGCCGTCTCGAACCCCTCCACCGCGCCGGTGCGCAGCCGGACGCCCCGGGCGCGGTGCTCCTCGGCGAGCAGTTCGCCGACCTCCGTGCCAACAGCGGCGGCCATCGGTGTCGCCTCGATGCCGACGAGGGTGACGTCGTGCCCCAACTCCCGTGCCACCGCAGCGGCTTCGCAGCCCAGTACACCGTTTCCGACGATCACCAGGCGGCGGCCACCTCCCCCTTCCCCGGCGGCTGCGCCCCCACTGCCGGGGGCACCCCCATGGGCCAGCTCGCCGCGCAGCGCCAGTGCCTCATCGAGGGTGCGCAGGGTGTGCACCCCGGCGATGCGGTCGGCACCGGGCAGCGTACGGGCCGCGACACCGGTCGCGATGATCACGCCGGCGCAGGCGAGCCTCCCCCACTCTCGACCTTGCTCAAGCGGGGGGACCCCCACCCCGCCGTCGAGGGTGAGGGTGCGGGTGGCCACATCGAGGCCGGTGGCCCGGGTGCCGAGCCGCAGATCGAGGTCGAGCGGGGCAAGCTGTTCGGCGGTGCGCAGCAGCAGGCGGTCCGGCTCCCAGGCGCCGTGCAGCAGCTGCTTGGACAACGGCGGCCGGTCGTACGGGAGATGGGGCTCGTCCCCGATGAGGGTGAGCGGGCCGCGCCAGCCGCCACGGCGCAGCGCCTCGGCCGCGGCGAGCCCGGCCGCGGAGGCGCCCACGACGGCGATCGGCCGGGCGGTCATACGTGCACCTCGCGCCGGCCGGCGGCGCAGCGCTCGTAGGCATCAAGGGTGATCTTCATGCCAGCAGGCTCCATGGGAGCGGCGGCGAGGTGAAGGGGGAATCAGGCCGTGATCGAGTCGGGCGGCGAGGGTGGCGGTTCGCGAGGTGACGGGGGCTCGCGAGACAGCACTCCCGGCGGCAGCCCCCCCCCCCCGAGACGGCCCGCCACCGCCCGCCTACCACCCCATCGTCAACCCATCACCCGCCGCGCCCCGGCTCAGCACCGCCTTGCTGATCTTCTTGCTGGCTGTCTTGCCGGTCCGGTCATGCCCACCCACCCTGGCCAGATTGCGCACCCGCACCCGCTTCCCCTGCTCGACGAGCTGCGGAAGGTACTCGGCCACGGTGACCCGCCAGCGCTCACCAGGGCGGTGCGGCGGCGCGAACCGGAAGCGGGCGATGCTGCCCCAATTGCCGCCGACCTTCTTCATGACGCCCGAGAGCTGGTCGCCGAGGCCGTAGACGACCCAGGTGCCATTGACCTTCTCGTACGGCTGCGGGGTGTGCGCACAGGTGCCGACGATCAGATCGATGTCGGGCCGGCCGCCGGTCTCGGAGGCGGTGAGCGTCCGGGCCAGCCTGATCTGCCGGGCGTCGGGGGCCGCGCGGTACTCCGTGCCCCAACACGAGCTGACGACCACGACATCGGCGCCTGCCCGGCGGGCCGCTCGGGCGTCCTCGATGATCCGCTTCGCGTCGAGCCGGTTCACCGTCCACGGTGCGTACGCCGGACGGCGCCCGCCCCCGATGCCGTAGGTGTAAGCGAGTTGGGCCACCCGTGCGCCACCGGGGGCGCGCAGCAGCGCCGGACGGGCCGCCTCGGCGGCGTCCCGGGCCGACCCGGTATGACGCAGCCCGACCGTGTCCAGGGCCTCCAGGGTGCGGTGCACACCGGGCACACCGCGGTCGAGGGCGTGGTGGGAGGCGGTGGCACAGGAGTCGTAGCCGGTCGCCTTCAGTGCGGTGGCGATCTGCGGGGGCGCCTGCAGGACGGGGGAGCCGGTGAAGGGCCCGGTCAGCGGGCCGAGCGGCGCGTCCAGATGACACAGCGCCAGGTCAGCGGCGGAAATGACCGGCTGGGCACCCTTGAGCATCGGCCGGTAGTCGTACCCGCCGTGCGGGGCGTCACGCCGGGCCGTGGCGAGGACCTCGGGGTCGGAGGGCTGCACATCCCCCGCGGCGACCAGGGTGAACGGCCGCCGTTCCGCGGCCTTGGTGACGGGGGCTCCCGCATGCGCCCGCGCTGTGGGTTCCGGGGTGGGCCGCGAGGCGGGCCGTGGGACGGGGTGCGGGCCGGTGCAGCCCACGGCCAACGCGGCGAGCAGGGCGACTGCTGCATAGCGTGTGTACGCGCTCATGTCCGACAGATATCAGCAGGGACATGACCGGAAATGCCCCGATACGCCAATGTTGGTGGCTCTCCCCCATACGGATTCACCACTGCCGCCATCGAGCCGGACCGCTCATGGGGTCTCTGGTTTCGCCTCCCCTTCGCCCCCTCCTTTCGTCTCCCCTCCCGTGTCCCCCTTCGTCTGCCCTTCCGTCTGGCCTTCCGTCTGGCCTTCCGTGTCCCCGAGGGCCGTTGCCTCGTCCCGCGCCGTCTGCGCCTCGGCCGGGCGGTCCAGCGCCGTCAGCACATCACCGAGGGTGCGCAGGGACCCGGCGAGACGGTGGTCACCGAGGAGCCCGACGCAGGCACGGTGCAGGTCGACGGCCTCCTCGGCGTACGCGAGCGCCTCGGCCGGGCGGTCCAGCTTCGCCAGCAGCTCACCGAGGGTGTGCAGCGAGACGGCGAGGCCGGCCCGGTAGCGACGGTCGTCGGCGGCGGACTCCGTCACCCTCCGCCAGAGACGGACGGCCTCCCGGGCGAACGGCAGCGCCTCGGCCGGCCGGTCCAGCTGGAGCAGCAGACGGCAGCGGGCGCGCAGGCACAGGGCCAGCGCGATGCCGCGGCGGGGGTCCGCGTCGGCCGCTGCCAGGTCATGGCGGAGCTCAGCGGCTTCCGCCACGTACGGCAGCCCGTCCGCCGGCCGGTCCAACTGGCCCAGCAGCTCGCCGAGGAAGCCCAGGGACCGGGCGAGTGCGATACGACGGAACGGTTCCGCGTCGGCCTCCGCGCCCGCTTCCGCGTCGGCCTCCGCCAGGCCGCGGCGAAGGGCAATGGCCTCCTCAAGGACCGGCAGGGACTCCTCCCGCCGGCCGTGCTGCTTCAGCCAGGAAGCGTGGTGGTGCAGAGCGGCAGCGAGGGCGGGGCGACGGCGAATGGGGTCGGCCTCGGCCAGGGGGCGGTAGAAGGCGACGAGGTCCTCAGGCGCCCCCTCCAGGGCGGCGGCTTCGTCCTGCGCGATCCGCGCCGCGACCGGCCGGACCAGCGTCGTCAGCAGCTCGCCGAGCGTGCCCAGGCACTCGGCGAGGACGGCGCGACGGCGGGCGAGCTCGGTCTCGGCCAGCGGGCGGCAGAGGTCGACGGCTTCCTCGGCGTACGGCAGCCCCTCGGCCGGGCGGTCCACCTTTGCCAGCAGCTCGGCGAGGGTGCGCAGGGACCGGGCCAGCGCGAGACGGTAACGGGGATCCGCGTCGGCCTCGGCCCGGCCTCGGTCGGTGGCGACGGCCTTCCTGGCCGCCCGGAGCTGTCCACCCCACCGCAGCCTCGCCACCATCGCGCCCCACCGGCGCCCCGCTCTCCGCACCATCACATCACCCTTCCCACCGCCGTTTCGGCCCCGCGACCAGCCTTGACCAGCGCCGCAGCCCCCAGCGACCGCCATGCGGGTAGTTCCACACGGGCCCCTATGGGCAACCCGCACACCCACCGCAATCGGCCATCCGGGGCACACTTCAGCTTCCCGTCACCCCGTGCCGCCTAGCCTCGGGCCGTATGAATCGTGACCCCCTTCAGGACCGCGAGCCGCTTGATGTGATGCCGACTCAGGACCGCGAGCCGGTTCATGTGACGGTGTGGGACGAGACGGCGGCCGCCGAGGCGCCGCGGGCGGTGCTCGTACACGGCACGATGAGCTGGGGTACGGAGTGCTTCGCGGCGCAGCGGCCGCTGGCCGAGAGGTTCCGGCTAGAACTCGTCGACCGGCGTGGCTTCGGCGACAGCCCGGATATCGAGCGGAGCGACTACACGGTCGACGCCGAGGACATCGGCCAACTCCTGGGCCACGGAGCGCACTTGGTCGGTCACTCCTATGGGGCGGCCGCCGTGATCCTGGCCGCGTCGGCCCGTCCGGAGGCGGTGCGGTCGCTCACCCTCATCGAGCCGTCCCCGCTGCGCACCGCCGCCGGTCACCCCACCGTGGCGGCGGCGCTGGAGCGGATCCGGGCCTCGTTCGGGGACGTCGACGAGCAGCTGAGCCCGGAGGAATATCTGCGGCGGTCCACCGAGCCGTACGGGCTGCCGATGCCGGAGCCGACCCCGCGTCTGCTGCGGGCGGTGCGGTCGGCGATGTGCGAACGTCCCGTATGGGATGCGGAGCTTCCGCTCGGTCCCCTGGCAGGGGCCACCATGCCCAAGACGGTCATCAACGGGACCTGGGAGACCGCCCACCCTGACTACCGGGACTTCACCGGCACTGCGCTGATGGCCTGCGGCGAGTACCTTGCCGGCGCGATCGGCGCCTGCCATGTACGGGTGCGCGGCGCCGGCCATGCGCCACACCAGGACCGGCCGGAGGAGGTGAACGCCCTCCTCGCCCGGTTGTGGGAGAGCTGACCCGGGCGGCCGGGTCCAGGGCGCAGCCAGGAGCCGCACCGCCCGGCCTCGGCCCGCTCCGAACCGCCCAGCTCCGGACCGCCCGCCCCAACCCCGCCCCTCAGGCCACCTCGATCCCGTACTCCTGCACCAACGCCTCCAGCCCGCCGGGAAACCCCTTGCCGCCACCCACGAAGTCCCAGTCGCCGCCCGCCCGTTGCCGGAACGAGCCGAGTACCAGCGCGGTCTCGCCGGGCCGCCCCTCCGAGACCTCCAGCTGCCCCAGCTCCTCCCCCGACGCGTCCAGCAGCCGGATACGGGCGTCGGTGAAGCCGGAGAGATCGGCGTCGGGGTTGACCTGGGGGTCGATCGCCGCGACCAGGACCAGCCGGTCGGCGTCCGGCGGCAGTGCCTCGAACCGCACCTGCATCGCGGCCCGGTCGGGCGCGAACCCCGGCAGCATCCGCACCGAACCGTCCGGGTTGCGCGGGTTGTTGTAGAAGACGAAGTGGTCCTCACTCAGGACGCTGGTCCCCTTGCACACCAGGGCGCAGACATCGAGGGCGACCGGGCCGGACCAGTTCATGCCGAGGACGTTGTGGTCCGGCGCCTCGTCGGCTGCGGCAGGGCCGGCCGGAGCGTCCGCGCCGAGCCGGCCGCGCAGCCCGTACCGGCCGAGCAGATCGACGAGTTCGGAGCCGGCGATCAGACTGAGCGGTTTGCCGTTGGCGAACGTGTGGGAGCCGGGGCCGAAGCGCGAGGTCGTCACCAGCACGCCCTTGTTGGCGCCCTCGGCCTGGACGGTGCCGTAGAGGTCGCGGACGGCGGTCGGCGGGACGGTGTGGCGGTAGCGCTTGACCTGCACGACGATCTTGCCGCCGCGGATCGGGTCGGGGTCCAGCGCGTCCACGTCGACCCCGCCGTCGCCGGAGCGCTGGGTGGTCACGGCCTGCATGCCCATGGCGCGGAACAGCTCGGCGATCAGATTCTCGAAGGCGATCGGGTCCATCTCGTACAGATCCGGTTCACCATCGGTGCCGTGGGCGACGATCTCGCCCCCGACGTCGCCCGGGAGGCGTGCGGGACGTACCGGGGTCCGCTGGTCGGGGCGCGCGGCGAGCTGACCGCGCAGCCCCTCGGTGAGGCACTCCACCGCGCTGACCTGCGCGAGGTGGAAGGTGTCAAAGGCGCTGCGGGCCGCCATCACGGTCGCCAGATACACCTGGGCCGGGCGGCCGGTCACCGGGTCCACATCGTCCACGAACCCGTTGAGGGCCACCGAGTCCAGCGTGCCGTAGGTGTCCGCGGCGAAGAGGTCGCGCAACACCAGCAGCACGCTCTGAGCCAGGACATCGCGGTAGAGGGCCCGGCGCTGCGCGGCCGGCCGGGCGGTCTGCTTCTCCTGGTCGACGCTGGGCATGTACCGGATGTATTTGGCCGCCGGCACGATGTCGTAGGCCGGGAGTTCCCAGTCCAGGACCAGCTGGCGGGCCGCCGGGTCGTATGCGGCGGTGACCTGGCGGGGAAAGCCCTCCGGCCAGGCGGTGGAGGAGTAGAGCGCGGCGGAGAAGTACTCGACGGCCGCGTCCGGGTCGCCGTCGCGCAGACCGGACAGCAGCTCCGTTATCCCGGTGTTGTGCTGCCGGATGCCGGCCAGGGTGCCCGCGGCCCACTGGTCGTACTGCTGCCGGTAGGCCGCGAGTTGGGACTGCCGCCGGCTCTCCGCGGCCTGCGCGGCGTACCAGTCCTGCTCGTAGCGGGCGCGGGCCTCTCCCTGGGCGCGGTCACGGTGGACACCGACCTGCCAGCTGCCCGGCGGCGCCTGATAGCGCGCCGGGTCGGGCATCGGTACCGGGGTGGCGAGGGCGCCGGGCGCGAACTCCTCGATGCGCTCGGGGCGCAACAGGGCATCGGGGGAGAACGCGGGGGCCCGGCAGCCCTCGGCGAGGAGGCCGGTAAGGGCGGCGACCCGGCTGTCCAGCTCCTCGGTGCGGCGGCGGGCGTCGGCCTCGCGCTGCTGCCGGTAGGCCGCCTGGCGCTCGCGGTGCATCCGCGCCATGGCGCGTTCCGCGTCCCGGGCCTGCCGTTCCTGGTCGCGCTGTTGTTGTGCTCGCGCGCGGCGCTGGGCTTCCTGCTGGCGCTGCTGCTGCCGCTGCGCCTCGGCCCAGATGGCCATTAACCCATGGGAACGGCGGCTCATATGGCTCTGTGTCCTCCCCCCGGGGCGGCTGCCCCCGGAACCCTGTGAAAGCGGTTTCACCTGCCCTGTTGGTGGAACTTTAGCGGGGGAACGAGCGGCCGGTCACGCTCGGGTACGAAGAATCGGCCGCCTTGGCGGGGCCGGCCACTGGCACCTTCACGGCCCTGTTCACAGCCCCGTTCACGGGCGCCTTCGCGGGCGCCTTCACGGGCGCGTGCCCTGACCTCATCCGGCCGCCCCCGCACCTCATCCGCCCGCCGCCGCCCGCAGCTTCGCCGCCGTGACGGCCGGGTCGTAACCGTCGGGGACCCCCGGCACCAGCACCACATCACCGTCGATATGGCGGGTGCGCAGCGGCAGGATCTCCGCGTAGGCGGGCGAGTCGTACCAGCCGCGGGCCCGTGCCATGTCAGGGAAGGCGATCACGACGAGGGCCCCGGGCCAGCTGCCCTCCTTGACCTCCACTTCGGCGCCGTGGACGAGGAACCGGCCGCCGAACGGGTCCAGCGTCGCCTGGATCTTGTCGATGTAGTCGAAGACCTCCGGGTGCGGTGCGGTGGGACGGAGGTGGCCGAGGGCGTATGCGGTCATGGGAGAGCCTTCCGGTGCGACGGGGGTGGTGCCCTGCCCCCACGTTTCCAGCCCCCCGGGTACGGGTCGATTACCTCCGAGGTCATCGTGGACGGCGGGCAGTTCGGCGGCTGTCCAGTCCACCAAGGCCCGCGTCACAACTCGAAGAAATGCGCCGTGCCGTTGCCTTTACTTCCTTATGGCATTACCTTTGTCGCCGTGACTACCGGGTCGGCCATGTGCCATGAGCGAGTGAGGTTCCCGGTCACCACGTGACCGCCAGGCGGGCGCCAAGAGGCCCGCCCCTCCGCTCTTTCAGTTTCGCGCGATGCACGCACTTGTTCTGCTGCCTGCTTCCCGCGCGCCCTTTCCCTTGTGCCGCCTTTCCTGGCGCGCCATACCACCGTCGATTCCTTTTCGTCCGTGGTCAATTCGCCCTGCCCGAAGAGCGGCTATCCGTCCGTCTCATCCGCAGGGCCGATTTCCCCTGCCCGCGCATCTCCGCGGGCTCCCGCGCACGCCGCATCCTGGAGAAAACACCGAATATGCCGATCGATTTCAACCGACAGATCATCGAGGAGTTCCGCGCCAACGGTGGTTGCGTCGGCGGCCCTTTCGAGGGCGGCCGACTGCTGCTGCTGACCACCACGGGAGCGCGGTCCGGCGCTCCGCACACCACCCCGCTCGGCTACCTTCCCGACGGCGACGGACGCGTCCTGGTCATCGCCTCGGCGGCCGGCGCGCCCAAGCATCCGGCCTGGTACCACAACCTGGTGGCCCATCCCCGTGTCACCGTCGAGGCCGGTGTCTTCACCTACGAGGCGCAGGCCGTGGTCCTGGAAGGCGCCGAACGCGACCGGGCCTTCGCCCGCGCGGTCGACAGCGATCCCGGCTGGTCCGCATACCAGGAGAAGACGGACCGCGTCCTTCCCGTGGTGGCCCTGGAGGAAATTCCGGCCGGCCCGCCGAATATCAACGCTTCGTCGGTGGGCGGGGCGCTCAAGGCCGTACACGACGGATTCCGCCGGGAACTCGCCCTGATCCGCAAGGAAATCGCCGCATCGGGCCCGGGTCTCGGCGCCCAGCTCCGGGTGAACTGTCTGACCCTCTGCCAGGGGCTGCGCACTCACCACACCGGCGAGGACGCCGGAATGTTTCCGCTGCTCGGCCGGAACCATCCCGAACTCGCCCCGGCCCTGGAGCGTCTGGAGCAGGAACACCAGAAACTCGCGGTCCTACTCGCCGACCTGCAGAACGTCATCTCCGACCGGGACGCCGATCCACAATTGCTGCTCGCCGAGGTCGAACGCCTCACGGAGGAGGTGGAAAACCATCTCACCTACGAGGAGGAACAATTGATTCCGGTCCTCGACGGCGGGATGTGCTGAACCGAGCCATGTGCTGAACCGAGCTATGTGCTGAACCGGGCTATGTGCTGAACCGAGGGATCTGCTGAACGGCGGGAGGTGCTGCCCGGGGACCACCGGGCAGCCCACCACATTCAGATCGCGTCCTCGCACCCCGCCCAATACGGATCCCGCAGCAGCCGCTTGAAGAGCTTCCCCGACTCATCGCGCGGCAGCCGCTCCTCGAAGACCACGGCCCGGGGGACCTTGTACCCGGCGAGCCGCGCGGCGACATGGGCACGGACCGTCTCGGCGCTGAGCAGCACACCGGGTTCGGTCTCCAGATGCACCGCGAGGACCTCGCCGAACTCCTCGTCGGGGATGCCGAAGACGGCCACGTCACGCACCCCGTCGAGGGCGAGCAGACAGCCCTCGATCTCCGCGGGGTAGATGTTGACCCCGCCGGAGATGACCATGTCGTTGCGGCGGTCGCTGAGGTAGAGATAGCCGTCCGCGTCGAGATGGCCGATGTCCCCGATGGTGACGTACCCGGGCAGGCACGGCGCTTCCATGGCGGCGCGCTTGTCCGGGTCGCCGAGGTAGGTGAAGCGGGGCCAGTCGTCGGCGGGTTTGAGGTAGATGTCGCCGGTGGCGCCGGCCGGCAGTGGTTCCCCGTCGGGGCCGAGGACGGCGACTCCGCAGGTTCCGGTGGCCCGGCCGACGGTGCCGGGGTGGGCCAGCCACTCCGCGCTGTCGCACCAGGTCACTGCGCCGGTCTCGCTGCCGCCGTAGTACTCCCGGAGCACCGGCCCCAGCCAGTCGATCATGGCGTGTTTGATATGCAGCGGACAGGGCGCCGCGGCATGGACGACCGAGGTGAGCGAGGACAGGTCGTAGCGCTCGCGGACGTCCTTGGGCAGCCGCAGCAGCCGGACGAACATCGTGGGCACGACCTGGACCTGCTCGATGCGGTGCTGTGCGATCAGCCGCAGGAATTCCTCGGCGTCGAAGTGCGGCATCAGGGTGATGTCCAGCCCGGCCGCGAGCGCGAGGACGGCGTGCTGGCTGGGCGAGGCGTGGTAGAGCGGGGCGGGGATGAGCGTACGGCCGCCGGGGGCGACGGCGAAGTACTCCAGGAACCGCAGCACCGCCTTCTCCAGCCGGTCCGCGGCGACGGGTTCGCGCAGCACCCCCTTGGGGCGGCCGGTGGTTCCGGAGCTGTAGATGATGGTGGGCGGGCGTTCCGCGGCGCCCGTCCGCAGCGGGGCGCGTCCCTCCAGCCAGTGGTCGAGCAGCGAGTGTTCGCCGGTGGGCGGCGGCAGGGAGATCCCGCAGGCGGCCGCGACCCCGGCCGGGACGGCCACCTCGACGATCCGTACGCCGTCGGGAAGCGCGGCGGACACCCCGGGCAGCAGGTCGGTGTGTACGAAGACGACCTTGCTGCCGCTGTCGGTGAGCACATGCCGCAGCTCGTGGTGCCGGAAGTGCCAGTTGACGGGTACCGCCGAGGCCCCGAGGAGCGCGGCACCGGCGGTGATCTCCAGATGGGCGGGCTCGTTGCGCAGCACCACGGCGATCCGGTCGCCCGGATCGACTCCCCACTCCGCCAGGCCGTTCGCGATCCGGGCCGCACGGTCGAGGAAGGCCGGATATTCGCGTTCATGGCCCGCGCAGCGGATCGCCGGGGCGCCGGCTGCGGTGGGGACGACGGCTTCCATGGTGCCTCCAGTGAGTGCGACCGGATCGCTCATTGAACCGGCAAGTGGCATTGTCCGCCAGGGCGCTGACCATGCGTCCGCGCCCCTTTCGGCCATCGGACGTCCTCTTCTCGGCCACTCCCCCGCGCCCCTCCCGGATCCGGTGCCCGCGCCCTCTTAGATCCGAGGTCTCCCGCCCCGACACCCGCCAACTCCCCCAACCGTTCGCCTCCTTGCCCCAGATGCTCCGATGTTTATCGCGCCCGGGGTCTTCCGGTCCGGATGCCGGGGCTGCACCATGCGGGATGGCACAGGAGGCACGTACGTGACCAACTGACCCGAGGAGCGAGCGATGCACAGCCGCACAAGACGGTTCGGGCTGCCGGTACTGGCGGGGACGCTGGGCGCCCTGCTGCTGACCGCCGCCGGCCCGGTGGCCGCCGCAAAGCCCCCGCCCCGGCCCGTCGCAGGCCCCGGCACCAATCACGCGACCGACGATCCCTTCACCTCGCCGCGCACCTCGTGGTGGCGGCAGAGCCGCTTCGGGATGTTCATCCACTTCGGCGCGTACTCGAATCTGGAGGGCGAGTACACCCGCCCCGACGGCACGGTCTGCCGCAACGCCGAGTGGATCAAGCGCGAGTGCCGGATCCCGGACGAGGAGTATGAGCGGCAGGCGGCCACCTTCAACCCGTCCGCCTTCGACGCCCGTGCGATCGTCCGGGCGGCCAAGGACGCCGGCCAGCGCTATATCGTCATCACCTCCAAGCACCACGACGGCTATGCGATGTGGCCGACGCGGCAGAACACCTGGAATCTGCGCGACCACTCCTCCTTCGACCCGCACCGCGACATCCTCGCCGAGCTGAAGAAGGAGGCCGACGCCGCCGGGATCAAACTCGGTTTCTACTACTCGATCTGGGACTGGCACGACCCGGACTTCGCCGATCCGGCCACCTTCCCGCGCTATAAGAAGCGGATGTATGCCCAGCTCAAGGAGCTGATCGAGCACTACGACCCGGCGCTGCTGTGGTTCGACGGCGAATGGGACACGGACAACCCCACCAACAGCTGGTCCCACCAGGACGGTGCGGATCTCCAGGCGTATCTGCACGCCCTGAACCCTCGTCTGATCGTCAACAACCGCGTCGGCAAACGCGGGGTGGCCGACGGCGACTTCGGCACGCCGGAGCAGGAGATCCCCGCGGAGCCGGTCGACGGGCAGCTGTGGGAGAGCTGTATGACGCTCAACGACCACTGGGGCTTCGCCAAGTACGACACCCACTGGAAGCCGTCGGCGACCGTGCTGCGCAATCTGCTGGATGTGGCGAGCCGCGGCGGCAACTATCTGCTCAACGTAGGGCCGGACAGGCTCGGGCGCATCCCTCAGCCGTCCGTCGACCGGCTGCGCGAGACCGGCCAATGGCTGGCCGCGCACGGTCAGGGCGACGCGGTCTACGGGACCGGGCACACCGGGCTGGTGGCGGACCCGTCCTGGGGCGCGGTCTCCCGCCGGGGCGACGCCCTATATGCCTCCGTCACCTCCTGGCCGGCCTCCGGCGCTCCCCTCCACCTCACGGCCAGGGCACCGTTCGACATCACCGCCGCCCGGGTGCTGGGCAGTTCCCAGCAGGTAACGGTCGCCCGGTCCGGGGACGGCTTCGACCTCACACCGTCCGGCGCGGCCACCGACCAGCGCGCGAGCGTCATCCGGCTCACCATCCGGCCGCCGGCCGCGGCGCCCGCCGGTACCGGCACCGGGCTGACGGCGCAGAGCTGGGCCAATGACTCCTTCTCCGGCCCGCCCGCGGTGACCACCGTCGATCCGACGGTGAACAAGTCCTACCGCTTCGACGGCTCACCGGACCCGACGATCCCGGCCGAACACTTCAGCACCCGCTGGACCGGCAGCATCCAGCCGCGCTACGACGAGACGTACACCTTCACCACGGTCTCGGACGACACCGTGCGGCTGTGGATCGACGGCAAGCCGGTGATCGACAGCGCCACCCCGCACGAGCCGAAGGCCGACAAGGGGACGGTCACCCTGAAGGCCGGTCACCGGCACCGTATCCGGATCGACTACACGGAGCGGACCGGCGAGGCCCATATGAAGCTGCTGTGGTCCAGCCCGAGCCAGGACCAGCAGATCGTGCCGCGGCGTCAGCTCTACGTCGACTGACCGCGGCCGTACGGACGGCCGGGGGCGAACCGGCCGGGGGCGGGAAATCGCCGCCCCCGGTTGGGCCGTTCGGGTCACGCGGCGCCAAAGGCGGACGGCCGTCCGCCGGGGCGCCGTTGTCAGTGCCCGCTCCTATCCTCGGGGAGCATGAACAACGACGAGATCCTGCGAACCCATGGTGAGGCTCTCGCGCTCTTCGGGACCCGGGTGCATGCCGTCCGTGAGGACCAGTGGGACGGCCCGACGCCGTGTACGGAGTGGTCGGTGCGCGCTCTGGTGAACCACCTCACCGCCGAACAGCTGTGGGTGCCCCGCCTGGTGCGCGACAGAGCATCGATCACCGACATCGGATCGGAGTATGACGGCGAGGTGCTGGGGGACGATCCGGCCGGGGCCTGGGACCGCGCGGCGGTGGCCGCCGTGGCGGCGTTCGCGGAGCGCGGTGCGCTGGACCGCACCGTCCAGCTGTCCTACGGCTCCAGCCCGGCCGCCGCGTACTGCACCCAGATGATGGCCGACGCGGTGGTGCACACCTGGGACCTCTCCCGTGCGATCGGCGCCGATGAGCGGCTGCCCGGTGATCTGGCGACGGCGGCACTGCGCGAGGTGGAGCCGTACGCCCCCGGACTGTCCGCTTCCGGGCTGTTCGCCCCGGCGGTGGAGCCGCCGGCCGACGCCGACGCGCTCACCCGGCTGCTGTGTCTGCTCGGGCGTCGGCCCTGACCCCGGAGAAGGCCCATGGGTCAGGGCCGAGGACACACCTGAGATCAGCCGATCAGTCGATGCCGCGGAAGATATTCGGCTCGGCGGGATCGTCCTCGCAGCCGGCCAGCCGCACCGGAGCGCATCTGTCCCAGACTTCCAGATTGCGGACTTCCTTGATCCGACCTGGTCGCTCGCCCTGCTTCAAACGGGGCTGCTTGTGTTGAGCCTTGTGCAATGCCACCACGCACTCCTTCATCGAGGTATTGGTTCCGACGCGGTGGCGCCTTTTTCACAAACCGGGAGGTCAGCCAAGGTTTGTGGCGTTCCCGCGACGGGCCAATGGTGTTGGCGTCTCCCAGAAAGGTCGTCCGTCGCCCCTCAGAGTAACGACGCCGCACGCGGCGCGCTCGACGTTTCCCGGCGCGAAAGTCAAGTCCTCGAAAAGCGCGAATGGCGCCGCCCGGAATGACGGGGAAAAGGGGTTGGTTTTGTGATGCACATCACTCACTCCAATGGCCCCGCGGTTGCTGCATTCGCACCGCCCCCTCACGCTGAAGAAGGAGCAAAGGATGCTGCCGCCCAGGCCGCGCGCCCTGCCGCAGAGCGCGCGGCCACGGTGCTACCCATGGGCGGGTGGCATGGTTCTCCGATTCCGGTTACTGGCTGGGGCGGCTGGTCTTCCAGCGCATGCTGGCCGTTCTTTATGTGGTCGCGTTCCTCGCGGCGGTGCGGCAGTTCCGGGCGCTGATCGGTGCGCGCGGCATGCTGCCGGTGCCCGCGTATGTGGCGACGGTGCCGTTCCGTGCGGCGCCCTCGGTCTTCCACTGGCACTACTCGGACCGCTTCTTCGCACTGTGGTCGTGGAGCGGGGTCCTGCTCGCCGCGGCCGTGGCGGCGGGGGCCGCGGACGCCGTACCGCTCTGGGCGTCGATGGTGCTGTGGGCCGTGCTGTGGGCGATGTATCTGTCCATCGTGAATGTCGGGCAGACCTGGTACAGCTTCGGCTGGGAATCGCTGCTGCTGGAAGCGGGCTCACTGGCGGTGTTCCTCGGCAACGCCGTGACCGCTCCCCCGGTGACCGTCATGTGGCTGCTGCGATGGCTGCTGTTCCGGGTGGAGTTCGGGGCCGGTCTGATCAAGATGCGCGGCGACACCTGCTGGCGGGATCTGACCTGCCTCTACTACCACCATGAGACCCAGCCGATGCCAGGGCCGCTGAGCTGGTTCTTCCACCATCTGCCCAGGCCGCTGCACCGCGTCGAGGTGGCCGCCAACCATGTCGCCCAACTCGCCGTGCCGGTCCTGCTGTTCACCCCGCAGCCGATCGCCGGCTGGGCGGCGGTCGCGATGGTGGTCACCCAGCTGTGGCTGGTGCTCTCCGGCAACTTCGCCTGGCTGAACTGGGTGACCATCACGCTGGCGATGTCGGCCGCCGCCCCGTTGTGGGCGCGGCCCGCCCCGCCGCTCCCGGCGCCGCCCGTCTGGTTCGAGGTCCTGGTCCTCCTCGCCACCGCCGGGGTCCTCGCGCTCAGCTACCGGCCGGCCCGCAATCTGCTGGCGCGTCAGCAGCTGATGAACACGTCCTACGAGTCCCTGCATCTGGTCAATTCATATGGCGCGTTCGGCAGTATCACGCGGGTCCGCCGGGAGATCGTGGTGGAGGGCACGGCGGACGCGGTGACCGGGCCGGAGACTACTTGGCACGCGTACGAGTTCCACGGCAAGCCGGGCGAGGTGCGACGGCTGCCGCGCCAGTTCGCGCCGTATCACCTAAGACTTGATTGGCTTCTCTGGTTCGTCGCACTGTCCGCCTCGTACGGAGCGTCCTGGTTCGGCGGCTTCATCGAGCGGCTGCTCCTCAATGACAGGGATACCCTTCGGCTGATCCGCCGCAACCCCTTCCCAGATCGACCCCCTACCTACATCCGCGCCAGGATCTACCGCTACCGGTTCAGCACCTGGCGGGAGCTGCGCGCGACGGGGGCCTGGTGGCACCGCACCTTCGTGCGGGACCTCCTACCACCCACCCGGCTGGAGGTTGCACCGGCCCCAGAGGACGAGGACGACCCTCCTCCCTGAGTTTCACATTCCAACTTCCCCGGAGCGAACTAACCCTCAGGCGCCCCGAGGGAGGAGTTAGTTCATTCTTCGATGCTCAGCCGCGCACCCGGGAAAGTTGCCTGGCTCCGCCAGAGAGCCGACGGCCCCTCACCGAAGGTGAGGGGGCCCGGCTACCGAAGCGCAGTACTGCTCAGATGGTGTCAGCCAGCTTCACGCGGCTGTCGAGGAACGCGGTCCACGCAGCCGGGCTCGCGGTGATCTCGGGGCTCCCGCCCTCCACGAACTTCGAGTCGCGAACCATGATCCGGGGCATGTTGTCCGCGACCTCGACGCACGCGTCGTTGTCAGAGCCGGAGTAGGAAGACTTGCGGTAGTTGGGCTGCTCGCTCACTTGAACCTCTTCAGCGCTTCGTGGATCAGACCGCTAGACCTCTGGGCGCTCTCCGCGTCCTCGGCGAGCCGATCACAGACCTTCTGAAACCTCATAACCTCTGCCGTCTCGTCAGAGTAACTACCGGTCGAGAAGCCCTCGGTATAGGTAGCCCGCCGGCCGTTCGAGAGGGTGAGGAGAGTGAACGAACCGGACACGATCGCCGCGCCGAACGGCAGAACCCTAACGCTGATGTTCGGCTGCTCCTGGGCCTTGAGCAAGTGCTGTAGCTGCTCACAGGCCGCGTCCGGGTTCCCCATGTCACTGCGGAGTACGGCTTCGTAGATGATCGCGGTCATCCAAGGCGGATTCTCACCCTCCCAGAGCCTCTTAGCTCGCTCCATGCGCTGGTCTACGAAGCGCTTCATGTCCTTCGGGTCCCCAGCTTGCCCCGCCAGGACGAGGGCGCTGGCGTAGCCCTTCGTCTGGAGCAGGCCGGGCACTATCAGTCCGAAGTCATGGATCATCTGCGCCTCGGACAGCCGCCTCACATACGGCTTCGCGTAGTCGCGCACGCTCTCCCGGTTCAGGATCCTGACCAGGTTCTCGATGGTGCCAGACCGCACCCCGAGGGCCTTCTCCAGGTTCCTCGCGAGTTCCGTGTCCGGAGGAACGTCGCCCGTCTCAACCTCAGAGATCCGACTCTGCGCCACGAAGACGCGAGTGGCGAGGTACGACTGAGTCCACTCGTGGCCTTCAAACTTCGCCTTGCGCAGGGCCAGTCGAGCGTCCTGCACCGTGCGCCCGATGTACTGCTCGATGCCCTCGCTGGGGTCAACATCCCGCGCCTTTGTCATATGCCAGATATCTCGATCGCACTCCGATAGCCAACTACTAGTGATCGTACGGCTACAGCGACAAGGTTGTTCCCGGAACGGAACGTGCAGGCAGTGGGAAGAGGACCCATGATCTACCGCCGAGGTCAAGCCGTCTTGGACCAGCCGCGTCAACTCGTCGGGCAGGTTGAGGCCGTTAAGGATCACGAGCTGGTTCTGACTCGCCCAGGGGGCCAGTGGGAGCAGTCCGAGGAGCAGTGTCGGCCGACCAGCCCGCAGGAGGCCGCGCGCCTGACACTGAGTCAGGAGTCCAGGGTAATCGGGTCACTCGTGTACGGATCTCTGATCACACGGACTACCACCTGACTGAGCCGTGCCCCTTCTCCGGCGTGCAAGTACGAGATCAGGTCCCGAAGCGCGACCTTCGACGGCTTCACCCCATCTCCCCGTAAACGCCTCCCTTCGTCCATGCCCGCAGCGTGGGCGTGGCAGATTAAAAGAGGAGCAGCTCATGGCCAAGACCGAGATCGCCGCAGCCCCGCTGTCGGCCTTCGGCCGCAAGTTCCTGCCGCTCATGACGTCGGCTCGGATCGCGGTTCTTCAGCCGAACCTGGCGGACGTCGTCGAGTACCGGAAGTCCGGCCTGTCGCTGAACCACGTGGTTGGCTGCCCGCTGGAGTGCAGCTACTGCATCCGCCACCTCTACAAGAACTTCGAGATTAAGGTGCCGCGCGCGCTGATGTCGGACGAGGAAGCCGTGGCCGCCCTGACCGGTCACCAGTATTTCCGGCCGCACGTCACCCCGATCCAGCTGTTCAACAAGGCCACCGACCCGATGCTTCCCGTCGTGAAACCGCACACGTTCAACACGCTGCGGCTGCTGGACGAGCGTGGCCTGACCAACCACGTCCTGGTCATCACCCGCTGGCGCGTCGAGGAAGAGGACTGCGCCATCCTCAACTCCTTCAAGAACATCAAGGTGACGGTTCTGGTCACCTACTCCGGCATTCAGCACACGGGCATCGAGCCGGTCGACTCGAATATCGCCGCGACCAGCCTCAAGACCCTGTACGCCAACGCCAAGTCGTACCGGACGATCCTGTACTGGCGGCCCATCGTGCCGGGCCTCAACGACACCGACAAACACCTGGCCGCCGCGAAGGCCCTGTCGGAACACGCGCACGCCACGGTGTTCACCGGTCTGTTCTTCCGGGACGAGATCGCCGCGTACTACGAGGAGGAAGGGCTCCCCTCGCCGTACGACTCGACGGCCCGGCGGAAGATCATGCCGGAGCAGATGGAGGAACGAATTCTGGCCCTGTTCCGGCGCTCCGCGGATTCCGAGGAGCCGTGGGGGCCCCTCTTCCGGAAGACCTCGTGCGGCGTCGCATACGCCCAGGGCCTTGCCGACTACAACGGACACTTCGGGATCAAGGAGCTCTGCGACATCTGCCCGAAGCGTCAACTCGGGCTGTGCGCGGCAGCGTGGAATGCACCGGCAAAGGCGGACGCCGACAAGCTCGCCGCTGAGCTGGGCGCCACGGGGCCGGTTGAGATCACCGAACGGGCGATCATCACCGAGGGCCTGGCCGAGCAGCCCCGCTACTTCATGCAGCACGGCTACGGTTTCCAGGTCCACAGCCGCGAGCACCCCCACCGCGAGCGCAGGCACGGCCGCGCCGAGATCGGATGGCAGGGGCAGCAGGAAGGAACCACTGATCATGAGCCCGCTGACTTGGCCTGAGTCCCTGTTCGTCGTCGATGTCGAGGGGAACGGGGCCAACCCGCCGGACTTGGTCGAGGTGGCGGCGATTCCCATGCAGGCCGGGATGCCGCAGCCCGACGGGGCCCGGTCGTGGCTGATCCGGCCCCCTGAACCGATCGCAGGCCGCATCAGCCGCATTCACGGCATCACCAATGACATGGTGGCCGATGCTCCCCTGTGGGACGAGGTCGCCGGGGATGTCGCTGATGTGCTTAAGAATGCGTGGATCTGCGCACACTCCGCCAGTGTCGAATACAGGGTCCTGACCCGGCACATGCCCACCTGGCAGCCCGCAGGGGTGATCGACACCCTACGGCTCGCCCGTGCCACGTTCCCCGGTCACAAGGCCTTCGGCCTGGACGCCCTCATTACCCACACCCGCATCAGCCTGGACGACGTGGCCGGCACTCGTCATCGCGCCGCCTACGACGCGCACGCAACCGGGCTGCTGTTGCACCACCTCGCCTCCCACTACGACATGTGGGAGGCCATGGTCGTCAAGGCAGTACCGCCGGGCATGCCCGGCCTGCCCGAACCCGAACCCGAGGAGGACACACTGTGGTAGCCACCCGTGTAGCGTTCACCGGCACCCACTCCACCGGTAAGACCACACTGATTCAGCGCGTCGAGATGGAACTGCGAGCCACCGGTCTCACGGTGGCTCGCACCCCGGCCTCGTTCGCCCAGCAGGCCGCGGAACTCGGCTTCCCCAAGCTGCACAAGCAGAGCCCCGAGTGCACTGAGTGGATCATCGCGGCCTCCGCCACCGCTGTCGCCGAGGCGACCCTGAACGCGGACATCGTCCTGATCGACCGTTCCGCCGTGGACCCCCTGGCCTACTACATGGCCGCGCTGGAGCGCTCGGGTCAGGAACCCGACACGAAGGCCGTGGGTGGGCTCGTCAGCCTGGTCCACGCCCACGCCGCCACGTACGACTTCCTGTTCGCGACCGTGCTGAACCCGGCCCTGCCGCTCGGTGACTGCCGGGATCGCGACCCGGACTACCGCGCAGCCGTCGACCGGAACGTGCACTCCCTGATCCACAGCCTCGACCTGCCTCACCAGAAGATCACCAGCGCGGACGACGAGGGCAACGCCGTTTCCACCCTGGTCGAACGCATCACCGCCAAGGCTGCGTCGTGACGGCTCCCGGGGGCACCATTTCCATCGCTGGGAAGACCGTCTCTCGCCTGGGCTTCGGCACCATGCGCCTCGCGGGGCGCGACTCCTGGGGCATGTCTGATGACCGAGTCGGGCCGATGACTGTTCTCCTGGAGGCGATCCGCGTCTTCGGGATCACGCACATCGACACCGCCGACGCCTACGGCCCTTACACAGTCGAAACGCTGATCCGCGACTGCCTGCCTCCCTCGCGCTTCGACCTGGACCTGCTGATCGCCACTAAGGTCGGCATGGTTCGTCCCGGCCCCCGTATGTGGGCTCCTCTCGGACGGCCGACCTACCTTCGAGCAGCCGTGGAGGCCAGCCTTCAGCGTCTCGGCGTCGAGCAGCTGGACCTCTGCTACCTCCACCGCAACGACCCCTCTGTGCCCTTCTTGGACCAGGTCGGCGCACTCGCCGAACTGCAATCCGAGGGGAAGATCGCCCACATCGGCCTGTCGAAAGTGAGCCCGGCCGAGATCGACCAAGCCTCGGAAGTCATTACGGTGGCAGCAGTACAGAACAAGCTCAGCCTGGTTGTGCAGGACGACCTCGGGACGGTCGAGCACTGTCGAACGCTGGACATCCCGTACGTCGCTTACTCCCCCCTGGGCACGGGCACACTCGCCGAGCACGGCGGCGCCGGGAAGGCTCTTCGGTGGCTTCTCGGTCTCGGCCCTCACGTCGTACCGCTCCCGGGCACCAGCAACTCCGAACATCTCCGCGAGCTGGTCGACGGTCTCGCCTCCGAATGAGCTCCGTCGTGCACAGCAAGGGCCCCTCGAATTCGCCGAAGTCGACTTCGAGGGACAGGCGGACGGTGCCAAGGCAGCGTAGTACCTCGTCAATGTGACACCCTTGTCAATCCAACCTGCGGCTGGACTGGCTGATGTGGTTCGCCGCGCTGTCACCGGCCTATGCCCAGGCGTGGTTTGTGCCGTTGGTGGCCCGGCTGTTGGAGAACGACCGGGACACCTTGCGGCTGCTGCGGGGCAATCCGTTTCCTGATGTCCCGCCGGCCCGGATCAGGGCGCGGGTCTTCCGCTACCGCTTCACGACCTGGCAGGAACTGCGGGATACCGGGGCGTGGTGGCACCGGACCGAGGAGCGGGAGTTTCTGCCGCCGGTCGCGCGGTCAGCTCTTCGCGGAAGGCGATGACCATATCGCGCGCATGACGCAGGCCGATGCGGGTGAAGTCCTTTTCCAGGGTGGCGAGTTCGGCCAGTGTCTCCTCCTGGTCGCGGCCGAGGCGGGCGCGGGACTTGGCGAGCCCGAGCCGGGAGAGGGCGATACCACGGGGCTCCTGCATCTCGCGGAACTCCCGCAGCGAGAGGGTGTAGGTCTCCCGTGCGGACTCGTAACGGCCCGCCCGGTAGAAGACGTTGCCGCGCATCTTGTGGTTGTACGCCAGCGCGCTCGCCAGGTCCATGGTGCGGCAGATCTCCTCCGCCTCGGACAGCAGCGTCAGCGCCCGTTCCGTCTCGCCCTGTACGGACAGCACATCGGCGACACCGCGCAGCGACCAGGCGCGCCCGCGGTGGTCATCGGCCTCGGCGGCGATCCGGACGGACTCCTCGAACAGCTCCAGGGCCTTGTCGTAGCCGCCGGTGTTGCGGTGCATCTGGGCGATGCCGGACATCGCCCAGACCATGTGCCGGGCCTCGCCGTGCTTGCGGCCCTGTTCGAGCAGCTGCTCATGGAGCTCGGCGACCGCGGCGTAGTCGCCCTGTATTCGGCCGGTTTCGGCGAGGCCGGCGAGGGAGTAGCCGTGGGCGAGGCGGTCGCCGCTGCCGTCGGCCAGCGCGACGGCGTGGGTGAGCAGCCGGCGGGCGAGCGGCAGGGTCCCGCACTGGCGGGCCAGGGTGCCGCCGCTCCACAGGGCCCAGGCCATGGCGCCCGGCTCACCGGCGGTGCGGGCGCTGCGGTAGCTCTCCCGCCAGGCGTCGCCCGCCTCCGCCACCCGGCCGAGCCGGCGGTTGGCCTCGGCGACCGCGAGCGCGGCCCGGGACCGCTCCAGTGAGGTGCCCGCCTCGGCATGTGCCTGGCTCGCCTTCGCCAACACCTCCTCGTAGGAGGAGTTCACACCCAGGGCCGAGCCCAGCTCGCCTTGGTATTCGGGGGCGAATGCCTTGCCATACATAAATCTGTGGCCCTCTCGACTTCTCTCCGTGCCTTGATCAATAACCTACGTTCGGTGGAGGGGCCAATGAGTCCGTCCGCATGTGGGTTGTGACGTACGACTGGAGTGCTACGGAGGGGGAGCGTGGTCATCTTGAGGATGTACGGGTCCGTCAGGGTTCCCCCTCCGATGGGAGAGGACCGCGGGCCTTCCCGGCGGGGGTTCCGGGGGCTCCGCTTGCCCCAACAGGCGTAACGGGACACCCTGCTGACGACCGCTCAACTACCACCACCGACCACGACCACCGACCCCGAGCACGAGGTGTGGCATGGGAGCAGAAGGCACGGGAACGCAGGCCGGGACCGGCCGCCGGCGGTTCCTCGGCACCGTCGCGGGGCTGGGGCTGGCCGCGGCCGCCGGGACCGGCCTGGCCTCGATGAAGGACAGCGGGCCCGCCCCGGCCCCGCACCGCCCGGAGCGCCGCCCGCCGCGCACCCGACCGCTCTTCCTGGGGACGTACACCTCGGTCGACGGCGGCGGCACCGGCGTGGGATTCGCGACGTACGACACCGTGACCGGGCAGATCACCGCCGGCGGGGTGGTGGCCGGGGTCGCCGATCCCTCGTACCTCGCCCTGGCGCCATCCGGCCGGACACTCTACGCGGTCGATGAGCGGGAGCAGGGCGAGGTGACCGCGATGGCGCTGCGGCCGGACGGCGCGCCCGCGGTGCTGGGCACCCGGTCCACCGGCGGCGCGGGCCCCTGCCATCTGTCGGTGCATCCCGGCGGGCGCTGGCTGCTCAGCGCCCACTACCTCTCCGGCAGCGTCGCCGTGCATCCGGTCGACCGGGCCACCGGCGCCCTGGGCGAGCGTACGGATCTGGTCACGCACTCCAGCCCGCCGCCCGGCCCCGGACAGGACGGGCCGCACGCCCACCAGATCATCACGGCCCCGGACGGCCGCCATGTACTGGCGGTGGACCTCGGCAACGACACCGTTTACACCTACCGTCTCGACACCTCGGACGGAAAGCTCACCCAGGTGTCACGTGCGGCGCTGCGCCCCGGGGCCGGTCCGCGGCATCTGACGTTTCATCCCTCGGGCCGCTTCGCGTATCTGGCCAACGAGGTCGACAACACGGTCGTGGTCTGCCGCTACGACCGCCGCAGCGGACGACTCACCCCCGGGGCGCCGCAGTCCACCGGCACCGGGTCCGGCACCAACTATCCCGCCCAGTTCCTGGTCACCAGGGGCGGCAGCTTCGCCTATCTCGCCAATCGCGGTCACAACAGCCTGACCCGCTATGCCGTGGAGGCGGCCGGGGCCCGGCTGCGGCTGCTGGACACCGTGCCCGTGGGCGGGGACTTCCCCCGGCAGATCGCCTTCTCGCCGGATCAGCGGTGGCTGTTCACGGCGAACCAGAAGTCGGGGTCGGTGACGGTGTTCTCGGTGGACGCCCGGACCGGGGCACTGCACCGCGCGGGCACGCCGTTCCAGGCTCCGGTCCCGGTGTGCGTCCTGCCGCGGTGAGCGCCACGCACGGCTGACGGGGGTGTGGTTCCGGCCGGGTACGAGCCCGCGGCAGCCCAAAGAGCCGGCCGGCGCGGGCTGAGCCGCGCCGGCCGGGGAGCTACTAGCTCGCCTGCTGCTCGTAGCCGACGAGCCGGACGCAGACGGCGAGGCCCTCGATGGCCTGCTCCAGCTCCGCGAGGCCCGGGTAGCTGGGCGCGATCCGGATGGTGGCGTCGCGCGGGTCGTCGCCGTACGGGTGGGTGGCACCGGCCGGGGTCAGCACGATGCCCGCCTCGGCGGCGCGGCGGACGACCTCCTTGGCGCAGCCGTCCGGCACTTCGAGGGTGACGAAGTAGCCGCCCTTGGGGTCGGTCCACCGGGCGAGTCCGGTACCGCCCAGCTCCGCCTCCAGGATCCGGGCGACGCTCTCGAACTTCGGCTGGAGCAGGGCGCGCTGGCGCTCCATGTGGGCCCGCACCCCGTCGGCGTCCTTGAGGAACAGCGCGTGCCGCAGCTGGTTGACCTTGTCCGGGCCGATCGACCGCTTGGCGTTGTTGGCCAGCAGCCACTGCACATTCGCGGGGGAGGAGCCGAAGAAGGCGACACCGGCGCCCGCGAAGGTGATCTTCGAGGTGGAGCCGAACACGAACGCGCGGTCCGGGTTCCCGGCGTCCGCGCAGGCGGCGAGCAGATCGGCGATCTCGGCCGGTTCGTCGGTGAGGTGGTGGGCGGCGTAGGCGTTGTCCCAGAATATTCGGAAATCGGGTGCGGCGGTGCTCATCGCGGCCAGTCGCGCCACCGTCGCGTCGCTGTAGCAGACCCCGTCCGGGTTGCTGTACTTCGGGACGCACCAGATGCCCTTGACGGCCGGGTCCTCGGCGGCCAGCCGCTCCACGACGGCCATATCCGGCCCCTCGGCCGTCATCGGCACCGGGATCATCTCGATCCCGAAGCGCTCGCAGAGGGCGAAGTGCCGGTCGTAGCCCGGGACCGGGCACAGGAACGCGATCCGCTCCTGCCCCGCCCAGCGCGACTCGGCCCCCGGCAGCACGCTCAGCAGGGCGTGCACCAGGCAGTCGTGCATCAGCTCAAGGCTGGAATTGCCCGCCGCGAGGAGCTGCCCGACCGGCACCTGGAGCAGCTCGGCGAAGATCTCCCGGATCTCCAACAGGCCCTGCAGACCACCGTAGTTGCGTACGTCCGTGCCGTCGGCGGCGGTGCGCTGACCGGCCGGCAGGCTCAGCAGGTCCGCGGAGAGGTCCAGCTGCTCCGGCGCCGGCTTGCCCCGGGTGAGGTTCAGCGAGAGCCCGCGCCCGGCAAGATCCTGATAGTCCTTGCGGGCCTGCTCAAGGAGCCCGCTCAGGGCGTCGGCGCTCAGCTCGGTGGTCATGGTGTTTCCTCTCAGGCCGGTGGCGCCGCGGGGCCGGCGCCCGGGTCTTCGGTACTGCCTGCCGAGGATACAAACCCCCGTTCGAAAACCCCGGCCAGGTCCAAGTGGATCTTGCTTGGTACCGGTTTGGGCCGGTTTGGGCACCCACGGAACCCGTGAATCCGTCGGCGGTGACCCGGACCGCGGCGCGCGGCGTTCGGGGGAAGGCCGGGTGTCGCAGAGGGGGGCCGGGCGGCGCGGCTCGTACGTTCGGGCGGCATGACGAACGTATCGGCCGATCGCGCTTCCGGCCCCACCCGCCGCACCACGCTGACCGGGCTCGTCGGCGGCGCGGGGGCCCTGCTGGCCGCCGGATGCAGCGCGTCGCCCGCGACGGCGCCCACCGCGCGTCGTACGGCGCGGGCCTACGCCTCGGCGAGCGATCCGACACCCGGTGTGATGACGCTCTTCAAGGACCCCGCCTTCAACTTCAACGGCCTCCTCGCACTCGGCGGGTCCGGTTTTGGCGCCGCCGAGGTCGGCGAGGTGCTCACCGCCGTGAACACCGTCAACAAGGCCGGCCTCTCCGCGCAGACGTACACCGAGACCTTCAAGAGCCTCGGTGACCAGCTGCGGAGGCCGCCCAGCAGCGGCAAGCCCGAGGCGGAGACCACGCGGGCCCGTATGCTGCGGGCCGCGCAGTACTACGCACAGGCGCTGTTCTTCGTCCTCGGCTCCGGCACGCCGGGTATCGAGCCACAGCTGTACCAGGCGGGACGCGACGCCTGGGATGCCTTCTGCGCGCGGTGCACCCCGCCTCCGGTGACGGCGCGCGTCCCGTACGGGAAGACCCCGATGCCCGTGTGGTTCTTCCGGCCGGACAGCTCCGGCAAGCGGCGCCCCACCGTGATCCTCACGAACGGCAGCGACGGGCAGAACGTCGACATGTGGACCTACGGCGTCGCGGCCGCTCTGCAGCGCGGCTGGAACGCCCTGGTGTACGACGGGCCCGGCCAGGGCCAGCTGCTCTTCATCGACCAGGTCGTCTTCACACCGCGCTGGGAGACCGTCGTCACCCCGCTCGTCGACTGGCTGTCCGCCCGCCAGGACGTACTCACCGGCAAGATCGCGCTGACCGGGCTGAGCATGGCCGGGGATCTGGCGCCCCGGGCGGCGGCCTTCGAGCCCCGGATCGCCGCGCTGGTGGCGATGCCCGGTGTGCTCTCGCCCTGGCTGGGCTTTCCGCCGGAGATCCGGGAGATCCTCACCCCGGACAAGGAGGAGACCAACCGCATCTGGAACAAGGAGGTCGTTCCCGGGCTGTCGCCGTCCGAGGCCGCGACGATGAAGAAGCGCATCGAGCCCTTCTCGGCGCCGGCGATGCTCGCGGCCCGTGAGGGCAAGATGCTCACCGACTTCTACACCCCGGCCACCCTCATCAAGTCACTGGACATCACGGATGTCGTGGACCGCATCAAGATGCCGACCCTGGTGCTCGACTACGAATTCGAGCAGTTCTATCCGGGACAGCCGCGCCAGCTGTTCGACAAGCTGACGGCTCCCAAGGACTACGTGAAGCTCACCGAGGCCACCGGCGCACAGCTGCACTGCTCCCCGATGGCCCCGCAGCAGCACTGCGAGGTCGTCTTCGACTGGCTGCACGAGACGCTGGCCTGAGCCCGCCGCTCCTCGACCTCTCAGGCCGCGTCGTTCAGGTACTGCCGCAGCAGATCGCGCAGCTCGGTCTCGAACTCTGCGTAGGTGCGGCGGAGTTGACCACCCGGCCAGTTCTCCGGCAGGAGGTCGGCGGGGAGCAGCGGGTCGGCGAGAAGATGACGGAGGGCGGCCGCGGCGACCGTGAAGCGGTCGGCGTGGGTGCCCGCGCGGTCCAGTGCGGTCGACAGCGCGCGGGCCCGCCGGGCCCAGCCGGTCAGGTCCCACAGCCGGGCGGCGAGCACCGCCGGATCGCCGTCCGGGGTGCCGGTGAACCAGGTGCACTGGTCGGTGACGACGGCGGGGCGGGGCCGGTCGAGGTTGGCGGGGCGCAGCCAGTTCCCCTCGCGGAGTTCGGCCAGCCGCAGCGTCGCCATGGCCTGGCGCAGCGCGGTGCGCTCGGCCGCCGGGCGGCGTTCCGGCGTGGTGACGACGGCGATCTCCCAGCCCTCGCTCCAGGAGAGGGTCCGCGGTGAGCGGCTCTCGTCCTGCCGGGTCTGGCGGGCCAGCAGCCGGGTGGTGAGGGCGTACGAGCCGTCCGTCTGCCGCAGGTCTCCGGCGGCCACCATCCGGGAGAGCGCGACCCGGACGGTGCCCTCGGCGATGCCGAAGAGCTCGCCGACCCGCACCAGAGCGCGCGCGGGCAGCCGCGGCGGGTGATGCCCGAGGAGGGTACTCAGCACGATGGAGCGGGCGGTGAGCGGGCGCAGCGCGAGTGCGTCGGCCCCGGTGTCGTCGACCGTACGGGCGTGGTCGTCGCCGCTCGTGCGGGTCTGGTCGTCGTTCATATGTGCAGGAAATTCTAGCCAGCCGACTCCGTGGCATTACAGCCTTCCCACGGCTGTTCGGTTTCTGTAACGTCAACGCTATGACCGTCACCCATGAAGTCGTGAATCAGGCCCCGCCGCTGACCGGGTTCAGTACGGCGGACGAACCGGCCCTGCTGGAGGCGCTGCGCCGGGACGGCGCCGAGTGGGGCGTGCCGGAGGTGGCCGAGCTCGGGGCGCTGGCCGGTTCCGCGGCGGTGCAGGACCAGGCCCGCTGGGCGGAGGAGCAGCCGCCGCGGCTGCACACCCACGACCGGTTCGGGCACCGCATCGACGAGGTCACCTTCCATCCGGCCTGGCATCAGCTGATGACCGTCGCGGTGGAGCACGGGCTGCACGCCGCGCCGTGGGCCGACGACCGCCCCGGGGCGCATCTGGTGCGCGCCGCGAAGTTCTATGTCTGGTCACAGGCCGAGGCGGGCCACGGCTGCCCGATCTCGATGACGTACGCCGCCGTCCCCGCGCTGCGTGCCGCTCCGGATCTCGCCGCGCGGTACGAGCCGCTGCTCGCCGCCCGCAGCTACGACTTCGGGCTGCGGGCGCCGCTGACCAAGTCGGGCCTGATCGCGGGCATGTCGATGACGGAGAAGCAGGGCGGCTCCGACGTACGGGCCAACACCACGCGCGCGGTGCCGGCCGGCGACGGCACGTATCGCCTCACCGGCCACAAGTGGTTCACCTCGGCGCCGATGAGCGATCTGTTCCTGGCGCTGGCGCAGACCGCGGAGGGGCTGAGCTGCTTCCTGGTGCCGCGGGTGCTGCCGGACGGCAGCCTCAACGGGATGCGGCTGATGCGGCTCAAGGACAAGCTGGGCAACCGCTCCAACGCGTCCTCCGAGATCGAGTACGACGAGGCGGTGGCCTGGCCGGTCGGCGAGCCGGGACGCGGGGTGCGGACCATCGTCGAGATGGTGAACATGACCCGGCTGGACTGTGTGCTCGGCTCGGCGGCCGGGATGCGGGCCGGGCTGCGGCAGGCGCTGCACCACACCGCGCACCGCCGGGCCTTCGGGCGGGAGCTGGACCGGCAGCCGCTGATGCGTTCGGTGCTCGCCGATCTGGCGGTCGAGTCGGAGGCGGCGACCCTGCTGGGGATGCGGCTGGCGACGGCGGTGGACCGCTCGCAGGCCGGGGACGCCGGGGAGGCGGCGCTGCGCCGGCTGGCGCTGGCGGCCGGCAAGTACTGGGTGTGCAAGCGCGGCAGCAGCCATGCGGCGGAGGCGCTGGAGTGCCTGGGCGGCAACGGCTATGTCGAGGATTCCGGTATGCCGCGGCTCTACCGGGAGGCGCCGCTGCTGTCCATCTGGGAGGGCTCGGGGAACGTCGCCGCGCTCGACGTCCTGCGGGCACTGGGCAAGGAGCCGGCCGCGCTGGACGCGTTCTTCGCCGAGGTGGAGACCGCGGCGGGCGCCGACCGGCGGCTGGACGCGGCGGTGGCCGGGGTCCGCAAGATGCTCGGCGGGCTCGGCGATCCGGAGCAGGCGCAGCTGAGGGCCCGGTCGCTGGCCGAGCGGATGGCGCTGGTGCTCCAGGGTTCACTGCTGGTGCGCTACAGCCACCCGGCGGTCGCCGACGCGTTCTGCGCCTCGCGGCTCGACGGGGAGTGGGGCAACGCCTTCGGCACCCTGCCGGCCGGCACCGATCTGACCTCGATCCTGGAGCGGGCCCGGCCGGGGGCGGCGGATGCGGCTACGACTGCGGCTGCGGCTGCGGCCGGGAACGCGTCCTGATGTCCGTACGGGTGGAGCGCGCCGGGCCGGTGACGACGGTGGTGCTGTCCCGGCCCGCCTCCCGCAATGCCGTGGACGGGGCGACCGCCCGGCAACTCGCCGACGCCTTCCGGGAGTTCGATGCCGATGACGAGGCGCGGGTCGCGGTGTTGTGGGGCGAGGGCGGGACGTTCTGCTCCGGTGCCGATCTCAAGGCGATCGGCACCGAGCGCGGCAACCGCGTGGCCCCGGACGGGGACGGGCCGATGGGGCCGACCCGGATGCGGCTCGGCAAGCCGGTGATCGCGGCGGTCGCGGGGCATGCGGTGGCCGGCGGTCTGGAACTGGCGCTCTGGTGCGATCTCCGGGTGGCGGAGCAGGACGCGGTGTTCGGGGTGTTCTGCCGGCGCTGGGGAGTGCCACTGATCGACGGCGGTACGGTGCGGCTGCCGCGGCTGATCGGGGCGAGCCGGGCGATGGACCTGGTCCTGACGGGGCGCCCGGTCCAGGCCGCGGAGGCGCTGGACATCGGCCTGGTCCACCGTGTGGTGCCGGCCGGCACGGCGCGCACGGAGGCGGAGCTGCTGGCGGCGGAGCTCGCCCGCCTCCCACAGGCGTGTCTGCGCAGCGACCGGGCCTCCCTGCTGGACCAGGAGGGCCGGGACGAGGAGTCGGCGATGGCCGCGGAGCTCCGTTACGGACAAGCGGTGCTGCCCGAGGCGGCAGCCGGTGCGGCGCGGTTCGCCGCGGGGGCGGGACGGCACGGCGGGCCGGACGGGGGCACGCCATGCGCGAACTGAACTACCCCGAGGAGGGCGGCACCCGGCGTACCCCGCTGCCGCCCGGCTACCGCCACCTCCACGAGGAGCTGCCGCTCGGCCACGGCCGTGCGGTGCTGACCGCGGCGGGCGAAGCGATCACCACCTTCCGGATGCACCGCGCGGCCGGTACCGGCATCCGCGCCGACGCCCCACGGGCCGCGCCGGGCGTGGCGGTCGAGGTCTCGCTGGGATACGGCCCGCTGCGGCTGCGGGCGCCGTGCACCGTGGTGTGGACGGTGGCCGAGAAGAACCGCATCGGGTTCGGATACGGGACCCGGCAGGGGCACCCCATGTGCGGCGAGGAGTCATTCGTCGCCGAACTGCGCGCGGACGGCTCGGTCCGGTTCACGGTGACCGCCTTCAGCCGCCCCGACCGGACGCTCACCCGCCTCGCCGGCCCGCTGGTCCCGGTCTTCCAGCGCCAGTACGTCCGCCATCTCGGCCGCACCCTCCGCCGCCTGGCAAACCGCCGGTGAATTCCGCGCGACGGAACCACTCGGGCCACCTCCTGGAGCGACGCCCGTTCACCCCCTGAAACCCCCTGGAATACGCGTAGTTACTGACGCGTAGCAACACCACGGCTGATCGCCATACGTCCACCTCCGCTTCATCTTTTCGTCACCAACACCTCCGGCGACCGTGAAACAAAACCAGACATGTGCAATGACGAACTGATCCCGCCGCAGGCCGACATGACCGAGCGGGAGTGGCTGCGGGCCGGGTCGGAGGCGACGGCCGAGGGGCCGTCGATGCGGACGACGGGGCGCGTTCCGCAGTGGGTGAACCGGCGGACCCTGCTGGGCGGCGCGATGGCCGGTGCGGCGCTCACGGTGCTGCCTTCGCCGGGCCAGTCGCCCGCGTCCGCCGCGCCCCGCCTCGGGGGCCCGCGCGCCTTCCCGTTCCCCGAACACCCCAATGGCAAGGGCGAGTTCGCCGTCCTGGTCACCGGTGACGCGGGGACGGGGGACGAGGCGCAGTACGCGGTGGCGGCCGCGGCACGGGACCTGTGCCAGGCGGAGGGGATCAGCCTGGCCGTCGGTCTCGGCGACAATATTTACGAGAACGGGCCGGAGTCCGACGACGACTCGGAGTTCCAGGACAAGTTCGAGAAGCCCAACAGCGGCATCGATGTGCCCTGGCTGATGGTGCTGGGCAACCACGACTGCTCGGGGCTGATCCCCGGCAGCGGCGGCGACCCGTCCCGCGGTGACCGCGAGGTCGCCTATGCCGCCACCTCACGGCGCTGGTACATGCCGAGCCGCTACTACAGCGTGCCGCTGCCCGCCGCCGACCCGCTGGTGGAGTTCTTCGCCATCGACACCATCCCCTGGTCGTCGTATGTGGCCCAGCTCGACCCGCACTACCGCTGGGACGGGCCGTACATGCGCGAGCAGCGGAGCTGGCTGGACGGCGCGCTGCGTGCCTCGCGCGCCCGCTGGAAGATCGTGATCGGTCACCACCCGTACCTCAACAACGGCAAGCACGGCAGCGCCGGTTCCTATGACGGTTTCGAGATCGGCAACTACACCAGCGGTGTCCACCTCAAGGACATGTACGAGAAGGTGGTCTGCGGACGGGCCGATCTGATCCTGTCCGGCCACGACCACACGCTGCAGATCCTGGAGCCGACGGCCCGTACGGGCGGCACCCGGCAGGTGGTGTGCGGCGCATCGGCCAAGACGGAGGACGGCACGGCACACTTCGGGCACCCGGCGGCCTGGCAGAACTTCTCCGACCACGGCTTCATGGTGCTGAAGGTCTCCGGCGCGCGGCTCACCATCGACGCCTACACCGTCGATGTGGCCAACCGGAAGGCCACCCTGGCCCACCGCACCCACCAGACCGGGCCGGTGGCAGCCCCGGCAAGGACCCACGCCTGACGGCAGCGGCCGTCCCGGGACCCCCCGAGGTATCCGCTCCCGGGGTGCCCGCCGGTGCTCAGGGGTGCATACGCGCGCCCTTGAGCACCTTGTCGACCGCGTTGCGCGGGCCGTACACGGCGAGGCCCACCAGGTCCAGCCCGTCCTTCGACACCGCCCGCACCGCCGCGCGGTTGTCCCGGTCGTTGCCGGTGGAGAAGAGGTCGGAGGTGAACACCGACCGGGGAAGCGAGCGGGACAGGGCGCGGCCGTGCGCGGCGGTCAGCATCTCCTTCGTCCCCTCGAAGACCAGGACGGGCTGGCGGAACATGGGCAGATAAGGGGTGCCGTCGGCATCGGCGTACGGCTCGCCGATGACCTCAGGGAGCTCCGATCCCAGGCCGCTGACCAGGAACGCGGTGACATTCAGCCGCTGCCAGGTCTCCAGATCCTCGCGCAGGAGGACGGCGATCTTGGTATCGAAACGTACCGGGGTGTTCTCGTTCGTCATGCTCCGAGACTGCCGGTCGCCCCGCGGCACCTTCTTGTACGTTCCTGGCGTCGTTGACGGTGCTTGACGTCCTTGCCGACGCTCGGCATCCTTGCCGACGCTCGGCATCCGCGCTGGCCAGCGCGGGGGTGCGGCGGGCGGGCGGTCCGGTGCCGACCGGTGATCGCCGCCGGGTGGCCGTCCGGCGGCACCGGAAATGCGGGGCCCACGACCCGCGCCTAGGGTGTTCGCATGGCCGCGTTCCGGTGGATATCGGCCCCGGTCAACGGCCCGCGACCGAGGGCACGAGGTGTGCTCGGCGCGGCCTCGCGGGTTGCCGTCCCGATGCGCCGCCGCCCGCGAGCAGCCGGTCCGCACCCCCCGCGCGGCGGGATCACGAGGCACGGCACCCCATGACCGGCCCGCCCCTGGAACCCTCCGACAAGGACTACGACCCCCGCGCCGACCGGGAGTGGCGGCATGTCAAGGAGGACGCCGCCGGGGTCTCGCACCGTGAGCCCCTCGGACTGCGCGAACGGCTCTCGCTCAACCGGATGGGCACCTTCGACTGGGATCTCGACCGCGGCTTCATGGACCTGGACGCCGGTGCCCTGGACGTCTTCGACCTCCGCCCGGACGAATACGACGGCGCGCCGATGTCCCTGGTCACC
Source organism: Streptomyces tubercidicus (assembly GCF_027497495.1). Taxonomy (GTDB): domain Bacteria; phylum Actinomycetota; class Actinomycetes; order Streptomycetales; family Streptomycetaceae; genus Streptomyces; species Streptomyces tubercidicus. The sequence continues at coordinate 1,148,080 of NZ_CP114205.1, forward strand.
CGGGTACCGCCGGAGGAAGCGCTGCGGCTCGACGAGGCGCTCACGCAGGCCCTGGAGGACGGCCAGTCGTCGTACGGCGCGTACTTCCGGCTCCAGTGCCGCGACGGGACCCAGCGCTGGACACACGCACAGGGGCGGATTCTGCACGACGCGGACGGCAAGCCGTACCGGGTCATCGGCATCGTCCGGGAGGCGACCAGCGAGCTGGCGGACTCCGCGCTGCTGCGTTCGCTCCAGCAGGAGCGGCAACGGCAGACCCTGATGGTGCAGCAGACCACCGCCGCACTGGCCCGTGCGCTGTCCGTCAGGGATGTGACCCGGGTGCTCACCGGGGCCGGCGGCGCGCGGCGGTTCGGCGCGGACGGCCTGGTCCTGGGGCTGGTCGAGAACGACGAGTTCGAGATCATCGCCACCGCCGGGCTGACCGGCGAGGTGCCCGACGGCATGATGACCTCACGGCTGGACGACACCCTGCCGCTGGCCGAGGCGGCGCGCTCCCGGCGGTCCATCTTCCTCAGCAGCCGCGGTGAGCTGATCGCCCGCTATCCGCGGCTGCGCCCGTACACCGACGTCATGCCGACGGGCAGCGCGGCCTTCCTCCCGCTGGTCGCCCAGGACACCGTCATCGGTGCGCTGGGGCTGTTCAACGCCGAACCGGCGGTGCAGTCGCCGGAGACCAGGAACCTCGCGCTGGCGCTCGCCGGTGTCGTCGCGCAGTCGGTGCAGCGGGCCACGCTCTTCGATCAGGAGCGGGAGTTCGCGACGGGGCTGCAGGCGACGATGCTGCCGCGCCGGCTCCCGCCCCTCACGGGCGGCGCGGTCACCGTCCGCTACCACCCGGCGAGCGTCGGGCGGGACATCGGCGGCGACTGGTACGACGTGATCACGCTGCCCCAGGGGCGGACCGGGCTGGTGGTGGGCGATGTGCAGGGCCACGACACCCATGCCGCCGCCGTGATGGGCCAGCTGCGGATCGCGCTGCGCGCCTACGCCAGCGAGGGGCACTCCCCGGAGACCGTGCTGGTACGGGCCTCCCGCTTTCTGGCCGAGCTGGACACCGAGCGCTTCGCGACGTGTACGTACATCCAGGCCGACCTGGAATCCGGCGCGCTGCACCTCGCACGGGCCGGCCACCTCGGCCCGCTGATCAGCAACAGCTCCCGGCACATCGACTGGCCCGAGGTCCGCGGCGGACTGCCGCTGGGCCTGGCCACCCACTTCGGGCACGACCACTTCCCGGAGACCCAGCTGTTCCTGGAGCCGGGGTCGACGCTGCTGCTGTGCACCGACGGACTGGTGGAACAGCCCGGCCGGGACATCTCCGCGGGGATCGACGCACTGTCCGCGGCCGTCCGCTCCGGGCCCACCGATCTGGAGGCGCTCGCCGACCGGCTCTCGGATCATCTGTGGGCCGATCCCGGCTCGGAGGACGACATGGCCCTCCTGCTGCTGCACCGGCTGCCCGGTCCCGGGGGCGCCACCACCCCGCGGCTGCGGCTGCATGTCCATCAGGCCGACCCCTCGGGCACCGCGGAGGTCCGCTCCGCGGTGCGCCGCACACTGGACCAGTGGCGGGCGGGCGCCGTGATGCACAACATCGAGGTCGCCGCCTCCGAGCTGATCGCCAACGCGCTGACGCACACCGAGAGCGGCGCCCTGGTCTCCATGGAGCTGCTGCCCGGCACCCCGCGCCGGATCCGGCTGGAGGTCGAGGACCGCTCCAGCCGGTGGCCGCGACGGCGCAGTCCCGGCGAGACCGCCACCTCGGGCCGGGGGCTGTTGCTGGTCGAGGCCCTCGCCGACACCTGGGGCGCGGAGCCGCGGGGCGCGGGCAAGGCGCTGTGGTGTGAGTTCGAGGTGCCGGACACGGCGGATCTCACGCACTGAAATTCTGCGGGACTTCCCCTGGACTCTCCTGCTGTACGGGGGAATTGGCGCGCCGTCAGCGTTTCGGTGCTCGGCGTTTCGGTGCTCGGCGTCTCGATGGTCGGCGTTTCGATGACGGCCGGAGACGAGAGGCACGTGCGGCATCGCCCTGCGCCCGGTCCCACACCCCGCTCCCGGTCCCACAAGGGGCCGAGCCGACCAACCTGGCCGTTGGCCGACTCGGCCTAACCGGAACGTACCCGCTCACGTCCCCGGCGAAAACCGCTCCGGCAGGCGCGCGGCCTCCGGGTCCAACTCCCTTGCCGCGCTGCGGCCGTGCTCAGTCCTCCGGCCCGTACCAAAGCGTCGTCATATTGCAGAACTCCCGGATGCCGTGCCCGGAGAGCTCACGCCCGTAGCCGGAGCGCTTGGCGCCGCCGAACGGCAGGCCCGGGTGGGAGGCGGTCATCCCGTTGAAGAAGACCCCACCGGCCTGCAGGTCGCGGGCGAGCCGCTCCTGCTCGTCGGGGTCGCGGGTCCAGGCGTTGGAACTGAGCCCGAACGGTGTGTCGTTGGCGACCCGTACCGCCTCGTCGAGGTCGGCGACGCGGTAGAGCGTGGCGACCGGACCGAACGCCTCCTCATGGTGGATGCGCATGTCGGGGGTGATCCCGGACAGCACCGTCGGCTCATAGAACCAGCCCGCGCGGTGCTGCGGTGGACGCTGTCCGCCGCACAGTGCGGTGGCTCCCTTGTGGACCGCGTCATCGACGAGCTCTTCCAGGTCGGAGCGGCCCTGCTCACTGGAGAGCGGTCCGACCTCGGTGTCCTCGTCCATGGGATCGCCGATCGTCAGCGCGGCCATACGGCCGGTGAACCGTTCGGCGAACGCGTCGTAGACGTCCTCGTGCACGATGAACCGCTTGGCCGCGATGCACGACTGCCCGTTGTTCTGGACGCGCGCGGTGACGGCGACGCGGGCCGCCTTCTCCAGGTCGGCGGTGGGGAGGACGAGGAACGGGTCGCTGCCGCCGAGTTCAAGGACGGTCTTCTTGACCTCGTCGCCCGCGATGGCTGCCACCGCGCGGCCGGCCGGTTCGCTGCCGGTCAGCGTCGCGGCGGCGATCCGCGGGTCACGAAGGATGTCCTCGACGGCGCCGGAGCCGATCAGCAAGGTCTGGAAACAGCCCTCGGGGTAGCCGGCGCGGCGGAAGAGTTCCTCGATGTAGAGCGCGGTCTGCGGGACGTTCGAGGCGTGCTTGAGCAGTCCGGTGTTGCCCGCCATCAGGGCGGGTGCGGCGAACCGTACGACCTGCCAGAGCGGGAAGTTCCAGGGCATCACGGCGAGCACGGTGCCGAGGGGGCGGTAGCGCACCACGGCGCGCCGCGCGCCCGAGTCGCTGACGTCGGCGTGGTCGGGGTGCTCGTCGGCCAGCAGCTCCTCGGCGTGGGTGGCGTACCAGCGCATGGTCTTGGCGCACTTCGCGGCCTCCGCGCGCGCCTGGGCCAGCGGTTTGCCCATCTCGGTGGTCATGGTGCGGGCGATGCCGTCCTGGTCGGCGTCGAGCAGATCGGCGGCCGCGAGAAGCAGTTCCCTGCGGCGGGCGAAGCTCGTGGTGCGGTGCTCCTGGAAGGCCTGCTCCGCCCGAACCAGATGATCTTCGATCTCGCCCGCGTTGAGCGCGTCGAAGGTCTTCAGGGTCTCGCCGGTGGCCGGGTTGACCGTGGCGATGGCCATGATCAGCACCTCCTTGGTGGTGCGGGGACGTGATACCCGCGGTATACGAGGGCGATGGTCCGGGCGGCTCCTAGGAGAGCGGCGAGGGAGCCGGGGACGGCTCCGGGACCGGGTCGGGATCGGGTCCGGGCGGACGCGGTATCGGCGACGGTTCCGGCGGTATGGGTTCGGGTGGCGCGGGCGGGACCGGCGGGCCGGGGAGCGGGTCAGGGACGGGGTTCGGCGGCGGTCCTCCCGGCTCCGGCGCGGGCTGCGGATCTCGGTCGAGCGTGCGCTCACTGCACGTATACGGTTGCCGCTGCACTGCGGGCCTCCAGAATGAGACGGCTAGTGGCACATCAGCCCCCGTACCCGAGTTTGGCCCGTCCATGGCCTTGGCGCACGGCGGATTGCGCGGACGGGTTGCGCGGCGAGGGCGCACGGCGTATATGACCCGATCGGACGGCGCCGGGCACACCGGTCACGCCCTACGGTGCGGTCATGCCCATGACGCGGACGAGGATGAGGACGGGGACGAGGGCGAGGACGAGGGCGACGGCGATGGCAATGGCGACGGCCCAGCGGGTGAGGCTCGGAACGCGGCTCAGGAACGGGGCCGTGGCGCTGCTGTCAGCGGTCGGTGTGGCGCTGGGTGCGCCTGCCGCCCCCGGCTCGGCGGCCACACCTCCCGCCGCCTCCCCCGCCCCTGGCGTCCCGCTCCCCGCCGCCATGGCCGACACCGGCGGCGGCACCCAGCTCATCACCGCCCGTGCGCGCACCCTCGGCGCCACCACGGGGACCGTGAACTGGTGGCAGCGGCACAACGGCCGCTGGCGACAGCTGGGTTCGGCACCGGCCCGCTTCGGAGCCGGCGGCCTGGCCGAGGGTCGCAGCCGGGTGCAGGGCACCAAAACCACCCCGACCGGGCTGTACGACCTGCCGTTCGCTTTCGGGACCGCGTCGGCACCGCCCGGCACCACAGCTCCCTACCGCAGGGTCGGCGCGGACTCCTGGTGGTGCGAGGACAACGCCTCCACCTCCTACAACCGCTGGGTGGCACCGCTGCCCCCGGACTGCGCGGCCCACGAGTCCGAGCGCCTGGCCGGCTATCCGACGCAGTACAGCCGCGCCCTGGTCATCGGCTTCAACTACCACCGACCGGTACGCGGCCGCGGCGCCGGAATCTTCCTCCACGTCAACGGAAAGGGCGCCACGGCCGGCTGCGTCTCCGTACCGGCCAGGACGATGGCACGGATCCTGTCCTGGGTCCGCCCGTCCGCACACCCCCACATCGCCATCGGCACCACGTCGGGCCCGACGGCGGTCACGCGCTACTGACAGCGGCCCCACAGGGCCTTCCCCGCCCAGCGGCCCCACAGCGCTTCCCCCGCCCCCTCCCCCTCCTCCCCCTTCGGGGGAGGGGGCGGGGGGTGGGTTCGGGGGTGGGGGGAGCCACCGGCGGCACGGCAAGCCCCCAGCCCTCACAACCGTGAGGGTGGCCCCGTACTACGCCCCCGGCCCTCGCGCCCGTGGCCCCGTACACGCCCCCACCCTCACGGCTGTGGGTCCCTGGCGTCGTAACGGGCGAAGGCGCGCCGCCCGAGGCCGAGGGCGGTGACGACCAGGATGCAGGCCAGGCCGCCGCCGATCACCGCGGTGGCCGGGGAGGTCAGATCGGCCGCCGAGCCGGCGAGGAAGTCGCCGAGGCGGGGGCCGCCGGCGACCACGACGATGAAGACGCCCTGGAGCCGGCCGCGCATCGCGTCCGGCGTCGCCGCCTGCAGCATGGTGCTGCGGAACACCATCGAGACGGTGTCCGCGCAGCCCGCCACGGCCAGGAAGAACAGCCCCAGCCACAACTGCCGGGAGAGCCCGAAGCAGGCGATGGCCGCGCCCCAGGCGGCCACCGCGATCAGGATGGCCAGACCGTGCCGGCGGATCCCGCCGAGCCAGCCGGAGAACAGCCCGCCCAGTACGGCGCCCACCGCGGGCGCGGCGACCAGCAGGCCGACCGTCTTGGCGTCCCCGCCGAACCAGAGCACCGCCACCGCCGGGAACAGTGCGCGCGGCTGGGCGAGCACCATCGCCGCCATGTCGGAGAAGAACGTCATCCGCAGATTCGGACGGGTGGCGAGAAAGCGCAGGCCGTCCAGTACGGAGGCCCGGCGCCGCGGCCCCTCCCCCTGGTCGGGCCGCATGGACGGCAGCCGCCACATCGCGTACAGCGAGCCGCTGAAGGCCACCACATCGATCAGATACGCGGTCTGATAGCCCCACAGCCCCACGATGACCCCGCCCAGCATCGGCCCGCCCATCAGACCGAGGTTGCTGGTCAGGGAGTTGAGGGCGTTGGCGGCCGGCAGCTGCTCGGTGGGCAGCAGCCGGGGGATCATCGAGGTGCGGGCCGGTGAGTTCATCGCGAAGCAGACGGCCTGGCAGGCGACGACGGTGTAGAGCAGCCAGACCCGGTGGTATCCGGCCAGCGCGGCGGCGGCCAGGGCCAGGGACATCGCCGTCGCGCCGAGGGCGCTGTAGAGGCCCAGTTTGCGGCGGTCGACGGTGTCGGCGATGGCGCCGCCGTACAGCCCGAAGACGACCAGCGGGACCAGTGAGCACAGGCCCACCAGGCCGACCGCGAAGGTGGAGTGGGTAATGGCATAGACCTGGAGGGAGACCGCGAGCGCGGTCATCTGCTGGCCCATCCAGGAGATGGTGTTGCCACACCAGAGGCGGCGGTAGTCGGGGGAGGTGCGCAGCGGGGTCAGGTCGGCGAATATCCGGGAGCGCAGCGGTATTTCGCTCTTTTCGGAGGTCGTTGTAGGGGGCACGCGGCAGTAAAGCACGTGACGGGGACCCTGTGGGCGCCGGGGCGGGAAGAGTCACACCGGCCACCCGCCCCTTACGCCCGGAGCGCACGGCCCGTTATGCCCGAGAGCGCACCCTCGTTACCGAACGGAGCGCACGACCGGCCGACGCCCGTCCGCCCCGCCCTCACCACCGCCAACGAGTAGCCGCGGCGATCTCCTCGGCCGCGCAGTCGGCGAACTGGGCCTCCTCGGCGCGCCGGACCGCGAGCACCGCGCCGTGCAGCACCTCGCCCAGCGCCTCGTACAGCGGGGCGGACTTCTCCAGCCGGTCGGCCGCCTCGGTGAGGGTGGCGGGCAGTCGTACGATGCCGCGCCGGGCGCGTTCGCGGACGCCGAGGGTGCCGGGGTCGCCGACGTGCGGTGCGGGCAGTTGCGCCGCGGTCTCGATGCCGTGCAGTCCGGCGGCGAGCACCGCGCCGACCGCGAGATACGGATTGGCGGCGGCGTCGAAGGTCTTGACCTCGGCATGGCCGCCGTCCGGGTCGTCGGGCGCGCCGGTGATCAGCCGCAGCGCCGCCTCCCGGTTCTCCACGCCCCAGCACTGGTAGACACCGGCCCAGTGGGAGGGCTGCAGCCGCAGATAGCTGGCGGGCGAGGGGCAGCCGATGGCGAGCAGGGCGGGCAGCGCGTTCAGGATGCCGCCCAGGAAGGCGGCCGCATCCGGTGCCAGGCCCCAGGAGGCGTCCGGGGCACGGTGCAGGCTCGCGCCGTCGCGGTACAGGCCGAGGTGCAGGTGGCAGCCGTTGCCGACCTGTCCGGCGACGAACGACGGGGCGAACGAGGCGCGCAGGCCGTGCCGGGCGGAGACGGCGCGGACGGTCTCGCGGACCAGCACCACATCGTCGGCGGCGCGGACGGGGTCGGCCGGGGCGGTGGTGACCTCGAACTGGCCGGGGGCGTACTCGGGGTGGAGCTGGAGGACGTCGACGCCCTGGACGGCCAGCGCCTCGGTGACATCGCGCAGGTAGTCGGAGAGTTCGACGACCCGGGTCATGCCGTACGCGGGGCCGGCGCAGGGGTAGTCGAGCGGCTCGTCCGGTCCGGGGTCGGCGGGGTGGTGTCCGGCCGGGGCGCGGGTGACCACCCATTCGGTTTCGAAGCCCATCCGCAGCTCCAGCCCGGCCGCGGCGGCCCGCTCCACCATCCGCCGGGCGAACTGCCGCTGGCAGGCGGGGTGCGGCCGCCGCAGCTGGTCGTAGCGGTCGACCGGCGCCCAGGCCCAGCCGGGCTGTGCGGCGAGTACCGTGACGCGCTCCAGGTCGGGGAAGAGCCGCAGGTCACCGTCGGGCCCGCCGAGATGCTCGGATTCGGTGATGGTGTCGTCGGAAGTGAAGACGTCGAAGACGGGCGACATCCCGATGCCGCGCTCCGCGGCGGCCGCGAGCCGTTGCACCGGAACGGTCTTGACGCGGGTGACGCCTGCGTTGTCCACCCAGGTCAGCGCCACGTTCCGGACGCCTTCCGCCTCCAGCCGCGCCGCCAACTGGCGGGCCTCCTGGCGCTGTTCCGCAGCCCGCGTTCCCATAGAGCCGTCCTCACTCGACCGTGCCGATGCCTCGGCACCCGTGCCCGCTGATCGCCCGTGCCGGTCCGGCTCGGCGCCGTCCGGTCAGGAGCAGTTGAACTCGCACCATACGCACTTTCCGCTGCCGCGCGGTTCCACACCCCAGACGTCCGCGAGGCGGTCCACGAGGAGCAGGCCGCGGCCGGAGACACCGGCCTCCCCCGGTTCGCGGCGCCGCGGCAGACTGCTGGAGTGGTCCTCGACCTCCAGCCGCAGCAGCCGCCCGACGCTGTGCGGCATACGGATGTTGACGACGGCCTCGCCATCGGTGTGCAGCAGGGCGTTGGTGATCAGCTCGTCGGCGACCAGCTCGATCTCCTCGGCACGGTCCGCCGCGCCCCAGGCCCGTACCGCGGCCCGGATCATGTGCCGGGCGGCGGAGAGGCCCTCGGGGTCGGCGGGCGCGATGTGCTGCCGGAACCGTCCGACGATGTCGTGCTCCGGGGCGCCCAGACGGCGCAGCAACAGCAGCGCCATATCGTCCTCGCCGGTCCGGTCGCCCGCCGATTCGCAGAGCCGGTCGGCAAGTTGCTGGACGTCCTGCGGGCCGTCGCGGACCAGGCGGGCCAGCTCCCGCATCCCGATGTCGAGGTCGGTGCCGGGCTGTTCGACGATGCCGTCGGTGCACAGCAGCAGGGTGTCGCCGGGGGCGAGCTGGATGGTGGTGACCGGGTAGTCGAGCCGCCGGAATTCGGAGGCGATACCGAGCGGCAGCCCGCCGGCCACCGGCAGCCGGCGGCAGATGCCCTCGGCGTGCCGCAGCAGCGGGTCGATATGGCCGGCCCGGACGATCCGGGCCGAGCCGGTGCTCAGGTCGGCGTCGACGTAGGTGCAGGTGGCGAAGCGGTCGGTGTCCAGCTCGTTGAGGAAGGCGGAGGCGCGGCCCATCACGGTGGCGGGTGCGTGCCCCTCGGCGGCGTAGGCGCGCAGCACGATCCGCAGCTGGCCCATGAGCGCCGCGGCCTGGGTGTCATGGCCCTGGACGTCGCCGATGACGGCGGCGACCCGGCCGTCGGGCAGCGGGATCACGTCGTACCAGTCGCCGCCGATGTCCCGGCCCATACGGGCGGAGCGATAGCGGACGGCGATCTGGGCGCCGGGGATGCCGGGGATCCGGCGCGGCAGCATGGCCTGCTGGAGACCGGCGGCGAGATCGTGCTCCTGGTCGTAGAGCATGGCGCGGGCCAGACTCTGCGCGATGCTGCTGCCGAGCGCCACCAGGACGTTGCGTTCCTGGTCGCGGAAGTCGCTCTCCCGCTCGAAGAACAGACCGATCACCCCGATCGGACGGCCCTGGGCGATCAGCGGAAGGTAGGCGGCGGAGTTGACGTTCAGCGGCTCGATGGCCGGCCACAGCCGGGGGTAGTGGTCCCGGAACTCCGCGCGGCTGCGGACATAGCGCGGGGTGAGGGTGCGGACGACCTCGCTCATCGGGAATTCGTCGCCCACCCGGGTGTATTCGAGGTCGGGTACGTAGCTGCCCGCCTTGCCCTCGGAGATCAGCCGGATGCGTCCCGCCTCGACGAGTCCGAGGATCACGTTCTCCGCGCCGAGCCGGCTCAGCCCCTGCTCATCGGCGAGCACTGCGATCACTTCGCCGACCGTCCTGGCGTGGGCCAGCGCGGCGGTGGTGCGCTCGACGACGCTGGTGTGCCGCCGGCGCTCCTCATCTCCGGCGGCACGCTCCGCCGCGTGGGTGTATTCGTGGCTGGCGTCGCGGACCACCCCGATGATCCGGCGGGGCCGGCCGGCGCCGTCCCGGCGGATGCTGCCCTGGCTGTGGGCCCAGCGCAGCTCACCGTCGCGCAGCCGTACGCGGAAGTAGGCGCCGTAGGAGTCGCTGCCGTCCTTGAGGGCACGAGCGATCAGGGCGTCCAGACGGGCCGCCTCATGGGCCGGGACACGCGTGTTGAGGGTGGCCGGGCGGTCGTCGTACTCCCCCGGGAGCATGTCGAACACCTCAAGGGCGGGCAGGTCCATATGCATCAGCCCGCTGTCGAGGTCCCAGTCGAAGCCGCCCATGCCGTTGAGGGCCAGGGTCAGGTCCGGGTGGGCGGGCCAGTCGTCCGGCACCGACACGGTGGGCCGCTTAGCTCCCCGGTCAGCCATGCCGTCACTTTGCCACATTCACCCGGATTGCGGCGTATCCAGCGCCTTGGGCAGGACCCGCCGCGGCCGCACCCGTCACGCTACTGACTCTGCTCTCAGCTTCCCCACACCATCGCACGTCGACCGCAGCTGTACCGGGACTCTGAGCACTCACCCCCTCCCCCGACCATTGCGATGTTCTCAACACGCTGTTACGGTCCCGGACCATGAACGACGCCCCCGGAGGCCGGGTCACCGATGACGCCGGAGAGGTCACGGACCGCGTCCGGCAGGTGATCGGCCGGCTCGGTTGCAGCCAGCGCGAATTCGCCCGCCGGATCGTGATGGACCCGTCGAAACTGTCCAGGTCACTGGGCGGAACCCGGCGCTTCACGCTGGCCGAGATCGTGCGGATCGCCGATATCGGCGCGGTCGACACCGGCTGGCTGCTCGGCGCCCCGGAGCGGCCCGCGGCACCGTCCGGCCGCGAACCGGCCGCGGTACCCGAGGGCGGCCGGCCGCTGCAGATCGTGCGGGAGACCGTCCGGCTGATCGCCGAGCACGGCTTCCACGGCGTACGGGTCGCCGATATCGCCGCCGCCTGCGGCACCAGCCCGGCCGCCGTGCACTACCACTTCCCCGGCCGCGACGAGCTGCTGGAAGCAGCGGTGCGCTGGTGCATGGACGAGGACACCGAGCGCCGCGCCGCGGGCCTGGCCGCGGCGCCCGACGCCCGTGCCGAGCTGCTGCACCTCATCGCGCTGCAGACCCCGCGTACCGAGCAGCAGCGCCGCCAGTGGCTGGTCTGGCTCGATCTGTGGGCCCAGGCGGCCCGCTCCACCGCCGTGGGACGCCTGCACGAGCACTACTACCGGCAGTGGCGCACCACCGTCGCCGAGGTCCTGCGCCGCGGCGTCGAGCAGGGCGTCTTCCGCGCCGTCGATCCCGAGTTCACCGCGCTCCGGCTGACCGCGCTGATCGACGGCCTGGCCACACAGGTGCTGGCCACCGCCCCGGACAGCACCGGCCCCGACACCATGCACACCGCACTGCTGGCCTTCGTGGCGAGCGAACTCACCCCCGCCTCCACCGACTGACGCCACTGAGCCCCAGGCCCCCGCCCCGTCGAAGGGATCCCCGTGAACCACGAGGTCATCATCACCTGCGCCCTCACCGGCGCCGGTGACACCGTCCGCCGCTCCCCGCACGTCCCCGTGACACCCGAGCAGATAGCCGCCTCGGCCGTCGAGGCGGCGGAGGCGGGCGCCGCGGTGGTGCATATCCATGTCCGTGATCCCGAGACCGGTGATCCGTCGCGGGACCCGCGGCTGTACGCCGAGGTGGTCGAGCGGATCAAGGAGACCGGCACCGACGTCGTCATCAACCTCACCGCCGGTATGGGCGGCGACCTGGTCATCGACCCCGACCAGCCGCTCCGGCAGCTGCCCGGTACGGACCTGGTGAGCGGCCTGGAGCGGCTGCCGCACGTCGAGGAACTGCTGCCCGACATCTGCACCCTGGACTGCGGCTCCCTCAACTTCGGCGACGGCTCCAACCTCTACGTCTCCACCCCCGACATGCTGCGCGCCGGTGCGAAGCGCATCCAGGAACTGGGCGTACGGCCCGAGTTGGAGATCTTCGACACCGGTCAGCTGTGGTTCGCCAAGCAGCTGCTGGCCGAGGGGCTGCTGGACGACCCGGCCGTCTTCCAGCTGTGCATGGGCATCCCGTGGGGCGCACCGGCCGACCCGGGGGTACTGCAGTCGATGGTGCGGATGCTGCCCGAGGGCGCCCAGTGGGCGAGCTTCGCGCTCGGCCGGATGCAGATGCCGTGGGTCGCCCAGTCGATCCTGCTCGGCGGGCATGTACGGGTGGGCCTGGAAGACAACCTGTACCTGAGCAAGGGCGTCAAGGCCACGAACGGGCAGCTCGTCGAACGCGCCGTCCAGATCACCGAGTTGCTCGGCGCCACGGTCGCCGGCCCCGACCGGGCACGCGCCCGACTGGGCCTGAAGCCGCGCGCCTGACGCCTCACCACGCGTCCTTCCCGACTCACCGCCGCCCTTCCCGCTTCTCCACCAGGAGCCGCCCCCTCATGCCCGAAATCACCCCTGCCCCCTGCGCCCCCGAGGACGTCCGCCGCGTCGCCTGTATAGGCGCCGGAGTGATCGGCGGCGGCTGGGTCGCCCATTTCCTCGCCCGTGGCTACGACGTCACCGCCTGGGATCCGGCCGCGGACGCGGAGGACAGGCTGCGCCGCCTGGTGGCCGCCGCCTGGCCCGCGCTGGAACAGATAGGTCTGGCCGACGGCGCCGCACCGGACCGCCTGACGATCGCCCCCACCCTCGCCGAGGCGGTCGCCGACGCCGACTTCGTCCAGGAAAGCGCCCCCGAGAAGCTGGAGTTGAAGCGCTCCCTGCTCGCCGAGCTCGCCGCCGCGACCCGGCCGGGCGTGGTCATCGCCTCCTCCACCTCGGGCTACCCGATGACCGATATGCAGGAGGGGGCCGAGAACGCCGTCCGCCTCGTCGTCGGCCACCCCTTCAACCCGCCGTATCTCATCCCGCTGGTGGAGGTCGTCGGCGGTGAACGGACGGACCCTGAGGCCGTCGCCTGGTCCTCGCGCTTCTATGAGGTGGCGGGCAAGTCCGTGATCACCATGGACCGCGAACTGCCCGGCTTCATCGCCAACCGCCTCCAGGAGGCGCTCTGGCGCGAGGCGCTGCACATGGTCGCCAACGGCGAGGCAACGGTCGAGGACATCGATGCCTCCATCACCGAAGGGCCCGGCCTGCGCTGGGCGTTCATGGGCCCATGCCTGACCTTCGCACTGGCCGGCGGCGAGGGCGGTATGGCCCATATGCTCGACCACTTCGGCCCGTCCCTGAAGTCACCATGGACCCGTCTGGAGGCGCCCGAGCTGGACCGTGCGCTGCGCGACGCCATGATCGACGGCTGCCGGGAGGCCGCGGGCGACCGTACGTACGCGGATCTGGTGGCCGCCCGCGACCAGGGCGTCATCGACGTCCTCCGCGCCACCGGACGCCTGGGGAGGACCCGCCGATGACCGACGACATCACGGGCGGCCCGCTCCTCCTCCGCCAAACCGTCCGGGACGAGTGGATCGACTACAACGGCCACCTCAGCGAGGCGTACTACGTCCTGATCTTCGGCTTCGCGACCGACGCCCTGATGGACACCGCCGGCCTCGACGCCGCCTACCGCGAGCGCACCGGATGTTCCCTCTACACGGTCGAGGCCCATGTCCGCTATCTCCACGAGGTCGCCGGCGACAGCCAACTCACCGTCCGCACCACCGTGTTGGGCGTGGACGGCAAGAAACTCCGCATCCTCCACGAGATGTTCGCCGGGGACCCCTCCGGCGATCCGGTGGCCACAGAGGAACTCTTCACCCTGCACATCGACCAGGCCACCGGTCGCTCCACGCCCCTGCCCACAACGGCCCGCGAGCGCCTCACCCGGCTCGTCGCTCCGGCGCCGGAGTGGGCGGGGCGCGGTATCCGCGAGGTGTGAGGGCGGCGAGGTGCGATGCTGGACGGGGAGGGGCCCCGCCCACCGAAGGGACATGATCATGAGCACCACCCGAGGCCACCGCATCGACGTCGAAGAAGGCACCGACCATGTCCGCGTCGAGATCGGCGGACAGCTGATCGCCGAGAGCCGGCGCCCGCTGCTGCTCTCCGAGACCGGCTATCCGGTGCGCTACTACCTCCCTCCCGAGGACGTACGCACCGAGCTGCTCACCCCGTCCGGGACACACACCTTCTGCCCCTTCAAGGGCACCGCCTCGTACTGGTCGCTCCCCGGCGGCCCGGAGGACATCGTCTGGGCCTACCCCGAGCCACACCCCGAGGTCGCCCGGATCAAGGACCATTTCTGCTTCTACGAGGTCGAGTTGGCTTGAGGCGCGCGCCCAGCCGACGGGACGAGGAAGGATTCCGCACTATGGACAGCCCCCACGACCGGCCCGTCCCGCCCCGCCCGTCCGTCCCGCACCGGGCGGACGACGAGGGCGGCGATCCGGCCTGCTGGCTGGACCAGGTGTGTGACGCCTGCGGCCGGATCAGGGAACGGCCCGGCGGTGCGGTCTGCGAGCACTGCGGCGCCGGGGCGGCGGACTGCGACGGCGACAGCAGCAGCGGCAGCGACAGCGACAGCAGCGACCGTGGCGCTCCCGCCCCCGCCCGCCCCCGCCGGCGCGACCGTGACGAGGAGGGGCGGGCCCGTAACGCCCGCCCGCGTGACGGGCTCGGCCGGCCGCTGCCGTACGGCTCCCCGGGCGTGGCCCGGCAGCCCGAGGGGGTGCCCCGGACGCCCACGCAGTCGCTGACCGAGGCACAGCGGCTGCTCGACGACGGGATGCCGTTCCATGCCCACGAGGTACTGGAGGACGCCTGGAAGGCGGCGCCGGAGGCGGAGCGCGAGCTGTGGCGGGGACTCGCCCAGCTCGCGGTGGGTCTCACCCATGCGGCGCGAGGCAACGCCACGGGCGGGACGGCCCTGCTCGACCGGGGCGCGGCGGCCCTCGCGCCGTATACGGACACCGCCCCCTACGGGATCGATTTCGCCGGACTCATTGCCTGGGCCCGGGAACTGACCGGCCGTCTGACCCGCCCCGGGACCGTGGACGCGGCGGAGTCCGCGCCCCGGCTGCGGACGCCGGGAGAGATGACCGAAAAGCGCCCCACCGAAGACGGGGTCTGAGACCGCCCCGGGGCGACCGCCGGACCGGCCCGGCCCGAGCCCCGGCCCCGGGACGCCGGGCTCCGCGAGGACACGCGGAGCCGTCGCCACCGTCGTACGCACCCAGGGCCGCGGCCCAGGTCCTACGCAGCCCCTCCCCGCCGTCCGCCGCCGTCGCGTGCCTGCCGCCGCCGGGCGAGCAGGGCGCCCAGCCCGAAGGCGGCGATACCGGCGCCGCCCGCTCCGAGGACGAGGACGCTGCGCCAGGAGGAGTCGGCGCGGGCGTCGGCTGCGGGGATCTCGGCGGCCACCGGGCGGAGCGGGCCCCCGTCGTCGGCGGCGCGTACGGCGTGCAGGGTGCCCACCGGCTGGGCCGTGCCGGCGGTGTGGAAGCCCCAGTCCAGCAGGGCAGCGGCCTCCTTGTAGACGCCGTTGTACTGCTTCGACTGGGGGTTGAGGACGGTGACCAGGAGGGTGCGGCCGTTCCGGCGCGCGGCGGCGATCAGGGTGTTGCCGGCCTTGGTGGTGTAGCCGTTCTTGACGCCGATGAGGCCGGGGTAGCGGGTCATCCCGTGCGAGCCCACCAGCAGGCGGTTGGTGTTCTCGATCTGCGTGGCGCCCCCCGTACCGGGGAACGTGGCGCGCGGGGTGGCGCAGTAGCGGGCGAAGTCCTCGTTGGCGAGACCGGCGCGGGCGAAGACGGTCAGGTCGTGGGCGGAGGACACCTGGCCGGGCGCGTCATAGCCATCCGGGGACTTGACGGTGGTGTCGTGCGCGCCGAGCTTCCGGGCGGTCTCCTGCATCTCCTGCGCCGTGGTCCGCCAGCCGCCGTTCATCGCGGCCAGCACATGCACCGCGTCGTTGCCGGAGCGGAGGAAGACGCCGCGCCACAGGTCGCCGACGGTGTAGCGACTGCCCTGCCGGACACCGACGACACTGCTGCCGGCCCCGACACCCGCGAGGTCGGCGGAGCTGACCCGGCGTACCGTCCCGGCCGGGAACTTCGGCAGGACGGTGACCGCGAACAGCGTCTTGAGGGTGCTGGCCGGGGCGAGCTTGCGGTGCGGGCTCTTCGTGGCGAGCACGCTGCCGGTGTCCGCGTCGGCCACCATCCAGGAAAGCGCGGTCAGGCCACTGGGCAGCCTGGCCGTACCGGGGGCGGCGGGTGCCTGCACCTCGGCGGCGGGCTGACGGGCCGTCGCCCCGTTGGCCGCGGCCGGTATGGACGTCAGCGACACCCCGGCGACGGCGAGCAGCGCCACCGCACCGGCCTTACTGGACACACACGCGTCAATTGCCATGCGGTCACGCTATGGAGTGGTGCCGCGGTCCGCAGCACGGTTGCGCCAGACGGCCCATGACCACGCCGTACCGCTGGGCGTGTCGCAATCGCAACCGGTGCAAAGAAGGACCCGCCCGGTGCGACGGGGGATGCACACCGGGCGGGTCTCAGGAACCTTTCTACCGCATGAGCGAACGGTTATGCCTCAAAAACCTGTTCGTTTGCCGATTACCAGGTGACGGGCAGCGAAATCAGGCCACGCGCCCGCAGCGCCCGACGATGCCGCAAATCACCACGCGGGACGGCCAGTCGCAGCTCCGGGAAGCGGCCGAGGAGCGCGTCGAGCGCGGTGACGGCCTCCAGCCGGGCCAGCGGGGCGGCGAGGCAGTGATGGATGCCGTGCCCCATCCCGAGGTGCCCGGAGAGGTCCCGGCCGCGGTCCAAGGTGTCCGGGTCAGGGAAGCGCGCCGGGTCGCGGTTCGCGGAAGCGATCGACAACAGCACGCTGTCCCCGGCCGGGATCCGTACGCCGCCGATCTCCATGTCCTCCGTGGGGAAGCGACGGATCGCCACCGGATACGGGTTGTCGAAGCGGAGGAACTCCTCCACGGCCGTTGGAAGTTCGGCCGGATTACGCGCCAACTGGCGGAGCTGGTCAGGGTGGTCGAGCAGCGCGAGCGCCGCATTTCCGATGAGGTGGGCCGTGCTCTCGTATCCGGCGAAGAGGATGAGGAAGGCGAGCGAGGTCAGTTCGTCCTCGGTGAGACGGTCGCCTTCCTCGCCGGGGGCCCCCTCGCCGGGGCCCGCCTCGTCGCGCACCGCGATCAGGTCCGAGAGCAGGTCGTCGCCCGGTTCCGCGCGCTTGGCCGCGATCAGGCCGGTGTAGAACGTCAGCATCGCCCCGATCGCCTCCTTCATCAGCTCCGGCCGACTCGGGTCCGGGGTGATGAGGGCATCCGACCAGGCCAGGAAATCGGGACGGTCACGGTGCGGGATGCCCAGCAGATCGCAGATCACGGCGATCGACAGCGGTCCCGCGTAATCGCCGATCAGATCCGCCTGGCCGCGCTCCGCCATGGCGCTCAGCAGCTCGTCGGCGGTCCGGCGTACGGGCGCGCGCAGCGCCTCGACCCGGCCAGTGGTGAATGCCTTGGCCACCAGCCGGCGCACCCGGGTGTGGTCCGGCGGGTCCATGTTCAGCAGATTCGCGTCCAGCGCGGGCGGCAGCGCGAAGCCGCGGTAACCGCCCGGCGCGGCATGCCGCTTGTCCAGGGAGAGCCGGGGGTCGGCGAAGGCGCGGCGGACGTCGTCGTAGCGCGTCACCAGCCAGGCGGGCTGCCCGTCGGCACCGGTGATCCGGTGCACCGGCCCGGCGTCACGCAACGCGGCATAGGCGGCGTACGGATCGTCGAGGAGGGGCGTCATATCGATGGGGGCGTCGGGGCCGGTCTCGGCGGTGTTCTGCATGGCCCGACCCTAGGCGGTGTCACCCAACTGCCGCCCGCCACACGCCACCTGGTAGCGCTCCGAGGGCGGCACCGGTCTCATGGGCCGGTGCCGCCCGGGTGGTACGGGCGGCCCGGACCCCCGTACCGGGCCACCCCGTCTGTGGTGCTCCTCAGCCGTGTGCCACCGAACTCCGCTGGCGCAGTTCGGTGAGCACGGTCTCGATCAGCGGCGAGTGGTAGACATCCGCGACCAGCGCCAAGTGCTCGTACTCCGCGCTGAGTTCGGCCGGGCCGGTGCCGTTGGCCACCACCACGCTGTCGGCGCCGTGGTCGGGCACATGGCCCACCGCGCGGTTCTCCAGGCCGCGGCGCAGCGCGGCGGCCTCCGCCACGGCCGCCAGCTGCCGGTCATCGAGGGCGACCGCGCGGGCCCGTTCGCGGGCGATGTCGACGGCGTCGGACTCCACATGGCGTCGGATGCCGCGCTGTACGTCCCGGATCTCGGCCATCTGCCGGTTGGCCCGCCACTCCAGGTCGGCGAACGGCCACCGTACGGACCACGCCGGGGAGCCCATGGTGACCTCGGGGGACTGTGCGGTGACGGTCCGCCAGAGCGGGGAGAGGCGGCGCAGCCGGCGCCAGGCGGCGACCCGGGGGCCGGCCGCGGGCAGCGCGAATCCGGCGAGGACCATCAGCGCGGCGACCGAGGCGCTCAGCGGGGCCACCCCGTTGGAGAGCCACAGCGCCGGGTGGCCCGTCCAGGACAGGACGAAGCCGATGACCTTGCAGGCGCAGTAGACCAGGCCGAGCCAGCAGCCCGCGGCCAGCACCCGCAGACCGCGTGCCAGATGCGTGCCGCCGAGTTGTGCGGCGTAGCGGGGGCAGAGCGTCCCCAGGGCCGCCGAACTCAGTCCGAAAATGGCCAAATACAGCACCAGGAACAGCATGACTCCCGGGGAGTCGGTGTAGGCGGTGCTGAAGTCGCGGGGGTGCTCGACGGCGTCCGGCCGGCCAACCGCGAAGCCGGTGATCGCCACGGCCCAGAGCGCGGCCACGATGCCGACGGCGACCCGCGCCCTGGTCCGGGCCCGCGCCCGTGCCTGCGCGCCCTCGCCCGCCGTCCAGCGCAGCAACAGCACCAGCGCGCCCGCGGCGAACACCACGACGGACGAGTAGAGGAAGACCATGGCGAGGTTGGCCACCCCGGCCAGCCGGTCGAAGGCGCGGTAGAGGCTGGGCGCGGAGAAGAGGAAGACCGTCGCCACCCCGCCGGTCATCACACAGGCCAGCCCCAGATCCGCGTTGCTGCGGTCGCGGAACCACGCGACGGACTTGTACCCGACGATCGCCCAGGCGGCGACGCCAAAGGACAGATAGATGACGTCAAACACCCGGTCCCCCGTCCCGCGCCTCGCCCGCCGCGGCGCCGTCGGCCCCCTCGCCCCCGGCCGGGGTCTCCTGCCCGCGCCGGACGTGCTGCAGCGCCGGCCCGAGCGCCGCCGCCAGCTCGGCCGCCCGCCCCTCCAGAGGGAGGGCGCGTTCGGCCGCGGACGGGGCAACCCGCTCCATCAGCAGGGTGCCGAGCACTTCGGTCTCCCGCTCGGCGAGGTTGTCATAGCCGTGGTGCCGGGCGAAGCCCATGGTCAGGCCCATCCGCCGCATGGCGGTGGCGACATCGACGGACGGCGTCCACAGCTTCAGCGCGTCCTCCGTGACCGCCGGATCCTGGCCGTGCCCCAGCAGGAGATGGCTCAGTTCGTGCAGCACGATATGCGCCTGGTGCCACGGTGAGGTCTTGAGCTCGTAGAAGACCCAGTAGCCGTCATCGGTGACGGCCGTCATCCCCGAGACCACTCCGCCCAGGCTCATCGGCACCAGATGGACGGGCCGCGCCACCCGCGCGGCGACGATGTCGCACATTCCGCGCAGATCGGTTGTGGCCGGCAGCGCCAGCTCCTTGATGAGCCGCTTGCACCGCCTGCGTATCTGCCCCACTCGCATGCTCGTCCCGTCCTCGTCTCCGACCCGCTGCCAGGAAGAGAAGATCTGGCCGCGCTCAGCGGTACGCATCGGTTCACTCACCGCGTCGGTCACCGCCCTGCTCCGGCGGATCGGCCGGCAGATTCATCTGCTGCCGGAACTGGGAGATGATCGTCGTCAGACTGTCCTGCACCTCCGGCGGCAGCCCGACGGAGCGCAGCGCGATCGCGCGCACCCGCTGGTCCCGCATCGCGGCCAGGAAACGGACCTCTTCCTCCACCCGCGCCGCCTGCGGCTGCGAGAGGTCCCCCAGCAGATAACCCACCGGTACGGCAAAGAACTTGGCCAGCGCGCGCAGCAGCTCCGGGCTCGGATTCGCCCGCCTTCCGTTGCGCAGCATCGACAGATACTGCTCGGTGACCTTGACCCCGCCGTACTCCTCCGCTCCCCCGCTGATCTCCTCGGCCACAAAAGCGTTGGTGTACGGGGCCCCCGGCGGATGCATATTGGCGAAGAGATGGTTGAGCCGCTCCGCGAGCACACTGCCGCCCGCCCCGTTGGACCGGCTGTCTCCCCCCGCACCCATGTCCACATCCCCCGTCGCTTGAGCCCAACGAACAGTTAAGGCTCCGTCACCTCACCCTCATCCTGTCACGCCAGGAACGCGGTGCACCAGTGCACTTACGGACAGTAGGGATCGGGGGACTTAACCGGGAGTTGAGTGTGGACCACGACCGGCCCGGCTGCCCGCGGCGGTGGTGCGCCGGGGGTCTCGCCGTAGGCGCGACGGAAGACGTCGTTGAAGGCACTGGTGGAGGACCAGCCGCAGCGGTGAGCGACAGTCGTCGTGCGCCCGCCAGGGATTACGGGACAGCCCTTAGTGAGGGAGCCCTCACGGGCGAGCGCGCCTGTCCGCGCTCACGGAATCACTCCTGAGTCTGAGTATCAGCATCGCCGTCAGCATCAAGGGCGGTAGCGTTGTTCGATGTCCGATATCCCAGAGTCCACCTGGAGCGATAATTCCCGACGGGGTTGCCGCTGGTCTTACGAACGACATTTCCCTGGTCTTTCGTTGAGCTGCCATCGTTGTCCCAGAGATAGCCGTTCGTGGCCCACCCCGCTTTGAGGGTGACGCTGTCACCGTTCCGCAAGACCCGCTGTCCGTTGTAGGTGAGGGCACCGTGGACGTTGAGGTTGGCAGTGTCCTTGATGTCGAGGCGGCCCGTCTTGTGCCAGAGGTACCCGTCTTTCCCGGGGTCGACGATGACGTTGCCGTTGACGGTGAGGGCGTTGGTGGTGAGGGTCATTCCCGCGTACATGCTCATGTTGTTGCCCACGACAATCCCGTCGGCGGCCACCCTGGCGTTGATGTAGTCGGTGTAGATCGTTTTACTCTTGGCGAGAGTGATGCTCTCGTTGACGGCAAGGGGGCCATTGACCGTGACACTGCCATTGAGGCCGAGCACGCCTTGTCCACGTCCGTTGATTTGGCTGGCCGCAACAGTGATGGTGCTGATGGCGCCGCTGTAGGTTCCGTTTCCCGTGACGGAGAGAACGCCATTGGCGAAACTGACTTTCACCTTGTCGTCAGGATTTGCTTTCGGCATGTTCTCAATCGTGAGGGCGCCATTTTCGGGCGACTTGATGCTCTTCACGATGATGTCGTTGTTGAATACGGCACCGCCCGCAGTCAGGGCTCCTTTGGCATTGAGGGCACCGTAGAGGTTGAGGGTGGCCTCCGCCGTGGTGTCAAAACGGCCCGTCTTCAGCCAGATGTACCCGTTGGCCCCGGGGTCGACGGTGATGTTGCCCGTGGTGGTCACGCCGGTGACAGCGATGTCGGGGTTGTTGACCTTGATGTAGGTGGTGAGGTAGCGGACTTCGTTGCTCATCTTGGCTTCGAGGGTGAAGCTTGAGTCGTCGACCAAGTTTTCCGGGGAGGTCCAGCTGCCGCCGCTGGCTGTGGATGCTCCCTGAGTGCCGTCCGGTTTCCGGTAGTACATGGTGTACGTCGCGTGGGGGGTGCCTTCCCAGTGGAGGGTGGCCTTGGTATTGCGGCCGATGGCCACAGAGGCCGGGCGGAAGCTGTGCAGGTAGAACGAGTCGTCGCGCTTGCTGACTTCGCCTCGGCCGGTGCGTTCCTGGAATTGGCCGTCCGCTCCAGTGGTGGAGGTGGACTCCTCCCAGACGATGTCGACCAGGCCGACGCCGCCGTTGACCTCGATACCCCACAGCTCCAGCTGAACGCTCCAGGTGCCGTCGAACGCGGCGGGCTCGTTCGGCGGCGGTGAGCAGGTGAAGACGACCTGGTTGGGGTCGCGGGTGTCGCGGTCGACGGCCCAGAGCCGTTTGCCGTCGGGCACGGTCAACTCGTGGCGGATCAGGGTCGGTTCGCTGGTCAGGGCAGATGCCTGGCGGCCGGTCGGGATGCGGACCCTGAACCACTTGCAGTGCACGGGCCAGTTGCCGCCGGACTTCACCTTGCCGTAGGTGAAGGTCAGTTTGGCGTACTCCGGTTTGGCGAAGGTGGAGACGTTCAGCGTGCCGGGCTCGGGAACCATGGCGGGCGGTAGCAGCATGGGGAGGTCAGGGGTGGTCACGGCTCTGGAACTCCTCGGTGCAGGGGTCAGTTGGGCAGGGGTGTGGCGGTGAAGGTGGCCGTGCCGGCGCGGTGCCGTGAACGGCTGTCGCCGAGCGCGGTGTCCTCGGTGATGCGGCTCTGGGTGCCGAGTGGGGTGCTGATGTCGAGGGTGGGGGTGAGGGACCAGGTGCCGTCGAAGCCGGCCGGTTCGGCGGGGTTGAGGGTGAGGGTGGTGGTGGCCGGGTCGGTGGTGGTGGTTTCGACCAGCCGTTGCCGGCCGCGGCCGGGGCCGCGTTCGAGTTCCAGTCGGGTGCGCAGGATGACAGGTTCCCCGGTCCGCGCGGCTGCGCCGTGAGCGGCGGGAAGACCAAGGGTGATCCGTGCGCACCGCACCGGCCAGGTGGTGCGGCCGTCCGGGTCTTCGCCGATGGTGAGGCGGACGCGGTCGAGGGCCATCTCCCCCGGCTGTGCGGCCGTCGCCGGGGTGTGCTCCAGGCGGTACGGGAGGAGGAGGGCTGGGTCGGGGCTGGTCACGACGCGGTTCCTTCCGGGGCCGGTGAAGGGGTGGGGGCTGGGGTGGAGCGGGCCTGTCCGAGGGTGGCCGGTTGGAGTTGGAGATAGCCGGAGCGGGCGACGGGCAGGGGTGCGTCGGGGTGGGAGAGTTGGTCGGCGTGGTAGATGAGGTGCTCGTCCAGTCGGGCGGCGGCAGGGCGGTGGCGGTGCCGTCCACGGGGATCGGTTCGGCCCAGGTCCAGTCGCCGTGCCAAGCCGCGGGGCGGGGCATGACGAGGGACTTGTCCGGTGGTTCGGCCTGCACGGTGAACTCGCGGACGGCGCGGGGCCCGACGGCGGCGCCGGTGTGCCGCAGCCGCAGGAGGCGGGCGGTGAGCGGTGGTTCGGGAGCGTGCGCGGTCGGCGGGCCGAGCAGGCAGGGTGAGGTGGGCGCCTGCTTCGATCGGCGTCAACCGGAGCCGTTGAACGACTTGGTGCCGGAACTGATGGTGAGCCGCTTCGGCTTGAGCAGCTTGATCCACCTCTCGGTGGAGGACGTGTCGCTGCTCTGGTGCCCCATCTTGAGGGTGAGGTCGGCGGCGGGGAACCCGGGCGCGCCCCAAGTCCCGAGGATGAAGTCCTCGGTCTCCTTGGTCGCGTCCCCCATGAACACCATCACGCGTTGCTTGTAGACCAGCGCCAGGACCAGACTGTCCGGGTTCGGGTCGTGGCGGCGGATCAGACTCCACAGGACCGTCTTCCTGTCCGGATCGGTCGAAGGGGCCAGGTACTCCTCCCACTGCGCCTTGCGCGTCGCACAGGTGCCGGTGGCATTCGCCGCCAAGGCGTAGAGACCCCCATCGCTCTCAGACACATCGCGGTCGTTCTGGTAGTCCTCCAACACTCCGGTGTAGTAGCTCTTCCTGACCGTGAACCCGTCAAGTGCCCGGCCGGCAGGTTGTAGTGGTCCTCGTCGGCGTGGGTGAGAAAAAGGTGGTCAATCGCTCTGCCCGGCACAAAAGTACGGAGGATGTGCTGGACGTTCTCAAGCGCTCCCACGATCTGCTGCGGCGGTCCGGGAATGAGGCACTTCGCACCCTTGGTCGAGCCGCAGTCGATCAGCACCACCTCACCGGTCCCGTGCGGTGGGCCCGGAAAGACAATCAGGGTGCAGTCCCCCTGGCCGACGCCGACGAAGACCACCCTCGCGTGGGGACCGGTCGGAACAGGAATTGCCATCACAACCTCCAGGCTCTCGGGTGCGCAGGGCAGGGCAGGACGGCATGCCACTCGAATGGCGGGTCTCATTCACCGAATCCGCCAGGAACTTCAGCGTCAGCCGAGCCGTCCGCTCACCCGGTAAGAGCCCCGCACGGCCGGCCACCGTCAGCTGGTCCCGCAGAACCTCGGCCTCCCTGAGCATCAGCTCCCAGCCATTCCCCAACAGCGCGCCCAGACAAGGGAGTTCGAACAGATCCAGGCACTGGGCGCAGTCCCCTCCGAGCCGGAGGCCGACGGGCAGATCCGCAATGGACACTGTCATGAGACACCCCTCGCTACCGACACGAGTGACGCTGCCGCCGGCGCCCAACCCTCGACGAGACAGGCCAGGACACACGACGCCAGGCATCGAGCAGTTGACAACGACCATCGCCATCGAGCCCGCCCACCCGACAGGACCCGACCACATCACACCTCACAATCAACTGGTGACTTAAGGCGATATTTCGTCACAGCGTGGCCAAATTCGGCGTTGCCTGCCCTAAGAGTCGACGATCTCCAGCCTGGCCCGCCCCGGAGCATCGAGCCTGGACGACTGGGCGGCGGGCACCAGCCGAGCCGACCAGCCGGCGGCCGCAGCAACCGGACAAACCGATGCAGTCCTGTTCGGACAGGCTGTGGCGCTCGCCCTTACGGCCGCTGTGCCGCAGGACCCGATGGCGCAGCCGGGTCAGCGAGCCCGATCGCATCGCGATCAGCCCGGCCACCGAGACGCGGCGGCGTCCCCACGTGCGCTGCGGTGTCGATCTGGGGCAGCCCTTGGCCGGTCTCCCAGTCGATGTCCGGGGCCTGGGCGAACTCAGGTTCGACAGTGGCGGGGGCAGGGACCTCGATGACACGCGGTTGTAGCCGTAGACGGCCACCTCGTAGCCGACTTGACGCCGAATGGTGCAGAAGGGGCTGTTCTCGATCTTCCATTCCTCGCTGCGGTCGGGGTCCTTCACGGCGTGAGAGGCACGCGCACGATGCGGTCGGTAACCGGGGCAGGCGCTTCGGGCTTGGCGGTTGACGTCATCCTCGGTGGCCCGGGTACCTCGTGCGTCTCAACGTCGGCGGGTACTTCCAGCACCCACGAGGTGGGGGTCGGGTCCGCCACGTTGTAGTGATTCACCGTGGTCGTGTACTGCGCGGGCAGGAAGCGCCGCTCCGTCCTGTCGGTCACCGAGGCGGGCGGAGCATCCAGCCCCCACACCGCCACGCCGCTATGGGCTCCGGTACCCCGGTCGTCCCACAGTTGCGGAGTGATCCCCGCCCCGCGGGCGTAGACGTGGCTCGCGTACTCCTGCTTCACACCGGGGCCGTCGTAGCCCCGGTGGCACCAGTAGGTTCGGGGCGGCGGCTGGGTCACGACGCTGACCACCTGCTCTGGTCAGGCTCGGCCGACTCAAACGTCGGCAGCGGTCCGTCGTCTTCGACAGCGCGGCGGACAGCCCTTAGGCCTGAACCTCGCCGTCCGGCGCGGGAGCGAACCCTTCCGCTGCCGGTCCCCACGCACAAAGCGCTCACGGCATTCAAGGCGATCCAGGCAGCGGAGAAACTCGCCGCCGGTCCTGCCTACAACAAGGTTCGGAGAAGCTCAGCGAGCTGCTCGGCTGACCATGATCATTACGATGCGAGAAGTTGTGAGAGGCAGGCCCAGAAAACGATCAAGGGCCCTGCTTCACTCTCGTGAAACAAGACCCTGACCTGCGACAATGGAGAAAACTCCAGTCGGGACGACAGGATTTGAACCTGCGACCCCTTGACCCCCAGTCAAGTGCGCTACCAAGCTGCGCCACGTCCCGGTGCCGGTCCGGCCGGAGTGTTCCGGCTGACCGCGCACCAGAACAATACCGCATGTCAGAGGGTGGGGGCTGCCACTTTCCCACCTCACGGCGGGGCGAGTGGGGCGAGATGAGTACCTGTACTCATGCGCCGGGGTCACCGTGCCGCCACGCTACGCGCATGACTACTCCATCGATTCAGCGGCCGACGACCACGGCCTTCTTCGTGCAGGCCGCGATCGCCTTCGGGCTGTCGCTGGTGGCACTGGTGATCGGGATCATCAAGCTGCCCGTGGGGCCGTGGGAGCGCGGGTTTCTCGCCCTCGGCCTGATCTTCGTGGTGTCCTCGGCGTTCACGCTGGCGAAGTGCGTCCGTGACCGTCAGGAGGTCGAGGAGGTGACGAACCGGGTGGACAAGGCCCGGATCGACAAGCTCCTCATCGAGCAGGACGTGTTCCACCCCGGGCAGGTCTGACCCGCCCACCCGGACGGCCGCGGGCCGCGGATCTCCCGGCCCGCGGGCGGAGGCTTGACCTCAAGCGCGCTTGAGGTTGCAGGCTCTGTCATATGACGCAGCTGACGACGGAAACGACAGCGAACCTGACGACAGTGCCCACGGCGGGGGCCCCGTCGGCACCCACCGGGCACGGCGGCCGCATCGGGTTCGCCGAACTGCCGGGCCTGATGGGCCTGATGACGGGCGATGAGAAGCACGGACCGGCCGCCACCTCCACGCTCGACGCCCTCTGGGTGCTCTACGACCGAGTGCTGCGGGTCTCCCCCGACACCGCCTCGGACCCGGGACGGGACCGCTTTCTGCTCTCCAAAGGGCACGGCCCGATGGCGTACTACGCGGTGCTGGCCGCCAAGGGCTTCTTCCCCGTTGCCTGGCTGCCGGGCTTCGGCTCGTACGACTCGCCGCTCGGCCACCACCCCGACCGGCTGCTGGTGCCCGGCGCCGAGATCGGCAGCGGATCGCTCGGCCACGGGCTGCCGCTGGCCGTCGGCACCGCCCTCGGCCTGCGGGCGCAGGGCCGCCCGGAACCGGCCGTATGGGTACTGATCGGCGACGCCGAACTGGACGAGGGCAGCAATCACGAAGCCCTGGCCTACGCGGCCGCCGCGGGCCTGGACCGGCTGCACACCCTGGTCATCGACAACTCCTCCGCCACCCACGGCTGGCGCGGCGGGATCGCCTCCCGTTTCGAGACGGCTGGGTGGTCCGCGGTCACCGTGGACGGCCGCGACCACGAGGCGCTGGAAGCGGCCTTCGGCGCGCCGCACCCGGGTCGTCCCCATGCGGTGGTCGCCCGGGTCGAGCCCAAGGACGCCTGAGCGCTCCGCCCCGTCTCCCCATTTACGACCAGGTTTACGACCAGGACTTCGAGAGGTTTCAGTGGACGTTTCAGTGGACATTTCAGCGGACGTTTCAGTGATGGACACCATGCGGGAGCGCTTCGCCTCGGTCACTTCGCAACTGTTGGAGGAGGACCCGCGGCTGGCGCTGGTGCTCGCCGACATCGGGGCAGCCGGCTTCACCGAGGCGGCAGAACGGCATCCGGACCGGGTGGTGAATGTCGGTATCCGGGAGCAGTTGCTGATCGGAGTGGGCGGCGGGATGGCACTCACCGGGCTCCGCCCGATCATGCACACCTTTGCCAGCTTTCTCGTGGAGCGCCCCTTCGAGCAGGTCAAGCTGGACCTCGGCCACCAGGGCGTGGGCGGGGTACTGGTGAGCGCCGGGGCCTCCTATGACTGGCCCAGCGGCGGCTTCACCCATATGGCACCCGGTGATGTCGCGCTGCTGGACACCCTCGACGGCTGGACCGTGCATGTCCCCGGGCACCCGGACGAGGCGGAGACCCTGCTGCGGCACGCCGCCGCGGCCGGTGACGACAAGGTGTACGTCCGGCTGTCCCTACAGGCCAACGCCGCGCCCCGGCCGGTGGACGGGACCGGCTTCCACACCGTGCGGGAGGGCCGCGACGGGGTGGTGATCGCCGTCGGCCCGATGCTGGACCCTGTGCTCGCCGCGACCGAGGGGCTGCCGGTGACCGTGCTCTACGCGACAACCGTGCGGCCCTTCGACGCCGCCACACTGCGCGCCGCGGCCGGGGCCGCCGGCACCTCGGATGTGGTGATTGTGGAGCCCTATCTTGCGGGGACCTCGACGCGCCTGGCGGCCGAGGCGCTGGAGGACCGGCCGCACCGGCTGCTGGGGCTCGGCGTCGGCCGCCGGGAACTGCGCCGCTACGGGCAGCTCGACGAGCACCTGACGGCACACGGCCTCGACCCGCGGAGCCTGCGGGAGCGGATCACCGGGTTTGTGTCCGCGCGGCCCTGACCTGGAGCGCGGCCGCGCGGCACGGCTGCGGCCGGCTCAGATGTGCTTGTCGAGCCAGGCCAGCAGATCGTCCTTGACCTCCTCGCGATTCGTCTCGTTGAGGATCTCGTGACGGGCGTCCGGATACGCCTTCCACGTCAGATCGCGGGTGCCCACGTAGCGGAAGTCCTCCAGGAGTTCATGGACCAGGGTCATCCTCTGGTGGCAGGGGTCCATGTCCCCCACGGCGACATGGACGGGCAGCCCGCGCGGCATACGGGCGAGGTTCCGCGGGTCGTTGATCTTGCGGATGGCGCGTACCCAGTCGACGGCGAGACCGGCGCAGAAGGGGAAGCCGCAGTCCTCGTCGGCGACATAGGCATCCACCTCGGCGGCGTCGCGGGAGAGCCATTCGTACCCGGTGCGGTGGGTGAAGGCGTCGTTGAAGGAGCTGAAAGTGCGGGGGATGAAGGCGGAGAGCGCGCTGCGGCCGTACTCGGCGATCTCCTCCTCCAGTCCGGCGACGGCACCGTCGATGTCCAGGCCGGGCAGGGTGCGGAAGGTGCCGGTGAGGATCAGCCCGGCGAGGTCGGCGCCGTACTCCTGGGCGTAGTCGCGGGCCAGCATCGCGCCCATGCTGTGGCCGAGCAGCACCAGCGGGATACCGGGGTGGGCGGCGGCCGCGTGGTTGCCGATGCCCTTGAGGTCGCTGACGATCGCCCGCCAGGCGTCCTCGCCGACCACCCCGCGGCCGCCGGTGGAGGCGGCGGTGGCGCCGTGGCCGCGGTGGTCGGAGGCGAGGACGGCATAGCCGTAGCCGGTCAGAAAGCGTGCGAAGCGGTCGTAGCGCCGGCCGTGTTCCGCGGCGCCGTGGGCGATCTGGACGAGGGCACGCGGGTGGCCGGACTCCGGGAGCCAGGTATAGGTGGCGATACGGGCGCCGTCCGGGGCCTGGTGGAAGTCCTGCTGCATGGCCTGCATGGCGTCGTCTCCTGACTGCCGGGGGCGGTGGCTGACGAGTCGTCGCCGCCCACTCTTCCGCGCCGCGCGACGGTACGCCAAGGGGCGCGCGTGGCGGAGGTGGCCTACGAGGTGCGGCGTCACCGGCTTCGAGCAGCGAGAGCCGTCCGGCCCCGGCTCGGCTGCCGTCACGACGGGGTGGGGAGGCGTGGGGTGGCGTGGTTCCGGGAGCCTCCGGGGGTGCCGGGGCCGTTGTGGCACAAGGGGTGGTGCGGGAGTGCTTCGTGCTTCAACTCCTCTTCTCTGCGCACCCAGTTGATGTTTCGTGCGCCCCGCAGTAGGTATGCCAACGGGTATTGCACGGGGTAAGTGAAAGATCACTTTCCGGAACATTCACTGCCGACGGCGCCGCCGGTGCCGTCCCAAGGCGGGGTGCAACCAGCGCGGGAAGATCGCGAAGGAGGGGCTCGTCTTGCATCGCTATTTCACGGACCAGAGACATGAGGCACTCCGGCAACGGGTGCGGAACTTCGCCGAGAGCGAGGTCCGCCCCCGGATTGCCGAGATGGAGGCGAACCGGTCCGTATGCCATGACCTGTCTCGTCTGATCGCGCGTCAGGGATGGATAGGCGCGACCGTGCACCGCGCCTACGGAGGTATGGGCGCCGGGCATGTCGCCAAGACCCTCATCATCGAGGAGCTGTCGCGGGTGAGTGCCGCGATGGGCGCCATGGTGCAGGCGTCCCAGCTGGGCGTCGCGAAGATCGTCCACTTCGGCAGCGAGGAGCAGAAGAAGACCTGGCTCCCGGCCATAGCCTCCGGCGACTGCCTGCCGACCATCGCCGTCACCGAACCGGAGTCCGGCGGCCATGTGCTGGGCATGTCCTCCAGCGCGGTCCGCGACGGCGACGACTATGTCCTCAACGGCCGGAAGACCTACGTCGGCAACAGCCATGTCGGCGATCTGCACGGCGTCGTGGTCCGCACCGGTGAGGGCTCCAAGGGCCTCTCGGCGTTCCTCGTGGAGTCCGACACCCCCGGCTTCCGGGTCGGGCCGCAGCAGCCCGCGATGGGCCTGCACGGCTTCAGCTTCGGCGAGCTGTTCTTCGACAACTGCCGGGTCCCGGCGGCGAATCTGCTGGGCCGGGAGGGCGACGGCCTGTCGGTCGCGTACTCCTCCAGCGTGCTGTACGGACGGCCCAATCTGACCGCCGTGTCACTGGGCATCCATCAGGCGGTGCTGGACGAGACGACGAGGTTCTGCACGGAGCGGCAGCGCTACGGCAAACCGCTGGCCGACCTGGGCAACATCAAGCTGAAGCTCGGCCGCATCCAGTCGCGGCTGCTGCTGGCCCGGCTGTCCGCGTATCACGCGGTGCATCTGCTGGACCAAGGGCTGCCGTGCGATGCGGAGCTGATGAACGCCAAGCTGGTCAACGTGGAATCGGCGCTGGAGTCGGCGCGCGACGCGATGGACATCCACGCCGCGTGCGGGCTGTTCACCGACCGGCCGGTGGAACGTTTCCTGCGCGATGCGCACCACATCTTCGCGCCGGCCGGCACCTCCGACATCCAGCTGCTGCGCCTGGGCGAACTGGCCCTGGGCCGCGCACAGGGCGAATGGTCCAGCCGGCTCGCTGATCTGCTGCGGCTGGAGCCCTCGGAGTGGCCCGAGGAGGACGAGGTCCCCTGTGAGGCCCCCGCGGACCCGCCCGCCGCGGTGCGGGCCGAGGACACCACGCCCACGGTGCCGGGCCAGCGCACCGGACCGGTACGCCGGCACTCCTGGTTGGCCCGGCCGAGCTGAGCGGCGGGTCCTGGGCCGGGCCACGGCGGTCCGGCCCGGGACCTGTGCCGCGGCCCCGGCCCGGCGGCCCGGCGCGAAGGCCGTCCGCCGGCACCGGGGCCGGGGCCGGGGCTGGAAATCGGGGTGAAACCAGGGGCGGAAGTAGGGGCGGAAGTAGAGGTAGACGCCGAAGCCGCTCTCAGGGCGCGTCGCTCTGCTGCTTCTCCATCTGGTGGATCTGCTCGACGAGTTCGGCGGCCATCGACTTGATGGTCTCCAGCCCCTCCCTCCCCCAGGGCCGCGGTTCCAGGTCCACGACACAGACGGTGCCCAGCGCCGTCCCCGTACGGTCGATCAGCGGCGCACCGAGGTAGGAGCGGATACCGATCTCATCGACGACGGGGTTGCCGGCGAACCGCGGATAGTCGCAGACGTCCTCCAGCACCAGGGCCTTGCGGCGGACGATGACATGCGGGCAGTAGCCGTGGTCCCGGTCCATCACCCGGCCCGGCTGGGCGCTGGCGGGCGCCGGGCCCAGCTCGACGGCCTGGTCCTGGGAGGGCGTGTAGAGACCGGCGAAGTACTGCCGCCGCTCGTCGATGAAGTTGACCATCGAGTACGGCGCCCGGGTGGTCCGGGCGAGCTTGCGCGCGAACTCGTCGAACGCGGGCAGCGGGGAGTCGCCGATCCCCAGGGCGCGCAGCCGGGCGACGCGCGCCGGGGCCTCGTCGTCCTGCGGGGTGAGCAGCAGATGGCGCGTCGGGTCGTAGGAGATGTACGGGACGCGGGAGGCAGGGTGGTTCATGGCAGCTCCGGGGTCGCGGCGAGGGCGGGGGTGAGCAGATGCTGGACGAGCGAAACCAGGACTTGGGTGGCGGAGCCGCCCCGGCGGGCGTCGCAGAGCACGACGGGGATGTCCGGGGAGACATCCATGGCGCTGCGGACCTCGTCCGGGTCGTAGCGGTAGGAGCCCTCGAATTCGTTGACGGCGACGATGAACTGGATGCCGCGCCGCTCGAAGAAGTCGACGGCGGCGAAGCACTGGTCCAGGCGCCGGGTGTCGGCGAGGATGACCGCGCCGAGCGCGCCGTTGGACAGTTCGTCCCACATGAACCAGAAGCGCTGCTGCCCCGGCGTCCCGAAGAGGTAGAGGACATGCGCGGGGCTGAGGGTGATCCGGCCGAAGTCCATGGCGACGGTGGTGGTGCTCTTCTCCTCGACACCGGCCAGATCGTCCGTGCCCACACTGATCTGGGTGAGGAGTTCCTCCGTGCTGAGCGGCTCGATCTCGCTCACCGCCCCGACGAAGGTCGTCTTGCCGACCCCGAAGCCACCCGCGACCAGGATCTTGAGCGCGGTGGGGAAGAGGTCGGTCGCGGGGTCCCCCTGGGTACGGGGGTCACAGTCGTTTGCGAAGTCCATTCAGCACCGCCTCCAGCAGGGCACGGTCGGTACGGGACGCGGACCCCGCCGAAACGGCTGCGGGGGCCCGCGCGGTGATCGCCCCGCAGTCGACGAGGTCGGCGAGGAGCACTTTGGTGACCGCGGCGGGCAGCCGTATATGGGCGGCGATCTCGGCGACCGAGACCGGCCCGCCGCACAGCCGCAGCACCTGGGCGTAGTCGGGGCCCTGGCAGGAGACGGGCCGCCGGCCGGTGGCCATCACCATGGTCAGCAGGTCGAAGTGCGCCGTCGGACGGGTCCGGCCGTTGCTGATGGTGTACGGACGGACCAGCCGGCCGGCCGCGTCGTCGTACCACGGCTCCCCGCCCTGCCGTCGCAGACGACGCACGGTCATGGTCAACGACCGCCCGCGGGCGCCTGCTGGCGTGCGGGGGTGGACAGATACGGTCGGACGCTCTTGACCAGCATCGACATCTCGTAGCCCAGTACCGCCACATCGGCTTCACGGCCGGCGAGCACGGCCAGACAGGCACCCGATCCGGCGGTGGAGACGAACAGGAAGGTGGACTCCAGCTCGACGACGACCTGGAGCACCTCGTCGCCCTCCCCGAAGCGCACACCGGCGCTGCGGGCGAGGGAGTAGAGGCCGGAGGACAGGGCCGCCATGTGGTCGGCGCTGTCCGGGTCGAAACCATGGGCAGCCTTGACCAGGCCGTCCGATGACAGCAGGAGCGCACTGCGGGCGTGCGGCACCCGCTGTACGAGCCCGGTCAGCAGCCAGGACAGATCGGTGTGCTGGCCGGTCTGCGACTGCACATGCGCCTGCGTACGCACATCACTCACCATGGTTACGGTCGTCTCCTCGGGGGCGGGCCATCGGGGCGTCATGGTCACGGTCGTAGAGCAGGTCGTTGCCGGTCGGGCCGCTGGTGCCGCCGCCCTGGGCCGGGATGGTGGCGTTGCCGCCTGTGGTGCCCTCGGCGTAGGTGTCGTCGCCGAGGCTGAAGCCGCGCCGGAAGGCGGCCATCAGGCCGGGGTCGTGCTCGGGTTCCGGGCCGGTACGGGGTGTGCTGGACGGCAGGATCGGCTCACCGCGCAGCTCGGGCACGAGATGCGTCTGCTTGCGCCGCCGGGGCAGCCGCGGGCGGGCGGCGTTGTCCACGGCGGGCGGTGCGGGCGGCAGCATGACCGGTCCGGGCCGGTCGGCGGGCGCGGTCCCGGGGGCCGGGGTCTCGTGGCTGTGCGCCTCGGGCAGGTGGATGCCGGGAGTGTGCACGCCGGACGCGCGAACCAGCCGACGCCGGGTGGCGCCGAGGTCGGGGTCGGTGTCCACGGGGGCCGGGGCCGGGTCCATACGGCCGTCATGGCCGTGCGGTGACAGGGCGGGCGCGTGGTCGGGGGCCGGACCCGGGGCGGGGATGGCGAGGGTCCGCGGGAGCGCGGGAGCGGGGTCATGGCGGTCGTGACGCTCCTGGCCGGAGTCGTGGCCGCCGGAGTATCCGCCCGCCTCGTACGTCCCGTGGTCGCTCCCGTCGTACTCGCGTGCCGGGGCGGTGTCCGGTGCTCCGGTGTCCGGCGCGCCCACCGCGTTCGCGTCCCCGTCGGCCGGTTCCGCGCCGAGCAGCGCCTGGGGCACGATCAGCACGGCCTGCACACCACCGTAGATATTGCTCTGCAGCCGGACCACGATGCCGTGCCGGCGGGCGAGCGAGGAGACCACGAAGAGCCCGATCCGGCCGTCGCTCAACAGCTCGGCCACATCGATGTGTTCGGGGTCGGCCAGCAGGCCGTTCATCCGCGACTGCTCGTCCGCGGACATCCCCAGACCGCGGTCCTCCACCTCGACCGCGAGTCCGGCGGTGACGAGTTGGGCGCGCAGCAGGACCGGGGTCTGCGGGGCGGAGTAGATCGTGGCGTTCTCGACGAGTTCGGCGAGCAGGTGGATGACGTCGGCGACGGCGTGTCCGCGCAGGGTGCCCTCGATCGGCGGCACCAGCTTGATCCTCGGGTACTGCTCGACCTCGGCGATCGAGGAGCGCAGCACCTCGGTCAGGGACACCGGGCGGCTCCACTGGCGGCGCGAGATGGCGCCCCCGAGGACGGCGAGGTTCTCGGCGTGCCGGCGGATGCGGGTGGCCAGGTGGTCGACGTGGAACAGGCCCTTGAGCAGGTCCGGGTCCTCGACCTGGTTCTCCAGCTCGTCCAGCAGCTCGATCTCGCGGTGCACCAGGGACTGCAGCCGGCGGGCGAGGTTCACAAAGACCTCGACCTTCTGTTCGCTGCCGCTGGCGTTGCTGCGGGCGATGGCGACCGCGTCGATGACGGCGGACTCGGCGGCCCGGCCCGCGGCGGCCACTTCATGGGCGAGCAGATCGAGGGTGTCGCCGGTGGGCACCGGTCCCGGGTCGGGCTCGCGGCGCTGGATCCACTCGCCCTGCCGTACGCGGTCCAGGAGGTCGTACAGATCGGACTGGCTGCGGGCGCAGACCTGGCGCAGCCGGGCGTAGCGGGCGACGGTGGCGCGGGCCTCGGCGTTGGCGGCGGCGCCAGCGGTGAGCACGATGACGCAGACCAGGGCGAGCCCGCCGCACAGCACCACCCACTCGCGGCCGGTGATCCGGGCGCCCCCGGCCTGGACGACGAAGGCGGCGACGGCCGTGCAGAGGACGGCGACCAGGAGGCAGGGGACGGCGGCGAGCCGGACCAGCCGGGACCGTATCGCCGAGTCGGCGGCCGACTCGGGGAAGGAGGCACGGCCGTGTCGTCCGCCCTCACGCTCCCGCCGCCGGGCGGCGGCGGGTACGGGGGCGGCCCCCGGGGAACCCTGGGACCCTGGGGATCTCTGACCCTCCTGGGACAGCTGGGTCCCCTGGGGGAATGCGGTAGGCATCGGCGCCCTCCGGATCGGCCGTGGCAGTTCGCGGAGCACGCACGCTAGTTGTTGCCGGGGTGGGGTCCGGAGCCACTTCGGGGTTTCGCTACCCCTCGCCACCTCCCTGAGTGAGCGCCACCCGCACGTCAGTACGACACAATCCGAACTTCCATTCCGTCAGGGAGAGTTGAGGGCTCCGGCGGTGCCTCTTCCGATGGCTCGCGGACGGCGCTCGCGGGCACGACGCACGCCGGGGACGACGCGTGCCGGGGACATCGGTCCGGGCACGGCTACGTCAAAGGGCTGAGAGCCACCCCCTGACCGTCTGCGGCACACCGCTCAGCGGAAGGTGCGCCGGTAGGTATGGGGGCTGACGCCGGTGGTGCGTTTGAAGCGGTCACGGAAGGCCGTCGGGGAACCGAACCCGACTTGGGCGCCGATGCGTTCGACGGAGTGTGTGGTGGTCTCCAGCAGGTGCTGGGCCTGGCGCACCCGGGCACGGTGCAGCCACTGGAGCGGAGTGGTGCCGGTCTGTTCGCGGAAGCGGCGGATCAGGGTGCGGGTGCTCATATCGGCGCGGGCGGCGATATCGGTCAGCGCGAGATCGCGGGCCAAGTTGTCCTGTAGCCAGGAGAGCAGGGGTTCGAGGGCGGATCCGCGGGGCGTGGACGGATGCGGCTGGACGATGAACTGCGCCTGTCCGCCCTCCCGTTCGAGCGGCATGACGGACAGCCGGGCGGCGTCGGCGGCGACCGCGGAGCCGTAGTCGCGGCGGATCAGATGCAGACACAGGTCCAGTCCGGCGGCGGCACCGGCGGAGGTGAGGATCTGCCCGTTGTCGACGTAGAGGACGTCCGGGTCGACGTCGATGTCCGGGTGGGCGGCGGCCAGCAGCTCGGCCGCGATCCAGTGGGTGGTGGCGCGCAGCCCGTCGAGCAGTCCGGCGGCGGCCAGCGAGAAGGTGCCGGTGCAGATGGAGGCGAGGCGGGTGCCGTTGGCGGCGGCCGCGTTCAGCGCGTCGTGGACGGCGGGCGAGAGGGGCGTCGTCGGGTCGGCGGTTCCGGGGACGATGACGGTGTCCGCGCCCGTCAGCCCGTCCAGCCCCCATGGCGCACGCAGCTGGAATGAGCCGGCATCGACCTCCGGCCGCTCGGCGCAGACCCGGACCTGGTAGCCGGGGCGGCCGTCCGGAAGGCGGGTACGGGTGAAGGTCTCGATCGGGGTGGAGAGATCGAAGGGGATCACCTTGTCGAGCGCGAGGACGGCGACGGTATGCATGGCGATAACCTAGCCGATCACCTGAATTCCGCCACAGGGGCAACTGGCGCCTATGGGCAGCTGCCGACCCGATCTTGCGGGCCGTGCACGATTCGCCCTGTTCAACTCCCTCGCCGGGACCGCCTGGCACTATTCCGTCGACAGTTGTCGATAGTGCCACTGGGGCGAGAGGGCGCGGCGGACTAACTTCGCTGGTGATCCCGGCGCCGGGCCGGGCCGAAACCTCCCCGAAGGACTGCCCATGCACGCTCAGATCGTCCTGTTCGACGGCTTCGATCCGCTCGATGTCATCGCCCCCTACGAGGTGCTGTACGCCGGAGGTGCCGCCTCGGGCGGGGCGGTGGAGGTGGAGCTGGTATCCGCCGAGGGGCCGCGCGAAGTGGTCAGCGGTGCCGGAGGTTTGACGCTGCGGGCCACGGCCGCCCTCGATCCGGAACGGGCCGGTCTCATCGTGGTGCCCGGTGCGGCAGGTCGCACCGGAACGCCTGGCGAAGCGCCTGATGAAGGCGCCGGCGGCGGCCGGACTCCGGACGAGTTCCTCTCCGTACTGCTGGGCCGCGCCGTACAGACCGGTCTGCCGGCGCTGCTGAAGGCCGCCATGGACCGCCCGGGGCCGACGGTCGCCACGGTGTGCGGCGGCTCGCTCGTACTGGGTCTCGCCGGTCTGCTGGCGGGGCGCCCTGCCACGACCCACCATCTGGGGCTGGACACGCTGGCCGGGACGGGTGCGCGGGTGATACGGGCCCGGGTGGTCGACGACGGCGACCTGGTCACCAGTGGCGGCGTCACCTCCGGTCTGGACCTCGGCCTCCATCTGCTGGAGCGGGAGCTGGGGCCCAGGGTCGCTCTCGCCGTAGAAGAGCTCTTCGCCTACGAGCGGCGGGGCATCGTCTGGCGCGACCAGGGCCCGGAGCCGCGCCCCCTGTGAACCGCCCCCAGATCGTCCGCCCAGCACTCACCATCGAGGCCCAACTACCGTGACAAAGCTCTTCCTTGCCCTGCACGTCCTGGCCGCCATCCTGGCCGTGGGGCCGGTCACCGTCGCCGCCGGGATGTTCCCCAGGGCGCTGCGCCGCGCTCAGACCGATCCGCAGGACCCCGCGGCCCGCTCCACCCTGCACACCTTGCACCGCATCTGCCGGGTCTACGCGGCCCTCGGCGCCGCCGTGCCCGTCCTGGGCTTCGCCACCGCGAGCAGCCTCGGCGTACTGGGGAGCGGCTGGCTGATCACCTCGATCGTCCTCACCGCCGGCGCCGCCGCGATTCTGGGTCTGCTGGTGCTGCCCGGCCAGGACGCCGCGGTCGGCGCGATCGAGGCCGCGGCGGACGGTCCCAGCCCCTCGTCGGTGCCCGATCAACGCACCGCCCGCCGGCTGACGATGCTCACCGGTGTCTTCAATCTGCTGTGGGCGACCGTCACCATCCTGATGATCATCAGGCCCGGCTCCACCACGGGAGCATGACCATGATGCACGTACGCTCCCTGCGGCCGGCCGCGCATGTGGAACTCGTTTCCCTGCTGATGATGCTGGCCAACCTCGCCACCGCCCACCTCAAGCCCCTCAGTTCCCTGCTGGGCCCCCTCCACGGCTGCGCGTACCTGTTCGTCGTGATCGCGGTGTGGCGCCTGAAGGGCATCGACACCACCGCCAGGGCGCTCGCCGTCATCCCCGGTATCGGCGGGCTCCTCGCGGTGCACCGGATCGGCCGCCAGGGCTCCCGCGCCACGACGCCGCGTCAGGACAGCGGCGTCTGAGGCGTGGCCGGTCGCCGGGTGCGATAGGCGGCGGCGCCCTGCCGGTAGCGCTCCGTTTCCTGGGCGAAGTCGGGGAAGTCGGTGCGGTCGCGGTCCCCCGGCCCGAAGACGCGCTCCAGTGCCGCTGCGCCGTCACCGGCCGCGGCAGCACGCGCCAGCATGGTCCGCTCGTAGGCGGTGACGGCTTCGTCGAGGGTGTCATGGCGGGCGACGGCCAGCGCGAGTTCGCAGCCGTCGAGCATGGCGAAGTTGGCGCCGTTGCCGCCGAAGGGGGTCATCAGGTGGGCGGCGTCCCCGAGGAGGGTGACGCCCGGGGTGTGGGGCCAGGTGTGCGGGGCCGGGAGGACGAACAGCGGCCGGTTGACGTACGGGCCGTCGTTGTCGGTGATCAGGACGAGGAGCCGTTCGTCCCAGCCCGCGAAGGCCCGGAGCAGCGCGGCGCGTACGGCTTCGGTGTCCTCGGGGTCGACACCGGCGGCGCGGGACGGGTCGGCCTCGTCACGGACGGCGATATAGGCGCGCACATGCTGGTTGCTGTTGCGCTGGGCGATCAGGCCCTTGTGGTCGCCGGTGGCGAAGACCTGCCCGTCACCGACGAGTTCGGCGACGGCGGGGTGCGCGGTGTCGACCGCGTCGAAGTGGGCCTCCACGAAGGTCACGCCGGTGTGGACGGGCGTCGCGGCACTGACCAGTGGCCGCACCCGGGACCAGGCGCCGTCCGCACCGATGACGAGGTCGACGTCCCTGGTGACGCCGTTCTCGAAGGTGAGGCGGTGGGTGCCCGCCGGGCCCGGGGCGGCGGAGGTGAGGGTGTGGCCCCACTGGATGGTGCCGGGTGTGAGGGACTGCGCCAGCAGGGTGCGCAGTTGGCCGCGGTCGATCTCCGGGGCGGCGTCCTCCGCTCCGACGGGACGGTAATCGACGAGCACCTCGCCGTGGCGGGTGAGCACGCGCTGCGCCTGCCCCTCGGGCCGGGCCAGGGCATGGAAGTCGTCGAGAAGTCCGGCCTCCTCCAGGGCGATCTGTCCGGAGTCGGCGTGCAGGTCCAGGGTGCCGCCCTGGTTGCGGGCGTCCGGGGAGGCGTCCCGGTCGTAGACGGTGACGTCGATGCCGTGGCGCTGGAGGACGCGGGCGCAGGTCAGACCGCCGGGGCCGGCGCCGATGACGGCGATCTGGGGTGCGGGGGTGGTGGGCATGGGTGGCTCCTCTGTGGTTTCGGGTGGGGTGGGGCGCGTGGGTATCCGTCGACCCGCCGAGGGTCCGGCCTGGGGCGTCAACGGGCTTACGGATGCGGCGAGTTCAGGTTCGCGGTGACGTTCGCGGTGGCACCGGAGCCAACCGGTGCCGCGACGCCTCCGCCCTACCCCTCGGCCCATCCAGAAGAGCACACCGATTGAAAAAGTGCAACGAGTCAACTTTTTCAATCGGTCAACAAGAGGGTAGGGTGAAGCCGTGAGTGAGACGACATCGCCCATGGGCCGCCGCGAGCGCAAGAAGGCCGCCACCCGCCAGTCACTGGCCGACGCGGCACTGCGGCTGTTCCTGGAACGCGGCTACGACCAGGTCAGCATCAAGGACATCGCCGAGGCCGCCGATGTCTCCACCACGACCCTCTTCAAGCACTTCCCCGGCAAGGAAGCCCTGGTCTTCGACGCGGACAGCGACCACGAAGCCGCCCTGGTCGCCGCCGTCCGCGAGCGCCCCGACGGCCGTTCCGTCCCCGCCGCCCTGCGGGACCACATCCTGCGCAGCCATCTCGACACCCTCACCGACCCCGCGTTCGCCCGGTTCAGACAGCTCGTCATGAACACACCGGCGCTCCGCGACTACGGCCACCGCATGTGGATGCGGCACGAAACCGCTCTCGCCCAGGCCATCGCCGCCGACAGCGGCGCCCCCGAGGACGACCCGTCCTGCACCGCACTCGCACACTTCGCCCTCGAAGCACTCACCCTCGCCCGGCACCAGGCCGACCCCCGCGCAGCCCTCAACGCGGCCTTCGACCTCCTGGAACGCGGCTGGCACCCACCCGCCCGGCGCGCCGCCAGGAAATCGGAGCGGGGCGCCGCCCGGGACTCGGAGCGCGCCGCCGAATAAGCGTCAGACGGCAGGCCCGGCGGGCTCCTGGCCGGGACCGGCGGACTCTGAGCCGAGGCCGGCGGGCTCCCGGCCGAGAAACGCCGCGACGGTCCGGGTGAAGCGGCGCGGGTCGTCGAGCCAGGGGTAGTGACCGGCGCCCGGCTGAACGACCAGTTCGGCTCCGGGGATCAGCTTCGCGATCTCCGCGGCGATACGGGGAAGCGGGCCGCTGTCCAGTTCGCCGGCGAGCAGCAGGACCCGTGCGTCCAGGGCCGCGACGGCGGCGCGCGCCTCGTCGGGGGCGAAGGCACCACAGGACGCGTAGCTGTCCGCGGCCTCGTCGTTGGTTTGTGCCACCTCGGCCGCGGCGTGCGCCTGCGCTGCCGCGTCCCAACGGCCGTAGGGAGGGCTTCGACATCGGCGATCTGCCGGTCGCAGCCCCATGCGGGCCTCCGGCTACCTCGGCGATCTCGGCGGGCCGTACGAGCTCACCGGTCCGCGGCGAGCCCCACATCGGTGGCGGACACCGCCGGCGGCCAGGCGGGCCAGCCATGGACGGGTGGTACTGCGATCGCCCGCCACCACGGATAGACGGCGACCGGCTCGGCGGGTTCGAAGGGCTCGCCCGGTCTGGGGTGGGCCGTGCTGACGCCGGACTTGCGGCCGGCGGCCAGCGTCCGTTCGGCCGGCTCCGCCCAGGGGTGCGGTGCGAGGTTGAACGTGCCCCAATGGATCGGCAGCAGCACGCCCTGCGGCTCACCGCCCTGGAGGTCCAGGTGGGACCGGACGCCCTCTTCCGGGGTCATGTGGATGTCCGGCCAGAAGTCGGAGTACGCGCCGATCTGGATCATCGTGGCATCGAACGGGCCGTGTGCGGCGGCGATTTCCGCGAAGCCGGAGAAGTAGCCGGTGTCGCCGCTGTGGTAGATCCGGTGCTCGGGCCCCGCGACCACCCAGGAGGCCCAGAGGGTGTGCTGCGGGCCCCGCAGCCCGCGACCGCAGAAGTGCTGGGCGGGGGTGGCCGTGAGGGTCAGGCCGCCGACGCGGGTGGACTCGTGCCAGTCGAGCTCGGTGATCCGCTCCGCGGGCACACCCCAGAATTCCAGGTCGGCGCCGACGCCGAGCGGGACGACGAAGGCCGCCCCGGTCCCGGCCAGACCCTGGACCGTCTCCATATCGAGATGGTCGTAGTGGTCGTGCGAGATCACCACGGCATCGACCGGGTCCAGCTCGTCCAGTGCGAGCGGTACCGGGTGCAGCCGCTGGGGACCGGCCCAAGTGAACGGCGAACAGCGCTCGCCCCAGACCGGATCGAAGAGCACCCGCTGCCCGTCTATCTCTGCCAGCACGCTCGAATGGCCCATCCAGGTGAGCCGCAGCCCGGAAGCGGGCGGCCGGCCCCAGTCCGCTGCGGTCGGACGGTACACCGGGATCCGGCCGACCGGCGCCCGGCGCAGCCGGCCCTCCCGGCTCAGCTGGGTACGGGCCATCGGCAGCGCGGAGCCGTGCAGCAGCTGCCTGGTCGGCACGGGATTGCGGAACTGGCCGTCCACGAACTGGGGCGACCTGCGCATCCTGGCCAGCCGCTCCCCGGTGGGTGCGATACCGAAGCTCGCGGGCCGCAGCGCGGACAGCAGCGTGCGGCGGGTTCGGGAACCGGTCACGGCACCTCCATGGTCAGGGCAGTCGCGAAGTGAACGGGCCGCATGGGCGGTGGGTTCCGGCACACCGCGCCACTCGGCGCCGCCGTACGGTTTCCGCACCACGACACCCGGACTCAACACCATCACCCGCAGACTGAAACCGCGCGACCGGCCGTCGCATTCCTGGCGGGCGGTGTGTCCTTTCCCGGGCCTGCCGGGGGTGCCTTTCGGCCCGGCCACCGGGACGGGTCCATTGCGGTGACGGGTGGGGGCATGGCGGGAGCGGGCGTGCCGGGGGCCGGGGACGGGAACCGGCGGTGGGGCGTGGCCCGTACGGTCGCCTGTCCCCTCGCCTCGGCCGCTTCGGACCCGCGCCCCGCCCCGGAGGATCACCGCTGCCGTCCGAACTCCATCACCACATGATCCTCAACTGGCCGGTAGCCGAGCCGCCCATAGAGGGCATTGCTGGTGGGGTTGCCGAGGTCCGTGAAGAGCACCAGCTCCGGCCCGCCGGCGTCCCGGGCGGCACGGGAGAGGGCGGCGGTCACCGCCCCCGCGTAGCCGCGTCCGCGCAGCTCGGGCGGGGTGTAGACGGGGGTGATACGGGTCATGCCGGAGAGCGTGGGGGTGCGGCCGGCCAGCGAAACCGGACGGCTCGCGGTCTCCCAGAGCAGGCAGCGCCCGCCCGCGATCCGCTCGTCGAC
Organism: Streptomyces tubercidicus; assembly: GCF_027497495.1. Classification (GTDB taxonomy): domain Bacteria; phylum Actinomycetota; class Actinomycetes; order Streptomycetales; family Streptomycetaceae; genus Streptomyces; species Streptomyces tubercidicus. The sequence continues at coordinate 1,190,518 of NZ_CP114205.1, forward strand.
CGCACGTGTACGGGACGCCGAGCCGCCGGTCTCCGCGGCGAAGGCGGTGAACCAGTCGAGCAGGAGTCCCCGGTCGGCGGTCGTGGCGGTCCGGGCCCTACCAGGCGGCGCGGGCGCCGGTGGGGTCAGTTCGCCCAGCCGGTAGAGGCGATGGCGCCCCGTGACGGTCACCGGGCCGCCGTGCCGCCGCTGCCAGGCGCCCGCGGCCGCCTCCACCGCCGCCCGACGCCCGTTCACCCCCGGAATCCCGAGCCCTTCGGCCGTCAATGCCGCCATCAGCGCGGCCGCCGCCTCGTCCGGCATCGGCGAGAGCAGCACCGGACGCGGCGGCGTCCACACGAACGCGGCCCCGACATCGGCCCGCCCGTCCGGCCCGTCCGACCCGTCACGTGCATCCGGCCGCCACCACCCGAACAGCGGCGCATCATCCCCGTACGCATCGGTGCCGATCGACCGCAGAGCGGCGGTCACCGACAGCAGCACCGTATGCACGGTCGGCCGGGCCCGCAGGAACGCGCCTGCGGCCCTGTCATATACCGCGAGGTCGCGGGTTGTTGTCCACGTCATGCCCCACCCTCCGCCGAGCCGCCCGTCGGCCGCACCCCCTTTTCCCGGGGCGCAGTGGCGACATCAGATCGCTTCGATGGCCACGGGCGGGCTGGGCAGAGCCGGGTGGCGGGGCAGGAAGACGGTGCGCAGGGCGATCTGCGGGGCGACGAGACGGGTGGGGGGCGCGGTGAGGCTCAAGACGTCCCGGAAGGCCGCGCCGACGACCGGGTCGATGGCGGCGCGGGCGGCCAGCCGGTCGAGGTACCACGAGGACAGCCGCTCCCCGAGGCCCGCCGTGGCGTCGTCGGGGCTCGCGTACGGGCGGTCCGCGCCGACCGCGGTGAGCCAGGCGGGCTCCACGGTGCGGGCCACCGCCCGCTGCGCCTCGGCGGTGACCCCGGGGCGCAGACCGCCGCCGGCCGCGAGCGTGCCGCTCACGGCCAGCGCGCCCAGGGCGGCGACCGACATGCCCTGCCCGTAGATGGGGTTGAAGGTGCAGGCGGCGTCCCCCAGGACGAGGAGCCCTTCGGGCAGGGCACCGGGCCGTTCGAAGTGCCGGCGGCGGTTGCGGGTGTCTCGGAAGGCGTGCACCGGCGACTGCGGTTCGGCCTGGGCGAGCAGTTCATGGATGTACGGGTCGCCGACGGTGGCGCTGAAGGCGGTGAACTCCGCGGCGTCCGTGGGCGGGTGGTCCCCGCGCACCCCGGAGAGGATCGCCAGCCAATTGCCGTCCTCGACGGGGACATACGCCGCACCGCGCGGGCACTCGGGCCAGCCCGGGATGGTGACCCCCGCGTCCGGTGCCGTATCGGGGTCCTTGGGGCGGTACATCCGGGTGGCGTAGGCGAGCCCCGCGTCCACGGACTCCTCCTGCGGTGCGGACCGGCCCAGTTCGGCGAACCACTGCGGGGCGCGGGAACCGCGGCCGGAGGCGTCCACGACGAGCCCGGCCGACAGCTCCCGCTCGGAGCGCCCGCCCCGCGCACCGTCCCGGGACCGCACCCGGACCCCGGTCACCTGCCCGGCGTCCCCGGTCAGCCCGGTGGCCTCGGTCGCTTCGAGAACCTCGACCCGGGTGGCCGACTCTGCCGCCGCCCGCAGCGCGCGCTCGCGTACGACGGAGTCCAGCACCGGCCGGGTGACGCTGAGGCTGCGATGACGGCGCTCGTCGAAGCGGCGCTGCCAGCCGGTGGGGGTACGGGTGAGCAGATCGCGCGACAGATACAGGCCGCGGGCGCCCGCTTCGCCGAGCGCGGCGACCGTGCCGGGCAGCAGCTCCTCCATGGCGAGGCTGCCACCGCTCAACAGGACGTGCAGATGGCGGGCCTGCGGGACGCCCTTGCGGAAGGCGCGCCCCTCCGGATAGCGGTCGCGCTCGACGACGGTGACCGTCTCGACGTGCCCGAGCAGGGCGGTGACGGCCAGCATCCCGGCGAGGCCGCCACCGATCACGATCGCGCCGCGCCCGCCATTGGAGTGCTCTGTCACCCTTGCCTCGCTCCCCCGACGGCGTGGTACGGCCGCCGTACGGCCCACTCGTTTCTCTCCCCGGACCGGCCAGCCCGGGGAGCACCTGGGCACCGTCCGCAGAACCTGATGATCGTTGGCGACAGCCTTCAGGGCGCCCAGCAGCCGCGTCAACGGCCCTTTCCGCCAATGTTCCTGGTGCCCTCGGCCGTTCTCGCCGTCATCCTGCGTCGCCCGTTCACCCTTGGCCACAGAACACCGGCCGGGCTCCGTGCGTGCCCTCCCCTTCCCGTGTCACCGCCATCCCTGACATCCCGTCATGGGACGAGCCTGCGTCTAGACTCCCGGCAGCGGATGCACCCCGTCCGCAAAACGGTCTCACCAGCAAGGGATTCAGGGACGCTTGTGACATTCCAGCAGGATTCTGAGCCGTATGACGCCTATGACGTACTCGTCGTCGGCGGGTCGGGCGTGGACACTCTTGTGTCGGTCGGCGCGCTGCCCGTGCCGCTCGCCGATTCCTATCCGGTCCCGCCGCTGCACGAAGGCGCCGGGCACACCGGCACCGGTGTCGCGCTCGGCTGTGCCGCGCTCGGGCTCACCACCGGGTTCGTGGACTTCATCGGCGACGACCATCCGGGCACGCTGGTCCGTGAGCGGCTGGCCGGCAGCGGTGTCGACTTCCGGCCGCTGATCTCACCGCACGGCACCCGCCGGGCCGTCAGCCTCGTCGCTCCGGACGGCCGCCGGATGTCGTTCTACGACGCCCGCGACCCGGCCGAGCTGCGGATGCCGCCCGAGCACTATCTGCCTCCGCTGCGCCGCGCCCGGCACGTCCATGTGTCGATCATGAACTTCGCCCGTTTCCTGTACGACGACATCGAGGCGCTGGGCCTGCCCGTCTCCACGGATCTGCACGACTGGGACGGGCTGACGGACCATCACCGGGAGTTCGCCCTCCGCTCCGACCTGGTGTTCCTCAGTACCGCCGGGGCGGGCGAACGGATCGCGTCGGTGATGCGGGAGATCCTGCACGAGGGGCGCGCCCAAGCGGTGATCGCCACGGCCGGGGCGGGCGGCGCCTACCTCCTCAGCGCCGACGACCGCACCCCGCGTCTGGTGCCGGCCGTGGTCCCGCCCGGCCCCGTCGTGGACAGCAGTGGCGCGGGCGACGCGTTCACCAGCGGATTCCTCTACGGCAGGCTGGCCGGCCGGGACCTGGAGGAGTGTGCGCGGCTGGGCGCCGTCGCGGGGGCCCATGCCTGTACCTCGCGCGGCACGCATACCGACCTCATCGGACGGGAGGAGCTGCACGCGGCCCTCGGCCCGGCGCCGCAGGCCACCGTCACGGCGGCACCGGGCGCCCCGGCCGGTCAGCTCTTGCGGCCCACTCCCCCGTAGAAAATGGTGTTGTTGAGTTCCTCCGGGTCGGGCACCGGGCCGTCCGGCCGCCACAGCGGGACCCGTACGACACCCGGCTCCAGCGGGGCGAACGGCCCGAAGAGCGGCTCGATCTCGGTCTTCGTCCGCAGGTTGAGGGTGGCGGTGGCGCTCTTGTAGACGTTCACCACGCCATCGCGCGCCCGCTCGTCCGTGCGGCCGGCCGGGTAGGCCGCATAGGGCTCACCGGTGGCATGCGTCAGGACGAGATGGCTGCCCGCGGGGAGCGCGTCGGCGAGGGTGGCGATGAGCGCGGCGGGGTCCTCGTCGTCCCGGATGAAGTGCAGTACGGCCACCAGCAGCAGCGCCACCGGCTGACCGAAGTCGATCAGCTCCCGGACGGTGGGGTGGTCCAGCAGCGCCTCGGGGTCGCGGACATCGCCGAGCACGAATCCGGTGCGGTCGGTGTTGGTCAGCCGGGCCCCGGCGTGGGTGGCGACGATCGGGTCGTTGTCGACGTAGACCACGCGGGTGTCGGGGGCGGTCTCGCGGGCCACCTCATGGGTGTTGGGCGAGGTGGGGATGCCGGTGCCGATGTCGATGATCTGGCGGATACCGCCGGCGACCAGCTCGCGCACCGCCCGCCGCATGAACGCGCGGTTGGCGCGGGCGCTGAGCCGTACCTGGGGGTGGACCTCGATGACGCGTTCCGCAGCCACCCGGTCGACCTCGTAGTTGTCCCAGCCGCCGAGGTAGTAGTCGTACATCCGGGCGGGGTGCGGGCGGCTGGTGTCGATCTCCGCTACCGAGAAGCCCGAGTGCTCGGGCCCCGGGGCGTACGGTCCGATCTCCGGGACCTCGTCGTCCGGCGCCCCCTGGGATATACCCTGCTCGCTCATGCCGTCCTCCGTTCGGTGCGGCGGCCCGGCGCCGCGGCCAGCAGGAAGTCGGCGTGGCCGGCCTTCGCCCCCTCGATGAAGCTCACCATCTCGCGGTGGGTGTAGATCAGGGCCGGGCCGTCCGGGTCGGTCGACTGCCGCAGCGCTATCCGGCCGTCCCCCAGCCGCATGGCCTCGACGCACTCGCCCCCGTTTCCGCCGCTCCACGGCTTGTGCCAGCCCTCGGTGCCCAGTTCCGTGGCGGGCATGCCGTTGTAGATACGTATGCGATCCATGGTTCAGATCTCCTTGCGAAAGCCACCCAGAATGGCCTCGGTGGTGTGTGCCGGCGCGGCCTGCGCACACATCCGGTCCAGGGCCTCCAGGAACTGCGAGACGTCGTTGCGCTGGTCGAAGTACACGGCTCCGACGAGGCTTTCCGCGTACGCGATGTCCGGGAGTTCCGGGATCGGGAAGCGGAAGAGGTGAAAAGGGCCGTACATGGCGGGGTGCGGGCCCGCGGCGAAGGGCATGATCTGCAGCCGGACGTTCGGCAGCGCGGCGCCTTCCATCAGCCGGGTGACCTGGTCGCGCATCACCTTCGGCCCGCCGATCGCGCGCCGCAGCACGGTCTCGTCCATGACCACCCACAGCATCGGCGCGTTGTCACGGGTCAGCAGCGACTGCCGTTCCATGCGCAGCGCGACGATGCGGTCGATGTCCTTTGCGGAGGCGTGCGGCATCCCGGCCTTCAGGACGGCGGCGGCATAGTCCTCGGTCTGCAACAGTCCGGGGACGTAGTGCGGCTGGTAGGCCCGGATGAGGTTGGCTTCGCTCTCCAGGCTGACGAAGGCGCTGAACCACTCGGGCAGCACATCGCGGAAGCGGTGCCACCAGCCGGGCTTGTTGGCCTCGCGGGCGAGGGAGACAAAGCCCTCGATCTCCTCCGCGTCGGTGACGCCGTAGGTCGCCAGCAGCTTCTCGACGTAGGGGAGCTTGAGGCCGACCTCGGCCTTTTCCATCCGCCGGATGGTGGCGTGGGTCACATCGAGGGCCGCGGCGGCCTGCTCGAAGGAGAGGCCCGCTTTCTCGCGCAGGTCCTGCAATCTCTTGCCGAGCACCACCCGCAGGACGGTGGGTGCACCTGCCGACCGTGGGTCCGCCACGTTCGATCGCCTCCAACTGACTTCAGTGGTCAGCAGTGTGTCATGCCGTCAGCAACACGAACAGACTGCGCTTACGATTCTGCAAATTGCAGACTGATCCTTGCCATCGGTGACCGGCATCGCACATAGTTACGGCGTGGCTTCCTCCAACAACGCTCCTTCGTTAGGGCGCTGTGGCGGCTTTGTCGCCCAGTACCCGCAGGACGCGTTCCACTTGCCGGCGCGACGCACGTCCGTTCCCGAGGCGCGCAGACGCGTCAGTGCGCTGCTGAGCGAGTGGGGCGCGGATCAACAAGTCCGCGACGACGTGGAGTTGGTGGTCTCCGAGCTGTTCACCAACGCGGTGCGGCACACCGACAGCGAGAAGGTCGGCTGTGAGCTGGCCCTCTTCGGTGCGCACATCCGCATAGAGATCACGGACCAGGGCGGTCCGCAGGACTCGGCGCCGCACATCCAGCCCGGCAGCGTGGACCAGGAGTGCGGACGGGGGCTGTTCCTCGTCGGCGCGCTGTCCGAGAGCTGGGGGTCGCGGCCCGCCGACAGCGGTCACGGCCGGGTGGTCTGGGCGGACCTGCCGTACTCCTCGCGCGCCCGCTGAGGCCCCGCTCCGCATCCGCGGAATCGGGGCCTCAGTCATGCCACGGGCCCGGTCCGGCCCGCGGCCGCCCTACAGCGGCAGCAGATCGGGCCGCTTGGGCTCGACATGATCACCGGAGGACTCGCCGCGCAGCCGGCGTCCGATCCACGGCACGAGATGCTCCCGCGCCCAGTGGATGTTGTCCCGCCGCGCCTCGGCCGCCGAGCGCTCCGCCTCCGGCGGCCAGGGCTGGTCCGGATCGGCCGGCACCGGCAGCCCGAGCACCTGTGCCGCGCGCAGCGCCACCCGGGTGTGCCCGTCGGCCGACAGATGCAGCCGGTCGTCGCTCCATGCCCGCCGGTCCTGCACCGACTTGAGCGACCACAGGTCCAGGACCGGGCTCCCGTGCCGGTCCGCGATGGCCCGGACATGGGCCGTATACGTCGCGATCTTGCCGCGCAGATGCTTGAGGACGGGGATACCGCGGGTGTCGAAGCCGGTGCAGAGCAGGACCGTGCCGACCGTCTCCCGCAGCTCGGCGACCGCCGCCTCATAGCGCTCGGCGACCGCGTCCGGGTCCGAGCCCGGCCGCAGGATGTCATTGCCGCCGGCGCAGAACGTCACCAGCGCGGGGGCGAGGGCTTTCGCCCGGGGCACCTGCTCCTCCACGATCTGGTCCAGGAGCCGGCCCCTGACCGCGAGATTCGCATAGCGGAAGTCTCCCTCGGCCTGTTGGTCCGAGAGCAGGACCGCGAGCCGGTCCGCCCAACCGATGTACGCCCCGTCAGGGCCGGGATCCCCGACCCCCTCTGTAAAGCTGTCCCCGACGGCTGCGTACGACCCGATGGCGCCCGCGGCGCCGTTGCTGAAGTATTTCGAATCGTCTGCCACGTCAGGACATACTTCACCTCAATAAGTGACTTACGCCATCGTAACCAGGGGTTGACGAGGGGTGATTAATGCCACCAGGTCAAATTCTGCTCAAGTTGGAATAACGGTGGACCGCCGCTCGCTTCCCGGGCACTTCACGGCGCGGTATGCCGCGGCCGAGACGGCCCGATTGCCTCTTGCCTCGGTGTCGTATCGTCGGAGGTGCCCCGCCTCGTCGACGAGCAGCGTCGGCGGCCGAACCCGAGGAGCGCGCCCGTGACGCAGCAGACGCCGCAGGTCCCACAGGCCCAGCCCGAGCTCACGGAGGTCCGCAACTTCCGCGATGTGGGCGGTCTGCCGACCGTGGACGGGCGTCGCGTACGGGAGGGCAGGCTGTTCCGCAGTGGTCACCTCGCCCATGCGACCGAGACGGACGCCGCCTTTCTGGCGACCCTCGGACTGCACACCATCTTCGATTTCCGTAATTCCTCGGACATCAAGCTGGAAGGCCCCGATGTCACGCTTCCCGGCGTACGCAATGTGAACATTCCGCTCACCGACCCGGCCGATGGCGCGGAATTCTGGACGATGGTGCGCGACGGGGAACTGGACCAGCTGCGTTCCGCGCTCGGCGACGGCAAGGCCGCGGCCCGTATGGCCGAGACCTACCGCCACATCATCACCACCCGCACCGAGGACCACAGCAGGGTGCTGCATGCGCTCTCCGAGGACAGCGTCCCGGCGCTGATGCACTGTGCGGCCGGCAAGGACCGGGCGGGCCTGTCCATCGCCGTGACCCTGCTCGCCGTCGGGGTGGAGCGGGAGGCGATCGAGGCGGACTACCTCAAGTCCAACGATCCCCACCGCCGCTACAAGATCCGCCGCTCCGACAACTCCGCGGTCGGGATGTCGCAGGAGGTCATGGAGCTGCTCTCGCCGCTGTTCGGGGCGCACGCCGACTACCTCACGGCCGCCTACGACGCGATCCACCGGACCTGGGGCTCGACGGAGAAGTACCTCACCGACGGTCTGAAGCTGACGCCCGCCGTCCGCGAGCGGCTGCGTGACCAGCTGCTGACGGACTGACGGGAGCGCGTCCGCCCCCGTCGACGGTCTCAGCGGTTGGCGACCGCCTGTTTGACCAGCGTCCGCCCGAAGTCCCACATCAGGCCGCCGCCCCCATGGGCGTCGTCCATGACGGCCGTGAACGCCTCGACGAAACGGTCCACTTCCCGCTCGCCGATGATCAGCGGCGGAATCAGCTTGATGACCTCCAGATGGTCACCGGAGACCTGGGTCAGAATCCGGTGCCGCTGGAGCAGCGGCACCACGACCATCTGCGCGAACAGCCCCTTGCGGGCTGTTTGCAGCATCGTCCAGCGGCTCCGCAGACCCAGGGACTTCGGGCGGCCGAACTCGATGCCGATCATCAGGCCGCGGCCCCGCACCTCGTGCAGCAGCTCGTACCGGGGGATCAGCTCCGCCAGCCGGGAGCGCAGCAAGTCGCCGGTGCGCCGGGCGCCGGCCACCAGCTGCTCGTCCTCCAGTACCGAGAGCACCGCCAGACCGGCGGCCATCGCCTGGGCGTTGGCGCCGAAGCTGGCGGAGTGCACCAGCACCCGGTCCATGGACGAGTAGACCTTCTTGAAGATCCAGTCCTTGCCGAGGGTCGCCCCGACCGGCACATATCCGCCGGACAGCGCCTTGGCCACACACACCAGATCCGGTGCGACACCGTCCTCGTGCTGGTAGGCGAAGAAGTCGCCGGTGCGGCCCAGGCCGGTCTGCACCTCATCGGCGATCAGCAGGGCCTTGTGCCGGTGCAGCAGTTCCTGGGCGGCGCGCAGAAACCCGGGCGGGGCCGCGTGGACGCCCTTGCCCTGGATGGGCTCGACCACGAAGCCCGCCACGTCGCCGCGCTTCAACTCCCGCTCCAGCGCGGCCAGATCACCCAGTTCGACGGCGGTGTCCGGCAGCAGCGGGGCGAAGCCGTCCCGGAAGCCGTCCTCGCCGTTGACGGAGAGCGAGCCGGTGGTCAGGCCGTGGAAGGCATGGGTGCAGTAGAGGACGCGGGGGCGGCCGGTGGCGTAGCGGGCGAACTTCAGCGCGGTCTCGACGGCTTCGGTGCCGCTGTTGCCGAAGAAGACCCGGTCGAGATGGGGCGCGTGGGCCAGCAGCTTCTCGGCGAGCAGACCGGGCAGCGGCTGGCAGTCGAAGCGGGTGAGATCGGCCAGCTGGGCGTCCAGGACGTCGTGCAGCGCCTTCCGGACGACGGGGTGGTGCCGGCCGAGGCCCATCACCCCGAATCCCGCGAGCATGTCCAGGTAGTCCTGGCCGTCGGCGTCCCAGAAGTAGGCGCCCTCGGCCCGCTCGTAAACCTTGTCGAAGCCGATGGTGTGCAGCATCCGCGGCAGTTGGTGGTTGAGATGGCGGGTGTGCAGGGCGTAGCGCTCGCTGCCGCGCTCGGCGAGCAGCTCGGTCAGGTCGAATCCGGTCACGACTGCTTCTCCTTACGGGTCAGCGCAGCGCTGATCCGGCCGGCGATCTCGGCCGGGGTGAGGCCGAGGTCGGCCAGCAGCTCACCCCGCTTGGCGTGCGCCAGAAACTGGTCGGGGATGCCGAAGGTGCGCAGCGGCACCTCCACATCGGCGTCCCGCAGCGCCTGTCCGACCGCCCAGCCGATGCCCCCGTTGCGGCTGTTGTCCTCGACGACGGCCACCAGGGCGTGCTCCGTGGCGAGTGGTGGCAGGACGGCGTCGACCGGTTTGACCCACCGCGGGTCGACGACGGTCGTGCCCACACCGCGCGCCGCGAGCAGTTCGGCGGCCCGCAGACAGACCGGGGCCATCGCCCCGACGGCGACCAGCAGGACGTCCGGCCGGGGCGCCCGGTGCAGCACATCGACACCGCCGATCCGGTCCACGGCCGGGATCGGGTCGGCCACCGGCTCCTTGGGGAAGCGGATGACGGTCGGTGCGTCGGCGATGTCCAGGGCTTCGCGCAGCTGGGCGCGGAGCTGGTCGGCGTCGCGCGGTGCGGCGATCCGCAGGCCCGGAACGACACCGAGCACCGACAGATCCCACATGCCGTGGTGCGAGGCGCCGTCGGTGCCGGTGATGCCGGCCCGGTCCAGGACGAAGGTCACCCCGCACCGGTGCAGCGCGACATCCATCAGCACCTGGTCGAAGGCGCGGTTGAGGAAGGTGGCGTAGACCGCGACGACCGGGTGCAGTCCGCCGGTGGCCAGTCCCGCCGCCGAGACGGCCGCATGCTGTTCGGCGATGCCCACGTCCCACACCCGGCCGGGATACGCCTCGGCGAACTTCCCGAGCCCGACCGGCCGCAGCATCGCCGCCGTGAGCGCGACGACATCCGCACGCTCGGCGCCGATCCGGACCATCTCGTCGCCGAACACCGAGGTCCAGGTGGGGGCCGCGGGCGGGATGACCGGCGTACGGGTCCCGGGGCCCCGACCGGCGTCCGCCGGGGCCGGGATCACCGCCCCGACGGTGTGGAAGCGGTCCGCCTCGTCCTCCAGGGCGGGCGAATGGCCGCGGCCCTTCTCGGTGAGGCAGTGCACCAGGACCGGCCCGTGGAAGCCCGCCGCGCTGCGCAGCGCGGACTGGACGGCCGAGAGGTCATGGCCGTCGATCGGTCCGACGTACTTCAGCCCCAGGTCCTCGAACATGCCCTGGGGCGCGAAGGTGTCCTTGAAGCCCTTCTTGGCGCCGTGCAGCGACCCGTAGAGCGGCTGTCCGACGACCGGGGTGCGCTGGAGTACGTCCTTGCCCCAGGCGAGGAACTTCTCATAGCCGTCGGTGGTGCGTAGCGTGGCGAGGTGGGTGGCGAGCCCGCCGATGGTGGGGGCGTAGGAGCGTGCGTTGTCGTTGACGACGATGATCAGCGGGCGGTCCTTGGCGGCGGCGATGTTGTTGAGCGCCTCCCAGGCCATCCCGCCGGTCAGCGCGCCGTCGCCGATGACGGCCACGACATGGCTGTCCTCGCCGCGCAGCTGACGGGCCCTGGCCAGACCGTCGGCCCAGCCCAGCACCGTCGAGGCATGGCTGTTCTCGATGACGTCGTGCGGGGACTCGGCGCGCGACGGGTAGCCGGACAGCCCGCCCTTGGCCCGGAGCTTGGAGAAGTCCTGGCGCCCGGTCAGCAGCTTGTGCACATACGTCTGGTGGCCGGTGTCCCACAGGATGCGGTCGGCGGGCGAGTCGAAGACCCGGTGCAGGGCGATGGTCAGCTCGACCACGCCCAGGTTGGGCCCCAGATGGCCGCCGGTGCGGGCCACGGCCTGGACGAGGAAGTCCCGGATCTCCGTGGCGAGTTCGGGCAGCCGCACCTCGGGCAGCGCCTTGAGGTCCTGTGGCTCCCGGATGTGCTCCAGCAGCGTCATGGTCGGTCCCCCTCTGCTGATTCAGCGGACGGTGACCGGCCCGGTCCGGCTCATACGTCGCAGGGCGTATGAGCCGGGCCGGACCGGCAGACCGGGGAGCCGTGGCGGCGGGCTCCCCGTGCGCAACGGGTCAGCTGCGGTTTCCCGCGACGGCGTCCCTGGCCGCCCGGAGGGACTCCTTCAGGGAGCCCATGGTGGCGAGGACGGCGGTCGGCTCGTAGCCGCAGTGCGCCATGCAGTTGGCGCAGCGCGGGTCCTTGCCTCGGCCGTACTTGTCCCAGTCGGTCTCGTCGATCAGCTCCCGGTACGTCGGGACGTACCCGTCGCTCATGAGGTAGCAGGGGCGCTGCCAGCCGAACAGGGAGTAGTTGGGGATCGCCCAGGCCGTGCAGGGGAAGTCCGTCTTGCCCTCCAGGAAGTCCAGGAAGAGCGGACTGTGGTTGAGCCGCCAGCGGCGCCGGTTGCCGCCGGCGAAGGCCTTCTTGAACAGCTCCCGGGTCTGTTCGACGCCGAGGAAGTGCTCCTGGTCGGGGGCCTTCTCGTAGGCGTAGGCGGGCGAGAGCATCATTTCGTCGACCTGCAGATCGTCATTGAGGAAGTTGAGCACCTCGATGATGGTCTGCGGGGTGTCGGTGTTGAAGAAGGTGGAGTTGGTGGTGACCCGGAAGCCGTGCCGCTTGGCCTCCTTGATCGCCGCCACCGCCTCGTCGAAAACGCCTTCCTTGGCGACGGATTCATCGTGGCGTTCCCGCATACCGTCGATGTGCACCGCGAAGGCGAAATACGGCGAGGGCGTGAACTTCTCCAGCTTCTTGCGCAACAGCATCGCGTTGGTGCACAGGAACACGTACTTCCGCTTCGCCACCAACTGCCGCACGATCTCGTCGATCTGCGGATGCATCAAGGGCTCGCCACCGGCGATGGAGACCATCGGAGCGCCCGATTCCAGCACCGCCCCGACCGCCTGCGCCACCGGCATACGCTGCTTGAGCACGCCCGCCGGATGCTGGATCTTCCCGCAGCCCTCGCATTTCAGATTGCAGGCGAAAAGCGGTTCCAGCTCGACAATGAGCGGGAACTTCTCCCGCCGCCGGATCACCTTCTGTTCAAAGAGATAGGTACCGACCCGGATGGACTGACGGAGCGGCATGGCCATCTGGCTCACCTCCAGGGGAGCAGCAAAGAACGGTGCCATTCATGGAAAACGGGAAGTACGGAGCGCAGTACCCGGAAGGCCGATATTCCACCGCGCACGGTGCCGATACGTACGAGTTCATGTTCTGGAGCGTCCACGACCACCCGGACGGCCGCAACCGGACGGGGTCCGGCCGCACTGGCGGCGCGGAGGGTCGCGGCGGACTCCATGTCCACCGCGACCGCCCCGGCGGCATGCAGCTCGGCCCGCTCCGCACCGCGTACGACATGGTCGGAGCCGCACAGCAGCCCGCTGTGCACGGTCAGACCGCGCTCTCGCAGGGCGCGGAGCAGCGGGCCGTTGTCACGGCAGGGCGTCTCCGCCGAGGCGCTGTCGTGGCCGCGGGTGGCCTCGGCGACGACCACGTCCCCGGGGCGCATCCCGGGGGCGAGGCCGGCACAGAAGCCGCTGGCGATCACCGGGGAACGCTCGGTGGCCGATCCCTCACTCAGCGCTTCGGTGAGGGCGCGTTCGGCCGCCTGGGGGCCCATACCGGTGCGGAGCGTGACCACACGCGGGCCCGCCGCTCCCCGGCGGCCCCCGCCGCGCAGCGCGAACCGCTCGATGCCGAGCGCACAGGCGATCAGCAGCGGCGGCCGCGCGTCCGTCGGGGGCCGTCCGGGCATCAGGACACCACCGGCGCGCCGACCGGTCCCCCGTGGAGATAGCGGCCCAGGGCCGTCAGCGGGAAGACCTGGCGGTACAGGTGGTAGTTGATGGAGAAGTCCCAGGGAAAGCCCGTACCGGTGAAGTACGGCTCGTCCCAGGTCCCGTCCTCGCGCTGGGTCTCGGTCAGCCAGCGCACCCCGCGCCGCACCGTCTCGGTGTCCCGCTCCCCGGCCGCGAGCAGCGCCATCAGCGCCCAGGCGGTCTGCGAGGCGGTCGAGGCGCCGCGCCCCGCCCACTGTTCCTTGTCCTGGTAGGACCGCTGGTCCTCACCCCAGCCGCCGTCGTCGTTCTGCACCTGCTCCAGCCAGCGCACGGCCCGGCGGACCGCGGGGTGCGCGCCGGGGACACCGGCCGCGGCGAGCGCGGGGAGCACCGAGCCCGTGCCGTAGAGGTAGTTGGTGCCCCAGCGGCCGAACCACGACCCGTTGGGCTCCTGTTCGGCCAGCAGCCAGGCGATCCCGCGGCGGGTGCGCCGGTCGTGCGTCCGGCCGGCATCGGCGAGCATCTCGACGACATGGGCGGTGACATCGGCCGACGGCGGGTCGATGACCTCCCCGAAGTCGCAGAACGGCAGCCGGTTGGGGAACGGGCTGGTGTTGTCGACGTCGAAGGCGCCCCAGGCCCCGTTCCTGGACTGCATACCGAGGTTCCAGCGCACCGCGCGGCGGACCGCGGCGTCGACCCGCAGCGGATCGGGGTGCCGGACCCGGCGCAGCGCGAGCACCACTTCCGCGGTGTCGTCGATGTCCGGGTAGTTGTCGTTCTCGAACTCGAAACCCCAGCCCCCGGACGGGAGTTGGGGCCGTTTGACGCTCCAGTCACCGGGCCGGTCGATCTGCTCGGCGAGCATCCACTCGGCGGCCTTGAGCAGCTGCGGGTGGTCGGCGGGCAGTCCGGCGTCGGCCAGCGCGATGGTCGCCAGACAGGTGTCCCAGACCGGGGACTGGCAGGCCTCGATCATCCGGGTACCGTCGTCGCGCCATACGGCGAACCGGTCGAGGGAGGCCAGACCGGCGCGCAGCACGGGGTGGTCGAGGTCGTAGCCGGACAGGTGCAGGGCGATGACGGAGTAGACCGCCGGGGGCTGGATGCCGCCCCAGCAGCCGTCGTTCTCCTGCCGTTCGATGATCCAGCGGGCGGCGGCGCGCATCGCGGCGGTGCGCAGCGGGCGGACGGCGACCTTGCGGTAGAGGTGCAGCGCCTTGTCGAGGCGCTGGAAGACCCCGTCCCAGCTGGTGGCGGGGGCGAGCGGCCGCGGCGGGTTGGGGTGGCGCGGATCGGTGTGCAGCTCGTCGAGGGCGAACGGCGCGGGGCGGACCGGGCGCTTGGCCGAGACGATGGTCAGCGGCACGATGGTCTGTCGCGCCCAGCACCCGAAGTCATAGATGTTGAGCGGGAACCACTTGGGGAAGTAGAGGATTTCCGGCGGGAGTTCGGGCAGGTCGTCCCACTTCCACCAGCCGAAGAGCGCCAGCCAGATGCGGGTGAAGACGCGGGCCGCGGCGATCCCGCCCTGCTGGCGGATCCAGGCGGCGGCCCGGTCCATGTGCGGTGCGTCCGGGGCGTCCCCGGCGAGCCGCAGGGCGACATAGGCCTCGATGGTGGCGGAGAGTTCGCCGGGCCCGCCGTAGAAGGTGGCCCAGGTACCGTCCGCGCGCTGCTCCCCGCGGATGTGGCGGGCGGCGGCTTCGGTGAGCTGCGGGTCCTGGATGCCGAGGAACTGACGGAGCAGCAGGTCTTCGGCGTCCATCGTGACGTTGGTTTCGAGGTCGCCCTTCCACCATCCTGCGGGGTCCTGGACGGACAGCAGATGGTCGGTGGCGCGTGCGGTCGCGCGCCGGGCGGCCTCCGCCGTGTCCTGCCGTACGGCGGTGCGCGTGGGAGCGGTGGTGGTGGTCTTCTCAGCGGTGGCATCGCTGGCCGAGGGGGCCCGGGGCGGCAGTGCCCCGGTGCTTCCGTCGGTCGTCGCTGTCATGGCTTCCCCTTCTGCAGTGAACTGTGAAAAGCGTGCTCAGGGATTCCGTCGGCCGGCGCCCGGCTGGCACCGGCCGGCGACTGCGAACTATTCGGTGTCGATACTGCTCATCTCTGCCGTACGACGACGAAGTCGGCGAGCGCGACGAGCTGTGCGCGGACCAGCTCCGGCATGTCGATCTCGTCCAGGGCGGCGATGGCGGTGGCGTGCTGGCGGCGGGCCTCCTGGGAGGTCCACTCGCGGCCGCCGGCCTCCTCGATGAGGGCCGCGCGGGAGGCGAACTCTTCCTCGGTGAAGTCGGCAATCTCGGTCTCACTCTTCTTCGCGTCGGCCGCCAGGATCTCGGCGAGACGCTCGGAGGCCGGGCCACCGGCCGCCAGTGCGGCGACGACCGGCAGCGACTTCTTGCGCTGACGCAGATCGCTCCAGGTCTTCTTGCCGGTGGCGTCCGGGTCACCCCAGATACCGAGCAGGTCGTCGACGGCCTGGAAAGCGAGGCCGAGGTGGTAGCCGTACTTCTCCAGGGTGTCAGCGGTGCGGTCGTCGGCGCCGCCCAGGACCGCGCCGATGGAGACGGCGCAGGCCAGCAGCGCTCCGGTCTTGTTGCCCTCCATCTCCAGGCACTCCTCGACGGTGACCCGCTCGCGGTGCTCGTAGGAGATGTCCTGGGCCTGACCGTCGATCAGCTTACGGGTGGCCAGGGTGAGCCGGCGGGTGGCGCGGCCGGCGTCGACCGTGCCGAGCTCCAGCAGTATTTCGTTGGCGAGCGCGAACAGCGCGTCACCGACGAGGATCGCCTGCGCGGGGCCGTGCACCTTCCAGACGGTGTCACGGTGCCGGCGCTGCTCGTCGCCGTCCATGAGGTCGTCGTGCAGCAGCGAGAAGTTGTGCACCAGCTCGACGGCGACCGCGCCGGGGATACCGGCCTCGGGGGCCGCGCCGGCGACCTCGGCCGACAGCAGGGCGAGCGCGGGACGGACCGCCTTCCCGCTGTCGCCCTCGCTGGGGTGACCCTCGGCGTCGATCCAGCCGAAGTGGTACGCGGCGACGGTGTCCATGGGAGGAGCGAGCCGGTCCACGGCGGCACGCAGCACGGGGGTCGCGAGTGTCCGCCCGCGCTCCAGCAGCGCGGTGACGCTCTCGGTGTCGATAGCTGGGGAAGCCGGCTTCACGGTTTCTCCTCTGTTTCCGACGCTCGTGCTCGTGCGAGCGCTCGTACTCGTAGTCATGCCGCCTCCTGAGGCAACTGGCCCTGGGGGAAGCCGAGTTCGTTGAGTGCCTCGCGAGCGGCGGCAGTGCCGCTGCGAACAGCGCTTTCCATGGTCGCGGGCCACCCGGTGGCGGTCCACGCACCGGCCAGGTACAGGCCGGGAGCTTGAGTGCGGGCGGCGGGGCGGAGCCTGCCGACGCCCGGGGCGGGCGCGAAGGTCGCGGTGCGCTCGCGGGTGACGAAGAAGTCGCGGATCCTGGCGCCCCGGGCGGCGGGCAGCAGCCGCTCCAGCTCGGGCAGATAGCGGGCGCGGAGCTTGGCGACCGGCTGGTCGATCTCCTCCTGCGCCGCGGACTGCGAGACCGCCAGGTACTGGCAGCGCTCGTTCCCGGCGATCCGCGTCAGTCCCGAGGCGTCGGTGCGGTCGAAGACCCACTGGACGGGCGAGCCGACCGCGGCGAAGAAGGGGCGGCGCAGCACCTTGCGGTCGTAGACGACATGGAGGTTGAGGATCGGGGCGGTGCCGATGTCCAGCAGCCGGTCCTTGCCGTCCAGCGCCCCGTCGGGCAGCAGGCCGTGCGCCTCGCGCTGCGGTACGGCGAGGACGACGGTGTCCGCGGTGAGCTGTTCGGTGCCGTGCGGGCCGTTCTCCACCGACACCTGCCAGCCGCCGTCCTGGCGGGTGACCGCCCCGGCGCGGGTGCGCAGGGCGATGCGTACGCCTGCCTTCTCCAGGGCCGTACGGGCGAGGGTGTCGTGGACGTCGCCGAGCGGGACCCGGGACCAGCCGATGTCGGCGGCGCCGGGGGCGGACAGCAGCCCGGTCTTGAAGACCTTGGCGGCCAGGCCCATCGAGGCGTCACCGGCACGGGCGTTGAGGGTCGCGATGCCGACCAGGTCCCACAGCGCCTCGATCGCACGGGCCGACTGGCCGTGGCGGCGCAGCCAGCTGCCGAAGTCCGTCCCGTCCAGTGCGGGGTCGGCCGGGTCGAGTCCCTTGAGCGCGAGGGTGGCCCGCACCACCCCGGCCCGCTCGGCGGCGGAGAGATGCGGGTAACGGGCGAGGCTTGCGGCGAGGTGCAGCGGGACGGGCAGCGCGGTGCGGCGCAGCCGGCCGAGCCGCATCCGGTCGGCGTCCAGCACCGGGACGTCCATCCGCTCCTGGAGGGGCACCAGATGACCGGCGCCGATCCGCTCCAGCATCCCGCTGTAGGCGGTGCAGCAGCGCAGATAGACATGCTGGCCGTTGTCGACGGACAGTTCGCCGGCGGCGGAGTCCCGGCGGAAGGAGAAGACCAGTCCGCCGAGCCGGGGCCGGCCCTCGATCAGGGTGACCCGCAGTCCGGCGTCGGCCAGTGCGAGCGCCGCTGTCGTGCCGGCGAGACCGCCCCCGATGACCACCGCAGCCGCCCCTTCGGGACGGCCGGGCGGCAGGTCACGGTGCCGGTCGGGTCGGGTCGCTCCCGATGTCATGTGATCTCCCCCCGTACTGCTGTCAGGGACGCAGCCACCCCGGGGAGGGTTGCCCGCCACGCTGACGCGGGGTCACCACTTTCGTTCGCCGCCCGGCACCTCATCCGCGCCTCCGGACGGCCTGCCGCCGGCCGATCGCCCGCGCGTCGAGCCCGGACAGCCCGCGCACCGCGACAAAGGCCTTCTCCCGGCCGGGCAGCGAGACCCGGCCGCGCAGCACCGCCTCGGGGTCGGCGGCGATCCGGGTCAGCAGACGGTGGTAGATACCGGCCATCGCGGCCACACAGGCGCCGCTGCGCCGGTCGAGCATCGGCAGCAGCCGGAAGCCGTCGGCGAACAGCGCGCGGGCCCGCTTCACCTCGAAGTGCACCAGACCGGCGAAGTCGGAGCCGGGCGGCGGTACGGGACGCCGGAAACCGTCCGCGCAGCCGAACTTGGCGAGGTCTTCGGCGGGCAGGTAGGTGCGCCCGTTTCCGGCGTCCTCGCGAACATCCCGGAGAATATTGGTCAGTTGGAGGGCCAGGCCGAGGGTGTCGGCGTACTCGGAGGCGCGCTCGGCGTCCGGCGCGCCCGGGACCGTGCCGAACACGCCCAGCGAGAGCCGGCCGATGGCGCCCGCGACACAGCGGCAGTAGACCTTCAGCTCGTCCCAGGTCTCGTAGGTCGCGCCGTGCACATCCATCAGCACGCCGTCGATCAGCTCGTCGAGCCCGTCCAGCGGCAGCGGGAAGCGGCGGGCGGCGTCGGACAGCGCGACGGCGACCGGATCGGTGTCGTCCTCGGCGATCCGGCCGTCCTTGATACGGGCCAGCAGCGCCCGGGTGTCCTCCAGGCGCCCCTGCTTGGCGGTGGGCTCCAGGGTGCCGTCGCCGATGTCGTCGATCCGGCGGGAGAAGGCGTAGAGCGCCGACATGGCCTGCCGCTTGTCGGTCGGCAGCAGTCGGATGCCATAGGCGAAGTTGCGTGCCTGCTGCCCGGTGATGGCCTCGCAGTAGCGATACGCAGCGAGCACCGGCGCGGACGCGTGTGCAGTTGCCTCCACGGTCCGACTCACCCCTCTTCTTTTCGCAATGTCGCCCGTACCTCGCGCAGCAGGCTGAGCTTGGTCGGCTTGGGCGGTCCAGGGAGTACGTCGTGATCGGCGGCCGCGACCGCCTGGAGTGCAGCGCGTCCACCGGCCACGAATCCGGCCAGCAGCAGCTTGAGTCTGCCGTGGACGCTACCCACCAGCGGGGTGCCTTCACGCAGCAGCTCACGGGCGCGTTCGGCCTCGTAGGCGATCAGCGCGCGCACCGATGCGCCCCCGCTCGGCGCGGCCAGATCGGCCTCGGTGACACCAAAGCGTTTCAGGTCCTCGGCGGGGAGGTAGATGCGGTCGCGCCCGAGGTCCTCGGCCACGTCCTGGAGGTGTTCGACGATCTGCAGGGCGGTGCAGACCGCGTCCGAGCGGCGGATGCGTTCGGGGCTCGCGGTGCCGGTGATGCCGAGGACGAGCCGGCCGACGGGGTTGGCGGACAGCTCGCAGTAGGCGACGAGGTCGTCATAGGTGCCGTAGCGGCTCACCCGCTGGTCCTGCCGGTTGGCCTCGATCAGCGCGAGGAACGGCTCCGGGGTCAGCCCGCAGCGGCGGACGGTGGGGCCGAGCCGGCGCAGCAGCGGATGCCGGGGGCCGGGAGCCCGGTCGCTGAAGACACGGTGGAGGTCGGCCTCCAGGGCGTCCAGCAAAGCCGGCCGGTCATCGCCTTGTCCGCGCTCCAGTCCGAGGAGTACTGCATCGCCGCCGCCGGGTGCGAGATCGCCGTCGCCGATGTCGTCGACGAGCCGGGCGAAGCCGTAGACGGCCATCAGATCGGTCCGCCAGGCGCGGGGCAGGAAGAACGGCGCGACCGGGAAATTCTCGTGTGCGGCCTGATCGAGCACGGTGCGCGTCTGGTCCCGTCCGTCACCCGCCGTCCCCCTTCGGAGGAAGGCGCGACGCGCCTGCTCGTTGTCTCGGCTCACCGGGGGCTGCCCGGCGCATTTCGGTGCCGGAGCGAACCAGTAGCCATTGCCGTCACGTCTCCCGTTCTACACCGCCAAGCTAAAACATCCCATTTCGGACACGCCGCAGCAGGCGACGCGCCTCGATCGAGCCCACATCGCCCGCCTGGGTGAGTATTGCCCGAGATATACCACTTGTGCTGTTCGGTACCTGTACAGCTTACGTCGTATGTCTCACCCGGGTCCGCGCGGGTCCCGAAGCGTGAGACAGCGACCCAGCCGGCATCCCTTACGTCCGAACTATCCGCAGGGCCGCCGGAGTTGACGGTGCCCGCACGCTCGAAGGCCCCCGCGAGGCGGACTCGCGGAGGCCTTCGAGTACGGAGCGGGCTACTTGCCCGTCTCCTTTTCGTACGCCTTGATGACCTCGTCCGTCGGACCGTCCATGATCAGCTCGCCGCGCTCCAGCCACAGCACCCGGTCGCAGGTGTCACGGATGGACTTGTTGTTGTGGCTGACCAGGAAGACCGTACCGGCCTCCTTGCGCAGCTCGCGGATGCGGGCCTCGGAGCGCTTCTGGAAGCTGCGGTCACCGGTGGCCAGCGCCTCGTCGATCATCAGCACATCGTGGTCCTTGGCCGCCGCGATCGAGAACCGCAGCCGCGCCGCCATACCGGACGAGTAGGTGCGCATCGGCAGCGAGATGAAGTCGCCCTTCTCGTTGATGCCGGAGAACTCGACGATTCCGTCGTAGCGCTCCCGCACCTGCTCCCGGCTCATACCCATCGCCAGACCGCCGAGCAGGACGTTCTTCTCGCCGGTCAGATCGTTCATCAGCGCCGCGTTCACGCCCAGCAGGGAGGGCTGGCCGTGGGTGTAGACCTTGCCGCGCTCCGCGGGCAGCAGCCCGGCCACTGCCTTGAGCAGCGTCGACTTGCCCGAGCCGTTGGACCCGATCAGTCCGATCGACTCGCCCCGGTAGGCGGTGAAGGAGACGCCCTTGACCGCGTGCACCTCGCGCACCCCCGAAGAGGGCTTGCGGCGCACGATGCGGTTGAGTGCCGCGGTGGCGCTGCCCCGGCCCGCGCCGGTGCCGTAGACCCGGTAGACGATGTGCAGATCGTCCGCGATCACCGTCGGGATCCGCTCCCCGGCCGCCTCGGTCGGCTGGACGCCGTTGTTCTGCTCAGCCACGTCCGTACCGCTCCTCAGCCTTCCAGAAGTACACAAAGCCCACGACGCCCATCACCAGGGCCCAGCCCCCGGCGAACGCCCAGACATGCGGGGGCAGCTTGCTAGCCGTGAAGCTGTCGATCAGCGCGAACCGCATCAGGTCGATGTAGACGGCCGCCGGGTTGGCGTTGAGCAGCCACTCCACGAAGGCGGGGACATCCTTGCCCTTGAGGATCAGGTCGATGCTGAACATCACGCCGGACGCGTACATCCACGTCCGCATGATGAACGGCATCAGCTGCGCGAGGTCCGGGGTCTTGGCCCCCATCCGCGCCATCACCATCGCCAGCCCCGTGTTGAACACGAACTGCAGCGTCAGCGCCGGGATCACCAGCAGCCACGACCAGGTCGGCAGCTGTCCGAAGCCCAGCAGGATGAGGACCAGCACGCCCATGGAGAAGAACAGCTGCTGGAGCTGCATCAGGCAGAACGAGATCGGCAGGCAGGCCCGCGGGAAGTGCAGCGCGCGCACCAGACCGAGGTTGCCGGAGATCGCCCGCGTACCGGCCATCACCGAGCTCTGGGTGAAGGTGAAGATGAAGACACCGGTCACCAGGAACGGGACGAAGTCGGGGACGCCCTTCCTCGTGCCGATCAGCAGGCCGAAGATCAAGTAGTACACGAGCGCGTTCAGCAGCGGCGTCGCCACCTGCCAGACCTGCCCCAGCTTGGCCTGGCTGTACTGCGCGGTCAGCTTGGCACTGGCGAAGGCGGAGATGAAGTGCCGCCGGTCCCACAGCTGCCGGACGTACTCCGGAAGGCTGGGACGGGCACCACTCTGCGAGAGCCCGTACTTCTGGGCCCGCTGGGCAGGCGTGAGCCCTTCGTCGGAAGCTGGCGGGGCACTCATGGCGACCGCACTGTCGTGCGTGGTCTCGCTCACAGTTGACACTTTCGTCCTCAAGGTGCGCTGCCGGGGCCACGCCCCGGTTCGCGCCTGATGCTCTCAGATATGAGCTTGTCAGATGACGGGAGGGCGGCCCAGTCGGGTCAGTCGCCAAACGGTAGCCCACTTCATGGGGCGCCTGGGACCGCACGGCGTAACGCAGCCCTCCTTGAAGCCGCCCAGCCAGGCCCGCAGCGCCGGCCGCGACGGCCGCCGGGCGAGGGTGAGCAGGAACCAGACTCCGAGATAGACCGGAACCAGCAGCGCGGGGAGGTTGCGGCGGGCCAGCCACACACGGTTACGGGCCACCATCCGGTGGTAGACCGCATGCCGGGCCGGCGCCGTGGTCGGGTGGAAGAGGACCATGTCCGACCGGTAGTCGATCTGCCAGCCCGCGTCCAGCGCCCGCCAGGCCAGATCGGTCTCCTCGTGGGCGTAGAAGAAGTCGTCGGGCAGCCCGCCGACCTCCTCGAAGACATGGGTACGGACCGCGTTGGCACCCCCGAGGAAGGTGGTGACCCGCGACGACCGCATCGGGTCCGAGGCGCGCAGCCGCGGGACGTGCCGGCGCTGGGTCTCGCCGGTGTCCGGGTCGGCGATCCGGAAGCTGATGATGCCGAGCGCCGGGTCGGCGGCGAACGCCTCGCGGCACAGCTCGGCGGTGTCCTCCCTGGCCAGGAGCCCGTCATCGTCGAGGAAGAGCAGCACATCGACGTCACTGCCGCCGGGGCCGAACGCCTCGATGCCGACATTGCGGCCGGCCGGGATGCCGACGTTCTCCGGCAGCTCGACGGTCCGTACGCCCTCGGGGAGCTCGGGCAGCGGCGAACCGTTGCCCACCACGACGGTCTCGATCGGGTCGCCGTTCTGCTTGGCGACCGAGTCCAGCAGCGCGCGCAGCTCCTCGGGGCGGTTGCCCATCGTCAGGACAACCGCACCGATTCGCATTCGGGACGCCCCCGTCACTTGAGCCTGCTGGAGGCGAGGATGGACACGAGGTGAAGCAGCGTCTGGAGGATCGCGATGCCGGCGAGCACGGCGACGCCCAGGCGCGAGAAGAACAGGTCGCCCCGGATGGTGTCCAGCACCGCCAGGGCCAGGATCAGCAGGGACGCCTCGATGCCGAGGACCAGCCGGTGGAACTTCAGCGCCGCGGCGGCCTTACGGGCCAGCGCCATCCCGGAGGAGCGCGGCTCGGACGCCGCCTCCTTGACCGGCGGCAGCCCACCCTGGTGACGGGCGACGCCGACGAGGTCGGTCTCCGCCTTGATCAGGATGGCGCCGAGGGCGGCGAGGGTGCCCAGGAAGGCCCACAGCCAGTCGATCCGGCCGGAGCCCCACAGGTCGGCGGCGCGCATACCGAAGCCGACCAGGACCGCGGCGTCGCACAGGTAGGCGCCGACCCGGTCCAGGTACACCCCGCCGAGCGAGAACTGCTTCTTCCAGCGGGCGATCTCACCGTCGACACAGTCGAGCAGCAGATACAGCTGGACCATCAGCACACCGAGCACGGCGCCCGCGATCCCCGGCACCAGCAGTGCCGGGGCGGCGAGGACGCCGAAAACGGTCATCAGGTAGGTCAGCTGGTTGGGCGTGACCTTCGTGTTCACCAGGTGCCGGTCGATGCGCAAGGAGATCTCGCGCATGTAGAGCCGGCCGGCCCAGTGCTCACCGCTGCGCCGGTCCTTCACACCCTCGGGGTGAACGACCGGGCGGAGTTCAGCTACTGACGGCTTCTGCATAGTCGGCGTATGCGTCCCTGATCTGGTCGGTGGACAGGTCGAGGTGCTCAAGGATGGTGTAGCGCCCGGGGCGGGTCTTGGGCGCGTACGCGACGGCCTCGACGAACTCCTCGTCGGTGAAGCCGATCTCGCCCGGCGTGACCGGCAGGCCGTGGCGGCGCAGCACCTCGACCATCAGGTCCCGGGTCTCCTTGTCCCCGCGCAGATGCGTGGCGAAGGCGGCACCCAGACCGCACTGCTCGCCGTGGCTCGCGGCCCGCTTGGGGTGGAGGATGTCGAGCGCGTGGTTGATCTCGTGGCAGGCGCCGGACGCCGGACGGCTGTCGCCGGCCACCGACATCGAGATGCCGGTGAGGACCAGCCCCTCGGCGAGCACCTGGAGGAAGTTGTCGTCGCCGACGCCACCGGGGTGGCGCAGCACGGCCTCGCCGGCCTGACGTGCCATGGCGGCCGCCAGTCCGTCGATGTCCTCACCGGTCTCGCGGTGCGAGAGCTCCCAGTCCGCGACCGCGGAGATGTTGGAGATCGCGTCACCGATGCCGGAGCGGACGAACCGGACCGGGGCCTCACGGATGATGTCGAGGTCGATCACCACGGCGATCGGGTTCGGCACACCGTAGGAGCCGCGGCCCGCGTCGTTGTCCAGGGTGGCGACCGGCGAGCACAGACCGTCGTGCGACAGGTTCGTCGCGACGGCGACCAGCGGGAGGCCGATCCGGGCCGCGGCGAACTTGGCGCAGTCGATGATCTTGCCGCCGCCGAGGCCCACGACCGCGTCGTAGTGCCCCTTCTTCATGGCGTCGGCGAGCTTGATCGCTTCGTCCAGGGTGCCGCCGCCGACCTCGTACCACTCGGCGCCGGGCAGCGCGGGGGACAGCCGCTCGCGCAGCCGTGCCCCCGAGCCGCCGCTGATCGCGATGGCGAGCTTGCCCGACGCGGAGATGCGCTGATCGGCCAGCAGGCCCGCCAGGTCGTCCAGGGCGCCGGCGTTGATGTCAACGACGACCGGGGACGGGATGAGGCGGGTCAGTACTGGCATGCGATGTCACGGCCCTTCGCCAGGTCGTCGTGGTTGTCGATCTCGACCCACTTGACGTCGCCGATCGGGGCCACGTCCACCTTGAAGCCGCGGTTGACGAGCTCCTGGTAGCCGTCCTCGTAGTAGAGGTCGGGGTCGCGCTCGAAGGTGGTCTTCAGGGCGTCGGCCAGCTCCTCGGCGGCCTCGCCCTCGATGAGGGTGACGCCGATGTACTCACCGGTCGCCTCGGCCGGGTCCATCAGCTTGGTGATCTTCTGGACGCCCTTGGCGGGGTCCACGACGACCTTCATCTCCTCGTCGGCCAGCTGCTTGACGGTGTCCAGCGCGAGGATGATCTTCTGGCCGTTGCCGCGGGCGGCGAGCAGGGTCTTCTCGACGGAGACCGGGTGCACGGTGTCGCCGTTGGCGAGGATCACGGTGTGCTTGATCGAGTCACGGCCGCACCACAGGGAGTAGGCGTTGTTCCACTCCTCGGCCTTGTCGTTGTCGATGAGGGTGAGCTTGAGGCCGTACTTCTGCTCCAGGGCCTCCTTGCGCTCGTAGACGGCTTCCTTGCGGTAGCCGACGATGATCGCGACCTCGGTCAGGCCGATCTCGGCGAAGTTGCCGAGGGTCAGGTCGAGGATGGTCGTGTCCCCGTCGACCGGCACCAGAGCCTTGGGCAGGGTGTCGGTGTAGGGGCGCAGACGCCGTCCGGCGCCGGCAGCCAGCACGAGGCCGATCATGCGGGTTCTCCTTCATCGTGTACGGCGGGTGCTTGGGAGGACACCCAGAAACGGATGCTCTCGACGAGCACCAGCAGCGCCAGGACCACAGCAAGGGCCGTCAGCGCGATTGTGAAACCTGAGGGGGACAGCGCGGCGGCGAGGACGGTGATCACAAGGATCCGTCCCTCGTGTCCGCCGGTCGCCCGGACCAGCCACCGGGGTGGGGCCCCGGTGCCACCGCGGATGCGGTAGACCGTGTCGTAGTGATGGTAGGCGACCGCCGCGACCAGCCCGTACGCCGCGGGCAGCGCTCCGGGGACGTCCGCGCGGGCGGCCAGCACCAGGATGGTGACGTATTCACCGGCCCGGAAGAAGGGGGGAACGAGCCAGTCCAGGGCGCCCTTGAGCGGGCGGGCCACGGCCGCGCCGGCCAGCAGCGCGGAGCAGACGGCGACGCCGACGGTGAGCCAGGACGTGGGGTCGTCCTCGAAGATCACCCAGACCAGCAGCACCGCGGCTGAGAGAAATGCCATGACGGGCGCCAGGAAGGAACCGGTCCGGCCGCGGCCCCGGGCGCCGCGGGCGATCAGCTCGGCGAGCGGCCCGGAGTCGGCGAGGTCGGCCAGCGCCCGGGCGGCGCGGTCGGTGCGGCGGGCCCGGCGGGTCAGCGAGCGCAGCACCCGGCCTGCCGTGGTGTAGCAGGCGGCCAGCGCACAGCCGATGAGCAGCGCGTAGAAGACGATGCGCGGGGTGGTCAGCGCGGTGAGCACCGCGATCATGAACCAGCGTTCACCGATCGGCAGCACGATCATCCGGCGCACCCAGACCGTCCAGCCGACGCTGTCGAGCTTGCCGGAGAGCGCGGCGGTGGGGCTGGTGTTGGCGGTGGCGTCGTGGTTCGCCTCGTTGAAGGAGAAGTCGACGACGTGGCGGCAGGTCATCAGGACCATCGCGCCGAGCGCCAGCGCCCAGACATCGTCGCCGCCGCGGGCCGCCCCGAGGGCCAGGCCCGCGTAGTACGCGTACTCCTTGGCCCGGTCGAAGGTGGCGTCCAGCCAGGCGCCCATCGTCGAGTACTGCAGGGAGTAGCGGGCGAGCTGCCCGTCGGTGCAGTCCAGCACGAAGGAGAACAGCAGCAGGAAGCCGGCCGCGACGAAGCCGCCGCGGGTTCCGGTGGCCGCGCAGCCGGCCGCGATCAGGGCGGTGAGCAGCGATGCGGTGGTGACCTGGTTGGGGGTGAGTCCACGCCGCGCGCACCAGCGGGCGAGGTAGCGGGAGTACGGGCTGATGCCGTACGTGGTGAAGAACCCGTCGCGGGACTTCACGGCGGTGCGCAGCCGTACGGCCTCGTCGTCGACGGCGGCGACGGCCTCCCGGGCGTCCTCGCGCTGAGCCGGGGTGAGCGCGACGGTGGCGACCAGGCTGCCCAGCTCGACGCGGTGCAGACCCGCCTCGTCGCGGTCCAGGGACTCGGTGAGGGTGTCGGTCAGGACATCCGTGAGGTGGGCGGTACCGGCGCCGACCGGGATCCTGCCGACCGCACGGGCCAGCGCGGCGCGGGCCGCGGGCTGCGCGGTGAGCGCGCCGGGCACGGCCGCGGCCGGGAAGCGGGGGTCGGTCAGTGCCAGCCGCAGGGCGTGCAGATGGCCGACGAAGCGAGGGTCGACGACGGCGATCCGCTCATGAGCGGGCACCGCGTTGATCAGCTCGGCGGCGGCCGTGGCATCGTTCGCCGTACGGACGTCGAAGCCCAGCGTGCGCAGGTCGGCTTCGAGCGGCGACCCGGCTACCGGCGGACCGGTGAGGATGGCGGTCGACAGACGAACTCACTCCTTGGATGCTGACAAGGCAGCACGGACGGTTCGTGATCGATCCGCATTCGATACGAACTACCCGGGCAGCGGGCGTGGCACACCTCGCCCCTGGGAGGGCCGGGTGGCACGTCGGCAGAGGCTATCGGATCGCCGGATGCGGCCGTTCACCGCGCATTCACCGCACGATCGAGTGACCGACGGCTGCGCCTGCCGCGATCATCATGGTGGATCGGGTGGCGCATGAACAACTGGCCCGCAGGTCCGGGACCCGATCCGGTGCCGGTTATGAGAGGGCTGGTCACGGGGCGGGCGGGTTGTGCCGGGGCCGGTGTGGTGAGGGCCATCCCAGGTCCGGGGGTGATCGCCGTCAGCCGGTGGCGTCACGGCCGCCGCTCGGTGTGAGCCGCGCCGGGCGCCGGGCGGCCCGCCGGGGGTGTGGACCATCTCACGGCGGGCGCGCCGGGTGACCGGTGCGCGGGGTTGTTGCGCCGCGCACCCGCTGTGCCGGTGATGCGGCCCCGGCTAGGGCAGACTTGGCGTCGAAGACCGACGACAAGGATGGGCATGCCGATCACACCTGCCAACGGACAGACCGCCGGGGACCCGGCGGTGAGCACACCGGACGGCACCGCCGAACCGATCATGCTGGAGCTGGTCGACGAGGACGGTACGACGATCGGCACCGCGGAGAAGCTCGCGGCCCACCAGCCCCCCGGGCAGCTGCACCGGGCCTTCTCGGTCTTCCTCTTCGACGAGAAGGGGCGGCTGCTGCTGCAGCGCCGGGCGCTGGGGAAGTACCACTCCCCCGGCGTGTGGTCCAACACCTGCTGCGGCCATCCGTACCCCGGCGAGGCGCCGTTCGCGGCCGCCGCCCGCCGGACCGCGGAGGAGCTGGGCCTTGCCCCCTCCCTGCTGGCCGAGGCCGGCACGGTCCGTTACAACCATCCCGACCCGGCGTCCGGCCTCGTGGAGCAGGAGTACAACCACCTGTTCGTCGGGCTGGTGCGGGCCGAGCCGGCGCCCGACCCCGAGGAGATCGGCGAGATCGCCTTCGTGACGCCGGAGGAGCTGGCCGAGCGGCATGCCGCGGCGCCGTTCTCCGCCTGGTTCATGACCGTGCTGGACGCGGCGCGGCCGGCGGTGCGCGAGCTCACCGGAGGGGCGGCGGGCTGGTAGCAGGCGGGGTGAGCGGCAGCTCGGCCCAGATGGCCTTGCCGCCGTTCCTCGTGTGCTCGACACCGCATTTGCCGCCCACCTCCGCGGTGAGCGTCTTGACCAGCCACAGTCCGCGGCCGCCGACATCACCCTGATCCGCCTCCAGCGCCTTGGGGCGGTAGGGGTGATCGTCCTCGACCGCGACCCGTAGCCAGTTCGCCCCGAGGGCGAGCTGGACGGCGATCTGGGGCGAGAGCAGGGCGGCGTGCCGGACGGCGTTGGTGACCAGTTCGGAGACGATGAGCAGCAGGCCGTCCATGATGGCGGCGGCGACGGGTACGGACTGTTCGGTGAGCAGATCCCGGACCGCGTGCCGGGCCTGCGGCACCGAGGACTCCAGTGCCGGGGCGGTGAACCGCCAGACACCTTCGTAGGCGACCGGGGAGGTCAGCTCTTCGGGGGGTTCTGCGGGGGGTCCGGAAGGCATCCTCACAGGACGAGTGTTGGGAATGCATTGGTCCGGACCGGCCCGCTGACCACAAGTCACCATCTATCGACGGCTTATGGCCGAATCCGAGTGGTTCGCTCGACCCGGGGACCGGAGCTGTTCCCTTTGTGCCGCGTTCACCGCTTCGCCGGGCACCGGGACCACGCAGAACAGCAGGTCCGATGCCTGAGCACCGGACCTGCTGTTCTGTATCAGTAGCGGGGACAGGATTTGAACCTGCGACCTCTGGGTTATGAGCCCAGCGAGCTACCGAGCTGCTCCACCCCGCGTCGGTGAACACCACAGTACGGGTCGGCGGCCCCAGGGCCAAATCGATAATCACCACGGGTGGCGCGGGCCGCCGGTCCCGGGGTTTTCACACCGCCCGGTCGGTGATCCGTCCGCCGTCGACCTCGATACGGCGGGTGGTGTGCACCGCTTCCAGCATCCGGCGGTCGTGGGTGACCAGCAGCAGGGTGCCCGGGTAGGAGGCGAGCGCGGACTCCAGCTGTTCGATGGCCGGCAGATCGAGATGGTTGGTCGGCTCGTCCAGGACGAGGAGGTTGACCCCGCGGCCCTGGAGGAGGGCCAGCGCGGCGCGGGTCCGCTCCCCCGGCGAGAGGGTGCGCGCCGGGCGCAGCACATGTGCCGCCTTCAGGCCGAACTTCGCGAGCAGGGTGCGCACATCGGCGGGCGAGAGATCCGGTACGGCGACCCGGAAGGCGTCCATCAGCGGGTCGTCGCCGAAGAACAGCCCGCGCGCCTGGTCGACCTCGCCGACCACCACGCCGGGGCCGAGCGCCGCGTGCCCGGCGTCCAGCGGGAGCCGGCCGAGGAGGGCGGCGAGCAGTGTGGACTTGCCGGAGCCGTTGGGGCCCGTGATGGCGACCCGGTCCGCCCAGTCGATCTGCAGGTCCACCGGGCCGAAGCGGAAGTCGCCGCGCCGGACACCGGCACCGCGCAGGGTGGCCACGACCGCGCCGGCCCGGGGCGCGGCGGCGATCTCCATCCGCAGCTCCCACTCCTTGCGCGGCTCCTCGACGACGTCGAGACGCTCGATCAGGCGCTGGGTCTGCTTGGCCTTGGCGGCCTGCTTCTCGGTGGCCTCCACCCGGCCCTTGCGGGCGATCTTGTCGTTGTCGGGGGCCTTGCGGCGGGCGTTCCTGACGCCCTTCTCCATCCAGTTGCGCTGGGTGTGCGCGCGGGTCTCCAGAGCGGACTTGGTGTCGGCGTACTCCTCGTACTGCTCCCGTGCGTGGCGCCGGGCCCGCTCGCGCTCCTCCAGATAGGAGGTGTAGCCGCCGCCGTAGGTGTTGACCTGCTGCTGGGCCAGGTCGAGTTCGACGACGCGGTTGACCGTACGGGTCAGGAACTCGCGGTCGTGGCTGACCAGGACGGTACCGGCGCGCAGCCCGGTGACGAAGGCTTCCAGCTGTCCGAGGCCGTCCAGGTCCAGGTCGTTGGTCGGCTCGTCCAGCAGGAAGACGTCGTAACGGGAGAGCAGCAGTGAGGCGAGCGAGGCGCGGGCGGCCTGGCCGCCGGAGAGCGTGGTCATCGGCTGGTCGAGGCCGATGGTCAGGCCGAGCCGGCCGGCGATCTCCTCGGCGCGTTCGTCGAGGTCGGCGGCGCCCAGGGCCAGCCAGCGCTCCAGTGCGGTGGCGTAGATGTCGTCCGCGCCGGGCCGTTCCTCGACCAGTGCCTGGGTGGCGGTGTCCAGGGCGAGCTGGGCGTCGGTGACGCCGGTGCGGCGGGCGAGGAAGGCCCGTACGGTCTCTCCCGGCCGGCGGTCGGGCTCCTGGGGAAGATGGCCGACGGTGGCGGTGGGCGGGCCGAGGGCGAGCGTGCCGTCCTCCGGGGTGTCCAGGCCGGCCAGCAGGCGCAGCAGGGTGGACTTGCCCGCCCCGTTGGCGCCGACGAGGCCGATCACATCCCCGGGGGCGACGACCAGATCGAGGCCGGAGAACAGGACGCGCTCACCGTGGCCGGCGGCGAGGTCTTTGGCGACGAGAGTTGCTGACATCAGGCCGCGATCGTATCCGGCCCCGTCCTGGCGGGCGCTCTAATATCCGAGCATGGAACCCGCTCTGAAGACGCATGTCAGCGACGGCACGGCGACCGTCACCATCAGCAATACCGGCAAGCGGAATGCCATGACGGTGCAGATGTGGCGGGATCTGCCGCCGCTGCTGGAGCGGCTGGCGGGCGACCGTGCCGTCCGGTCGCTGGTGCTGACCGGCGAGGGCGGGACGTTCTGCGCGGGCGCGGACATCGGTGCGCTGCGGGAGGCGGCGGGTGAGTCGCAGGGGCTGGCGGTCGCGGCCGAGGAGGCGCTGGCGGCGTTCCCCGGGCCGACGCTGGCGGCGATACGCGGCTACTGCGTGGGCGGCGGCGCCCAGTTGGCGGCCGCGTGTGATCTGCGGTTCGCGGAGGAGGGCGCGCTGTTCGGGGTGACGCCGGCCAAGCTCGCGGTGGCCTATCCGGCGTCCGCCACCCGGCGGCTGGTCCGGCTGGTGGGACTCTCCGCCGCCAAGTACCTGCTGTTCTCCGGGGAGTTGATCGACTGTGCGCGGGCGCTGCGTACGGGGCTGGTGGACGAGGTGCTGGCCGAGGGGGAGCTGGGCAAGCGGGTGGCGGAGTTCTCGGCCGTCCTCGCGAGCCGGTCGCTGCTGACCCAGACCGCGGCCAAAGAGCTGGCCAACGGGACCTGGGACGTACCGCCTGCCCAGGCCGAGGAGCGCGGTGCGTACTGGGCGGCGCAGGCGCGCGCGAGCGGCGACACCGCGGAGGGTGCCGCCGCCTTCCTGGAGCGCAGGGCGCCGCGCTTCACCTGGCCCACGGACTGAACGAACGCCCTACGGGGACGACCGGCCGCCCGCCCGGAGGTCCGTGGCTACGCGACGGGACGTCCGTGGCTACGCCTCCCCCATCAGCACGTCCCGGCTCCCCTGCCGCAGTTTCGCGGTGACCTCGGCCGGTGCCTTCTCCGGGGAGCCCGCGTCGTAGGGCGGCTGCGGGTCGTACTCGATGCCGAGCTGGATCGTCTGGGCCACGGTGTCCCCGGCGATCCGGCCGGCCAGCGTCAGCCCCATGTCGATACCGGACGAGACGCCGGCCGCCGTCACGTACTTGCCGTCGAAGACCACCCGCTCCCCGGTCGGCTCGGCACCGAAGCCGGGCAGCTGGTCCAGCGCCAGCCAGTGGGAGGTCGCCCGGCGCCCCTTGAGCAGACCGGCGGCGGCGAGGATCAGCGAGCCGGTGCATACCGAGGTGGTCCAGGTGGTGTGGGCGTCCACGGCGCGGATCCACTCCTGCAGCGGGCCGTCCGTCATGTGCGCGAGCTGCCCCGGGCCGCCCGGCACGACCAGGATGTCCGGCGCGGTGACCTCGTCCAGCGTCGCCTCGGCGACCAGTCCGAGCGAGCCGAGGTCGTTGCGGTGCGGGCCGGTGCGTTCGGCGACGAACACCGTCTCCACTCCCGGCACCCGGCTGAGGGTGTCGTAGGGGCCGATGGCGTCCAGTGCGGTGAAGCGGTCGTAGAGAAGGATCGCGAGCTGCATAAGTCGTTTCCTGTCGTCGGTGGTGGGTGCCGGCGCGGTGGTTTCGTGGCAACCGGCGGGGTTCAGGCAGTCGGTACGGGCGGGCCGGCCGGCTGGAAGCGGCGGCGGTATTCGGCCGGGGAGGCGCCCAGGACGCGGAGGAAGGCGCGGCGCATCGCCTCGGGGGTGCCGTAGCCGCAGCGGCGCGCCACCTGCTCGATGCCGTCGGCGGTGTCCTCCAGGCACCGCCGGGCGGCCTCCAGCCGCACCCGGTCGACATAGCGGCCCGGTGTCATGCCGGTCTCTTCGCGGAACGCCCGCGCGAAGTGCCGCGGGGAGAGCCGCGCGCGCTCCGCGAGGGCGTCGACGGAGAGGTCCGCCTCCGGGTTCTCGGTGATCCACTGCTGGACGTCACGCAGCGGCCGGCGCTGTGCGGTCTGGGCGGCGAGCTGGGCGCTGAACTGGGTCTGGTTGCCCGGCCGCCGCAGGAAGACGACCAGATGCCGGGCGATGGCCAGCGCGAGGTCCCGGCCGTGGTCCTCCTCCACGAGAGCCAGCGCGAGGTCGATTCCGGCCGTCACGCCCGCGGAGGTGGCCAGGTCGCCGTCCCGTACATAGATCGGCTCGGGCTCTACCTGCACCGCGGGGAAGCGCTTGGCGAGGGTGTCGCAGAGCATCCAGTGGGTCGTCGCCCGGCGGCCGTCCAGCAGCCCGGCCTCGGCCAGCAGCAGCGCTCCGCTGCACACCGAGACCTTCCGCCGGGCGCGGGGCGCGTGCTCGCGCAGCCAGGCGATCAGCCGGGGGTCGGGGGCACGGGTGCCCTGACCGCCGGGGACCAGCAGGGTGTGCGGCGCCGCGGCGGCGGTGAGGGTGAGGTCGGGGACGAGCGTCAGCCCACTGGTGGTGCGGACCGGGGCGCCGTCAAGACTGGCGGTGCGGATCCGGTAGGAGCCCGGGACGCACTGGGCCGCACCGTTGAAGACATCGAGCGGTCCGCAGACGTCCAGGGCCTGCACACCGTCGAAGAGAACCACGAGCACATCGCGCTGTTCCATGCCGTCCATCCTGGGCAGCGTCGGCGATGGCGGCAATGACGAAAAACCCACCTTTCCTGCCATCGGGCAGCGGCGGGAGGGTCGGCGCACCCGTCGTCCGGGCCCCTGGAACGGCCCCATACCGACGGGTCGGTACCCTGCCCGTATGACCTCATCCAGTGCACTGCCCGAGAAGGCCGGCCGCACCTGCCACAACGTCGTCAACCCGTTCCACTCCACGCACTACTTCGCGCCGGAGCTGTCCGGGGAGATGGCGAAGCTCGGCATCGAGAACCGCAGCGCCGGTTACTTCGCCTGCCGTGGCGCGGCCATGGGGGCCGTGGGCCCCGGCACCATCACGGCCACCTTCTACAACTTCAAGCACGAGCTCATCGCCCAGCACGTCCCGCACGTCTGGACGCTCACCACACCGCAGCAGGTGCTCGACGCCCGGCTGCGCGCCGCGGACGCCACGCTGCGCCGGCTGCTCGGCGCCGAGGCCGTCGAGTCGCCGGAGATGGCGGAGGCGGCGAAGCTGGCGCTGCGCGCCGCCGAGGGCTGCACCCGCCAGGCCCGGCCGCTGTACGCCGCGCACGCCGATCTGCCAGTGCCGGAGGCCCCGCACCTGGCCTACTGGCACGCCGCGACCCTGCTGCGCGAACACCGCGGTGACGGCCACCTGATAGCCCTGCTGGACGCCGAACTGGACGGGCTGGAAGCCCTGGTCACCCACACCGCCACCGGCCGGGGCATGAGCCACCAGGCCATCATGTCGACCCGTGGCTGGTCCGAGGAGGAGTGGCAGGAGGCGCAGGAACGGCTGCGGTCGCGGGGGCTCCTGGACACCGCGGGCGAGCTGACCGAGGCCGGCATCCTGCTGCGCAAGGAGCTGGAGCGGACGACCGACCGGCTGGACCAGGCCCCGTACGAGCACCTGGGCGCCGAGGGCGTGGCCCGGCTCACCGAGCTGGCGACCGGCTTCACCACCACCGCCATGAACGCCGGGGCCTTCCCCGCGGTGATGTTCGGCAAGTGATGATCCGGGGCGATGCGGCGCGCTCCGGTACGTAAGGCGCCCTCCGGAGGAGTGCTCCCCTGGCGCCGGGGTGTGCGTACGTCCTCGCGCACCCCGGCGCCAGGGGCGTCCGTCACCTCCCTCCCGGCTCACGGACGGACGAGGTGACTTCGCGGACCCTCTGGCGGCTGGGCGGCGCGACAGTCCGGGCCGCCACCCTGCACAATGCAGGCTCAAGCAAGCGCTGGAAGGCGGGTCTGGATCAACGTGACGGCATCCACTGAGCCCATCGGGGCCCTCGGGTCCATCGAAGCGAGGATCGCCGGGGAGCTCGGCGTCAAGGAGCGGCAGGTGAAGGCCGCGGTCGAACTGCTCGACGGCGGCTCGACCGTTCCGTTCATCGCGCGCTACCGCAAGGAAGCCACCGAGATGCTCGACGATGCGCAGCTGCGCTCGTTGGAGGAGCGGCTGCGCTATCTGCGGGAACTGGAGGAGCGGCGGACCGCGATCCTGGAGTCCGTACGATCCCAGGGCAAGTTGGACGCCGCCCTGGAGGCGCAGATCTGCGGCGCCGACTCCAAGGCGCGGCTGGAGGACATCTACCTCCCGTACAAGCCCAAGCGGCGCACCAAGGCACAGATCGCGCGGGAGGCGGGCCTGGAGCCGCTCGCCGACGGGCTGCTGAGCGATCCGTCGGTGGAACCGGCCGCGGCGGCCGCGGCGTTCGTGGACGACGGCAAGGGGGTCGCCGATCCGGCCGCCGCCCTGGAGGGCGCGCGGGCCATCCTGACCGAGCGGTTCGGCGAGGACGCGGATCTGATCGGTGAGCTGCGCGAACGGATGTGGTCGCGCGGGCGGGTGGCGGCGAAGGTCCGCGAGGGCAAGGAGGAGGCCGGCGCGAAGTTCGCCGACTACTTCGACTTCGCCGAGCCGTTCACCGAACTGCCCTCGCACCGGGTGCTGGCGATGTTCCGCGGCGAGAAGGAAGAGATCCTCGACCTCAACCTGGAGCCCGAGGACCCGTCGGCGGCCACCGAGGGGCCGACTTCGTACGAGCAGTCCATCGCGCACCGCTTCGGCATCGCGGACCGGGGCCGTCCGGCCGACAAGTGGCTGCAGGACACCGTCCGCTGGGCCTGGCGCACCCGGGTCCAGGTGCACCTGGGGATCGATCTGCGGCTGCGGCTGCGGCAGGCCGCCGAGGACGAGGCGGTACGGGTCTTCGCGTCGAACCTGCGCGATCTGCTGCTGGCGGCGCCCGCCGGTACCCGCGCCACGATGGGTCTGGACCCCGGCTTCCGTACGGGCGTGAAGGTCGCCGTCGTGGACGCCACCGGCAAGGTGGCCGCCACGGAGACCATCTACCCCCATGTGCCGCAGCAGAAGTGGGACGCCTCACTGGCCACGCTGGCGAAGCTGGCCCGCGAGCACGATGTCGAGCTGATCGCGATCGGCAACGGCACCGCGTCCCGCGAGACCGACAAGCTGGCCGCCGATCTGATCGCCGCCCAGCCGGAGCTGAAGCTGACGAAGGTGATGGTGTCCGAGGCCGGTGCCTCGGTGTACTCCGCCTCCGCGTTCGCCTCGCAGGAGCTGCCCGAGCTGGATGTGTCGCTGCGCGGCGCGGTGTCCATCGCCCGCCGGCTGCAGGACCCGCTGGCCGAGCTGGTCAAGATCGACCCGAAGTCGATCGGTGTCGGGCAGTACCAGCACGATCTGTCCGAGGTGAAGCTGTCGCGCTCGCTGGACGCGGTGGTCGAGGACTGTGTGAACGGCGTCGGCGTGGACGTCAACACCGCCTCGGCGCCGCTGCTTTCGCGGGTGTCGGGCATCGGCTCCGGCCTCGCCGAGAACATCGTGGCGCACCGGGACAACAACGGCCCGTTCCGCTCCCGTAAGGCCCTCAAGGACGTGGCGCGGCTCGGCCCGAAGGCGTACGAGCAGTGCGCGGGCTTCCTGCGGATCCGGGGTGGCGAGGACCCGCTGGACTCCTCCAGCGTGCACCCCGAGGCGTACCCGGTGGTGCGCCGGATGGTGAAGACGGCGGGCAGCGAGGTCGGTTCGCTGATCGGCAACACGGCGGTGCTGCGCACCCTGAAGGCCGCGGACTTCGTCGATGACTCCTTCGGCCTGCCGACGGTCAGCGACATCCTGCAGGAGCTGGAGAAGCCGGGCCGCGACCCGCGCCCGGTCTTCAAGACCGCGACCTTCAAGGAAGGCGTGGAGAAGATCGGCGATCTGCAGCCGGGGATGCTCCTGGAAGGCGTGGTGACCAATGTCGCCGCCTTCGGGGCGTTCGTGGATGTGGGTGTCCATCAGGACGGTCTGGTGCATGTCTCGGCGATGTCGAAGACCTTCGTCAAGGACCCGCGGGACGTGGTCAAGCCCGGCGACATCGTGCGGGTCAAGGTGCTCGATGTCGACATCCCGCGGAAGCGGATCTCGCTGACGCTGCGGCTGGACGATGAGCACGGCAAGAGCGCGTCGGCGGGTGGCGGCGAGCGGCGCGGTGGCGGCGAACGCGGCGGCGAGCGCCGGGGCGGCAGCGGCGGCGGGCCGCGCGAGGGCGCCCGTGGCGGTGCGCCGCGGCAGCGCCAGGGCGGCGGCGGAGCGCGCGGCGGTGACCGCCGGGGCGGCCGGGACGCCGGACCGGCCAACGACGCGATGGCGGACGCCCTGCGGCGGGCCGGGCTCCTGGGCAAGGACCGCGGCGGCCGCTGAGCCATCCACCGGTGTCCGGCGGCAGCGGGCGAGTCCCGCTGCCGCCGGTCCGCCGGCCGGCGCCCACCCGTTTATTACCTGGACGAGGCCGGCCGGCTCGATTAATCTGCCCGCATGTCCAGCCCCGAGGCATCAAGACGCTAGCCACCGGCCCTCCGGTGGCTCCCTGGGCTGTCTCGCGGTCGCGCCGTCACAGCGCCATCGCGCACCACCCGGCACGCTTCCGTGCCGCACGCTCCCCTGCCACCGGATCGCCGCAGTACGGACTGCTTCTCACCTGACGCTGCGTCAACTCCCTGACGCCTCAGGTCGTTTCGCGCGGTAGCCACGCCTGCCCGGCCGGACGGTCGCTCCCTTCACCTCCGCACGGGTACCGCTGTGCCTGCCGCCGCGCCGTGTCGATCCCCCCTGTGGTTGCGGAGTGTTGCTGTGCCCTTCGTTCTCTATCTGCTCGGCCTTGCGGTCTTCGCCCAAGGCACCTCCGAATTCATGCTGTCCGGCCTGCTTCCGGACATCGCCCGTGATCTGGATGTCTCGCTCTCCGCCGCCGGCGGGCTGACCTCGGCCTTCGCCGTAGGGATGGTGGTGGGCGCGCCGCTGCCGGCGCTGCTGGGCCTGCGCTGGTCCCGGCGTCGCGCGCTGCTGACCTTCCTGATCACGTTCCTGCTCGTCCATGTCCTCGGTGCGGTCACCCCCGACTACGGGGTGCTGCTGGCCACCCGGGTCGTCGCGGCGCTGGCCAACGCCGGGTTCCTGGCGGTGGCCCTGGCGACCGCGACCTCGATGGTCGCCCCCGACGCCAAGGGCCGTGCCGCCTCCGTGCTGCTCGGGGGCACCACCATGGCGTGTGTCGCGGGTGTGCCCGCCGGGGCGCTGCTCGGTGAGGTGTGGGGCTGGCGCTCGGCGTTCTGGGCGGTGGCGCTGGTCTCGGTGCCTGCCGTCCTCGCGATCCTGTGGTCGGTGCCGTCCGACCCCGCCCCGCGGCCCTCTACGGGCAACTCCCGCACAGGCGCGGAACTGCGCGCCCTGCGCAGCCCCCGGCTCGTGGTGCTGCTGCTCCTCGGCGCCCTGGTGAACGGCGCGACCTTCTGCGCCTTCACCTATCTCGCGCCGCTGGTCACCGAGGTCACCGGATTCGGCACCGGCTGGGTGCCCGCCCTGCTCGCGCTCTTCGGCCTGGGGTCGTTCGCCGGGGTCAGCGCGGGCGGCCGCCTGGCCGATACCCGGCCGCTCCGCCTCCTGGCGCTCGGCGGACCGGCCCTGCTCGCCGGGTGGATCGCGAGTGCCCTCACCGCCGGGAGCCCGCTGGCCACGCTGCCGCTCCTCTTCGTCCAGGGGGCGCTGTCGTTCGCCGTCGGCTCCACCCTGGTCTCCCAGATCCTCTACGCGGCAACCGGGGCGCCGACGCTGGGCGGCGGGCTCGCCACGGCGGCGCTCAACGTGGGCGCGGCGCTGGGCCCCTGGTGCGGTGGCGCCGCACTGACCGCGGGCCTCGGCTACCGCGCGCCGCTGTGGGTGAGCGCCTTCCTCACAGCGCTCGCGCTCGTCCTGGCGGGCCTGGCCCACGTGGTGGCCCGGCGGGGCGCGTCGGCGCGGACCCGGCTCCCCGCTGACAACTACAACGGCTGCGACGACTCCGCCAGCGAGGAGGCGTCCCCCAGGCCCTGATCACACCAACCGGGGATGGCCGAAGAGGAGGTCGAAGTCCGGCGGCAGTTGCAGCAGCACGCGCTGCATGAGGTCTTCGTCGGCGGCGTCGGCGACGACGCTGAGCACCGCGCCGACATCCCACTTCGCGGTCTCCTCGGTGGCGCCCTCGATCCAGGCCGCCGTGGCGCGGACGAACCGTGCGGGGTCCAGCGGCTCGGCGGCCTGGAGCGGGTTGAGCAGGATCAGGGCGAAGGTCTCCGGCAAGTAAGCGGCCAGCTCGGCCCGTTCCTCACCGACCAGATGCGCACCCAGCAGAGCCAGGACGACCCGGGCCGCCCGTTCCGCTTCCTGTGGTGAGCCGTATTCGCCACGCTCCTGAACCTGCGCCAGAAACGCCTCCCATCGCAAGGGCGCCACAGCTTTGCCTCCTTCTCGTCCGGGCGCGGAGGACGGGACCGTGGGAGACCGCTCTCCCGCCCCCGCCCGCTGCGGGGGCGGTCCCGCTCAGCCGCGGATCTGCTAGTGCGTAGTCTCCCCGCCGCGGACGGTCTTACGGGGCTTGGCGCGCTCGGCGATCGGAATCCGCCGGCCAGGACGCCGCCGTGCGGGGCGGTTCGCCCCCCAGGCCCCGGCTCCCCATCCCCGGTACTGCGCACCCCATCTCACCCCGCCTCCGCATGCCCCCGGATCCGCTCCAGTTCGACGGCCACGTCCGTGAGGGTGGCGCAGTCCGGGACGGGTGGGAGGTCCGGGCCGGATGGGCGCTGTGCGGGCGGTCGGTGGGGTTCCTCAAGGGCGTCGGCCATTGCGGAGAGTGCCTGGCACAGGCCCTCGGCCTCGGCGGTGCTGGGGCGGTGGGCGCCGTGGTCGAGGCGTACCGCACAGGCGGTGGCGGCGTCCACGATGCGTTCGGCCGCGGTGACGACCGTCAGCCAGTCGGGGTTGCGGTCGCGGGCGGCGAGGAGTTCGGCCGCGGCGGTCTCCGCGGCCGCCCTGGCCTCCCCCAGCGCCCGGTAGGCGGCGCGGCGCAGCGCCAGCCGACGGGTGGGGTCGGCGCCCGGTTCCGCCTCCAGGACGTGCCGCAGGAACTGCTCGGTGCTGCGGAGCGCCGCGGTGACCCGGTGCCCGACCCGGCGGCGCGGGTCGGCGAGATGTGGCAGATGTCCGACGACGAGGACGATGCCGCAGGCGATGGAGGTGTCCACGAGGCGCTCGGCGGCGGCCTCCGGGTCGCCGCTGACATGCACGAACGACAGCACCATGAGGGTGATCGCGACGGTCTGCAGGGCGAAGTGGCGGGTGGCGAACGGCAGCAGCGCACCGCCCGCGCCGGCCATCAGCGCCGGCCACCACGAACCGGTCAGCAGCAGTCCCGCCCCGGCGAAGACCAGCACCCCCGCGACCGTCCCGGCGAAGCGGTTGACCGTACGGGAGAAGAGCGGGCCCAGGTCCGGCTTGACGAGGAAGGTGACGGTCGCCGGGAGCCAGTACCAGTGGTCGGCGCGGAGCAGCAGGGCCACGGCGACGCTCGCGGTGATGCAGACGGCGACCCGCAGGCCGTAGTCCCGCCCGGCCGGCCCGAACAGGCCGCGCCCGCGCCGGGTCCGCACGCCTACGGCACCCAGCGCCCCGCGGACCACGGCCTCGGGCCGGGCCACCCAGGCGGGACGGCCCGCCGGGGCCGCTGCCGGCTCCGCTCCCGTCGGCGA
Source organism: Streptomyces tubercidicus (assembly GCF_027497495.1). GTDB lineage: Bacteria > Actinomycetota > Actinomycetes > Streptomycetales > Streptomycetaceae > Streptomyces > Streptomyces tubercidicus. Next base: position 1,231,037 of record NZ_CP114205.1, read on the forward strand.
CTCCGGCTCCCGCCGGGCGAAGGTGACCACGGCGTCCAGCAGGGCCTGGTCGAAGGCGCCGCGCGCGGCGGTGCTGGTCTCCGGAGCGGACAGCCGGCCCGGCGACCGCCCGGTGCGCAGGGCCTCGGCGAACTTACGGGGGCTCTCGGCCACCCGGGACGGCAATGGGCGGGCCTCCCACAGCAGCGCCACACTGGCCTCGCACAGCGCGGTGGCGGCCGCGAACCGCTCGGTGAGCAGCAGTTCTTCCGTACGGGCCGACCGGCGCAGCAGCCGACTGGTGAGCAGCCGCAGCCGCACGGCCTCGTCGGCGCGGTCCAGGGCGGCGGTGAGCCGTCGCCGGGCGGACTCGGCGCCGGGCCCGCCGGCCGCGCCCAGGGCGTCGGCGAGCGCGTCGAAGACCGTGGCGACCGCGGCCCGCTCGCCGCTGAGGGCACCGCCCGCGGGACGGGGCGAGCGCAGCACCAGCCGTAGCAGAAGCAGCCACAGACAGCCGGCGAGGACATAGAGGGCCTTCGCCCAGGGCGCACCGGGCAGCGGCATTCCGGCGCCCAGGATGGTGGTGGCCAGCATCTGCATCCCGGCGTTGGAGCGCACCGGCCCGGCCACGCTGCCCGCGCCGGAGACGAAGCCGACGGCGAACAGCGCGGGAAGGAGCCACCAGCCCGCGTCGGCCGCCCGCAGCGAGGCGCCGATCAGCATGCCGAGCGCCGAGGCGAGCGCGGGCAGGCCGATATGGACGATGCCGGTGCGCCGGGTGCCGGGGCGGTCGTTGACCCCGGCCAGCATCGAGCCGAGTCCGGCGAGGACGCCGGGCGCCGGGTGGCCGGTCGCGATGCCCGCCCCCAGCAGCGGCCCCGCGCACAGCGCACCGCGGGCAACGGCCGCCCAGGGTACGGGCAGCCGTTGCCAGTGGAAGGGATGGGCCAGCCAGGCGGGCACGGCGCGCGGCGCGCGGAGCATGAGCCTCCTCAGACGACGGCGTACGGACGGCGGTAAGCGGTTCCGAGGGGCGTCATCGGCCGACGGTGCTGCTACCAGCCTAAGGTCCGAAATGGTCCACACCACTGCCGCGGGGTTTCCGCATGATCACGAACGGATGGCGGGCGGGCGAACCGGCTCTGGACGGGACGCGCTGCCGGCTTCGGGCGGGATGCGCTGTCGGCTCCGTACGCCGGGAGGTCCGCGAGCCGTACCGCCTCGTCGGCGGGCTCCACCCCCACCACGGGCAGCCTCCGTTCGCGCTGCCGCTCCCGCACTGTCCTCCCCTTTTCCGCCCCTTTTCCGTGCCCGCCACAGCGGTTAGCGTCCCGGCATGACGAGCAACACGGATGACCTGGACGTACGCGTGGTCGGCGGTGGGGTGATCGGCCTGACATCGGCGATCGCACTGGCCGAGGACGGCCACCGGGTACGGGTACTGAGCCGTGACGCGGCCGATGGGACGACCTCGGCGGTGGCGGGCGGGCTGTGCTGGCCGTACCGCATCCAGCCGTACGAGCGGGCGGTGGCGTGGGCCGTACGCTCCTTCCAGGTGCTCACCGACCTCGCACGGCGGCCGGAGGAGACGGGCGCCCGGATGGTGATGGGCACGATGACGGCCACAACGGGCGGCGGGGGCGCGGCGGCGGACGCGGGCGACGGTGTCGAGGACGGTCTGGCCGCCTGGTACGCCGCGGTGCCCGGATTGCGGCGGGCGCGCGCGGAGGAACTCCCCGAGGGCAGCGCGTCGGGTTGGCGGGCCCGTACTCCCCTGGTGGACATGCCCGCCCATCTCCGCTATCTGGAACGGCGGTTGACGGCGGCGGGCGGGGTCATCGAGCGGGCCGAGGTCGCCTCGCTGGAGGAGGCCGGAGCGTCGGCGGATGTGGTCGTGAACTGCTCGGGACTCGGCGCCCGCGAGCTCGTACCCGATCCCGGAGTCCACCCGGTCCAGGGGCAGTTGGTGGTGGTGGAGAACCCCGGCATCGAGGAGTGGTATGTCTCCGCCGACTCGGGGGCGACGGACACCACCTATCTGCTGCCCCAGCCGTACGGCCTGGTGGTGGGCGGTACGGCGCGGGAGAACGCCTGGTCCACGGAGCCGGATCCGGCGGTGGCGGAGGCCATCGTGGCGCGCGCCGCCCGGCGCTTCCCGGAGCTGACGCGAGCCCGGGTCCTGGCACACAAGGTGGGGCTGCGCCCGGCCCGCCCGGCGGTGCGGCTGGCGGTGGAGCGGCTGTCCGGCGGCGTGCCGTGCGTCCACAACTACGGGCACGGCGGCGGGGGTGTGACCGTGGCGTGGGGGTGCGCGGACGAGGTGCTGCGGATGGCGCGAGAGGTCCAGGAGGGCCGCGGGCCGGCACACCGGTAAGACGGCGCGGCCGGCTTCTCCCTGCCCCCGCGTCCGCCTCCCCTCCCCCGAGCGGAATTTTTCCGCCCCGAGCGCACATCCATTTCCCCTTCTCATGTGTCTCACCTTCAAGCGCCATTCCTATATGGCCGCACTGCAGGGATATTTGGAGTATCCATTTTGAAAAACGGCATTAAGGGCATTCGTCGCGTATCCGCGGTCGCTGTCACCGCGGGAGCCGTTCTGACGGCCGGGGCGTTCACCGCTCCTGCGCAGGCCGCTGCGCCCAAGAATCCGACGATCGCCGCCAAGGGCGGCTTCGTGATGAACAACGGCACGGGGAAGAGCCTCTTCACCAAGGCCGCGGACACCCGTCGCTCGACCGGCTCCACCACCAAGATCATGACAGCCCGGGTGGTGCTGGCCCAGCCGAACCTCAACCTTGATTCCAAGGTGACCGTCCAGAAGGCGTACAGCGACTACATCGTCGACAACAACTGGGCCTCGTCGGCCAAGCTGATCGTCGGCGACAAGGTCACCGTCCGCCAGCTGCTGTACGGGCTGATGCTCCCGTCCGGCTGCGACGCGGCGTACGCGCTGGCCGACAAGTTCGGCAGCGGCTCCACCCGGGCCGAGCGGGTCAAGTCGTTCATCGGCAAGATGAACTCCACGGCCAAGTCGCTCGGCCTGACGAACACGCACTTCGACTCGTTCGACGGCATCGGGAAGGGCGCGAACTACTCGACTCCGCGCGACCTGACCAAGCTGGCGTCCAACGCGATGAAGTACTCCACGTTCCGTACGGTCGTGAAGACGAAGTCGACCACGCAGAAGGTCACGACGAAGAGCGGTGGCTACCGCAACATGTCGTGGACCAACACCAACGCGCTGCTCGGCAGCTACTCGGGCACCCTCGGCGTCAAGACGGGCTCCGGCCCGGAGGCCAAGTACTGCCTGGTCTTCGCCGCCACTCGGGGCGGCAAGACGGTCATCGGCACGGTTCTCGCCTCCTCTTCGGTGGAGAACCGCACCGCTGACGCGAAGAAGCTGATGGACTACAGCTTCAAGAAGTAACCCGGTCCGGGACGGACGCGGGGCCTGCGGGCGACCTTCCGGTCGTGCGCAGGCCCCTTCGTCATCGCGGCGGCACCTCGGCCGGGGCCGGGCGGCGCCGCTCCGGAGACGGGCTAACCGCCGCTCCTGACTCCGGCGCCGTCGTCCTCATCGACGCCGCTGCCGTCATCGTCCCCGTTGCCATTTCCGTTGCCGCCAGGTCCGATCTGGAACTCGAAGTCACCGTCGTACTGCTCATGGCCCGCGATCACGGCCAGCTCGACGGCTTCCTCGCCCTTCTGGCCGCGCACGATCAGCGGATCGCTGCGCAGATCACGCATCAGCGCCCAGCACATGGCGATCATCACGACCATGAACGGCACCGCCACCAGAATCGTCAGATTCTGCAGGCCGGTCAGCGCATCGTCCGAACCACCACCGATCAGCAGCATGATCGCGGCGACCGCACCGGTCACCACCCCCCAGAAGATCACCACGAGCCGGGTCGGCTCGAAGGTCCCCTTCTGCGAGAGGGTGCCCATGACAATGGACGCGGCATCGGCACCGGACACGAAGAAGATGCCGACCAGAATCATCACCAGAATGCTCATGACCGTGGCGAGCGGGTACTGGTGCAGCACGTCGAAGAGCTGGCCCTCGGGGGTGCTCGACCCGCTCAGCTTCTTGTCGGCCTGCAGCTTCATCGCCGAGCCGCCGAACACCGCGAACCACGCCAGGCTGACCACGCTCGGGACGAGGATGACCCCGCCGATGAACTGGCGGATGGTGCGGCCCCGGCTGATCCGGGCGATGAACATGCCGACGAACGGCGTCCAGGAGATCCACCACGCCCAGTAGAAGACCGTCCAGCTGCGCAGCCAGCCGCCCACGTCGTCACCGCTGCTGGCCTCCGTACGGCCGGCGAGCTGCGGCAGCTGGCCGATGAACGAACCGAGGGAGGTCGGCACCAGATTGAGGATGAGGATGGTCGGTCCGACCACGAACACGAAGACCGCCAGGATCACCGCCAGCACCATATTGATGTTGGACAGCATCTGGACACCCTTGGCGATACCGGAGACCGCGGACAGGATGAAGGCGATGGTCAGCACGGTGATGACACCGACCAGCAGGGTGGTGCTGACGCTGTCCATCCAGCCGAGCACCTTGAGGCCGCTGCCGATCTGCAGCGCACCGAGCCCCAGCGAGGCCGCGGAGCCGAAGAGGGTGGCGAAGATGGCCAGGATGTCGATGACCCGGCCGCCCCAGCCGTTCGCCCGCCGGGTGCCGATCAGTGGCGTGAACACCGCGCTTATCGTCTGCCGCCTCCCCCGCCGGAAGCAGCTGTAAGCGATGGCCAGACCAACGACCGCATAGATCGCCCAGGGGTGCAGCGTCCAGTGGAACATCGTGGTGGCCATCGCGGTGTCCATCGCCTGGGCGGCATCCTGGGGATCGGTGCCCGGCGGTGGAGTGGAGAAGTGCCCCAGCGGCTCGCTGACGCCGTAGAACATCAAACCGATGCCCATGCCCGCGCTGAACATCATCGCGATCCATGACACCGTGCGGAATTCGGGGTCCTCGCCCTCCTTGCCGAGCGTGATCCGGCCGTATTTGCTCACGGCCAGCCAGATCGCAAAGATCACGAATCCGGAGGCGGAGAGGACAAATGCCCAGCCGCCGTTGTCGATCACCCAGTTCAGCATCGAGGTCGATGCGTTTTTGAGGGATTCGGTGGAGGACGCTCCCCAGGCGATGAAGGCAAGGGTGAGCAATGAGGTCACACCGAACACCACACGGTCGGTCTGTGGGGGTCCGTGCAGCCGCGGGTCATCGGGGATGTCCGTCACGGAGGGCGTGCCACCCCCGTCACCGGCTTCTCTGACTGTGTCCGACACGTGTCAACCTTTCAATGGGCCATATTTTCCTTACCCGTTACCCCCTACCACACGACGGCAGACGTTGAGGGGCGTCGCGACCGTAAGGTGATAACCGGCCCTCCGGTCCAACAGCAGCGGAACGAGCTTCCGCAGCGGCTGGCGCAGCGGCACGACGACACCGTCACGTTCCCGGCGCCACACCACTCCGTGCCGCACCAGTTCATCTCTGACCTGCGCAAACTGTCCCTCTTTGAGGCGGTAGGCGCAAGGTGGGTCGGACAGGATCTGCGCTTCGGTGGCCGGTTCGTTATCCGCGCCGCCGAGATACACCGGACCGCGGTCGGTATAGCCCGTGAGCCGGGCGGCGGTGGTGGCCGTCTCGATCCGTGTCCGGTGCCGGTCGAGGAAGGTGAAGGCGCCATCCAGGGCGGCCAGCTGGGAGTCCACCCGGCGGCGGTTGTTGAGCGCGGGGTCGGCCCGCTCGGCGTCGGTGAGCGCATCGACCCGGGTCTCGACGAGCAGTCCGACCGAGCCCTTGATACCCGCGGTGTTGCGCAGGATCCGCTCCTGGCCGTCGCCCGCGACCTGCTTGACGGGGTCACCGGTCTCCGGGTCGGTCCAGATGCCATAGACGCCGGTGGAGAAGCCCGCCCGGTGGACGGCGGGCCGCACGAAGTCCTCGGAGAGCGCGGCCGCCTCGCGGTGCACCCCGTGCGCGGTGTTGAGATTGCGCGGCCACAGCGACAGCACGTCCTTCATGTAGTACGGGGCCGTGGGGCCGTACTCATGCAGGTCGTAGATGGTGTCGGGGCGGTAGTCGCGGATGACCTCGGCCATCGCGCTGCCCTCGGCGGTCTCCAGGGCGATGTGGTCGCGGTTGATGTCCACACCGTCGGCGTTGCCGCGGGTGTCCGCGGCCCGGCCGTCGGGGTTGGCGGTGGGTACGACCAGCACGGTGGTGCGTTCCAGGAAGCGCCGGGTCGCCCGATCCTTGGCGTAGGCGAGATCGCGGACGGTGGTCAGGCATGCCTCGCGCCCGGAGGGCTCGTCCCCGTGCTGGGAGCAGATCAGCAGGACGGAGTTGCCGCGGCGGACCTCCGCCGGGCGCTCGGGCGCGGGGGCGCCGATCCGGACGAGCCGCAGCGGGCGGCCCTGTCCGGTGGTGCCGATCCGGTCGATCCGTACGCGTACCGAGCCCCGGTCGACGGCCGTCAGGAAGTCCTGTTCCTCGGCCTGGCCGGTCCAGCGGGCGCCATGGCTGGTCTCGAATCCCGTACGGGGTGCGGGGGTTCCGGTCGCGGCGGGAGCGGTCGGCGGGGTCGCGCCGAGGGTGGCCGTCAGCCCGATGGCCAGCGGCACCACGGCGAGGCGGTGGGAGCGGGGTATCACGAGGAGGAGCCTCCCTTGGATGAGCGGTGGAGGGGGGAACCAGGTGGGCCGCCCGCGGTCGGGCGGCCCCCGGGGTCATCTCCCGGCCGGCAGGCGGCTGACCGAGCGCGGCGGGGCGATGCCGTCCAGCGGTGCCGCGGCGTCCGGATGCCCCGGTGCGCCCGCGGTGGCCCGTACAAAGGCCGGTGCGCCGCCGGTCAGCGGCAGTGCGGCGGAGGTACGGGACAGGTCGAGGGTGAGCTTCGGCCGGGACGCTGGCGGGTCGATCAGACCGGCGTCGGTGCCGGCCACGATGAGTGCGAGCCGGTGCCCGGCGGGCACGACATGATCGCTCGCGGCCAGGTCGAGGGTGAGGGTGTAGGGCTTACCGGGGGTGAGCGGGCGGCCCTTGTGGGGGTCGGCGTAGTTGCCGAGGTCGGCCCAGCCGCGGCTGAAGACGGTGTGGGCGACCTTCCGGGTGTCGGCGGCGGTCTCCTTGAAGCAGCCGGTGTCGCCCGTGGTTCCGGCGCCCCAGCAGGTGCGCCGGTCAAGGGTGGTGATGCCCTCGCCGTCGGCCGCGTAGTTGCGGATGGTGTCGGGGCCGAGGTCTACCAGGACGGCGGAGAGATGGGCGGTCGAGGTGCTCGGGGTGACGGTCACGGTCACCGAGCCGGAACCGGACAGCCGCAGCGGCGCACGCAGCGGCCCGGTGCGGAACCCGGCCTTGGCGGCCGTCGGGTCATCGATCCCGGCGGCCCAGTCGGCCTCACTCAGCTTCGGGTCGTCAGTGAAGCTCTCGGTCGCACCCTGCGGCGCCTTACGGGTTCCCAGTACGCCGACGCCGGGTGCGGTGCCGCCGCGCGGCCGCACTGTGGTGGGCGCGGTGCCCGGAGCGGGCCACTGCGGGTCGGTGGACCACTGGCCGGGCGCGCGCTCGATATCGGCCATCGGCGTGCGCTCGATGCCGTTGTCATAGCCCATCAAATAGTGGTCGAACCAGTGGTGCAGGGTCTTGACCCAGGCGCCCCGCCGGTAGTCGAAGGGGTCGACATGCCCGGTCTGGGAGAGCCAGATCTTGCGCTCGACACCGTGCCGGGCGAGGGCGTCCCACCACTGCCCGGCGTGCCGGGTCCGGACGTTGAGGTCCTGCATGCCGTGCACCAGGAGGACGCTGGCCCGGACCTTGTCCGCGTGGCGGACGTAGTCCCGCTCGGTCCACAGCCGGGTCCAGTCGCCGGTCCGGGGCGCGCCGTCGGCGAGCTTCTGCTGCACGGCCGCACAGCGCTTGCGTGCCTCGGGGCTGTCGACCACATCGGCGAGGGAGTCGGGTCCCGAGTCGTAGAGCGGGGCGCCCTTGGCGAAGTAGTAGTCGTACCAGGAGGAGATGCCGGCGATCGGGACGATGGTCTTGAGGCCCTTGACGCCGGTCGCCGCGACGCCGTTCGCGATGGTGGCGTCCCAGCTCTTGCCGATCATTCCGGTGCGGCCGTTGGACCAGCCGGCCGTGACGGCGCGCCCTCCCGTACGGGCGGTGTAGGCGCGGCCTCTGCCCCCGAGCCAGTCGACGACGGCCTTGGCGGACCGGATGTCGGAGCGGCCGCCGACGTCGGAGCAGCCGTCCGAGCGGTTGGTGCCCGCAAGGTCGACCAGCACCGTCGCATAGCCGCGCGGCACGAAGTAGTTGTCGTAGAAGAGCGGGAACCCGACCGGCCGGCCCCGGTCGTCATAGGTCTTCTTCTGGCTCTCGTTACCGCGCCCGCAGCAGGAGTAGTAGGGGCTGGCGTCCATGATCACGGGGATCCGGCGGCCCTGCTGTGCGGGTTCGGCGGGCCGCACGATGTCGACGGCGACGCGGTCGGTTCTCCCGTCCGCGTCGCCGTCCAGCCGTGTGTCCACCCAGACCGATTCGCGTATCGCGCGGTCGTAGGAGTAGACGGGTCTGCTCTCGCGGGGCGCCGCCTGCGCGGCGGCCGGCCCGATCAGGGTGGACAGCAGGGCGGCGACCGCTGCCATCACGAGCACGGTGAAGGGGATGCGGGGGATCCGCGCAGGAATCGTCACGGGCGGACGGTAGCGCGGCCCAACTCCCCTGCGTAAGAGCATGTCCGGGCACTGCGAACCGCGCGGCGGCCGAAAACAGGTCCATGGGTAGCTTTTCCGTCGCGAGAACCGGAGGGACGGATGGGGGTTCATGTCGGTCATGTGTCAGATCAGGCCATGTACATGACGCTGACCGGGCTCAGTACATAGGGTCTGGACAGATCTGAACAGAGCCATCCCCCCTACGAGTTGGAGGACTCGTGCGTCACAGACTCCTCGTCCCGGGCGCGGTCGCACTCAGCCTGCTGCTGGCGATACCGGCCTCCGCGGCCGACTTCACCCCGGGCGCTCCGGGTGTGGGCGACACCTACTACCCGGAGAGCGGAAACGGCGGCTACGACGTTTCCCACTACGATCTGCGGCTCAAGTACCAGCCGAAGACGGACCTGCTGGAGGGCACGGCCACGCTGCTGGCCACCACCACCCAGGATCTCTCCCGCTTCAACCTGGACTTCGGCCTCAAGGTCAGCGAGATCCGGATCAACGGCAAGAAGGCGTCCTTCGCCACCTCCGGCAAGCACGAGCTGGAGGTCACTCCGGCCACCCCGCTGGAGAAGGGCAAGCAGATCAGCGTCGTGGTGCGCTATACGGGCAAGCCCTCCCAGGTGAAGATCGACGGCTACAGCGCCTGGGCCCGTACGCCCGACGGCGGTGTGGTCGCCCAGGAGCCGGACGCCGCCGTGTGGTGGTTCCCGAGCAATGACCACCCCACCGACAAGGCGACGTACGACATCTCGGTGGCGGTCCCGGACGGCACCCAGGCGCTCAGCAACGGTGTGCTGGCCTCGCAGTCCTCCAAGCTGGGCTGGACGCGCTACAACTGGCGCTCGGACAAGCCGCAGGCGACGTATCTGGCGACGCTGGCCGTCGGCAAGTTCGACATCACCACCGACAAGACCGCGAACGGCCTGCCGGTGATCAACGCCGTCAGCAAGGACCTCGGCGCGAACGAGGGCTCGGCGAAGGCGAGCATCGAGCGCACCACCGAGATCACCGAGTGGCTGGAAAGCGTCTTCGGCGCCTACCCGTTCAACGCGGTGGGCGGCTATGTGCCCAACGTGCCGGCCGGGTACGCGCTGGAGACCCAGACCCGCCCGTTCTACGGGAAGAAGGCCTTCGACCGCGGCACGAACGTCTCCGTCGTGGTGCACGAGCTGGCGCACCAGTGGTACGGCGACAGCGTCTCGCTGAAGGACTGGAAGGACATCTGGATCAACGAGGGCTTCGCCGCCTACAGCCAGTGGCTGTGGTCGGAGAAGGAGGGCGAGGGCACCGCCCAGGAACTGGCCGATTACGTCTACGCCCAGCACCCGGCCGACGACCCGTTCTGGAAGGTCAAGCCGGGCAACCCGGGCGCGGAGAACCAGTTCGACGGCGCGGTCTACGACCGTGGCGCGCTGACCCTCCAGGCGCTCCGCAACAAGGTCGGTGACAAGGTCTTCTTCGGCCTCCTCAAATCCTGGCCGACGGAGAACCGGTACGGCAACGCCTCGGTCGCGGACTTCGTGAAGTTCGCCGAGAAGAAGTCCGGCAAGCAGCTGGGCGGTTTCTTCGACACCTGGCTCTTCCAGCCGTCCCGGCCCACGGCGGGCGCGGCCAAGCAGGCCCTCGGCGCCCGGCAGACCCCGGTCGCCGAACCCAAGTCGTGGAAGCAGATCGCGGCCACGCACGGGGCGCACGGTCACTGAGCTGATGGACGGGCGCTGAGGCGGTGTACGGGCACTGAGCCGGTGCGCCGGCGCGGGCGCTGAACAAGACGGAGCCGGGTGTCCCCCGGCTCCGTTGGCGCGCCGCTTCGTTGGCGCGCCGCTTCGTTGGCGCGCCGCTTCGTTGGCGCGCCGCTTCGTTGGCGCGCCGCTTCGTCAGCCGCGAGCCGCCCGCCGGGCCCGGCGCGCGGTCGGCATGAACCGCAGCCGCTCCGGAAGCACCGGCACCACGGCACGCACGACCCGCCCCAGACGGCGCAGCTTGCGCTCCTGGGCGTCCGTCCACTCCAGACCGATGGCCTGCCGGGCGTCCGGCGGCATCAGCCCGATCGTGATGAAGCGCCGGCAGCGGGCGAACCGCGGTCGCAGCCACGGCCAGGACAGGCGCAGGATCAGCCGCAGCCATCGCGGGCCGCGGTCGGGCGCCGGCAGCGGCACGTCGGTCGCCAGCAACTCCTTGACCACGAGGGTCTCTTCGAGCTCATTGTCGAGAACCTTCTGGTAATACGGCCAGAACTCCTCGATGCTCTGCGGCATATCACGGTCATGAATGCCCAGCACCCGCCCCACCTGGAGCCACTCCGCATACAGCGCCCGCTCCTGCGCCTCGGTGAAGGGGCGGCCGAGATAGTGCTGCGCATGCCGGAAGACGGGGTAGCCGGTGGCGTGCACCCAGGCGTAGTAGGCGGGGGTGAGCGCGTGGTAGGCGCGGCCGTGTGCGTCGGTCCCCTGGATGGTCTTGTGCAGCGCACGCAGCCGGCGCCCCTCCGCGGCCGCGGCCTCCCCTCCGTAGACCCACAGCTGGAGCGAGGCCAGCGACCGCTCGCCACGTCCCCAGGGATCCGTACGGAACACGGAGTGGTCATCCACCCCGGCGCCCACCGCCGGGTGGGCGACCTGCATGGCCAGCGCGGCCGGCAGCGTCAGCAGCATGCGGATGTCCCCGGCCAGCGACCAGAGCACACCTCCGACCGGCGGGGGAATTGGCTCATTTTTTACCGTATTCATGGTATTAATCATCATACGGTGACTCTCCGCGATCAGCGGACGCGGGGCCCGCTCTCCGCAACCTGCGAGGGTACCGAAAGCGCCTGCACGGACCCGCGAGTTGAACGCGAGCAGGTGCAGGCGAGGCCGCGCCATAGGCGGGCGTCAGCAATCGGCTTCCCGGCCGCGCCCCGCCGAGCGGGCCGCGGAGTGTACGCCGTCACTCGCCCCCCGGCCGTATGGCGCCGCCCCACCGCAATCACCGTGATCCCACAGCGGACATTCACCTCCAAGAGTGGTTTCGCCGCGCGATAAACCCCTGAGCTGGAGCGATCAAATCACCACTTTTCCCACTAGCCGCGGATAGTGACAAGGAGATTACGGAACGCGACACTCGCCATGTACACCCGAACCACCCGAAAGGAGCAACTCATGTCCTGTCCCCCGCCCTGCCCCCCGCCGGTTGATGCCCGTAAGGCACTCGACTTCCTGCGGACGAGCGGACTCGTCGACCTCACCGTTCCGTTGCAGCGAGTCGTCGACCAGGTCAGCCAGCTCGACGATGTGGCCGGCTACGTACTCGCCTGGGAGCGTTACGTCCTCGTAGTCGCCAACCAGGTCGCGGAAGACGACTCCGCTGCGGGCAGCTGAGCCATTGACCACGCCGATCGCCGGGAGGCATTCAGTGAACACGACGCAGCCCGGTGACGGTTCGTCACAAAGGCGCGCGGTGGAGACCCAGGCAGTCGCCTGGCTCGCTGCGCGCCGCACTCTGATCGACCCCGACGAGGCCGCCACGGACCGGGTGCTGTTCGCCCGCAAGGCCCTCATCGAAACGGCATTCCTGGTGGGACTGCGGGCCCGCCTCGACCCGGAACCACTGGACGGCGACTACACGGCCCTCCTCGATCAGGTCGAGGGGATCGCGGCCCGCCCCTCCTACCGGGAACTGATCGCCCGGGACGAAGCCGCCCTCCTGCTGTACGCGGGGACCTATGCGGCACTCCGGCTCTGCGGGCGCGAGGACCCGGAGTTCCGGCGGCTGATCACCCAGGCCGCGGCCGGCGGATATGCGGCGGTCTTCGAGCGGATTCCCTACCGGCAGCTCGATCTGCTGCACACCCTGGAGCTGTGCGGAGTCCCGCACACCCTGCCCGCCGTCGACCAGGTCCTGCCGTTCACCCTGCTCTGCAACCGCCCCAACGTCATCAAGCTCACCGACCGCGATATCTACGCCATCACCCACACGATCTTCTACGCCACGGATTTCGGCCTCCGCCAGCCCCGCTGGCCGCAGGGCTTCGATCCGGGCGCGGCGGTGGAGCTGCTCGAAGCGCTCCTCGAACTCACCCTCGGCCAGGGCAACGCCGACCTGGTGGGGGAACTTCTGTGCTGCCTGCTGTGCCTCGGGGTGCGGGACTCCGAAGAAGCCCGCCGGGCATGGGAGTTCCTCACGGCGGTGCAAGAGGCCGACGGGCGGGTCAACGGGCCGGCCGGTGTGGTCCATCCCGGGCTCGCCGACGGCGACGACGCGTACCGGCACTGGGCCACCGGCTACCACACCACCATCGTCGCGGCCCTGGCCGCACTCCTGGACCGCAGCCCCAGAGTGGCCCGGAGGCCCCGGCCATCCGCACCGGCGCCCCGCCTGCCCGTGGAACAGCCGCTCCGCCAGGCCGTGGCGTGGCTGGCCGACACGAGCCTGCGCCACGCCCCGGCCGCCACCCTGCCCGCCGCGGCGGCCGTCGCCCATGGGGCCGGGGCCCTGGGTGACCCCGGGCTCGCCCGCCCCCTGCTCCTCGATTTCTCCGAACGTCTCGCGGACGCGGAGGCGGAGGTGTGGCAGCGGCACGGCATGGAGGTCGTCGGCGAATTCGCGTCCGGTCTGCGGGCTCACGGGATCACCTGCGCCTCCCTCGACCTGTTCCTCAAGTCCACCGCCGCCGCCGTCGAACTCCTGGACCGGGTCCCCCCGCAGGCGGTGCACAACGTCCAACGCCTCGTCGCGCTGGGGCTGCTCGCCCCGCAGCGTGCGGCCGCACTGACCGGTGGTACCGAAGCACCGCCCCCGGCGCTGGAGACGACCCTCGCCGACTTGCCCGGCGCCTGGAAGAACTACCACCTGGGGCAGGTCGCCGGCTTCATCCGGGACGCCGCCCACGCCGGTCGGGCGCAGCACCGCATCACCCGCGATGCCGTCTCCTTCCTCCTCGCCCAGCAGAGCTCATGTGGCGCGTTCGGCCGCCCGGCCTGCGACGATCCGCCGAGCCGCGAACGGGCGCTGATGTCCTGGACCCAGAGCGCCATCACCGCCCTGGCCGCCGTACACACCGCTCACGGCGCGGCCCTCACGAGCCCGCAGCCCGGCCCCTGACCCTGCCCCTAACGCGGCACGACGAGGCTCCCGAGGCGACACGCCACGACTCCCCGGCAATGGCTTCGGCCCGGCCACCCCAACTGGGGCCAGGAGCACCGCGCCCAGGCGATCGCGGACGCGGACTTCTTCCAGGGCCAGGACGTCGTGGTGCTCCAGGAAGCGTTCGACAACTCCTCCTCCGAGGCGCTGAAGTCCCGGGTCGCGGCGCAGTATCCGCACCAGACCCCGGTAATGGGCCGGAGCCGCAGCGGCTGGGACGCCACCGGCGGCACCTACTCCGCCGTCACCCCGGAGGACGGCGGGGTGACGCTGCTGAGCAAGTGGCCGATCCTGCGCAAGGAGCAGTACGTCTACAAGGACGCCTGCGGTGCGGACAACCTCTCCAACAAAGGCTTCGTCTATGCGGTGTTGGACGTGAACGGCACCCGGGTGCATGTGGTCGGCACCCACACCCAGTCCACCGACCCCGGCTGCGCGGCGGGCGAGGCGGCCGGCGACCGCGCCAAGCAGCTCAAGGAGATGGATGCCTTCCTGGACGCCAAGAACATCCCGGCGGACGAAGAGGTCCTGGTCGCGGGCGATCTGAACGTCGACTCACACAGCGCCGAGTACGACGCGCTGCTCGCCAACGCCGACCTGGCGCCCGCCGACCGCCGCACGGGCCACCCCTACTCCTTCGACACCCAAGACAACTCCATCGCGAAGGACCGCTACCCGGATGACCCTCGCGAGGACCTGGACTACCTCCTGTACCGCAACGGCCACGCCCGCCCCACTGGCTGGCAGAACACCGTGATCAAGGAGGAGTCGGCCCCCTGGACGGTCTCCAGCTGGGGCAAGGACTACACATACTCCAATCTCTCGGACCACTACCCGGTCGTGGGTAGCGTCAGCTAGCGCACCTGCCTCCCGGTGACGGGCGGCCGACCGTTCGACCGCCCCCTCACCCGCCACGCCCCGACCCCCGTCATCACCCCGGGCCCCGACCTCGGCCCCGGTCCCGGTCAACCAACCGGTAGCGCCCACCACATCGCGCGCTATGTCGCCAACGGACCGCCCGTCAGTCGCCACGCGCACCGTGTCGGCGGGCGCCTGCTCGTCCAGGATCCGCGCCTTACGAACGCTGTTCTTCAGCTCGCGCTCCAGCTCCGAGCCACGTTCCCGACCCGTGAGCCGCTCACGGGCAGTGGCGTCGGATGCGGTGAGCAGTACCCGTACGATCCTGACGTCCGCGCCCATGGCACGCCGGAACATACCCTCGCTCTCAGCGAGCACGCTCACGGTATTGGTGTAAATCAGGCGACGATACCCAAGCTCGGCGTAATTCCCCCAGAGCGCCGCGAGATTACGCTCGGCGATCTTCTCGCGACGGGGATCCCCCTCCGGAGCAGGATGCACCTGCCCCATGAAGTCTCCTTCGACGACACAGTGCGGAATCATCGCGGCACGCAGACACGCCGACACCTCCCACCCCACCGTCGTCTTCCCCACACCGGCCCGCCCCCCGATGAGCAACACCTCTGCTTGATCCATGCCAGCACCCTCCCACCGGCCCGCCAAACCGCGCGAACATATTCCCGGTGCACCCCTTTGCGTCGCCAACTCGCCTAGGAATCCAGCCCCTTGGCGGCGTCCCCTTGACGTAGCAGATCCCCGTTCTCTCCGTCATGTCTCCACGGTAGGGGAACCCACTGACAATCGGCCGGGGTCGCCGGGCCGGGCCCGTGGGCCCATCGTCGTGGATGCCGGAAGCGGCAACGCGGAAGGGCGGTCGCGGATGCCTTCCGGCCTCCGTGACCGCCCTTGATGACGCAGGCGTCCAGCTGGTGCGTGACTACTTCGACAACTCGCGTTCCGCCGCGATTCGGCTGACCCGGCCGCGTACCGCGAACCAGCCGCCGACCAGTGCGACGGCGAGCACCGGGATCAGCATCACGGTCTGCCGGCCGACGCCGTCGTCGAACCACATCAGGACGATGACACCGAGCAGGAAGGCGATGGTGACGATGTCGGTGACCGGCGTGCCGGGGAGCCGGAAGCGCGGGCGCTCGACCAGGCCCTCCTTCGACCGGCGCACGAACACGATGTGGCAGACCATGATCGTGCACCAGGTGCTGATGATGCCCAGCGCCGCGATGTTCAGCACGATCTCGAACGCCTCGCCCGGCATGACGTAGTTGAGCCCGACACCCAGGACACACACGGCGGAGGTGAGCATGATGCCGCCGTACGGCACCTGGTTGCGGTTCATCAGGCCGGCGAACTTGGGCGCGGAGCCCGCCATCGACATGGAGCGCAGAATCCGGCCGGTGGAGTAGAGACCGGAGTTCAGGCTGGACATCGCCGCGGTCAGTACCACGAGGTTCATCACATCGCCCGCCGCCGGCACACCGACGTTGGACAGCACCGTGACGAAGGGGCTCTCGCCGCCGACGTACTTGTTCCACGGCAGCAGCATCGCGAGCAGGATCACCGAGCCGACGTAGAAGACACCGACCCGCCACATGATGGAGTTGACGGCCTTCGGCACGACCTTCTCCGGCTCGCCGGTCTCACCGGCGGTCACACCGACCAGCTCCACCGCGGAGTAGGCGAAGACGACGCCCTGGAGCACGATCACCACGGGCAGCAGACCGGTCGGGAAGAGCCCGCCGTGGTCGGTGAGCAGATCCAGCCCTGGTGTGTGCCCGCCGACCGGGTGCTGGGTGGCCAGCAGGAAGATGCCGATGAGCATGAAGACGACCAGCGCCGCGACCTTGATGATCGCGAACCAAAACTCCAGCTCACCGAAGATCTTCACCGAGATCAGGTTCACCGTCAGCACGACCGCGAGCGCGATCAGCGCCATGACCCACTGCGGGATATCGGTGAACAGGCTCCAGTAGTGGGTGTAGAGCGCGATCGCGGTGATGTCGGCGATACCGGTCGTCGACCAGTTGACGACGTACATCCAGCCGGCGACGTAGGCGCCCTTCTCCCCGAGGAACTCGCGGGCGTACGAGACGAACGAACCGGACGACGGGCGGTGCAGCACCAACTCGCCCAGGGCCCGTACGACGAAGAAGGCGAAGAGGCCGCAGACCGCGTAAGCGAGGGCCAGCGCGGGGCCGGCGGAGTGCAGGCGGCCACCGGCGCCCAGGAAGAGGCCGGTACCGATCGCTCCACCAATGGCGATCATGTTGATGTGCCGGCCCTTGAGGCCCTTGCTGTAGCCCGCGTCGCCCGCGTCCTGTTGCGTGCCGTGCCCCCCGTCAGGTGACCCGTGGGCTGTCTCGGTGAGGGATTCTGTGCTCACTGCTGGTGTATCTCGCTTTCGGGCAGGCGCTGAAGCCATGGCCTAGAGGTCCCGCAGAACGCGTGGACGGCCGACGGCACACCTTCCCCGAAGAGCCCTCCCCCGTCTGTGGGCAAGATCACAGCGTGTACAGGCCATCAAAGGTTTGTCCGTATTTGCAGTGAGTTTCCTGGCGCATCAATTTCAGGAGGGGTGTCAGTTCACCCGATTCCGGACTCCGCGCCATGGCTGGAAAGGAAAACTTCTTGACCTGTTCGGATCGGTTGAGACGTGCATTTGTCTCCGCGACAACCGGTTATGACTCGGGGCGCACACAGGACCGCGACCCCCGCGCCGCACACAGGTGGAAGGGGGGCCGGAAGGTTTCACACGAGTGGTGAGACAGCAATACTGTTGAATATGATGGAGCCCGCCACCGACCTGACGGTCGACGAACTGGCCGCCCGCGCCGGCGTCACGGTCCGCACGATCCGCTTCTACAGCACGCGCGGCCTGCTGCCTCCGCCGGAGATCGGTCCCCGCCGGGTCGGCCGCTACGGTCCGGACCACCTCTCACGGCTGGCCCTGATCGAGGAGCTCCAGCACCAGGGCCTGACGCTGTCCGCGATCGAACGCTATCTGGAACAGCTGCCGCCCGATCTGAGCGCCCAGGATCTGGCCATCCACCGGGCGCTGGTGGCGAGTTGGATTCCGGACAAGGCCGAGGACGCCACCCGGGACCAGCTGGAGCGACGGGTCGGCCGGGCGCTGACCGAGGAGGATCTGGACCGGCTGGCGGCCATGAGTGTGCTCGTACGGACCGATGATCCCCGGGTCTTCCGGGTCGACCCGGGGCTGCTGCACCTCGGCACCCGGCTGCTGGACGTCCCGATCTCCCTGGAGACCATCCTTACGGCGCGCAGTGTGGTCATCGAGCACACCCGTTCGGCGGCCAGGGAGCTCAGCCGGCTCTTCAAGGACGAGATGTGGGAGCCGAACCGGGGCGGCGGGCCGGACGAGGACGAGATGGCGCGGATGAAGTCGCTCTCGGCGCATATGCAGCCGATGGTGGTGCAGGCGCTGGTGACCGCCTTCCAGCGGTCGATGAAGCAGGAGCTGCGGGAGTCGTTCGGGATGGAGGGCGACCGGGGCCAGGGCGGCCACTCCTCCGAGGGGTGACGGGGGCGGGCCGCCGGGGCCCGCCCCCATGACCGGTCAGTCGCTGAACTTCTCGCCCCTCTCCGCCTTCTCGATCAGCAGCGGGGACGGCGCGAAGCGGTCTCCGTAGGTTTCCTGCAGCTCACGGGCGCGGGCCACGAAGCCGGGCAGGCCGACGAGCTCCTCGCGCCCCGGGCCGCCCTGGTAGCCGTTGATGTACTGGATCACGCCGCCGGTCCAGCCGGGGAAGCCGATGCCGAGGATGGAGCCGATGTTGGCGTCCGCGACGGAGGTGAGCACGCCCTCCTCGAAGCAGCGGACGGTGTCCAGCGCCTCAGAGAAGAGCATCCGCTCCTGCATGTCCAAGAACGGAATCGTGGCTTCCTTCTTGGTGAAGTGCTCACGCAGGCCCGGCCACAGGGCGGCGCGCTTGCCGTCGTCGCCGTACTCGTAGAAGCCGGCGCCACCGCTGCGGCCGGGGCGGCCGAATTCGTCGACCATCCGGTCGATCACCGCGTCGGCCGGGTGCGGCTGCCAGCTGCCGCCGGATTCCTCGACCGCCCGCTTGGTCTCCTCGCGGATCTTGCGCGGCAGGGTGAGGGTCAGCTCGTCCATCAGGGACAGCACCTTGGCCGGATAGCCGGCCTGGGCGGCGGCCTGCTCGACGGAGACCGGGTCGAGGCCCTCGCCGATCATCGCCACGCCTTCGTTGATGAATTGCCCGATGACGCGGGAGGTGAAGAAGCCGCGCGAGTCATTGACGACGATCGGGGTCTTCCTGATCTGGCGGACCAGGTCGAAGGCGCGGGCCAGTGCCTCGTCGCCGGTCCGCTCGCCCTTGATGATCTCCACCAGCGGCATCTTGTCGACCGGCGAGAAGAAGTGCAGCCCGATGAAGTCCTGGTCCCGCTCGACGCCTTCGGCCAGCAGCGTGATGGGCAGCGTGGAGGTGTTGGAGCACAGCAGCGCGTCGGGCGCGACGAGGTGCTGGATCTCCTTGAAGACCTTGTGCTTGAGGCCCACGTCCTCGAAGACCGCCTCGATGACGGCGTCGCAGCCCGCCAGGTCGGCCGGTTCGGCGGTCGGCGTGATACGGGCCAGCAGCTCGTCGCGCTTCTCCTCGGTCGTACGGCCCCGGGAGAGCGCCTTGGCGAGCAGGCCCTCCGAGTACGCCTTGCCCTTCTGCGCCGCCGCCAGGGAGACATCCTTGAGGACGACCTGCATCCCGGCCCTGGCGCAGGAGTAGGCGATGCCCGCGCCCATCATGCCGGCGCCGAGGACCGCGACCTTCTCGACCTTGCGGGGCGCGATGTCCTTGGGCCGGTTGGCACCCGAATTGACGGCCTGCAGATCGAAGAAGAACGCCTGGATCATGTTCTTGGAGATCTGGCCGCTCACCAGCTCGACGAAGTAGCGCGCCTCGATGGTCTGCGCGGTCTCGAAGTCGACCTGGGAGCCCTCCACCGCCGCGGCGAGGATGTTGCGCGGGGCAGGGTAGGGCGCGCCGTTGAGCTGCTTCTTGAGGTTGGCGGGGAACGCCGGGAGGTTCGCCGCGAACTTCGGCTGGGCCGGGGTGCCACCGGGGATGCGGTAGCCCTTGACGTCCCAGGGCTGCTGGGACTCGGGGTGCTCCTCGATGAAGGCGCGGGCCTTGGCCAGCAGCTCCTCGGGGGTGGCCGCGACCTCGTGGATCAGCCCGGCGTCCTTTGCGCGGGTGGCGTTGTACTGGGTGCCCTGGAGCAGCACCTTCAGCAGTGCGTCGGCGATGCCGAGCAGCCGCACCGTACGGGTCACCCCGCCGCCGGCCGGCAGCAGGCCGAGGGTGACCTCGGGCAGGCCGATCTTGGTGCCGGGGGTGTCGAGGGCGATGCGGTGGTGGCAGGCCAGCGCGATCTCGTAACCGCCGCCCAGCGCCGCGCCGTTGATCGCGGCGACGACGGGCTTGCCGAGGGTCTCGATACGGCGCAGGTCGCGCTTGATCCCGTTGCCCGCCGCGAAGGCCTGCTCGGCCTTGTCGGGGGTGACGGCGATCAGCTCGCGCAGGTCGCCGCCGGCGAAGAAGGTCTTCTTGGCGGAGGTGAAGATGATGCCGCGGACGCTGTCCTTCTCGGCCTCCAGGCGGTCGGCGACCGCGGTCAGGGAGGCCTTGAAGGCGTTGTTCATGGTGTTGGCGGACTGGTCGGGGTCGTCCAGCACCAGGGTGACGATGCCGGTCTCGTCCTGTTCCCAGCGGATGGTCGACGACGCAGGGGACTCGCTCACTGTGGCTTCTCCGTAAGGGGGATGGGACGGGCGGTCAGAGGCGCTCGATGACGGTGGCGATGCCCATACCGCCGCCGACGCAGAGGGTGGCCAGGCCGTAGCGCTTGTCCTGCCGCTCCAGCTCGTCGATCAGGGTGCCGAGGATCATCGCGCCGGTGGCGCCGAGGGGGTGTCCCATGGCGATGGCGCCGCCGTTGACATTGACCTTGTCCAGGCTCAGGCCCATGTCCTTGACGAAGCGCAGCACGACTGCTGCGAAGGCTTCGTTGATCTCGACGAGGTCGATGTCGTCGATGGTCAGCCCGGCCTTGGCGAGGGCCTTGCGGCTGGCGGGCGCGGGGCCGGTGAGCATGATCGTGGGCTCGGAGCCGGAGACCGCGGCGGAGAGGATGCGGGCCCGCGGGGTCAGACCGTAGCGCTCACCGACCTCCTGGGAGCCGATGGCGACGAGCGCCGCGCCGTCCACGATGCCGGAGGAGTTGCCGGCGTGGTGGACGTGGTCGATCTTCTCGACCCAGTGGTACTTCTGCAGGGCGACCGCGTCGAAGCCGCCCGCGTCGCCGATGGTGGCGAAGGACGGCTTGAGGCCGCCCAGGGAGTCGGCGGTGGTGCCGGGGCGCATGTGCTCGTCGTGGTCGAGGACGACGAGGCCATTGCGGTCGCGCACCGGGACGACGGAGCGGTCGAAGCGGCCGTCCTTCCACGCCGCGGCGGCGCGCTCCTGGGAGAGCGCGGCGAATTCGTCGACATCGCGCCGCGAGTAGCCCTCAAGGGTGGCGATCAGGTCGGCACCGATGCCCTGCGGGACGAAATTGGTGTCGAAGTTGGTCATCGGGTCGGCGAACCAGGCGCCGCCGTCCGAGGCCATCGGGACCCGCGACATGGATTCCACGCCGCCCGCCAGGACCAGGTCCTCCCAGCCCGAACGCACCTTGGCGGCGGCCATGTTGACGGCCTCCAGGCCCGAGGCACAGAAGCGGTTCTCCTGTACGCCGGCGACGGTGTCGGGCAGGCCGGCGGCGATCGCCGCGATCCGGGCGATGTCGGAGCCCTGGTCGCCGACCGGTCCGACGACGCCGAGCACGATGTCGTCGACGGCGGCCGGGTCGAGGCCGGGGAAGCGGCGGCGCACCTCGTGGATCAGGCCGACGACCAGGTCGATCGGCTTGGTGCCGTGCAGTGCGCCATTGGCCTTGCCGCGGCCGCGCGGGGTGCGGATCGCGTCGTATACGTACGCTTCGGTACTCAAGTCAACAAGCCTTTCGCATGAGGGTGGAGGCAGAGGCGGCGGTGGGGACCGGGGCCTGTCGGCGATCGGTCCGGGATCGGTCCGGGGCAGGTCCGGGCGCGGCCCGCGGTCAGTCGAGCAGGGAGCGTCCGATGATCTCCTTCATGATCTCGGTGGTCCCTCCGTAGATCGTCTGGATACGGCCGTCGGTAAAGGCCCTGGCCACGCGGTATTCCGCCATATAGCCGTAGCCACCATGGAGTTGCAGACAGCGGTCGGCGACCCGTTTGTGCAGCTCGGTGGCCCACCACTTGGCCATCGAGGCGTGCACCGCGTCCAGGGCCCCGGCGGAGTGGTCGGCTATACAGCGGTCCAGGAAGGCGCGGGTGACGGCGCATTCGGTGGCCATCTCGGCTATCTCGAAGCGGACGTGCTGGAGCTTGGCCAGCGGCCGCCCGAACGCCTCGCGCTCCTTGACATACCGGCTGGTGATCTCCAGCAGATGCTCCGCACCGGCGATACCGGCGACCGCGATGCCCATCCGCTCCTGAGCGAGATGGGTCATCAGATGGACGAAGGCGCCGTTCAGCTCGCCGAGCAGATTCTCCTTGGGGACGCGTACGTCGTGGAAGAACAGCTCGGCGGTGTCCTGGGACTTCTGGCCGATCTTGTCGAGGTTGCGGCCGCGCTCGAAGCCCGCCATACCGCGCTC
This sequence comes from Streptomyces tubercidicus, assembly GCF_027497495.1. Lineage (GTDB taxonomy): Bacteria > Actinomycetota > Actinomycetes > Streptomycetales > Streptomycetaceae > Streptomyces > Streptomyces tubercidicus. The sequence goes on from NZ_CP114205.1 coordinate 1,253,474, forward strand.
GACGACCAGCAGGCTCAGACCGTGCGCCCCGCCCTCCGGGGTCGTCTTCGCCACGACGATGACCAGGTCAGCGAGGATGCCGTTGGAGATGAAGGTCTTGGAACCGTTGAGGATCCAGTGGTCACCGGCGTCCTCGGCGTGGGTACGGATGCCCTGCAGATCGGAGCCGGCGCCGGGCTCGGTCATGGCGATGGCGGTGATGATCTCGCCGCTGCAGAAGCCGGGCAGCCAGCGGCGCTTCTGCTCATCGGTGGCGAGGGTGGTCAGGTAGGGACCGATGATGTCGTTGTGCAGGCCCACGGCGAGCCCGGCGGCCCCGGCCCGGGTGAACTCCTCGGCCAGCACCGCGCTGTAGCGGAAGTCGTCCTGCCCTCCCCCGCCGTACTCTTCCGGCACCGCCAGCCCCAGCAGCCCCTTCTTGCCGGCCGCCCGCCAGGCGTCCCGGCTGACGATGCCGTCCTTCTCCCACTGCTCGTAATAGGGCGTCACTTCCTTGGCGAGGAAGGTCCGCACAACCTCGCGGAAGGCCTCGTGGTCCTCGGTGAAGATCTGGCGCTTCATCTGCGCGGTCATGTCTGCGGGCCCTCCTCGGAGCCAGTTCTTGACTGTCTGGGTGCGCTGGGCAGGTGCGGGCTTACGGGGCGGGGGCGTCGGGCGACGGGGCGAGGAGGCCGGGGATCTGCCAGTCCCGGGCGATCTCCGCGGTGTCCGCACCGGGCCGCGCGGGCGGTCTGCGTACCGCGCCGGGGGTGTGCGAGAAGCGCGGCGCGGGCGCGGGCTGGGTGATCCCGCCGTGCTCGACGAAGGTGCCGCGGGCGGCGAGATGCGGATGCCGCGGAGCCTCCCGCAGCGAGAGCACGGGCGCCACACAGGCGTCGGACTCCTGAAAGACGGCCGTCCACTCCTCGCGGGTGCGGGTCTTGAAGCGGGCGGCGATGGCGGTACGCAGGGCGCCCCATGCGGCGAGGTCGTCGCGGCCGGGGGCCTCCTCCTCGATGCCCAGCAGGCGGATGAAGTCGCCATAGAACCGCTGCTCCAGCGCGCCGACCGCCATATAGCCGCCGTCGGCGGTCTCGTAGGTCCCGTAGAACGGCGTCCCGCCATCGAGCAGGTTGGCGCCGCGCCGGTCCTGCCAGCCGCCGGCTGCCAGCATGCCGTGGATCATCGCCGTCAGATGTGCCGTGCCGTCGACGATGGCTGCGTCCACGACCTGGCCCTTTCCTCCCTCGGCACGGGCGTGCTGGAGGGCGGCGAGGACGCCGATGACCAGGTAGAGGGAGCCGCCGGCGTAGTCACCGAGGAGGTTGGCGGGGATGGCGGGCGGGCCGTCGGGTGGGCCGATCATGCCGAGCGCGCCCGTGATGGCGATATAGCCGATGTCGTGTCCGGCGGTGTCGGCGAGCGGGCCCTGCTGCCCCCAACCCGTCATCCGCCCGTAAACCAGCCGGGGGTTGCGCGCCAGACACTCCTCGGGGCCCACGCCGAGCCGCTCGGCCACACCGGGGCGGTACCCCTCCACCAGCACATCGGCGCGCTCGACCAGCGCAAGCACCTGCGCCACCCCGTCGGGGCTCTTCAGGTCCACCAGTACGGAGCGCTTGTTGCGGTTGGTGACGTCGTAGGCCGGGTCGATGCCCAGTCCCGCGCCTCCGGGCCGGTCGACACGGACGACATCGGCGCCGAGGTCGGCCAGGAGCATGGCCGCGAAGGGGCCGGGGCCGATGCCCGCGAGTTCGACCACCCGCACCCCGTTCAGTGGGCCGTTGTCTGGCTCTGCCATCGCGCCCCATGCCTTTCCGCACTGTGACACTTCTGATGTAACACTCGTGATGTTAAGAACGTGTTCCACTTTCCACAAGCCCCCCATGCCAAGTGGCGACCACGGAAAAGGCCCATGCCGACGAGGCTCCATCGCCCTCGCCGTCATGGGCCTTTGCGCGCCTGCCGCCGCTGCGCCGCTATACCCCGTCGAGCTCGGCGATGAGCTTCTTGGGGGCTATGACGCGATAGGACTCTTCGGCCCAGTCGCAGAGCAGCTCGGCGGGCGGAGCATCCGGTCCCGCCAGGGGAACCCGCACCCATCCGGACTTGCCCAGGCCGTAGCCCGCGGGCCGGGCGCCGGGAGAGGTCAACGCATGGGCATGCGCCTCCGGGTCCGTGAGTTTCAGCGTGACCCCGGGCGGATGGCTGCCGTCGCCGACGCCGAGGAACACGAAGACCTTCTTGTTGACCTTGATGACGCTCTCACCCCAGGGAAACTCCTCCACTGCCCCGGGAAGCCCGAGCGCGAACGCCCGCACCCGCTCCCGCACCGCCGCCGGCTCGGCCGCCTTCGCCATGCGTTCCTCCCTCGCCATTCCCCCTGCGGCACCGCCTGCGATGCCGTCCGGCCCGCACGCGCACCGCGCGGGCCGACCCACGCATTCCACGCTAACGGCGACCACTGACAACGGCCCGCGGAGCGCCGGACGGCGGGCCGGCCGAGGGACTCTGACGCCTTGTCCGCCCGCCCGCAACGCGCCGCCGGCCTGTTCGACTTCCCGGCGGCCGGGTCACCACTGCGCCGACTCGGGCGACGCCTTCCCGGAGCCGGAGCCGGGGGCGAAGTCCACGGGCGGGAGCGGGGGCAGGGTCCCTGCTCCCCCGCCCACCGGCACCAGATGATCGTCGGGCGCCTGACGGTCCACCGAACGCCCCAGCCGCTGAGGGACATTGCCGCCCACCAGAACGATGACGACGAGCGTCAGCCCGAAGGTGAGCACGGCGAGCGCCCGCCCCAGGGACATGCCTTCGGCCAGATGGGCGCCGAGGACGGGCGCCACTGCCCCGCCCAGCGCGCCGACGTTGTAGACGAAGCCCACCGAGGCGGCCCGGGTGGCGGTCGGAAAGTGGCCGGCGAGGTACTTGGGCAGAATGCCGGAGATACCCTGGCTGAGCGCGAGCAGCACAAAGATCAGCACACCGAGCGCCGGCAAGCTGTCCCGCACCGCGAAGACCGGGAAGACGAAGACAAGCGAGGCGAGCAGGGTGCCCGCGTAGGCGCGACGGGTACCGAACCGGTCCCCGACGAAGCCCGCCAGACAGCAGCCGGCCATGGTGCCGAAGCCCGCGTAGAACATCACGTCGGTGACCTGCCCGGGGGCGTATCCGAGGCCGGTCTTGAGGTAGGTGGGCAGCAGGGCCTGGATCGGCCAGCTGTAGAGGAACGCGCAGAAGACCGTCGCCATCAGGGACACGTACAACAGCCATCCCCGGCGCCCGCCGAGCTGGGCGGCGAAAGCGGTCAGGCACAGCGCCGCGATGACGGACAGCCAGGGGACATATCCCATGCCCACGGGTGTGAAGACGCAGAACAGCGCCGCCGAGGAGGCCACCGCCAGGGCCACATTGATCCCGGAGCGGATCCGGCCCGTGAACAATGGCCGGAAGGGGTTCGGTCGCTGCTCCGCCGAACAGGTGGCGGCACCGATCTCCTTCTGCCAGTCCCCGGCCTCCGGCAGCGCCCTGCGCACCCAGAGGGCCACCAGGACGGGCAGCACACCGATCCAGAACATCCAGCGCCAGCCCCAGTGAGGCACGACCCACCGGTAGAGCTCGGCGGCGAGGACGGTGCCGCCCGCGTATCCGGAGATCAGGAATCCGGAGGCCCGGTTGCGCCATCGGGTGGGCCAGCTCTCCAGTACATACGTCACACTCGCGCTGTACTCCCCGGCCATGCCGAGGCCGATCACCAGCCGGGCGACGAACAGGCTGGTGTAGTCCCAGGCGAATCCGCAGGCGAAGGTGCCGAGCGAGTAGAGCAGGATGCTGCTGATCATGGCGGTCTTACGGCCGTAGCGGTCGCCCAGCGCGCCGAGGACGGCGCCGCCCAGCCATCGGGTGATGAAGGCGCCGGAGATCAGCGAGGCGGCGGTGGCGGTGCTCAGCCGGAAGTCCGCGGCGATTTCGGTCAGCACCAGAGTGATCAGGACGAAGTCGAAACCGTCGAGGAGGTAGCCGATCCAGGCGGCGAACATCGCCTTCCACTGAGGCGGGGTGACCTCCTGCCACCATCTCCGCGCCCGGTCAGGTGGATCCGTGGGGAGCATCGTCACAGCAGCCGGGCCTCCTCCGGCAGTCGGCGGGCCGGACATCGGACGTCCTATGTCATCGGTGCCATCCGTGAAATCTGGCCCCGCTGCGCCCCTCTGTCAAGGCTCCATGCCACACTCCGTACCACCCACAGGGCGGTCAAGAGAGCCGCCAGGAGCGGACCTTGACGGGGCGACGCCGACTGCCAGGGGCCGGACTCCAGGGCCGGTGGGCGGTCGAGAGGATGCGCGATGCCACGGCAGGACACCTCCGGACGGGCCTATGACCTCGTCCTCTACGGAGCGACCGGTTTCACCGGCGCCCTCACTGCCGCGTACCTGGCCTCCCACGTCCCCGAGGGCTGCCGCTGGGCACTGGCCGGGCGCAGCACCGCCAAACTGGAGCGGCTGCGCGACCGGTTGGCGCAGTCCGACCCGTCCTGCGCCGAGCTGCCGCTGCTGCGGGCGGACAGCGGCGATCCCGGCTCCTTGCGCGAGCTGGCCGCCGGCACCCGGGTGCTGGTGACGACCGTCGGTCCGTATCTGGTCCATGGCGAGCCGCTGGTGGCGGCCTGCGCCGCGGCGGGCACCGACTATGTCGATCTGTGCGGTGAGGCGGAGTTCATCGACCGGATGTACGTGCGGCACGAGGCGACGGCCCGCTCGTCCGGCGCGCGCCTGGTGCACGCGAGCGGCTTCGACTCCGTCCCGTACGACCTGGGGGTCCGCTACACGGTGGGGCTTCTTCCCGAAGGCGTGCCCATACGGGTCGATGGCTTCGTACGGACCAACGCGGGGTTCTCCGGCGGCACGCTGAGCTCGGCGCTGACCGCCGCCTCACGTCCGGTCGCCATGGCGCGGGCCGCCCGTGAGCGTCAGCGGGTCGAACCACGTCCGGTCGGCCGTACGGTACGCGCGCCCTTCGGCCCTCCTGTCAGGAGCGGCGAAACGCGCACCTGGGGTGTGCCGCTGCCGACCCTCGATCCGCAGATCGTCGCCCGCTCGGCCGCCGCGCTGGACCGTTACGGGCCGGACTTCCGCTATCGCCACTACGCGGGGGTGCGACGGCTGCCGATCGCCGTCGGCGGGGCGTTGGGGGCCGGGGCAGTGTGCGCGCTCGCCCAGGTGCCGTCCGCGCGGCGCTGGTTGTCGGGGCGTCTGGAGCCGGGGGACGGGCCGAGCCCCGAGCGGCGTGCGCGCAGCTGGTTCAAGGTGCGCTTCGTCGCCTCCGGCGGTGGCACACGGCTGATCACCGAGGTCTCAGGAGGCGACCCCGGCTACGACGAGACGGCGAAGATGCTCGCCGAGTCGGCGCTCAGCCTGGCCTTCGACGACCTGCCGGAGACCGCGGGTCAAGTGACGACGGCGGTGGCCATGGGGGACGCGCTGACGGCTCGCCTCCAGGAGGCGGGCATCAGGTTCGGCGTCGTCCAGGAGTAGCCCGGCCCCGCGCCCGGCCGCCCGTCAGGCCTCGGCGAGCGCCCTGCGGCACAGTGCGTCGGCGGCCCGGGTCGTCTCCGGAAGCCGGTAATCGGGCGCCAGGTGGAGGGTGTGCGCACAGGCCCGGTCCAGGTCGGTGCGGTGCCCTACAGAGACGAAGACCGGTTTGACGCCTGTTTGGGTGCGCAGCGCACGTCCTACCTCCTCGGTCCCATCCAGCAGCGGCGAGGTGGCACCGCGCTCCGGGCCAGGAGGTGCGTACCGGAAGGTGAAGGGATTCTTGGCGACACCGATGGTGGGCAGCCCGGTCAGCACTCCCAGGTGGCTGGCGAGCCCGAAGCGGCGCGGGTGCGCCAGCCCGTAGCCGTCGCAGACCACCAGGTCAGGAGTGCGGGCGAGGCGCCCGAGGGCATCGAGCACGGTGGGGATCTCACGGAACGCGAGCAGGCCGGGGACGTACGGGAAGGAGACTTGCCCGACGGCGGTGGCCCGGTCGACGACGGCGCGGGTGCGGGCGTCCAGGGCGACGGCGGCCGCGGCGACGACATTTCGTGCGTCGTCGTAGGCGACATCCACCCCGACCACGGTGCCCTCGAACCCCGGTTCCGGACCCGCTTCATCGAGGCGTACACAGGGCCGCAACCGGTCCTGGACGGTCCGCGCCTGGGCTTCGTCGGCCGGCCAGTGCCGCAGTTCGTCGTCGCAGGAGATCATTCCGGGAGTGTCCATGATGACCGCAACGCTACCGAACCGGTGATCGCCCCCACGACGTCCGCCCACTACCCGGCGCCTGCCCCCACGCCCCCGGAGGCCCTTGATGTCCGACGCGCTCCACCAGCTCGACGCCACCGACCTCGCTGCCCGGTTGCGCCGCGGCGAGATCTCCGCCCGAGAGGTCGTACAGGCCCATCTCGACCGCATCGAACGCGTCAATCCGGCCGTCAACGCGATCGTCACCCTCGACCCGGAGGGCGCCCTCACCGCGGCCGCACACGCCGACGAGCGACTCGCCCGGGGCGCCGCCGTCCCGCCCCTGCACGGACTGCCGATCGCCTTCAAGGACACCCGTCTCACCCGCGGTATGCGCACCACACACGGCTCACCGCTCTTCGCCGACCACATCCCTGACCACGACGATCTGCTGGTCGACCGGCTCCAGCGGGCGGGCGCCATCCGCCTCGGCAAGACCAACGTGCCCGAATTCGCCGCCGGTTCGCACACCTTCAACGCCGTCTTCGGCACCACCCGTAATCCGTACGACCTCACGCGTTCGGCCGGTGGCAGTAGTGGCGGCGCCGCCGCGGCACTCGCAGCCGGGATGCAGCCCCTTGCCGACGGCAGTGACATGGGCGGCTCACTCCGCAACCCCGCCTCCTTCTGCAATGTGGTCGGACTGCGGCCGACTCCTGGCCGCGTTCCTTCGCCGCCCGGCAGCGACCTCTGGGACACCCTGTCGGTCCCGGGCCCCATGGGGCGGACCGTCGCCGACACCGCGCTGCTGCTCTCGGCGATGGCCGGTCCGGATCCGCGGTGTCCCTTCAGTCTGGAGACACCGGGGGCGGCGTTCCGTGTGCCGCTCGACCGCGACCTGCGCGGGCTGCGTATCGCCTGGGCTCCCGACCTGGGGGGATGCGCGCCGGCCGACCCGGAGGTACTCGCCGTCCTGGAGCCGCAGTTGAGGGTCCTGGAGGAGCTCGGCTGCCGCGTCGACACCGCCTGCCCGGACCTCGACGGCGCCGATGAGACCTTCCGTACGCTGCGGGCGCACACCTTCGACCTGGCCCTCGGTGACCTGCTCGACTCCGCCCCACAGGCCCTCAAACCCAGCATCGTCTGGAATATTGAAGAGGGCCGCCGGCTGACCGTGGCCGACCTCCGCACGGCCACCGCGATCCGCCGCCGGCTGTACCTCGGCATGCTGGATTTCTTCTCCGGGTACGACCTGCTCCTCGCCCCGGTCAGCCAAGTCACGCCGTTCGACGCGGAGCTGGAGTATCCACACGAGGTCGCGGGGCGGCCCACCCACAGCTATCTGGACTGGATGCGGTCCGCCTACCTCATCTCGGTGCTGGGCGTACCCGCCTTGTCGGTCCCGGCGGGATTCACCCCGGGCGGTCTGCCCGTGGGACTCCAGTTCATCGGTGCACCCCGCGCCGATCTGGCCGTCCTCGAAGCCGGTCATGCCTACGAGTCCGCGACGCGGCACGGGCGGCGGCACCCGGACCTGCCCACGGCCTGACCCCGGCGCCCGCCCTGGCCTGCGCTTTCCCTTCCCGGGACAGGCCGCGGCCGGGCCCGGCACCTCGTCTATATTGCCGTTATGTTCGTACTGGAACTGACTTATACCGCGCCCCTCGAGCGCGTCGACGCCGTCCTTGAGCAGCATGTGGAGTGGCTGCAGAAGGAGTACGCCGCCGGGCACTTCCTCGCCGCCGGGCGCAAGGTGCCACGGGACGGAGGCGTCATCCTCGCCGCCGGGATGGACCGTGCCGCCGTCGAGCGGATCGTTTCCGAGGACCCGTTCACGCGCGCCGGGGTGTGTGAGTACCGGATCACGGAGTTCGTGGCGACGACGACCGCCCCGGCAATGGAGCAGTACCGGGAGCAGTTGCCCTCCTGAAGCGCCGTAGCCCCGGTGCCTGGAACCGCCGCCGATCCGGCAGTCCGGGCATCGCGCTCAGTCCCGCCGCCGCGAACACCGCGGGCTCCCCCCCCACCCCCGAACCCACCCCCGCCCCCTCCCCCGAAGGGGGAGGAGGGGGAGGGGGCGGGGGAGCGACCGGCGGAGGAGGCGGGAGCGCTCGGAGAGCGACAGGGCGGGGCGCGCCATGCCACTCCCCCTCCCGACCGCCCGAAGCTACGAGGTAGTGGTCGGAGGCACCGCTGAATCGCCGTGCGCACCAGAGCTTGCGGAGGTGGGCACAGCAGCGGACGCGGGCCAGCGCCCCCCGTTGCGCCAGAAGTCCTGGATCTCCTCCAATTGGCGCCCCTTGGTCTCAGGTGCGGTGACGGAGGCGAAGACCAGGGCGGCAAGGGCAAGGACGCCGAGGCCCGCGAAGGTCCGGGCCGCGCCCGCCCAGGCCATCACGGAGGGGAAGAACTGGGCGATCAGAAGGTTGGCGACCAGGTCCGCGGTGAGCATCACCGAGGCTCCGGTCGAGCGCAGTTGGGCGGGGAATGCCTCGCTCGCATAGACCCAGATCAGCGATCCGAAGCCGAAGTTGAAGGCGGCGGTGAACAGGAGGATGGCGGCGAACCCCACCCAGGTCGTCGCCCCCTGCAGTTCGCCCGCGCCGAAGACCGCCGTCAGCACGGCGAGCATGACGGTCATCGTCCCGATGCCGCAGAGCAGCACCACCCGGCGCCCGAGCCGGTCGATGATGAGGATGGCGAGCACCGTCGCGGCCAGCGAGGCGAGTTGGACGAAGGACGGCAGCAGGAAGTTCTGGCCGCTGCCGGTGAAGCCCATCTCCTCGAAGATCTGCGGGCTGTAGTACGTCACGGCGTTGATGCCGGTGATCTGACAGAAGAACCCGAGGCCGACAACGAAGACCGCGGCGCGGGCGTAGGGCTTGCGTAGCAAGGAGCGCGCCGACCCTCCGCTCTCCTCCGCGAGCGCGGCTTCCACGGACGCGACCTCCACACGCGGATCGACATCGGGGTCGGTCATGGCCATGACCTCGACGGCTCGTTCCGTGCGCCCCTTGAGCACATACCAGCGCGGGGTGTCCGGCAGCCGGAGCAGCGGGATCATGACGAGGGCGGCGGGGATCGCGGAGAGGCCGAGCATCCAGCGCCAGTGGCCCCCGCCGGACAGGCCCCAGTTGACGAAGTACGTGAGAACGATGCCCGCGACCGTAGCCACTTGGTACGCGGCGACGGAGGCTCCGCGGATGCGCGCCGGGGTCGATTCGGCGACATAGAGCGGGGCGGCGACGATCGAGATGCCGATGGCGACGCCGAGCAGGAAGCGGACGGTGTCCAGCACGACGACATTGGGTGCGACCGCGGAGAGGGCGACGAAGACGGCGTACGAGCCGGCGACGATCAGCATCGCGGCCTTACGGCCCAGGGCGTCGGCGAGCTTGCCGCCGATCAGCGCGCCGACGATGGACCCGAACACCAAAATGCTGTTGACCAGGCCCTTTTCCGTCTCGGTGAGATGGAAGTCCTTGCTCAGGAACACCAGGGCGCCGGAGATGCTGCCGGTGTCGTAGCCATAGATGACGCCGACGACGGCGCCGGTGAGCGCGAACATTCTGCCCGTGCGGTGTGCGGTCTTGGATGAGGGCGGCGGGGGCGTCGCCGAGAGCGTGGCAATGGACATGGGAAGTCCTCTGTGCGGCGGAGCGGGCCTTGCTGCATGCCGGATCTCGCATGACTGATCTTGCGAGTATTCGGCGCTTTTCACGCAGCTGTCAACACTTTCCCGCACCCGCCCCTGCCGCACGCCCACCCCACACCAAGCCCGCCACCGCCCTAGCCAGGCAGCCCTTCATGCCCACACCAGGCTCGCTCCCCTCTGGCGCATCCACTCGTACGAGGGATGGATCGCGCGGAGATTTCTGCGTACAGTCGATTGCAACGAAGCAGAAAGTTGCAGTTTCACGCAGTCCGTCTGCCACATCATGGAAGGGTGGGCCATGAGCGAGACCTCGTACATGGAGCAGGAGCTGGGCAGCCAGCCGGAGACCTGGCGGGCGGCCGCACGGATCGGGGCAGCGGCAGGACCCTTGCCGAAAGCCGGAGATCGGGTGGCCGTCGTCGGCTGCGGCACCTCATGGTTCATGGCCCAGTCGTATGCGGCGCTCCGCGAGGCGGCCGGACAGGGGGTGACGGATCCGTTCGCCGCCTCCGAGGCGTTCCTCGGCAGTGACCGCGGCTATGACGCGGTGGTGGCGATCACTCGGTCCGGCACCACGACCGAAGTACTGCGGGTCCTCGACGCCGTCAAGGGACGCATCCCGACGGTGACGATCCTCGGTGACCCCGAGACGCCGGCGGTGGCGCTCTCCGATGAGACGGTCGCGCTGCCGTTCGCCGACGAGAAGTCGGTGGTGCAGACGCGCTTCGCGACGACGGCGCTGACGCTGCTGCGCGCGCACCTGGGCGAGGACGTGTCCCGGGCGGTGGCCGACGCAGAGGAGGCGCTGACCGCGCCGATGGACAAGGAGTGGGTGGACGCCGAGCAGTTCTCCTTCCTCGGCTCGGGGTGGACGTTCGGGCTGGCCAATGAGGCGGCGCTCAAGATGCGGGAGGCATCGCAGAGTTGGACGGAGTCCTACCCCTCGATGGAGTACCGCCACGGTCCGATCGCGATAGCCGCACCAGGCCGGGTGACCTGGCTGTTCGGTCAGGCACCGGACGGGCTGGAGGCCGAGGTGGTGCGGACCGGTGCGTGCTTTGTGCACCATGCGCGCGATCCGCTGGCGGATCTGGTGCTGGTGCAGCGAGTGGCTCTGGAACGGGCCCGCGCCCGCGGTCTGGACCCGGACAACCCGCGCAACCTGACCCGTTCGGTGCTGCTCAAGGCGCCGACCGCCTCGTAGCCCCCTCCCCCCATCTCCACCAGCCCTGCCCGCAAGGGCGAAGGGAGCCGGCAGCCCATGCCACTCGTTCCGACCGCATCGATCGTCAACGCCGCGCGCGAGGCGCAGGCCGGCGCCGCGGCCTTCAATGTCATCCATCTGGAAACCGCCGAGGCGCTCGTCACCGCCGCCGAGCGCACCGGCATCCCCCTGATCCTTCAGATCAGCGAGAACTGCATCCGCTACCACGGCAGCCTGCTGCCCCTTACCCGCGCCACGCTCGCGCTCGCCGAGGGCTCCACAGCCCGGATCGCGGTCCATCTCGACCACATCACCGATCCGGACCTCGTCCATCAGGGCATCACCGCCGGGGTGGGCTCCGTCATGGTGGATGCCTCCGCCCTTCCGTACGAGGAGAACGTCGCCACCACCGCCGAGCTCACCGCCTGGTGCCATGACCGCGGTGCCTACGTCGAAGCCGAACTCGGCGAGGTCGGCGGCAAGGACGGGGTCCATGCACCCGGGGCGCGCACGGACCCGGACGAGGCCCTGGCCTTTGTCCACGCGACCGGCGTGGATGCCCTGGCCGTGGCCGTCGGCTCCTCACATGCGATGCATGAGCGTACGGCCGTACTGGACAAGGACCTCATCGCGACGCTGCACGCCACTCTGCCGGTACCGCTGGTCCTGCACGGCTCTTCCGGTGTGCCGGACGATGAGCTGCGCCGCGCCATCGCCGCCGGAATGACGAAGATCAATATCTCCACGCATCTCGTCTCCGTCTTCACCCACTCGATACGGCGGACGCTGGGCGACGATCCCTCGCTCGTCGACTCCCGTAAGTACATCAAGCCGGCCCGGGAGGCGGTGGCCGAGGAAGCGGCAAGGCTGCTGGAAGTGCTGGGTACTCCGGCGGCGGTTCCCGACCAGTACGCGGCCCAGGCACCTGCTCGGGGGTGAGGCACGAACGCCTGCTCGGGGTTGCGGCAGCGGACTCGATGACCTGGCATGATGCACGGTCCTGGCCCGCAGCCACCCCGGCGCCGGGGGTGCCCAGCGGGACCTCTACCGCGCGTCACCGTCGTATACCGAAACGAATTAGGCTCACGCCATGAAGCGCCATGAACGGATGAACGCACTGCTTGAGCTGCTCGGGGACCGAGGCCGGGTGGATGTCGAGGAGGCCGCGACCGCGCTGGAGGTTTCGGCCGCCACGATGCGGCGCGACATGGACGCCCTGGCCGAGCAGCAACTGCTGACCCGCACCCGGGGCGGGGCGGTGCTCAGTTCGGTGGCGTACGACCTGCCGATCCGCTACAAGCACGCGCACCGGTCGGAGGAGAAGGAGGCGGTGGCGAAAGCCGCCGCGAAGCTGGTCGAGCGGGGTGATGTGGTCGGGCTGAGCGGTGGCACGACGACCACGGCGATCGCCCGGGTGCTCGCCACCCGTCCGGACTTCGCGGAGGCCGGACCGCAACCGCATCTGACGATCGTCACCAACTCCCTCAACATCGCCAACGAGCTGGCCGTGCGGCCGCAGATCAAGATCGTGCTCACTGGTGGGGTGGCGCACTCCCGGTCGTTCGAACTGGTCGGTCCTTTCAGTGAGTTGGTGCTGCAGCAGATCTCCATCGACATTGCGTTCATCGGGGCCAACGGCATGGACCCGAGGATGGGGGCGACGGTGCACGACGAGGCGGAGGCCCGGGTCAACCGCCTCATGGCCGAGCGTGCCCGGCGTGCCGTGGTCGTCGCGGACTCGTCCAAGATCGGTGAGCGCTGCTTCGCCCGGGTCGGCGACGCGGATGTCTTTGACACATTCATCACGGATAACGGAGCGAAGGAGTCGACCCGTCGTGAGTTCGCGGAGCGGGGGCTGAAGGTGGTGACGGCACGCCTGTCTGTTGGTGAGTGACGCGCCCGTCCCCCGGGCCAGGCAGAGGAAGGCACTTCCCGGGAATGCCTTGAACTCGGGGGATTTCAGAGTGTGTTGAGTGGCAGGGGTCCTGTATGGCTGCTCCCCAGGGCGTCGCGTGGGGGTGCCTTCTTCTAGGTGCGCCGGGCGCCGGGGCGCCGGGGCCCCGGGGCGCCGGGGGCGCCCAGAGACGGGATGTTCTCGGTGCGCCCCACGTGACGGGACGTTCGCGGTGTGCCCCGTGACGGGATGTTCCCGGTGTGACTGGTGGGAGGGCTTCCATCAGGGGGCGCCGCGTGGCGGGGCTCCTTCACGTGCTTTGCCCGGCAGGACTCGGTCAGGCGCGTCGCGTGACGGGACTCCTTCAGGTGCGTTGTGTGGTGGGACTCCTTCAGATGCGAGGCATGGCAGGGCCCGTTCAGGTGCGTTGCGGGGTGGGAGTTCCTCAGGTGAGCCTCGTGGCCGGGGGGGGCGTAACCGGCGGTTCTGGTTGGTGGTTACCAGACGTTGTCTCCTCGGAGGACGGCGTCGGCGCCGCCGTCGAGGAAGATGACCTGGCCGGTGACGTGGGTGTTCTCCGGGGAGGTCAGCCAGGCGAGCAGTGGGGCGACCTGTTCGGGACGGGCGTGGCCGCGCAGCGGCATGGGGATGCCTGCGTCGACGGCCTTGCGCACTTCGGCGTCGGCCAGCATGGGCTCGGTCATGGGGGTCACGGTCGTGCCGGGGGCGACGGCGTTGAGGGGGATGCCGGTGGCGGCCCAGTCGTCGGAGATTGCCGTACGGCGGAGCCAGCGGGCGATCGCCTGTTTGGAAGCGCCGTAGATTGCGTAGCCCTCGCCCCGGTCGACGGCGGCCTGGGCGGCGGTGACGGCTGCTTCCTCGTCGCCTGCAAGCGCCGCGTCGACGATGGTCTGGTCGGCCGGGTGGATCGAGGCGACGGACGAGAGCAGGACGGCGCGCGGGTTTGTACCGGCGGCGAGCAACGGACGCAGCCCTTCGAGGGTGGCGACGACGCCGAAGTAGTTGACGTGGACGGTGCGTGGAACGAACTGGGCGAGGCCGGCGGAGGCGATCACGGCATCGAGTCGGCCGCCGGTCAACTCGCGGGCGTGGTCCACCAGTTGTTTGCGGCCGTCGGGGGTGGCGAGGTCTGCGGTGATGTCGGTGCCTTGGAGGTCGGCCCCTATCACGGTGTGGCCGTGTGCGCGGAGGTGGGCCACGGTGGCCTTGCCTATGCCGGAGGCGGCTCCGGTAACGAGGTACGTACGGGGCGCGGGCACCGGGGTGGGCTTGGCCGGGGTGGGCATGGTCGGCTCCTTTGCTGACGCGTCGTGGTTCGGGTTCTGGTGCGGGTTTCGGGTTCTTGCTCTGATTCTGGTTCCGGTGCTGGTTCGATCGGTTCGGGATCGGTGCAGGTGCTGGTTCAGGTTCCCGTGCCGGTTCGTGTGGTGTGACGTTCTGGTCGGGGGCGGGTGGCCGTCGACGCCTGTTCGTCGATGGCGTCGGGTCGGTGCGGTGTGTGCCGTGCGCGTGCGGCGCTCGGCGTCGGTGTGGGCGACACCGTCGGCATGGGGGGGCGGGGCGAAGTGGGCATCGGGAGGGCGCCGTCGATGGTCAGGCGTTTGGCGGTGTGGGCGGTGTGGGCGGTGTGGGCGGTGTCAACATAGCTGATTTTTGGCATGATGTGTCATGCGGCTTGTCTGTGACAAGAATTGGTTGCTGGTAGATAGGACGGGCACACGACCAGGAGGGGCGGATGACGGCAGCGCGAGGCAGACCATCGTTGACCGAGCGGCGGCGGCAGGAGACCCGGCTGGAGATCGCCGAGACTGCGGCGACGCTGTTTTCGGAGCAGGGGTATGAGGAGACGACGGTCGAGGACATCGCGTCGGGGGCCGGTATCTCGTTGCGCACCTTCTACCGCTACTGCGCGGCGAAGGAGGATGCGCTGACGCCCGTCATGACATCCAGCGTCGGCGTGCTCGTCGAGGAGCTGGCCGGGCGCCCCGTCGATGAACCGCTGAGCAGCGCGGTGCAGGCGTCGTTCACCTCGTCGGCCTCGGCCCGGCGGCTCGCGGACCCTGACCAGGTCCGCCGACTGATCCGGGTCATGGGTACCGTCCCGGCCATTCGGATGCGGTGGCTCGCGGCGGGCCGGGAGATGCAGGACCAGTTGGTGCCGGTGCTCGCGGCGCGCAAGGAGGCGCCGGAGGACAGCATGGAGGTACGGCTGCTGGCCTGCGCGTTGCTCGATGCGATCAGCGTTGCCATGGAGCACTGGGCCTGGCAGGACGAACCGGAGGACATGGCGGAGCTGACCCACCGGGCACTGCGTTATCTGCGCATCGACGAGTTGTAGCAGCCCGGCCGACCCGGCGTGGATCCGGTTGGTCCGGCGCGGGCCAGTTGGCTCGGCGCGGTCCCGGCTGGCCCGGCCCCGGTCCCAGCTCACCCGGCACGGTTCCAACCGACCCAGCGCGGCTCCAGCTCACCCGGCGCGGCCCCGGCTGCCCCGGCCCCGATTCCGGCTCGCCCAGCGCGCTCTCGGCTGGCCCGGCCCCGGTTCCGGCTTGCCCGGCGCCGTTCCGGTTTGGCCCGGCGCGGTTCGGCTCGCGCCGCCCTGTGCCGAAAGGGTTGCTGGTATGTAGCGCTTGTGTCCCTGTGTGGCCCCCGGGGCTGATTTCCATTGGGTGGGTATGGACAATGGGGAATGAACGTGCGAACACGGTAGGGGTTCGCGGGGGATTTCTAGGTTTTCGACGGGGGAGATCACGTGCGGAAGATCATCGCCATAGCACTGGCAACTGTGGCGTGCAGCGCCTCGTTGACCCTGGCCACCACCTCGGAAGCGGCCGCTGCGGGCGGGGCGCCGCAGTGTGTGAAGGTGCGGAAGTACTTCAACAAGGGGCACCGGCGTTACGTACGGCTGTCGAATTTGTGCACTCAGCGGACCTCGTGTTTCACCATTGTCGTCCCGCATCAGCGCGACCCCCATGGCAGCCTCCCCAAGGGGGCGACCAAGAATGTCCGCTATGGGACGACCGGGGCGCCTCGGGCTCTGTTCGTGAAGAACATTTCCTGCTGAGCAGTCGCGGTAAGCACGGGTAACACGAGTAACACGGGTGAGGAGCCGGGGGGAGTCAGGGGCGTACGGCGATGCCGTCCAGGACCATTGAGAGGTATTGGCGGGCGATTTCCTCGGGGGTGTGCTGCCCGCCCGGTCGGTACCAGCTCGCCGCTACCCAGACGGTGTCGCGGACGAAGCGGTAGGTGAGCCGGATGTCGAGGTCCGCGCGGAACACCCCGTCGGCCACGCCGCGCTGCAGGGTGCCCAGCCAGGCCGTCTTGAATTTCTGCTGGGAGTCGGCGAGATAGCCGAAGCGGGGCTGAGCGGCGAGGTGCTTGGACTCCTTCTGGTAGATGGCGACGGCCGCGCGGTGCCGGTCGATTTCCCGGAAGGACTCGGTGACCAGGGCCTCGATGGTTTCCCTGGGGCCGAGGCCGGCGGCGAGTACGGCGTCGTAGCCGTCCCACAGCTCGGTCAGGAAGCTGGACAGGATCTCGTCCAGCATCGATTCCTTCGAATCGAAGTGGTAGTAGAGGCTGCCCGCGAGCATGCCGGCTTCGTCCGCGATACGGCGGACGGTGGTGGCGTTGTAGCCGTGTGCGGCGAAGACCTCCGCCGCGATGGTGAGCAGTTCGCGGCGACGCTCGGGCGAGGCGCTCGCGGTCGTCGTCTTCTTTTTGGCGGCTGGCACCCGGACATTGTCACCCTGGTCACCTCCGGCCGGATGCCTGCACCTCCGGCCAGCGCCTGCACCTACGGCCAGCGCCCTCACCTCCGGCCGGGTGCCTGCACCTCCGGCCGGCCCCGCCTCCGGCCATCCGCCTCCCCCGCCCGCTCGCCGTCGCCGCCCCCGCATATCGGCCACCCACCCCACCTGCCGCCCCTCCCACCTCTCGCCCGCCCTGCCGCGCGAGTATTTCACTAGTAAAACACCTGCTAACCTTCTCCCTATGGGGAAACACGCCAAACCCTCCAGAAAGAGCGCGAACCAGGCTCCTGGCCGCGTAGTGCGAGCTCGTCCCCTGGCCGTCAGGAGTGCCGTGCGGCTGCGTCGGCCCGTCGATATCTGGCATAAACCGGCGCTCAGCGCGCTGGTGGCTCTGGCGGTGCCCGACCTTGCGCTGTACGGGCTGGGGCGGCTGGATTTGATCCTTTACACCTCGGCCGGGGCGATGTGTGCCCTGTACGCGCACGGTCTGCCGTATGCGGCGCGCGCCCGCACGCTGCCGTGGGTGGTGGCCGGCATGGTGGCGAGCCTCGGTGTCGCGTTGACCGCCGCGTCGCTGATCGCCTCGACCGCGCTGCTGGTCGTGTGTGCCTCGCTGGTTGCGGCGGTCCACAAGGTGGTCTGTGACGCGACGCGTATCGGCCCGCCGGGCAACGTCATCCTGACCTTTATCGCCGCGTCGGCGTTCTTCGTGCCGCAGCGGCTCGGGCAGGTGCCCCTGCACCTATCGCTGGCGCTCGGCACCGGGGCCCTCGCCTGGCTGGTCTGTATGGCTCCGGCGCTGGTACGGCCGCGGGGGCCGGAGCGGATCGTTGTCGCCCGCGCGTTGGAGGCCGCCGCGGGGCTGCTGCGTACGGAGGCGGGTACCGGCGGCGGCGCACCGGTCGGGGTGGCGCATGCCCGCCATGCCGCCGCGGCCGCGGTGAACGCCGCCTGGCACACGCTGTTCCTGGTCCCGGCCCGCACCGCGGCGGCGTCCGCGGCACGTGCCGGGCTCGAACGGCTGCTGGTGCGCGCCGAGTCGGCGTTGGGGGGTACGGGGAACGCCGCCCTCGACGGGGTGGCCGCCGAGCCCGCACCGTACGAAGCCCGGCTCGCCGAAGCCGAAGCCGAAGCCGAAGTCGAAGTCGGACCCGGGGCCGGAGCCGAAGCCGAGCCCGGAGCCGAAGTCGAGCCCGGCGCCGAGGCCGACCGGCTCGTCGGCTGGGCGCGGGAACTGCGCAGCGGGCGGCCGCTGCCGAAGGTGACACTCTCCAGAGCACAGGCCGACGAGCTCGCGGGCGTCGCAGCGGAGCTGGCGGGCATCGCAGCAAAGCCGACCGGCATCGCAGCGGAGACGGCAAGCGTCACCGAGAAGTCGGCAGGCGTCGCCGCGGAGGCACCAGCACCGCGGCGGCCCGCGCCCGGTCGTCCGGGCGGGGTGCGGGCGGTGCTCACCCGGCTGGCGCCCGGATCGCCGCTGCTGCCTATTGGCGCGCGGGTTGCCGTGGGGTGTGTGCTGGCGGGCTGGGCGTCGATGGGCGTCGGGGTCGGGCATCCGTATTGGGCCGTGGTCTCGGCGGCGTCCATCTACCAGGCCAATACGACGCTCTCCTGGCAGCGGGCACTGCAACGCACCCTCGGCAATCTGCTCGGGCTGCTCCTCTACACCGCGCTGCTGCCGCTGGTGCACCTCGGACCACTCGCCATGATCGCGCTCGCGCTGGCCTGCCAGTTCGGCGCGGAGGCCGGTATCACGCGTAACTACTGGCTTGGTTCGGTGTGTGTCACCCCGATGGC
Source organism: Streptomyces tubercidicus (assembly GCF_027497495.1). Lineage (GTDB taxonomy): Bacteria > Actinomycetota > Actinomycetes > Streptomycetales > Streptomycetaceae > Streptomyces > Streptomyces tubercidicus. The sequence continues at coordinate 1,272,000 of NZ_CP114205.1, forward strand.
ACTGCTGCTGACCGAATTCGGTAGCCGCGTGCCGGCGACGACACTGATCGCCGACCGCTGGCTCGACACCGTGGTGGGCGTGGCGGTGGGCCTGGCCTGCTGTGTCCTGGTCACCAACCGGCGTGCGGCGGACCGTATCGAGGCCGTATTGGGGCGGGTCGCGGCTGCGGAGGCCTTCGCGTCCCGGCTGCTCGCGGAGGCACCGGCGGCCGGTGTTGACGAGGCCCGGGAAATCGGCTGGGCCCGCGACCGGCTGGCGGGGTGTCTGGTCGAGCTGCGGGAGGCCGTGGAGGTCTCGGCCGGTGAGTGGTGGCAGCGCGGCCTTCCGGAGGAGCGGATCGCCCACGCCGAACAGCGGGGTCATCAGGCGCTGGCGGGTCTCGTCCGGCGGCTCTCGACACCGGCACTGGCCGCCTGACCCATACGCCCGCCCGGCGCCGTACGGCAGGCACAATTGGGGGCTTACGGCATGGCCGAGAGGAGACTGCGGGTGACCGAGGACATCGTCGCGGGGGTGCTGCGCCAGTGGCAGCAGGTGCACCCCGGGCTGGACACCGGCCCGATGGCGGTGATCGGGCGGCTCAACCGGTGTTCCGCGCTGCTTCAGCAGGCGGCGGACGCGCCGCTGCGGAGGGCCGGGCTCACCCGGCCCGAGTTCGACATCCTCGGCACCTTGCGCCGGATGGACCGCGAACTGACCCCCGGGCGGGTGGCCCGCGAGACCTTCGCCTCCGGTGCGGCGGTCACCAAACGCGTACGGCAGTTGGAGGAGCGCGGGCTGATCGCCCGCCGCCCGGACGACCGGGACCGCCGGGTCAGCCATCTCTCGCTCACCGACGAGGGGCGCGAAACCATTGACCGGCTGCTGCCCGAACAGCTGCGGTACGAGGCGTCGTTGCTCGACGGCATCGGCGAGCAGCGGCAGGAGGAACTCTCCACGGGGCTGAGCGAGTTGCTGGTGATTTTGGAAGGTCGGCTCGGCAGCCTGCTGGACTGAGGCCGGCGGCGGTCCCGCCACCTCCACAGCACCCGCCGTCCCTCCCCCCGCCCACCGGCTCAGCCCGCCCTCACGGCTCCAGTCGTGCGATCCGCCCCTGTTCGCCCGCGGCCCAGCAGCCCAGGTCGGGGGCGCAGTCGACGGTGTCGTACGAGCCGTTGTCGAAGGTGTGCCAGGTGCGGCCGCCGTCGAAGGTCAAATCACTGCCCGTCGGACCGACTGCCAGGGCGAGGCGGCGGGAGTGCGGGAACCAGGCGGCGCCGGAGCGGTACGCCGTCGGGGGTTCGGCGGCCGGTGTCCAGGTGGTACCGGCGTCGTCGCTGACCGCGGCGGCGTGGGGTGAGGGCCGGCCGGGGCGGTAGTCGCCGCCGACCGCGAGGGCGTGGCCGCGGTCGCGGACGGCGAGCGCGAAGACGCCGCGCGCGGGGTCGCCCGCGGGCAGCGGGGTGTCGGCGACCGACCAGGTACGGCCGCGGTCGGTGGTGTGCAGGACGCGGGAGGTGGCCGCGCCGCCGGTCGCGATCCAGGCGTCCCGGCTGCCGGAGGAGACCAGGCACTGGCCACTGGCGGCGAACGCGGCCTCGCCCTGCTGGGCCGGTGGCATGCCGGCCGACGGCAGTACCCGCCAACTGCGGCCGCCGTCCCCGGTGGACAGGATGCGGTACTTGCCGTCTACGGGGTCGCTGAGCGCGATGCCGTGCCGCCGGTCGAAGAAGGTCAGGCAGTCGTAGAAGGCTTGCGGGTCGGGGTTGCGGAAGCTTTCGGTCCAGGTGGCGCCCGCGTCATCGGTACGGAAGACGCGCGAGGCCGCCCCCTCCCCGATCGCGAGGACGACCGCGCGGCGCGCGTCGAACGCCTCGATGTCGCGGAACTCCAGCGCCCCGGCGCCGGGTGGGGAGATGTTGCTCCAGTGCCTGCCGCCGTCGTGGGTGCGCAGCACGGTTCCGGCCGTGCCGGCGACCCAGGCGATTGTACGGCTGACGGCGGCCAGGCCGCGGAAGCGGGCGGTGCTGCCGCTGTCCTTGAGCCGCCAGCCGGCGTGCGGGGTGGTGAGCGAGGCCGCCGACAGCGGATCACGGGCCGGGGTGTGCGCCGGGGTGTGCGTCGACTCGGAGGAGGTCGGGGAAGCGGTCGCGTCCGTGGGCGCGTTCGCCGGCCGGGCCATGGCTACGGGGCCGGCCGCGAGCGTGGCGAGGGCCGCCACACCGGCCGTGAGGACCACCCGGCGCCCGGCGCCGCGCGGCCGCAGCCCCAGGCCCGTCCCGCGGCCCGCGCCACGCCCCGTCCCCCAGACCGTCCACCGGCCGCCCTCACGCCCCGTCCCCCAATTCGACCCCATACGCAAGAAACGCCCCAAGCGCCGCATTTACCCCCACCCCGCTCCGGTTTTGACCTGGAAGCTAGCCCAGCCCCACCACCCCGTCCAGACCGCGGCGCATCACCACTCACCACCACCTGACACCCCGCCACTC